>NZ_CANRKH010000004.1 GCF_947631165.1 uncultured Dysosmobacter sp. | reverse complement strand
CTTGAAAATCACGATGTAGTGGGGCGGCTGGGTGGTCTTGTCCTTTCGCAAGGTGAAGTCCACGCCGTATTTCTTGGCGCAGGGCTTGAAAGCGGCGATATTGGCGTCCGTGATCTCGATGTTGGACAGCGCCGCCCCGTGCTGTTTTAACTGTTTTAGGCTCTGCTGGCCGTGGTGGAGCTTGGGGCCGTGCTTCTGGGCCTCCAAAAACTTTTTCAGGGCCATTTGTAGCACTTGGGCCGTCAGCTTCCCGGTTTTCATGGATAACGCGATGGTCTTTTGAGTGACTTCCTCCTGCAAACCTCATACCTCCTTTGCCAGAAGTCAGAAAGGGGCGGCTAAGGTGGAACCACCAGCCGCCTAAGATAAATCCGCATTAGATACGCACCCGCAGGCCGTTCAGATCGTCGGCCCGGATGCCCACCAGATACCAGGCGTGGCCGTACTCAATGCGGGTGGGCTTCCACCGGCCTCCCACCATTACGTCGAAGCACTGTCCACAGTGCAAGCTGCCATAGTAGTCCGCCAGGTCAAAGCGGATGTCGTAGCGGTCTGCCCGCTCGTCGAAGATCAATGCGCCCTGTTTCATATTCGGGGCCTCCTTTTTCAGATTTTGCCCTCCGCCATGTCGTGGGCGACGAGGGCTGTGTAATAGCTGCCCATTGTGCTGGGGGCGTTGAACAGCACCGCCAGCAGGTATTTCTTGATATTGCGGATTTTCGTGGTGTTCTGCCGCATACAGTCCATGACAAACTCGATATGCCCACTGTTCAGTTTCAACAGCTTGGCCTTTACCAGCTCGGCGGGGTAGTCGTCACCGGCCACCCGGATCGTCTTGCGGGCCGTGCAGACGGTTTCCACCAGCAATTCCACGATGCCGTCCAATTCTTCCCGGTCGATCTTGGAGTAGCGCAGGAGGTGGTCGTACTCGATGTTCTCCTTGATGATGTCCTGATAAATCTCTACCGCGCTCTGCGAAGCCGCTTCCGTTCTTTTCCTTTCCGGCGGCGAAGCCGCTCCTGCCTCGACGGGAGGGGCAGAATGGGAGGGAAAGGAATGGGTACTTGATGCGTCAGTAATAGATTGGTCTTTAGTTACTCTATCTTTAATTTGTTGCGTTGGATTTTCCGACGTCGGTTTTTCCGTTGTCGGGTTTTCCGACGACGGTTTATCCAACGACGGCGGCAAGGAAATGGGGCTTTCGTGGATGATGTACTCGTTGCTGCTGAACTTGCCGCCCTCGTCGGTGGTCTGGTGGCGCTCGATGTACCCGGCCCGTTCCAGCTCATTGACGGCGGAACGAATAGCGTCCTTGCTCTCACGGTTGATGTAGCACAGCCCGGACAGGGTGTAGTCCCAATCTTCCGGGAGTGAGAGGATTTGCGACAGCAGCCCCTTGGCTTTCAGGGACAGCCGCTTGTCCCGCAGGTGGTAGTTTGACATCACCGTATAGCCCGTGTTCTTTTCCACGCGGAATACTGGCATGGCTTTCCGCTCCTTTCGGTGTTTGGACATGAAAAAACGCCGCAGATTTTTTGAAACCTGCGGCGTTGGCCGGGACGCAGAAACGGGCGTTGTCTTGCCGACATCGCCCGTTTTCTGTGCTTGTTGTTCAGTTGTTTGCGCCGCCCCGTTTTCCGCTGCCCTTAAAAAACATTGATTTTACTGGGTTTTCTCATGTTTTCTTATGGCACCATGGCTAAAGCCGTTCCTTTTTTCGCATCCATTACGCCGGGGTCTTGGGGAGATTGATGCGCTCATCGATGGGGGTCAGCAGGTACAGCCGCAGGAGCTTCGCCCAGCCCTCCTGCTCCTCCGTGAAAACGCCGCCGTCGATGGCGCTGTCCAGGGCGTTCACTGCCGCGTCCAGCTCCACCGGGTACAGCTCCGCGTCATAGGCGGTGTCTCTGATAGCGTGCCATTTTACCTCCTCGTCAACCCCATCTACGGCAAGGGCTTTGGCGAAAGATACCGGGTCATAGAACATTGCGTGGGAGAGAATTCCATCATAGGAATCCATGTATGCGCCGTCAAGTCCTTTCGCTGTACATCCCATTTGAATGTCCAGCATTTCGCTCTGTGAGTAGCTGTCCTGTCTCGCCAGCCAGTCCATGAAAGCGAAGGCCGTATCGTCTGGGTACCCCGTGCCGCCGAGGGTCATGAACTCCTGCCAATCCAAATAGGGCAGGAGGGTAAACGCGTCCCGGCGGTAGGCGTACCGCTCCTCGGCGGAGAGATTGTTATTGGTCACTAACTGGTTCCACGCGATATAGGCTCTGCGGGTGTCGTCGATGTCCTCCCGCTCCGGTTCCCGGCGTTGGGAGAAATCCGGCTCGCCGTTGATGGTTGGGAAACGGGAGACATTGTTGGGCAGGAAGAAGTTGTTTCCCGCGTCAATCAGATCCTCCACCCACAGCCCGGCCACCAGGCCGTCCCGCATGTAGATAGCGAGATAGCGGGAAAAGGCGGATTCGGGCTGATAGATGTAGTAATAATCGTGGGACGTCAGGGTATAGCCGCCCTCTTCCTTCAAACAGTACACCAGTTCGTCGCCGTAGGCTGCCGCCACGTCGGCCTTGGTGCTGCCGGCGTGGATGCCGCGGGGGGTGTGGACGCTGGGGGCGATGGTAGACAGACGGATGACGGATTCACACTCCACAGATGGCGGGTCCGTTTCCAGGTCTTGCTCCGTGTGCAGATAGGAGAGGTTGATGGCGCCGCAGACGGCGTCGTGCAGGACTGTCAGGTGAAAGTCCGTGTCCAGGACCTCCTCCGGCGCAGTCAGCTCCAGAGAAGTCCCAAAGGGGAAGAAGTCCTCCTGTTCCCCCAGCTCCAGAAATTCCTCGTTCCCGTCGCGGTTGGTCCACAGCAGGGCGAAGTCTGTGGCGGGATAGGGGACCGGGGACGTTTCATCTGCGGCAGGCGGTTCGCCTGCGACGGCCTCCTCGCTGGGGAGGATCCGCTGAGAGCGGATGTGGAGAAAGACCGCTGCCAGTACCACCACCAATAATGCCGCCAGCACGCCGCACAGCACCGGCCAGAAGAAACGGGGCTGTCCGGCGGCGGGACCTGAGAACGGCGACGTTTCCGGCGCGGGAGCGTCCTCCGAGGGCGTCCCCTCCGGCGTTTCCGTCAGCTCCGCCATGGAGATGTGGAACTCCCGGGCCAGCGCCATCAGATTATTCATATCCGGCGCCGCCGCGCCGGTCTCCCACTTGCTGACGGCCTGACGGCTGATGCCCAGCCGTGCCCCCAGCTTCTCCTGGGAGATGCCCAGGTTTTTCCGATACTGAGCGATCCGATCTCCCAATGTCATAGGCATCCCTCCCGAAAATCTTCACGTTAAACGCTTCAATCTTCCATCTTTTCAAGAACCAGTATGCCATATTTGAGCTTGTAAATCTACCACCCGCGTGTCAAATATCGGTTGCGGGACCTAAAAAAGCGGGGGAGGAGCCGGTTTGTGCCTCCGAAGGCGGGGAGAGGGTCCTGTGCTTTTTTTGTGAAAATCTGGCCGGACCCCCTATGCAAACGAAAAAAAATACGGTAAAATAGAAACGATATAACTTCCAAGGAAAACAGGGAGGTCATTTACATGGCAAAACCGGTATACAAGCGGGTCCTGCTGAAGATCAGCGGCGAGGCCCTGGCCGGCGGCAAAGGCTCCGGCCTGGATTTTGAGATGATCGGCAGCGTCTGCGACGTCATCAAGGAGTGCCTGGACATGGGCGTTCAGGTGGGTCTGGTGGTTGGCGGCGGCAACTTCTGGCGGGGCGCCAAAAACAGCGGCGGCGGCAAGATGGAACGCACCCGGGCCGACCACATCGGCATGCTGGCCACGGTGATGAACTGTCTGGCGGTAGCTGACGTGTGCGAGCAGAAGGGCATTCCCGTCCGGGTCCAGACTGCCATCGAGATGCGGGCCGTGGCCGAGCCGTACATCCGCGGCAGGGCGATCCGGCATTTGGAGGAGGGCCGTGTGGTCATCTTCGGCGCGGGCACCGGCAATCCCTATTTCTCCACCGACACGGCGGCGGTGCTGCGGGCGGCGGAGATCAACGCCGACGTGATCCTGCTGGCCAAGAACGTAGACGGCGTGTACACCGCCGACCCGGCCAAGGACCCCTCTGCCGTGAAGTACGACAGTATCAGCTACGACGATGTGCTGGCCCAGCACCTGATGGTGATGGACACCACCGCTACATCCCTCTCCATGGACAACCACATCCCCGTGCTGCTCTTTGCCCTGAAGGACCCCCGGAACATCATCCGCGCCCTGTGCGGCGAGAAGGTCGGCACCATCGTCAAGGAATAAGACCGCGCGTGTCCGCGCTTTCCATTTAAGAAACGTGAAAGGAAGGACCCTATTATGTTGAAGGACGAATACAAAGTATATGAAGAGAAGATGAAGAAGAGTATTGACTCCGTTGCCGCGGACTTCGCCTCCGTGCGGGCGGGCCGCGCCAACGCCGCCGTGCTGGACCGCATCATGGTGGATTATTACGGCAGCCCGACCCCCATCCAGCAGATCGCGGCCATTTCCTCCCCGGATCCCCGGGCGCTGGTCATCTCTCCCTGGGACAGCAAGGCACTGAAGAATATTGAGAAGGCCATCCAGAACTCTGACCTTGGCATCAACCCCCAGAACGACGGCCGCTGCATCCGCCTCACGTTTCCTCAGCTGACGGAGGAGCGCCGTAAGGAGTTGGTGAAGCAGATCCGCAAGTACGCGGAGGGCGGCAAGGTGGCCGTCCGCAACATCCGCCGGGATGCCATGGACAACTTCAAGAAGCAGGAGAAGAAGTCCGAGATCACGGAGGACGAGATGAAGCAGGTGGAGAAGGATCTGCAGAAGCTGACAGACGACAGCTGCAAAAAGCTGGACGAGCTGCTGGCCAAGAAGGAAAAGGAACTGATGGCGGTCTGAGTTCTTTTCTTGAAAGAAAAGAACCAAAAGAATTTTAGCGCGCTCTGGGGCGTTGGGCGATTGACCAGCGACCCTACGACGGCAATTGGGGGATAGAAGAAGCTTTCAGGATTTTCGTGTTTTCAGGAACGGGGCTGCCGAAACCGGCGGTGCGCTTTTCAGCAGCAAAATACCAGTTCCTGGGCGAGCGAATTCTGATTCAGCCGAGGGCCGGCCTCTGGGCCGGCCATTGGTTCGTTTTGAGCGGAAAAGGAGGATGCCGTGGCAGCGAGAGAAGTGGACCCCATGCAAACGCCCCGGGCGGACAGCTGGGCGCTCTATCACCGTGCGCCCATGCCCATGGTCACGCTGTTCAAGACCCTGGACATCACGCCGCTGATGGCGATAAAGGAACGGGGATATAAGCTGAACATGCTGCTGTGCTGGTGTGTCGCCCAGGCGGCGGAGGCTACGCCGGAGTTTCGCCTGCTGCCGGTGGGGGATACCCTGGTCCAATATGACCAGCTGGGCGTCAGTGTGATCGTGGCCAATGACAAGGGCGGCCTCAATTCCTGCGACCTGCCCTGCCTGCCGGACCTGGAGGCTTTCAACCAGACCTATCTGGAGCTGACGGCGCGGACCCGCCGGGACTGCGCGGACCACGAGCTGCCGGACCGCATGATAGTGGGCACCTCCAGCCTGGTCCGGTATGACATCGACGGCGCGGCGAACATGTACTCCGGCATTTTCAACAATCCCTTTCTGATTTGGAGCAAATACCGGGAGGAGGACGGCAGGGCACTGCTGCCCCTGTCCTTCCAGTTCCATCATGTACAGATGGACGGCCTGGGGGCCTGCGCTTTTTTGGAGCGGCTCCAAGAGGCTGTCCGCGAGACCGGGCGGGCGTGAGCGCCCACCGGAAGGAGAGAAACCATGTCAAATGAGACCGGGCGGGCGGCGCAGCCGCCCCGCCACATCGCTATCATCATGGACGGCAACGGCCGCTGGGCCACGAAACGGGGCCTGCCCCGCACCGCCGGACACAAGGCGGGGGCAGAGACCTTTCGCCGTATTGCCACCTACTGCAAGAATATCGGCGTCAAATACTTGACGGTGTACGCCTTTTCCACGGAGAACTGGAAGCGCTCCACTGATGAGGTGGGGGCCATTATGGCGTTGCTGAAAAAGTACCTGCTGGAAGCGGTGGACACCATGGAACGGGACCATATCCGACTCCACTTCTTCGGGGACATGACGCCCATCAGCCCTGAGCTGAGGGCATTGGCCCGGGAGACCGATGAGATTACAGAGCATCTTTCCAAGGATGATTTCCAGGCCAACGTCTGCTTGAACTACGGCGGGCGGGACGAGATCCTGCGGGCGGCGCGGCGGTTTGCCGCCGACTGCGCAGCGGGGAAGAGGCAGATCGAGGACTTGGATGACGCCCTGTTCTCCGGTTATCTGGACTCCAGGGGCATCCCGGACCCGGAGCTGATCATACGGCCCAGCGGGGAGCAGCGGCTGAGCAACTTTCTGCTGTGGCAGTGCGCCTATTCCGAGTTCTATTTCACAGACGTGCTGTGGCCGGACTTTGACGAGGCGGAGCTGGACAAGGCCATCGCGGCCTATCAGAGCCGGGACCGGCGCTTTGGCGGCGTGATGAAATAAGCCTTTATAGAAAAGAGGGCGGTTATGAAATCAAGAATTTTGGTGGCTGTCATCGGTGTGCCGGTGTTGGTATGGGTTGTTCTATGGGCGCCGTCCGTCGTGATGCTGGCAGCGCTGTGCCTGCTGGCCGGCATTGGCGGCATGGAATTACAGCAGTGTGTCAGCGGTGTGAAGCGGAGCGAACTGGTGGGACTCAGCGGCATCTGCGCGGTGTTCACTGTGGAATGGTACTGTGACCGGCCGGAGCATATGGCAATGCTGTTTATGATTGAAGCCGCACTGTTTTTTGGCTACGCCATCATAAAAGCGGGCGAGGTGAAGTTCGCCCAGCTCATGGCGGGACTGTTTGGCAGCATCGCAATCGGTTGGTCCTTTTCCGCATTTTTGCGCATGGAAGCCTCCGGCATCCACCGGGCCTATCTGCTGCTGCCGTTCATTCTCAGCTTTGCCTGTGACACGTTTGCCTATTTTGCGGGCCGGGCCTTCGGCAAGCATAAGCTGGCCCCCAAGGTCAGTCCCAAGAAAACCATTGAGGGCAGTATCGGCGGTATGGCAGGGAATGTTGTCTGCGGACTGCTGTTTGCTTTTGTGGTGGACCGCGGGTTCGGCGGCAGCATCGGCTATGTCCCCATGGTGCTGCTGGCCCTGCTGTGCGGCGTAGTGGCCCAGATGGGTGACCTGAGTTTTTCTCTCATCAAGCGGGAGTACGGCATCAAGGACTATGGCCGTTTGTTCCTGGAGCACGGCGGCGTGCTGGACCGGTTTGACAGCGTACTGTTTGTCACGCCGCTCATTGAGATCATTTTAAATTTTGTGAAATAAGATAAGCTATGACGAATACGATTTCTATACTTGGTTCCACCGGTTCCATCGGCCGCCAGACCCTGGACGTGGCGGAACAGATGGGCCTGCGGGTGGCGGCCCTGACGGCCAATTCCAGCGTGGAGCGGATGGAGGCCCAATGCCGTCGGTTCCGCCCCAGGCTGGCGGTGATGACCGATGAATCGGCGGCGAAGGACTTGGCGGTCCGACTGGCAGACACCGATATAAAGGTGCTGGGCGGCTTCAACGCATTGGAAGAGGCGGCGACGGCTCCCGAGGCCGGCACCGTGGTCACCGCCGTGGTGGGCATGGTGGGGCTGAAACCCACTTTGGCGGCCATCCGGGAGAAAAAACGCATCGCCCTGGCCAATAAGGAAACGCTGGTCTGCGCCGGAGAGCTGGTGATGGACGCGGCGGATACATACGGAGCGGAGATCGTGCCGGTGGACAGCGAGCACTCCGCCATTTTCCAGTGCGTGCAGGGCTGCGCCGGCCGGCGGGAGATACGTCGTCTGATCTTGACCTGCTCCGGCGGACCGTTTTATGGTATGACCCGGGCGGAAGCGGGCAAAATGACAAAGGCGGACGCTTTGAAGCATCCCAACTGGAAGATGGGACCTAAGATCACCGTCGACTGCGCGACCCTGATGAACAAGGGCCTGGAGGTCATCGAGGCCATGCGCCTCTACCGCCTGCCCCTGGAGCAGGTCAGTGTGGTGATCCACCGCCAGTCCATCGTCCACTCTCTGGTGGAGTATCGGGACGGCGCGGTGCTGGCCCAGCTGGGCACGCCGGATATGCGATTGCCTATCCGCTACGCCATGACGTATCCCCACCGGGGCGAAAGCCCTGAGGAGTCGCTGGACCTGCTGTCCTGTCCGCCCCTGACCTTTGCGGCTCCGGACCGGGAGACCTTCCCCTGCCTGCGGCTGGCGGAGGCGGCGGCGGCCGCGGGCGGCACTGCCTGCGCCATTCTGAACGCCGCCAACGAAGAGGCGGTGGGCCTGTTCCTGGCAGGCCAGATCGGCTTTTATGACATTCCCCGGCTGGTGGAAAAGGCCAGGGCGTCGGTGTCTGTGACGCAGGCTCCGGATTTGGAGGAGATCTTGGCGGCGGACCGGGAGGCCCGGCGCGCCGTCCTTGGGAAATAAATGATGCAGGAGCTTTTTGCATGAAACCGATTTTTATCCTGGCAGCGATCTTGATCTTCGGCGTTCTGGTGGTGGTGCATGAGTTCGGCCACTTCATCACGGCGAAGCTGTGCGGCGTGCGGGTCAACGAATTTTCCATCGGCATGGGTCCCGTGCTGTTCAGCAGGGCCAAAGGGGAGACCCAGTACTCCCTGCGGGCCTTTCCCATCGGCGGCTTCTGCGCCATGGAGGGAGAGGACGAGGACACCGGGGACGCTCGGTCCTTTGTCCGCCAGGGCTTTTGGAAGAAGCTGGTCATTCTGATCGCCGGCTCCCTCATGAATTTTCTGGCCGGCCTGCTCATCATCGCGGCGCTCTTCGCCGGCAGAGAGAGTTTTTACACGGATCAGATCGTGGGCTTCGCCCCCGGCTTCCCTCTGGAAGGGGAGGACGGCCTGATGGTGGGGGACGTGTTCCACAAGATCGATGGCTATCGAACCTATGTGAACGGCGACGCCGCCATGTTCCTGGCCTATCATCAGGGCGACAGCATCGACCTGGAGGTCATTCGGAATGGCCAGAAGGTGGTTTTGAAGGACTTTCCCATGAACCGCGGCACCTATAACGGGGAAGAGGGAAAATTTGGCCTGACCATCGGCCCACGGGAGATCCCGGCCACGCTGGGAGCCAAGCTGCGCTATACCTGTTATCAGGCGCTGGACTTTGTGCAGCTGGTGTGGTTCAGCTTGGTGCAGCTCTTTACCGGCGGCGCATCTATGCAGGATCTCAGCGGCCCGGTGGGCATCGTGTCCGCCATTACGGAGGTCGGCTCCGCTGTGGAGGCGGAAAACGGCCTGATGGCGGCGTTTTACAATGTGTTCTACTTTGCCGCCCTGCTGGCGGTGAATCTGGCGGTGATGAATCTGCTGCCCATTCCCGCGCTGGACGGCGGCCGGGTGTTTTTCTTGGTGGTGGACGCCATTGCGCTGCGGCTGTTCAAGCGGCCTGTGCCGGAGAAGTATCAGGCGGCGGTGAACACCGTGGGTCTGGTGGTCCTGATGGGCTTCATGCTGCTGGTGACATTCCAGGATGTGCGCCGGCTGTTCCGATAGGGAGAGACGAGAGATGACAAAACGACTGATGGTGGGAAAGGTCCCCGTGGGCGGCGGCGCTCCGGTGAGCGTCCAATCCATGTGCAATACAAAGACCGACGACGTGGCCGCCACCGTGGCCCAGATCAAAGCTTTGGAGGCTGCCGGATGTGAGATCGTCCGGGTCGCTATCCCGGATCAGGCGGCGGCGGAGGCGGTGGACCGGATCAAGGAGCAGATTTCCATCCCCCTGATCGCCGATATCCATTTCAACTACAAATTTGCCCTGGAATGTGCCGAGCGGGGCATCGACGCCCTGCGGATCAACCCCGGCAACATCGGCGGGGAGGAGAAGGTGAAGGCCGTGGCGGACGTCTGCCGCCGGAAGGGCATCCCTATCCGCGTAGGCGTCAACGGCGGTTCCCTGGAAAAGGAGCTGCGGGCGAAATACGGCGGCATCACCGCCGAGGCCCTGGTGGAGAGCGCCATGGGCCACGTGCATCTGCTGAACAAATTTGATTTTGACGATATCTGCATCTCCGTCAAGTGCTCCGATGTGCCGCTGACCATGCGGGCCTACACGCTGCTGAGCCAGCAGACGGACTATCCCCTGCACCTGGGCGTCACAGAGGCGGGCACGCCCTCCATGGGCATGGTGAAATCTGCCATGGGCATCGGCGGACTGCTGTGCATGGGCATTGGCGACACCATCCGGGTGACGCTGACTGCCGATCCTGTAGAAGAAATCTACGCCGCCCACAAGATCTTGAAGGCCGCCGGAGTGCGGAAGGAGGGGGTCAACCTCATCGCCTGTCCCACCTGCGGCCGCACCCGCATCGACCTGATCCCTATGGCGGAGGAAGTGGAGCGGCGGCTGGCGAACTGCAAAAAGAACATCACGGTGGCTGTGATGGGCTGCGCTGTCAACGGTCCTGGCGAGGCTGCCGCCGCCGATATCGGCATTGCCGGCGGCAAGGGCGAGGGACTGCTGTTCCGAAAAGGGGAGATCCTTTACAAGGCGCCCCAGGAGCAGCTTGTAGACGCACTGATGGCGGAGATCGAAAAGCTGTAGCGTTTCAGGAAGGGAATGTTTTTATGATGATAGTGATCTTAGCACTGGTATTGGGTGTCCTGCTCAACATGTCCACCGCCGGAGGCCAGGTCTGGCCATAGGCTCTGTTGTGGCTGTTGTGATGATGGGCGTGTGGCTGAAGGGCCATATCGATCGCCGGTTCAACGCGCTGGAGGCCGGGCTGAAAAAAGCAAAGAGAGTTTATTAGAGAATTTGGAAGAGAAGTAAAGGAACGATATGTCGAGAAACATCCCATTTTTTGAAATGTTCACGGAGCTGCAGCTCTCAGGCGAGCTGCGGCTGAAGCTGGCAGGCGCGGTGCTGACGGGGGCCTGCATCGACCAGGGCGCCATGAGCATCACCCTGCATTTGACCACAAAATTTCCCCTGACGGCGGCGGATATCCAGGGCATTGCGGACTGCCTGAAAGCAGTCTATGGCTTTGCCAAGGCGGACATCGACGTTACCTGCAAGGCCCCGGAGCAGCCCCGGCCCGTGCCCCAGGCCGCTCCCGACCGCGGAAAGAGCGGCGGGAAGCCGGTGGTGGGCAAGGTACTGATGGGCAATGCCATCAAGGGAAAGCCCGGCCCTATGAAGGACCTGAACCTGAAAATGGGCAATGCCACTGTGGCGGGCAAGGTGTTTGCCTTTGAGTGCCGGGAGACCCGTCGCCCCGGCATGTGGCGGCTCAGCTTTGACATGACGGACTACACCAACTCTGTAACAGTCCAGAAAAACCTGACCGCCAAGGAGGCGCAGACGCTGGAGAGCGCCATCAAGCCCGGCATGTGGCTGTGCGTTCAGGGAAAGATGGAGCCTACCTGGGACGGCAAAGACATCCAGCTCAATCCCTACCACATCAACGTCATCCAGCACCAGGAGCGGCAGGACACCGCCCCAGTAAAGCGGGTGGAGCTGCATCTACATACCAAAATGAGCAATATGGATGCCCTGACGGACACCAAGGAGGTCATCCAGGAGGCCATCCGCTGGGGCCATCCCGCCATCGCCATCACAGACCACGGCGTGGCCCAGTCCTTCCCAGACGCCTGGCACGCCGCGGGGGATAAAATAAAAGTCCTTTACGGCGTAGAGGGCTATTTCGTCAACAACATCGACGACCGGGTCGCGGTCCACGGCAGCCAGGACTGTTCTCTGGATGATGAATTCGTCTGCTTTGATATCGAGACCACCGGTCTGAAGGTGGACCGGGAGGCCATCACAGAGATCGGCGCGGTGGTGCTGAAAAACGGCGAGATCGCGGAGCGGTTCCAGACCTTCGTGAACCCCGGCCGCCGCTTGACACCGGAGATCATCGGCCTGACGGGCATTACCGACGATATGCTGAAGGACGCGCCGCAGCCGAAAGAGGCGCTGGAGGAATTCCTCAAATTCGTGAATGGCCGCCCCCTGGCGGCCCACAACGCGGAATTCGATATCGGCTTCATCCGCAAGGGCTGCCGGGACTGCGGCTTGGAATTCCAGCCCACCTATGTGGATTCCCTGATCCTGGCCCAGAACTTGCTGCCGGACCTGCACAAATACAAGCTGGACATCGTGGCGGAGCATCTGGACCTGCCCGCCTTCAACCACCACCGGGCCAGCGACGATGCCGCCACGGTGGGCTATATGCTGATCCCCTTCTGGAAAACGCTCCATGAGCGGGACGTCCACACCCTCCAGGCGGTGAACCGGGAAATGGAGAAGCTGCGGCCCCTGGGGAGCAGGACCAACCGCTTTCCCAAGCACATCATCCTCATTGCCCGGAACAAGACGGGGCTGAAAAACCTGTATCAGATGATCTCCGCCTCCAACCTGAAGTATTTCAAGCGGGTCCCCACCATTCCCAAAAGCTTGCTGCTGGAGCACCGGGAGGGTGTCATCGTGGGGGCTGCCTGCGAGGCTGGCGAGCTGTTCCGGGCGGTGGCAGACCATAAGGACTGGGAGGAGCTGAAGCGCATCGCGTCCTTCTACGACTATCTGGAGATCCAGCCCCTGTGCAACAACATGTTTATGCTCCGCAACGGCGATGTGCAGAGCGTGGAGGATCTGAAGGAGTTCAACCGCGTGATCGTCCGCCTGGGGGAGGAGATGGGAAAGCCTGTCTGCGCCACCGGCGACGTTCACTTCCGGGAGCCGGAGGACGAGGTGTATCGCCATATCATCCTGGCCTCGAAAAAATTCCCCGACGCCAACGAGTCCCTGCCTATCTACTTCAAGACCACCGACGAGATGCTGAAGGAGTTCAGCTATCTGGGGGAGGAGAAGGCCTATGAGGTGGTGGTGACCAACACGCGGCTGGTGGCGGATCAGGTGGAGACCTTCGAACTGCTGCCCAGCGAGCTGTTTCCGCCCCGACTGGAAAACTCCGAGGAGGACCTGAACCGCTTGGTCTGGGAGAAGGTCCACCGGCTGTATGGTGAGGACCCGCCCAAGCTGATCGTGGACCGGCTGAATGTGGAACTGGGCGGTATTCTGGGCAAGTACGACGTGGTGTACATGTCTGCCCAGAAGCTGGTGCAGCGGAGCCTGGAAAACGGTTATCTGGTAGGCTCCCGGGGGTCCGTCGGCTCGTCGCTGGTGGCCTATATGTCCGGCATCACGGAGGTCAACTCCCTGCCGCCCCACTACCGCTGTCCCAAGTGCAAGAACAGCGAATTTATCACCGACGGCTCCTATGGCTGCGGCGCGGACATGCCGGACAAGGTGTGTCCCGTCTGCGGCACGAAATACGTCAAGGACGGCTTCGACATCCCCTTTGAGACCTTCCTGGGATTTGGCGGCGGCAAGGTGCCGGATATCGACCTGAACTTCTCCGGCGAGTATCAGGCCCGCGCCCACCGCCACGCCATCGAGATGTTCGGCGAGACCCAGGTGTTCCGGGCAGGCACCATCGGGACCCTGGCGGAAAAGACCGCCTACGGCTTCGTGAAAAAATACCTGGAAGAGAACGGCATGACCGCAGGGCGGGCGGAGGAGAACCGGCTGACCCTGGGCTGCGTGGGCGCCCGGCGCACCACCGGCCAGCACCCCGGCGGCCTGGTGGTGGTCCCCGACGACAAGGACATGGAGGATTTCTGCCCCGTCCAGCATCCGGCGGACGCTGATGATTCCGACACCATCACCACGCATTTTGAATATCACTCCATGGAGGCCAATATCCTGAAGCTGGACATGCTGGGACACGATGACCCCACCATGGTCCGCATGATGCAGGACCTGACTGGGATGGATCCCCACGACATCCCGCTGGATGACCCGGATACTATGTCCATCTTTACCTCCAGCAAGGTCCTGGGCTATGAGAACGATGAGATCCTCGGCCCCACCGGCGCCGTGGCCATCCCGGAGTTCAACACCCGCTTTACCCGTCAGATGCTGATCGATACCCAGCCCAAGGACTTCAATACCCTGGTGCGGCTGTCCGGCTTCTCCCACGGCACCGATGTGTGGCTGGGCAATGCCCGGGAGCTGATCGTCAGCGGCACCGCCAGCGTTCTGGAGACGGTGGGCTGCCGTGACGATATTATGCTGTATCTGATCTCCAAGGGCCTGGATCCCAAGATGAGCTTCAAGATCATGGAAAAGGTCCGAAAAGGAAAGGTGAAGAAGGGCGGCTTTGACGAAGGCTGGGTGGAGGCCATGCGGGACCACGAGGTGCCGGAGTGGTACATCGAGTCACTGGCTAAGATCGGCTACCTGTTCCCCAAGGCCCACGCGGTGGCCTACGTCATGATGGCCTTCCGCATCGCCTGGTACAAGGTCCATGAGCCGCTGGCTTTCTACGCCACCTTCTTCTCTGTCCGGGCCAAGGCCTTTGATGCGGAATTCTGCTGCGCGGGAAAGGATGCGGTGAAACGGAAGATCCGGGAGATCGAGAACAACAAGGATGCCACGGCGGTGGAGCAGAACCTGCTGACGACCCTGGAGGTCTGCTATGAGTTCTATCTTCGGGGCTTCCACTTCGACACCATCGACATCTATAAATCTGATGCTACCAAGTTCATCGTGACGGAAAACGGCCTTCTGCCGCCCTTCACCACCGTCCATGGCCTGGGCGAGGCCGCAGCCATCGACACGGTGGAAAAGCGGAAGGGGAAACAGTTCATATCTATCGAGGAGTTCGCTATGTGCTGCAGCAAACTGTCCAAGACCCATATCGAGCAGCTCAAGGCCCTGGGCGCTTTCGCCGGCATGGCGGAGACCAGCCAGATCACGTTGTTTTGAATAGAGTAAAGATTTGTATTTGTGCATTTTAGCAATGGATTTTTGCAAAACGCAGGTGTAAAATAGACCAGAAAATTCAATAAGAAAGAGGTATGCCAACATGCTGAACGCAAACGTCAAGGACCTGCTGAACCAGCAGGTGAACAAGGAGTTTTACTCCGCCTATCTGTATCTGGACTTCTCCAATTATTTTGAAACCCGTGGACTGGACGGCTTTGCCAACTGGTATAAGATCCAGGCCCAGGAGGAGCGGGACCATGCTATGCTGTTCTATCAGTATCTGCACAACAACAACGAGAGCGTGACCCTGGATGCCATTGCCAAGCCCGACAAGGTGCTGGACAGCGACATGACCGTGCTGAAGGCCGGCCTGGAGCACGAGGAGTATGTCACCAGCCTCATCAACGGCATCTATGCCGCCGCCTATGAGGTGAAGGACTTCCGCACCATGCAGTTCCTGGACTGGTTCGTGAAGGAGCAGGGCGAGGAGGAGACCAACGCCAACGACCTGATTTCCAA
Organism: uncultured Dysosmobacter sp.; assembly: GCF_947631165.1. Classification (GTDB taxonomy): domain Bacteria; phylum Bacillota; class Clostridia; order Oscillospirales; family Oscillospiraceae; genus Oscillibacter. The sequence goes on along the minus strand of NZ_CANRKH010000004.1, from coordinate 138,704 downwards.
GATGGAGCTGTTCGGCTCCGATCCCAAGAGCCTGTATATGCTCAACAGTGAGCTGGCGGGCCGGACTTACAGCGCCCCGTCCCTGGTGCTGTGATACCGGGATAGTCTACATAGAAAAAGTGGCCGCTCATGCGGCCGCTTTTTTATTTATACGGAGGAAGATGGAGTCAAACACTGATTTTTGATTCTTCATTTTTGATTTCCCAGTGAATGAGGAAGGTCAGGGCGCCTCGCAGTAGGATGATGGCCCCCAGGGTTATCAGTTCCTGGGGTTCCCGAACAATGGCCGTGCGGAGGACCTCGCCGCCCAACTTGAATTCCAAGGCCAGGGCGATGCCCTGAGCCAGAACAAGGCGGACATGAGGGTCCCTGCGGAAACAGCCGACGATGCTCCGCACAGCGGACACCAACAGCACCGCCACGCCTACGAATTCCAAAAACAAAACGCCGAATTGTACAATGAACTGAAATTCTTTTTCTAAATATTCAAGTATGGCCAAAAATCTCACCTCAAACGTTTGCGTTAATGACATCATACCATAAAATGGGGAAATTGCAAGAAGAAACAGAAAAAAGCGGAAAAACAGGCCACGGGTGGCCTGTTTTTCTATGGGAGCGGCGGAAGGCTTACCCCTCCAGCTTGGCGTTGCATTTGTTCAAAAAGCGCGCTTCGCTGATGATGGCCCGGGTGTGGGTCCCGGAGCCAATGGGGCCTTTTTCGTCCCAGGCCTTCACGTTGAACTCCACCATTTTGCCGTTTTCAGACACAGCAGTGATCTCTGCCTCGGCCCATACGGTCATGCCGACGGGAGTAGGGGCGTCGTGGCTGATGTCCAGATGGGTCCCCACGCTGCCCTGGCCTTCCTCTAGAAAGCTCTGAAGGCAGGTCTGTGCGGCGTTTTCCATCATGGCGACCATGAAAGGCGTGCCGAACACCGGCAGGGAGCCGGAGCCCACGGCGTCTGCCGTCAGCGACGGGGTGACGTTCTGCTTCAATTGACATTTTGTTCCGATCAGGATCATGATCAATTCCTCCTTGTGTATCATAGACAGCTAATGGTTCTGTGTTTCTTTAGCAGGGGATCCCCGCGTAAAACGGCTCCAGTCAAACGTTTTGATACCGTTTTATAGTCAAATAACTTGAAAAAACGCAAACGATTTTTCAAGTTATTTGATTATAACACAGGGAGGCGTTGGGTTTCAATGGTTTCTGTTTTGAAGCAATCCATGCTTGAAAGACCGCCTCAAAGGGATTTTTTTGATGGCCCGTTGCGGAAATCTTTTGTTCCTTCAGCAAATTTTTAGACCCGTCCATTTATCATGGTCCAGCGGGCGAAGGCATGTGAGGTCCGGTGGGAAGAACGGGCCGTCATTGTGCCGGTGATCCAGAAGAAGTAAGCGGGCGCCAGTCGCGGCGCACAGCTGCCGCGAGTTCAGCGGCGCTGTCAGGCAGGACCGGGTAGATCCAGCTCATTACGCCGGAGCTTTCTGGACGCGACCGGATATCATCCTTCTGGACACCTGAATATACAGCGCCAGAGCCAGTCCGATGGAGAGAATGTCCGCCGCCGGCTGCGCCCACACAAGGCCGGTGATCCCCAGGGCAGCCTGCAGCAAAAACAGGGCGGGGATAAAAATGATCCCTTGGCGGCTCAGATTGATGACGAGGGCGGGCGCGGCGGCGCCCATGGCCTGCAAGGTATTGATCAGGACGTAGAATACGCCGAACAGGGAGCTGGTAGTGAGCAGGATGCGGGAGAAGTCCACGCCGTAGTCATAGGCACGGGGATCGGTCAGAAACGCGCTGACGATCTGACCGGTGAACAGACAGCACAACAGGGTCAGCACGCTCCCCAGGACCAGGGCAAACAGAAGTGAAAATTTTAAAGACTGCTTGAATCGTTTCCACAACTGAGCTCCCACACAGTAACCCAGCAGGGGCTGAACGCCCTGTCCCAGTCCCATGCAGACCATGCCGGTGATGGTGACGACTTTCATAGCCACGCCCATACCGGCCACGGCCATAGCGCCGTCGGGATAGGCGGAGAGCCGGCTGTTGATGATGATCTGCGATATACTCATCAGAATAGAGCCCAGAGCTGCCGGAATGCCGATGGACAGAACGGCGGTAGTGGCCTTCTCTGGACAGGCCAGCGCCTGTAAGCCGATGCTGAGAGACGAACCGCCCCGCAGAAAATAGAGAATATAGCAGCCTGCTCCCGCCGCGCTGCCAATAACGGTAGCGATGGCGGCACCGGCAATATTCCAGCCGAAGCCCAGGATCATAATGGGGTCTAGGATCACATTGAGCAGATTTCCCAGGAGTTGTCCCATCATGGCCTGGCCAGACCGCCCCTCCGCCCGGATGACGTTGGAGCAGCAATTGGAGATCAGTACGAAGGGACCGCCGCAGCTGACGATGGTGAGATAGGTTTTGGCATATTCCCAGGTATCCGGGCTGGCTCCCACCAGGGCCAGGATCTTTTCTATAAAGAGCAGGAAGAGAAAAGACATCACCAAGCCGGTGACAATACAGCCCCACATACAAAAGGCGCAGGCCTTTTTAGCGTACTCTTGGCGGCCCTCTCCCAAAGCTCGGGAGATCACGGATGTGCCGCCCATGCCAAACACGGTGTCTGCCGCCATAAACAGCAAAAACACAGGCATGGCTAGCGATACCGCCGCTACCTGAAAATCATCGTGGGTCTGACCAATGAAAAAGGTGTCCGCCAGATTGTAAATGAGCACCATCAGCATGGCCGCCATGGCGGGCAGGGCATTTTTCAGTACTGCTTGGCCCACTGGGGCCTTTTCAAACAGTTCTGCTGCTTTGAGATCGTTCATCACATATAACCTCCTCAATTTGTTTGTGAAAACAATAGCATGCTATTAATGCGCGAAAAATAAATGTCCAACAAGGGACATTTATGGAATTCAGGGAAGGGAGGAGCATAGCTTTTCCAGCAGGCGGAGCAGAGTATCCTGCTCTTGAGCGGACAAGGCCGACAACATAGATCTCTCTGTTGCTTCCATATCCTGGTCGGCATATTGCAAACGCTTTTCACCTGCCGCGGTGATACGAACCAGCTTGATCCGCCGGTCTACCGGGTCGCCGAAGCACTCCACTAGTTTTTTCTGCTCCAAGCGGACCACGATGCCTGCCGTTGTAGACTGGGCCACATGGAGCCGTTGTTCCAGTTCTTTCAACGTCAGTTGTTTTTCAGCAGTCAATGACAACTCCACCAGCACGCCAAATTGAGCCATGGTCAGGTCCTGTGTACGAAGAAGAGAATTGGCCTGTTTTTCAAAGCTGTCATAAATTCGTTTCACCAGCGCCCCCAATGCTGTTCGGTTTTTCATAGTATCGCCTCCTTCAGGCAAGAATAATAGCATGCTTTTATTATAATGTCAATAGCCTGCGTTTGATTTTCGGTACGCCGGTCAAACGGAGAAGAAATCCTCTCGTAAACCATATTATGAGAGGATTTGCCGCGGCTGCTGGATCTGGGCTGGCAGCTCACGGAGCGGATCGTTCAGGCCGGTAAACGCCCCGAAAGATCTTTTATAAGGTGAACCCCGCGCATTCTCGATAAAGCTCGATCATAGCGGCGGCAAAATATCCGGCACGGTAGAAGAACACAGGCCGCTTCTCTTTCGTGTGATTTTTGGCGCAGCCTGCGGTACTGCTGATGCGGGAAATGACCTGAGCCGATCAGTCATTGCTCTTGAACATATCGGCCACCTCTTTGATCGTGACAAAGGCTTTTGGGTCTATGGTACGGACGATGGTACGCATTTTGGAGATCTGAAATCGGTTCACTACAAAATAGATGATCGTCTTTTCGTGATTGGAGTACCCACCGATGGCGGCGATCTTAGTAAGGCCGCACCCAAAGGTCGACATCAGCGCCTCACCGATCTCCTTGGGGCGGTCGGTCACGATCATGACTTCCTTGGAGCGATCGATGCCCTCTACAACAAAGTCCACGGTCTTTAGCCCGGCAGCGTAAGTCACGATGGAGTAGAGGGGAAGGATCCAGCTGCCCATCACAAAGCCGCAAATGACATATAAAATCACATTGTAGACCATTACAAAGGTCCCAACAGTTACATTGAGCCGCTTGGCAAAGATGACCGCCATGACCTCAATGCCGTCGATAGCGCCGCCGTAGCGCATAGTGAGACCGCTCCCTACGCCGGAGATCACCCCGCCAAACAGAGCGCACAGCAGCAAATCATCCCCCGCTAAAGGAGAGGCCAGGCTGACGTCGATCGGCAGTACGTCGGTGATGAGCCAGGAACCGGCGGAATAGACAATAACTGTAAAAATGGAGTACACTGTAAAGACGAGCCCCTGCTTCCGCAGGCCAAATAAAAATAGGGGAATATTCAGCAGCAGCAGGAAAAACGGCAGGGTCAAATGATCCGGCGTGACCTGGGAGAGCAGAATAGAGGTTCCGGAAATGCCGCTGTCATAAAGCTTGACTGGGGCCAAAAACACCGTCACGCCGAAAGCGTTGATGTTTCCCGCCAAGAGAAGGAACAGGAAATTTTGCCACCGCAGAGTCTTTAGCTCCTGGATCGATTTTTTCATAAACCCTCCATGATTAGATATGTTAGATATATTTATCATATGGCCTTGGAGGAAAGAAAACAAGTGAAAGATTGTTAAGGAACCACTGAATAAATCGTGACGCATGTCTTGGCGGCATCTTTTCTGCCTGAACTGCCGTCAATTTTTTGAATGTTGCTATAAATTTGCAACCACCGCAGACAGCGAAGTATCACAAGGGATGAAACCTTTTCATTTGGGTATAACGCTGGAGGGCAGGACGATTAGGGAGAGAGATGTAAAAAGGAAGGTCCCACAGGGGGGCCTTCCTTTTATGATAGCGGCAGTATCTCTATAAAGAGCAGATCTGCTCACTTTCGAACGCTGATGTATCCTTTATGAAAATATCGGGGTCCTCACGCTAATCTTGCCGGAGTTAGTCAAACTCGCCGGGGAACGCGGCGGCCCTAACCGCGGAAGGGACTGGCCACCGCAGGCTACAAAACTGCATAGCATTGTCGGTTGGAAGAAACTGTGTCAGACTATGATAGGTTCTTATGGATTCTGTAAGAACGGTGGAACTTTGTACCTTCCAGCGGTATCCGCCACTCAGTCACGCAGGTGGGCTTCCGCCCGGTATTCCGCCGTATCGGAAAAGGGGTAGAAATACGCCGGTACATGGCGGAAAGGCAGTGCGTTCAAGTCGGGGGAGGCCGCTCCCGGTGCGTCCGCATAGAAAATCTTCTCCGCAATGCGCTCAAAGGCCGCGCGGAAGGAGGTACACGCTTTGACTACCAGCATCTGGTAAAACAAAGGCTCGATTCCGAAGTGGCGGAAGAACTGGGGATCGCCAGGCTGAGAAACAGTGGTGGTCACCAGTACGTCGATATTGCCCACAGTCAGAACAGCGGTCCGGCCCAGGTTGCGGGATTGGCCGGCGAGGGCGGGACCCTCGTTGATGAAACAGCCGTCGTGGAGGGAACGGACTTGAGCCTCCGCCTCCACAGGGGAGGTCAGGCGGGCATCCTTGGTAGCGCCCAAGCAGAACTTGCCTTTCCATCCCACACCTACCTGGAACGCTTTTTCCACAGCCGGAACGTCAACCACGGGAAGCGCGGCCTTGATGGGAGATCCCGTTTCAAGCAGCTTTTGAAGCACGAAAGCACTGTCCCCGCAGGCACCAGCGTGGACTGAGTCAGAGGAGTCCACCAGCAGCACGGGTTTTCCCGAGGTGTTCCTTTCCGCCTCCTGGATTACTTCCTCAACGCTGGAGGAGTTGCTCCGGAAAGTCCCGCGCATCCTCCACAGCCTTGATGTGAGCTCCTCGACATAGGAACGGGCCGGTCCGTCTTTGTCCGCGAAGATGATGACCTCGGCACCGGCACAGCAGGATACATCCAGCCAAGGCTGAGCTTGGAACACTGAGAAATCTGCGATTTTCCCACCGGCTACCAAACGCTTTCCGTCTTGAATCAGTTCCCCAAAGGGTCCCCGCATGGTCGTATAGGTACTGGCGGATACGAGCATAGGTGCCTCGGCGTAGAACAGTCCCAGATTGTCCCCGCTTTGAAGCCGCCTCACACACAGCTCCGCCGTCCGGTGGCCTGTGTCATAGAAGTCCACATGGGGATACGTATGGAACCCGCATATAAAATCCGCATTGTCGCGGATTCGCTGGGTGATGTTGGCATGCAGGTCAAAGCTGGCGGAGATCACCACATCCGGCCCCAGTTCCTTGCGGAACTCCTGCAGGATATACCCGCACACATCCTCCATCTCCGTGGATTGGGTGGCGCCGTGGAGGGAAACACAGGCACCGTCAAAAGGCTGGTTGGCCCGGATGACTGCTATCGTGTCACGTACGAACCCGTCCACAACAGCTTGCTCTACCGGTCCTCCGGCTGTGCTGTACATGGCGCAGGAGGGGATGACCTCCGCCCCTGCAGCATCCAGAACGCCAAGTATTCCTCCCAGCATCGTCTGTGTGTTGCGGCACTTTTCCAAGAGTTCTCCATCCGTATAGATATAAGTGTACGCGAAATTCTCCCGAGTGGTAAGCTCCGGATTGAATGAATTGCTCTCTTGGAAGAACTCACAGATTAATATTCTCATAGCTATATCCTTTCCATTTTTTCGGCTGCTGGAAGCATGCGCCATATGGCCGCTGCTTCACCAGGTGGCAGGCGACGAAATGGCCCGGCCGCACCTCGATGAATTCCGCGTCATGTTTCCAGCATTCCTCCACGCATTGGTTGCAGCGTTTTACAAAACGGCATTCATTAGTCTGGTTCATCGGGCAGGGAATCTTCCCTTTGAACTGAATCCGCTGACGGCAGTCGTGGAGGGCCGGAACAGGAATGGTTGACAAAAAAACGTCTGTGTGGAGGGATGCAGCGGATTCTTAAAAGCAACATCGTAGAATTAACCATTGAGCGGGAATTTCAATGCTAGCAGGCAATGCCATCTGTAATATCGCTGGGATAGTGGGCAAGGGCACACCTAATCAGGCTGGCAAGCAGCGCTTGTTTGCCAGATACAGATTTGCTAAAGCTAAAGCAAACGTCATATTCAACTTTTCTCTTTGCTTCTTCGGCCCTCGGTATTGCGTTTTTCAAAAGTGAAATAATCGCTTGACCACAGCAAATATGTGCTCCACCTTGGCGCGTACCGGTGACTTCTCATGCTCCCACTGCTTGCTCTGTGCCTGGGAGCGATTAGAGTATTCGCACCTGTCACTTCCACATGCACATGGTGGACCAGACCTGCGTCCTTGTCTAGCGTCATTCCGCACTGGGGCAGCGCACCTGTAATGTCAACCGGGCGTTATGAAAAATTATTTGCCGTATGCAACGCTTGGCAACCACATGGAAATCGGTTCAATAAAAGTAACAAGCAACAGGCAAATCACCAGAACGCCGATCATGGGCACCAGCTTTTTTGAAATCTGTGCCACAGATATCCCCGTGATACCGGACGCTACAAAGAGATTAGCACCATAAGGGGGCGTTACGAAACCGATCGCCAGGGCGATGGTCATAAACACGCCGAAATGGGTCAGACTGTAGCCCAAACGTGTCACGATCGGGATCAGGATGGGGGCCAGGATCGTTACGGAAGTCACATTATCAATAAAGCATCCGATTACCAGCAGGAACCCGAGAATCAGCAGGATGATTACATATTTGTTATCTGTAACGCTTAGAAGGAATGACGCGAATTTAGCAGGCATCTGCATAGTGGTGAGCATATAGCCAAAGCTGGTCGCACAGGCAATGCAGATCAAGCCAGTACTGGTTGTCAGTGCAGCTCTTTTGGTCGCTTCGAAAAATGTTTTGAGAGTCAACTCTTTATAGATGAACACACCAGCAAAAATTGCCCAAATGCACGCGACGATCGCCGCCTCTGTTGGCGTGAAGACACCGGAATAGATACCACCGAGAATGATCAGCGGGGTCAGGATTGCGGCAAACGAATCCTTGAAGGTCGCCCATAGTCCCTTGTCGTCCTCATGTGCAACTTCAGCATCGGCACCAAAGCCAGACTTTTTGCAGCTGAAGTAGCTGTATACACACAGCGCAGCGGCAATCAGAAGGCCGGGGACTATGCCGGCAACGAACATCTCACCGATCGAGCAGTTGGCGATCACACCGTACAGGACCATGGGAATAGACGGGGGGATGATGGGGCCAATCACTCCTCCACAGCAGGTGATCGCCGTGGCCCAGGTCTTATCGTACTTTTCCTTGACCATCTCTGGGATCATCATCGTGCCAATGGCGGAAACGGTGGCCGGGCCGGAGCCGCTGAGCGCCGCAAAGAAAGCGCAGGCTCCTACGGTAATCATAGCCAAGCTTCCCGCTGCTTTCCGGACAAAACATTTGGCCAGACTCACGATACGCCTGGAAATACCGCCGGAGGACATCAGATCCCCTGCCAGGGTAAAAAACGGAACCGCCAGCAGCGCAAAGCTATCCAAGCCGGTGACCGCCAACTGAGCGGAAACGATCGTATCGACATTGCTGAAGAGGGCCATCGTGATAATGGAGGCTCCGCCAAGACAGAATGCAATGGGAACACCGGCGAAAATCCCGATAAACAGAACGATAAACAAAAATGCCATCGCCATGGATCATACCTCCTCTTTAATACAAATAGTCTCGCCCTTGGCCACCTTTATGATATAGATGATGGACCGCAGGATGATGAGTGAGCAGCAGACAGGAACGCTCAGATACACAAACTGCATGGGCAGGTGCAACGCGCCGGATATCTGTCCGCGCATTGAGATCATTGCTACGACAGCGCTCCCCTTGTAGAACAGGAAGCCGCAAAATACGATGTTGACAAGGGCTATGAAAATCTCGTAGATTTGCCTGACTTTTTTGGGCATCTTGTTTATAAGAATATCAATGCGGATATGGCGGTTTTCCTTTACGGCGTAGCTGGCGCCCAGCCAAATTTCCCAGATAAACATATATCGGGCAAGCTCTTCGGCCCAGCGGAAGGAATGCAGAAGCACATACCGGGAAAACACCTGCACCGCCAAAATTACCAACATGACGATATAGGCGATCGCCAAAACGGTTTCCTCGAACTGGTCGCAGTACTTTATCAGTTTCTTCCACATTTGAGAATTCCTTTCCCTTCAAACGGCAGGGGCCTGGAGGCATTCTCCAGGCCCCTGTCCAGCAACTTTTATATCATGCTATTTTAGAGTACACCCGTTATTTACTCTGGAAGGACAGCGCCATATCGATCACTTCATCGCCAAACTGCTCACGGGCATCCTCATAGACTGGGGCACATGCGTCAATAAATTTCTGCAGGTTTTCCTCCGTAAGTTCATTTGTTTCCATATGTTCCATCAAATAGGCCAACGCTTCCTCATTTGCCGCATCACACAGCTCATATTGAAGCTCGCTGCAAGCGGTCATGGCATCCTTCACAATAGTTTGTAGGTCCTCCGGCAGACTGTCGAAGAATGCTTTGTTCATAATAACCGGCAGTGTGCAATACCAGTGGGGAGTCAGCAACAGATAATCGGTGACCTCTTCAAAACGGGAACTCTTGATTAGGAAGATGGAGTTTTCCTGGGCATCAACGACACCCTGCTGCAAAGCTGTAAAGAGCTCGCTGTAGGCCATCGGATTTGGGGAAGCGCCCCAAGCACTGAAGAAGTTCATCTGGATCTCATTCTCAATAGTGCGGATCTTTATCCCCTTCATATCATCCAGAGTATTGATGGGGTGCTTGTTGTTGCTAATATACCGCACGCCATTTTCCAGCCAGCCCAGACTCACCAAACCGATGCTCTCCAGATTGACCGTGAGCAAATCACCAAAATCACCGCTCAAAGCGGAGCGAGCGGTCTCTGCATCGGGGAACAGGAATGGCAGGGACAAAACGTCAAGCATGGGGTCAAAGGTCGCAACAATGGCGGAGCTGGGAAGTGTTACCTCCAGTGTACCCATCTGAACAGCCTCCGTCATTGCCCGCTCTGTCCCGAGTGCGCCGTTGGCATAGATCTGTACATCGATCCGGCCGCCGCTCTTCTCTTCAACTTCTTTCTCAAAAGACAGCAGTGCCTGATGCGTGGGGGTTTCTTCCTGGATAGAATGGCCGACCTTGAGGATGAATTCCGCATTGCCGGAATCCTTTGAGGTGTTACCGTTTGCGCTGTCAGGCTGCGTGGTGGAACCGGTGGTATTTCCGCCGCAGGCGGCCATAGATACTGCCATGAGCATGACAAGAACGAGCGCTAAGATCTTTTTCACTTTCATTTCTTTTCCTCCTTAAATCCTTTACATAATTTTTCCGCACCAATTCTGAAGCCCGAAAAGCGTTTGTAAACAAGGGACCCAGGGTGTGGAATCAACTGACCATTCTCCGGTTTAGCGGTATAATAGAATCACAAGCAACAACTAACCATAGCCGAAGAAAGAGCCATGCGAAATAAATGCGCGCAGATGTCGCTGTCCGGCACCTACAAGAGCGAGAACGTTGGTATAAATGCCGCCGGAATCATCGGCATTATACCTGGCAGATGTGTGCAACCTCAGCCAGACCTCCTTTTTTCAAGAATGCGATGTCTTTGCAGACACTCTCAACTGAATTAAAATCCGCCACATATTCAATTGTGTAATCGGCATCTGGGGTATATTGGCGGGCGCTCCGCAGAAATTGCTTTATATCGAGGGTCCCGTCCAGAATGCGCCTGTGGGAATCGTGGAAACCATCATTATTATGCACGTGATAACCAACAATCTGGTCCTTCAGAGTCCGGATTAACTCGAGAAGGTCCCATCCCGCACAATTAGCATGGCCAATATCAATCAGTGCTTTGCAGCCTGTCTGTTCCAGAACAATGCGGATAAATTCCTCCTGCGTGAACATATTTTCCGCTGGATTTCGTGTGATTTCTGTATTTTCCAGTGCAAGCGCCACACCGTATTCCTTTGCGAGGGCCTTAAAGCGGACAAGATTTTCCATCGCAATATCTTGCTTTTTTTCCCGCTCTTCGACTGCAAAATGAAAGTTATAGAAATGGTGTACCATGTATTTCGCATTCAACAGTTGAGCGCACGCAAACGCTTTTTTGTAATAGTCCATATTGAGGTTGTATTCCATGGTCCCAGGTGAAAAGCAGGGATCTGTTGAAAAATATGGACAGTGTACCGAAATAGGACAGCCTTTTAATCGTTGAACATTTTGCTTCAGTACCTGTTCAAAGTACGTAAGGTGGTAATAGGGAAAAACTTCAATTCCAATCTGACCGCTCCCCTCCGTCTCCAATAAAGGCCACACGGCATCCAGATGATATGGTCCATACATGATTGTACTGACTGAAATAGACATCGTTGAGTCTCCTTTCGTATCCATATTATTTTTAGGACAACACTGCATAATTAATGCCGTGGTAACACGGTCTCACCATAATAGTGTGGGTCAATGATGACTTCCCATCCTGCCGGCGACTCTCCGCTTGCGCACGCTGGAACAGTCATTCCTAGATTGTTCGATTTTGTTCTTTTAATAAATGTTTTAGTTCTTTTTGCACTGGAATATGTTACATAACATATCATATTTGGATTTAACTGTCAACTAAACTTCTACTATAATAACATTTTTGTTCATTTGCATAATTTCTTCTTGCTTTTTTGTGTACATATGATATACTAACTTTGGAATTCTATGGCTCCGGCCGCTAAAATCACATCATATAAGGGGAATCACGCATGTTATCGCAAGAGCGTCACGCTATCATCCTAGAAATGCTCCGTGAGCATAATATCGTCAAGATCTCTGATATCGCCGCCCGCTTCAACATTTCCAATCTCACGGCCCGGCGGGATGTAGACACCTTGCAGAGCCAGAACCTTGTTCGCCGGATCCATGGGGGCGCAATCCTGGTCTCCCCGTCTGCCATTTCCACGGAGTCCCCGAAAGCGTACCGCAGCACCATCCACAAGGAACTGCGGGCCATCGGCAAGCTGGCCGCCTCCCTGGTACAGGAGGGGGAAAGCCTGTTTGTGGGCAACGGCTCCACCACGCTGGCCGCTGCCCATTACCTCCGCGGCATGTCCAGCCTGACTATTTTGACCAGTTCCCTGTCGGCCATCAATGAATTGGTGGGCACGGACAACACGCTATATGCCTTGGGCGGCTACCTGGACTACAACGAGCTCTTTTTTAGCGGCACTTTTGCCCAGGCGATGCTGGAGCAGTTCAGCGTGGATAAGGCCATCATCGGCTGCGGCGGCATCTCCATGGGGCTGGGCGTGCTTGAATACAATCCGGACGGTGCCAATCTACACCGCACAATTGTACGTAATTCCTCCCGGACGATCCTGGTGTGCAGCAGCAGTAAATTCCGCAACAACGCCCTGTCCATCGTCTGTCCCCTGACCGATATCGATGTGCTCGTCACGGATGAGAACCTCTCAGATGTGGACCGGGAAAAGATCCGCCAGCTGGGCATTGAACTGTACTTGGCGCCGGTCCACACCCCAGGGGATGAGGAGGAAGCTCCTTGAGCGGGCTTTCCCAGTGATGCGCATAAAATGATACCCACAAAACATGGCCGCCGGGAAATCCCGGCGGCCATGACCGTTGTCAGGGTCCTGCTATATCCGCAGTGTATCTGTAGTAAAGCGTGGTGCGCTTATTTTCCTCAATACCACCGGTAAAATGGCGGAAAACCCCCGATGTATACCACATAGGGCTGAGTGCCCAAAAAAGAGGTTTGCTGTTGGTGCGCCGTTTTTTCTGAAAGATGTTTATGGAACTGGAAGGCAGAAAGAATGCGCTGACAGAAGCAATCGGCGTCGGGGAGATCAAACATGCCGTCACAAAGAACGATATCAGTATCCAGTACTTTTTAGCGGGTACGCACATGTCGGCCTCAACGGTCCAGTTGTCCTGGCTTATCTGCTGGTCTACTTTGCGGAGAAGAATTTGTCAACTTATCATGGTACGCCCGACTGGATTCGAACCAGCGGCCTTCAGAGTCGGAGTTATCAGACCGTCAAATGGGAAAGCATTGCGGCACAGGCGTTTTATTGGTTTCGTACAAATTGAGCCAATTTTACGATATCCTGCGAGCCATTGCAACGCAATGGCTCGCAGGATATCTCATTTTCCCCAAATAGTAGTCAAACAGTGGCCGGCGTGTGCGGCGTATCTCTGCCGACAATACGGCCGTGCGTTTTTTATATGGAAAAAACTATATCATTTCAGAATACCAGAGAGAATACGCATGGGGCGAAGAACAGATTCGTGATACCGACTATTTCATTTCATGTTTGTGCTGCTTCGTATACACCGCAGTTACTTTGCCAGCCGGTTTTTTTCACCCCACTCACACATTTCGTCCAGTATTGGTATCAGAGACTTCCCGCGCTCTGTTAGACTGTATTCAACTTTCGGAGGAATTTGCGGATATTCTTCACGGTGAACAAGACCGTCTGCTTCTAATTCTTTCAGTGTGGCACTTAAAGTTTTATAAGAAATCGTTCCTATATACTTTTTCAACTCATTAAAACGGACAATTTCAAAGCCCATCAAGGCATATAGGATGAACATTTTATACTTTCCCTGAATAAGAGACATTGTATAATTGAACCCGGTTTCTTCCAGCTTTGCATCTTTAATGCACGCGATACTCATTTTACACTCTCCTTTTGGTAAGTACTTAACATCAATGTAAGTACCATACTTATATGTGCGTACTTGTTTTTTCTATTATTCTTGCTATGATTATAATATCAGCAACGGGAAAAGTCAATCCCGCAGAATTGGAGGATATATTTATGCGTAAGAAAATTGTAGTGATTACCGGAAGTCCCCGTAAGAACGGCAACAGTTTTGCCATGACGGATGCTTTTATCAAAGCAGCAGAAGCAAAGGGCCATACCGTGACCCGGTTTGATGCCGCCATGAAAAATGTGGGCGGCTGCCATGCCTGTGAAACCTGCTTTAAGACAGGAAAAGCCTGCTCTTTTGATGACGATTTCAATATCATTGCACCTGCTATTTTGGAGGCGGATGCAGTGGTCTTTACCACACCTGTCTACTGGTATTCCATTCCGGCACAGATCAAGGGTGTCATTGATAAATTGTTTTCTTTCTGTGTGGCAGGTAAGGATATTGCAGGCAAGGAATGTGCCCTGATCACCTGCTGTGAAGAAAATGATATGTCTGTTATGGACGGTGTACGTATTCCAATCGAACGTTCCGCCGCTTTGATGAAATGGAAAATGGTTGGCGAGGTGCTGGTTCCCGGCGTTTTGAACACCGGAGACATTGAAAAAACGGACGGCTGCAAACAGGCCGCTGCGCTGGCAGAGAAGATTTAAGCGAAGGGACGATTACAAGTATGGCAAAGAAAATTGTGATATTGAATGGAAGTCCCCGCAGAAACGGGAATACTTCCGCATTGGTAAAGAGATTCACTGAGGGCGCGGAAAGCGCTGGTAATACAGTGACTGAATTTTTCCTTGACAACATGGATATCAACGGCTGTAAGGGCTGCTTTGGCGGCCACAGCAGCCGGGCATGCCCCTGTGTCCAAAAGGATGATATGTCGCAGATCTATCCTGCTGTCAAGGACTGCGATGTAATTGTGCTGGCAACACCGCTTTATTATTGGAATATGAGCGGTCAGATCAGAACGGCGGTTGACCGCCTGTTTGCCCTGGAGGAAGGCGACGGCAATCTGCTCCGTGGACACGGCAGAGCATGTGCCCTTTTGATGGCGGCTGAGGGAAATGGTTTTGATGATGTACTGCTCTACTTCAACCACCTGATGGAGCATTTGCAGTGGAACAACCTGGGAGCCGTTCTCGCTGGGGGCAACGGGGATGTAGGCGACATTGCGGGAAAACCCGAGCTTGAGCAAGCCTATGAGCTTGGAAGAACCATTCAATAAATCACAGAAGGGAAGAAATTGCGAAACAGACAATCTGAGCTGCCTGCGGGCGTTGGATTTTTAGTTCTGCAAGTACATGGTCAGTAAACCGACACTCAAACAGGAAGAGTTGGAGTGAGCCATCCAGCCGCTTCAGAAATATTCCGAGGCCTGTGGGTTTCTTAATGGTGTCGCCTGCTCTAAATCCCGCGGACGTACCGGCTGCCAAGAGGAGGGTAGCAGTGTATCGGGAGTAAATCGAAGACATGCCGCCAGAAAAAATCGCCCATGTGGATGAATGAGGCATTGATACATACATGGTCAAGACCATGGGTAGAAATGCATACATACAGTGGCCATTACACGAATTTTAAAACTATTTGCTTGTTATAGAGATGTCAGGCGGAAAAACTTAACCTTGCCAAAGTGCAAAAGCTGCGCTACAATTTTAAATAAAGCAGACAGTAGAGTGGGCGGCACGATATATCGAGTACCGGTGTTCTGTAAACGGTGAATCGGTGAGGCAGGGCGGTGATCATATGAAAAAGCATCGAGTAACGGCAAAGGATGTTGCGGAATTGGCAGGTGTGTCCCAGTCCACAGTGTCTATGATTTTGAATAGTTACAAGAATATCAACTTTTCGGATGAGACGAGGGTACGGGTTCTGGATGCTTGTGACCGTTTGGGTTACCGCACACTAGGAAACAGCCGCCTGAACAGTGTGATGGGCCGCCTTTTACTGGTGGTATACCCCACCTTCCACAATGCGCTGTATTTGAATATGATCGATGGGATCCAGCAGCGGGCCGGTGAATTGGGATATTCCGTGCTGACGGTATGTACAGAGCGGAAAGAAGAACAGGAAGCCGACATTGTGCGGATCTGCCGGGAATTTCAGGTGGCGGGGGTCCTGCTGGTCTATCAGCCGGACAATATTTCCGCTGTCCAGCTGTTGAGTATGGAAGTACCGCTGGTCCAGCTTTACGATAAATCCGCTACAATGGGTGTCAATACGATGGAACTGGACAATTATAAGATCGGGCAGCTGATCGCGGAACATCTCATAAGCCTGGGCCACCGCTATATTGCCCACATTTCAAAGCCGCTCACCAAAACGCAGTCCGCCCGAAGCCGCCGGATCGAAGGACTGCGCAGCTGCATGTGGGAGCATGGCCTTGATCCGGATGAATATCTGCACATAAGTACAGTGGAAACGGAGCATCTGGAGAATGCGGAAAATCTGGAGGGCTATGAGACGGGGCATTTGCTGGTAAGCCATCTGCTTGACATTGGGGCGCCGGTTACAGCTTTTGCGGCCACGAATGATATGATGGCCTATGGTGTTATGGACGCGATTTTGGAACGTGGGAAGAAGATCCCGCAGGATTATTCCGTCTGTGGATGCGACAATCTGTCTTATTCTGCGTTTCAGCGGATCGCGCTGACGACGGTGGAGCCATATACACGGCAGAAAGCGCTGGACTCTGTGGATCTGCTGATCGGAAAGATCCGGACGAGAAACAGCAGCGACAGGGAGGACTCTCCGGTCAGCATCACCAGGATCGAATATGCTCCCCGCCTGATCTGCCGCAAAAGTACCGCCCGATGCTCGGAGCGATATATGGAGCAGGATCCGGCAAAAAATAACAAGTTGTAAACAGAAAAGGAAGTTCAGGAGCTATCAGCGCCTGAGCTTCTTTTTTCTCCCAAGATCAAAAAAATTTATTGAAATTTTTGCTAAAAATTTTAGTAACTATTTATCAGAAAATGGTCAACATTTCCGATACAAAGAGCCGAAAGCCCCGCAGGAGGCGTTTCTTTTTGATTTCACGCTAAAAAATTTAGTAATAATTTTAGAAACTTTTTTGAAGAGAAAAGATTTATTGAAAATTGTGAAAACTGTGTAAAATTCTCGGGTATTGACAACGCTTTTAGTGTATGATATACAAAATACTAAAGACTGAATGCAGGTCAACCTCATGGACTCTGGCATAAGTAAAAGATAAAAGGGGAGAAGCATACATGGAGGTGAAAATAGGCCGATGAGGTGTGTTGTCAATATGTGCGGCAATCATTCTTTCCATCGCGGCATCTGCCGCATATTACAATACTTATAATGTGCTTGTGACTATTCCAGATGCAAATGGATGTTCTAAGATGCAAGGCTTTGCGGCTGGAGATACATACCTGTATTGTGCAAAAATCAACGGTGCAGAAACCAAGCAGATCATTTATAGAGCGAGACAAAGTGATGGGACTTTGACTCAAATGAAAAATGGCGATACGAATAAAATGTTTGCAACTTACCTGGGACATGCAAATGATATTGTTTTAGCCAATGATGGAACCAGCAGCTGTATGTATATACCCACAATGAAAAATGACGGTCAGGGTTTTGTAAAACTCAGGTATTCAGGAACAACTTATTATCATGCGGCGGATTATGATTTACGGTACAATGGAGAGCCGATTCGCATGGGGGGTGCCGAACTTCTTGGCAAAGACACGGACAATTTATACTTCTTGTTTTTCGAATGGCCGGGAGATAATACGGGACATTCGTTTTACAAAGCCACTGTTGAAAAGAATCAGCCAAGCGGCATCGTGAATGTAACACATGCGTTTGATATTGATTATGAAAATGCAAAGGTGAACGGAAGTGTGATCGACAACATTTCTGCATATCGCCATCAAGGAATTGGCTATAAGGCAGGTACAGATCGGCTTTATGTTCCAATGACCTATGACAATATCAGTGTGATCTTGGTTTATGATAATGTATCTCAAGCGAGCGGAACGATCATGGCCTCTGAGGATTTATCATTCCGCATTACATCCAAAGCATTTCCGACGTTGTTTGAGATCGAATCCTGCGACAACGCAAACGGTAAATTATGGTTTAGCTGCAACCGCAAAACCGATCCGGATGACTTGGAGCATGACGCCATTTGTTATTTTAAAGAATATACCCCCTAATGTGTTCCCCTGCAAATTCCGTTGAATTTGTAAAAGATGAAGAAGGAGAGGTTTCAATGAAACGCATTACAAAGAAGTTTTTCTCACTGTGCCTGGCCCTGGTTTTGGCGGCAAGCTTGGCTGCCTGCTCGAAATCCGACTCGCAGCCTCCGGCAGATGAGCCTGCCCAGCCTTCGGTGAATGAGCCTGCCGCGGCACCCGAACCCGGAGCAAAGCCTGATGACTATCCCACAAAGAATATTTCCTGGATCGTTCCCGTGGCCGCCGGTTCTCCCACTGATTTGGCCAGCCGCCAGCTGGCGGATGCACTTCAAGCCAGTATTGGTACCAATATCAGTGTTGAAAATGTGACCGGCGGCAATCAGACGATTGGCATTAACGACGCACTGTCCCGCGGCAGTGACGGCTACACGATCTTCTCTCTGGCGAATGCCGGCCTGATCACGCAGCCATTGATGAATCCGGATATTGGTTACGGCTTGGAGGATATCAAGCTGATTGCGATGATCACGCCTGCCTGCATGGCTACCATCACAGTTCCGGTCGATTCCGATATCAAGACCTATGACGACTTTGTGGCCTTTGTTACATCCCATAATGAGTTTTCCTATGCGGTGCCCAACAGCGGAGGTTACGGCCATTTGAGCATTCTGTCTCTGCTGGGCCAAATCGAGGGAGCCAGTCTTGGCAAGGCGATCGCCTATGATGGCAATAATGGCGCCTATCAGGCTCTGCTGACCGGCGAAGTGGATTTCGCGATCTCTGATGATAACTTCATTTATACCCACTATAACGATGGCGAGTGCAATACCATCGCCTGCCTGGCCAATGAGCCCTCTTATTATCTGCAGGATGTTCCCGCCGTCGGCGATTACGGCATCAAAAACATGGACGCGCTGGCCGGCTGGAAGATCGTTGGCGTCAATGCGGATACGCCTGATGAGATCGTCTCGTATCTGACGAAGGAGATCGATGGTATTCTTGCTTCGGACGCTTACGCGGAGTATCTGCTGAACAGCGGCTGCGGTTCCTTCGCCTCTATTCAGGACTCTGAAGAGATCACTGCTCTTGTCAAAGACGCGTTTGTTTTGTATGAGGAGATCCTGACCAGCGCGGGCTTGATGTGAGTGTGAGTGGCTCCCCCGCATTCAGATTTTAAGAAGTAAGGGGTCAGGCTGCGCTGCCGCGGCCTGACCTTTTCCAATATGAGAGGAGGCGTTCGATTTGGATCGAAAAAAGGCAAAAACAGATATTTATATGATGCTCTTCTTTATCATTTTATCCCTTGTGCTGCTTTTTTGGGTCATCCCAACACAGATCAAGGTCACGGCCATGATGGAAGTGGAGTCCTTTACTCCCAAATCATTTCCCCAGCTGATCGCCAGTGGCCTGCTGCTGGTATCGGTGATCGGCTTTGTCAAGAGCCTGATCGTATATTGGAAGCTGGGCGTGTGTGGAGAGCGGGAGACGGCTGAGAAGAGGACCGCCGGACAGTGGCGGGAAGCGCTGTTTCCCTACGTTATTTTTGCACTTATTGTGATTTACGGGCTGCTGTTTAAATGCTTCGGTATCATTCCCGCAACGATAATCGTCCCGCCAATTATCCTTTGGTGCCTGCGCTGCCGGAAGTGGCAGATGTATGCCATATTTTATGCGTTCACAGCCATTATCTACTTGTTGTTTACAAAAATCCTGTTGGTACCGATTCGTTAAAGGAGACGCTTATGTCACTTGCCGTTTTAGCCGAGATCTTTACGATCCATAATCTTTTGATGATGAATCTTGGCCTGTTCGCAGGCATTGTAATTGGTGCCATGCCGGGCCTCTCTGTGTCCTTTGCGGTCACAGTGCTTTTGACCATGACCATCGGGATGGAGTCCATCCCAAGCATGTTCATGCTGTTGGGCGGTTATGTCGGCGGTATGTACGGAGGGAGCATCACCGCCATCCTGATCAACACGCCCGGCACGCCCAATTCCGCGGCAACGACGCTGGACGGCTATCCCCTTGCAAAGCAGGGCCGTGCGGGCGATGCGCTGAAAGCCGCCTTATACGGTTCTACGATCGGCGGGCTGATCAGCGCGGCCGCACTGCTCTTCCTGGCACCCCAGCTGGCGAAGATTGTGGAGGTGATCGCGTCCCCGGAGATGTTTGCGATCTGCCTGTTTGGCCTGTGCGCGACAATCAGTCTGTCAAAGGACAATATTATAAAGGGCCTGATCTCGGCGCTGCTGGGCCTGCTGGTCTGCTGTGTCGGGCTGGATCCTATTTTTGGGACGGGCCGCATGATCTTTGGGAGCCGCAGCTTGATGGCCGGGTTTCGCCCTGTTACCTGTATGCTGGGTGTGTATGCGTTGAGCCAGGTGCTGTTTGAGTGCAATACGGCACGTCAAAAGGGCGACAGCGGCACGCGGGGCTATGAGATCAGCAAGTCTGCCCTGCGGCTGCGGGATCTGCTGAAATATTGGAAAACCATTTTGAAATCTTCCGTTATTGGCGTCATTATTGGCGCGATTCCCGGTACTGGAGGCGGAATCTCCGCCATGTTTTCTTACAATGAGGCCCGTCGGGCCTCTAAAAACCCCGAGAAGTTCGGGAAGGGGAGTATTGAAGGTGTTCTGGCACCGGAAACCGGCAACAACGCCGTTACCGGCGCAACATTGATCCCCATGCTGACAATGGGGATACCTGGCGACGCTGTGATGGCGATCATGCTGGGTGCGCTGACCATGCAGGGCATTACACCGGGCGCAAAGCTGTTCAGTGCCGGCAGCATTTGGGTTTATGCCATTATGGGCGGTCTGCTTGTGATCAATATTTTCATGCTGCTTCAGGGGTCTTTGTTTATCAAGCTGTTTGTAAATGTGTCCCGCATCCCGGAAAATATTTTGCTGCCATGCATCGTTGTGCTGTGTACGATGGGCGCGTTCGCCATCAGCAACAGCATGATCGAGGTCGCTGTACTGATCGTGTTTGCGCTGATCGGCTTCCTGATGAAAAAATTTGGGATTCCTGTCATCCCGTTTACGATCGCACTGGTGCTTGGAACACTGTGTGAAACCAATCTGCGGCGCTCACTGATGGTGTCCTATGGCGATCCCATGATCCTTGTCAGACGCCCCATCTGCTTCTGCATTCTGCTGTTCTCTTTGCTGCTGTTGGTATATCCCACGATCTCCAAGGCAATCAAGGCCCTCAGGAAAAGAGCTGGAGAGGCGGCGGAAAAATGAGATACAGCATCAGTACCTGCAGCTTTTACAAATTTAAGATCAGACAGCTGCTAAAAATCGAAAAACCCTTTGGCGTAGAGATCTTTTATGAGTTTGGCAGTGAGGATCAATGGAACTGCCTGCTCACGGAATTATCTGTGCGTGATCCGGGGCCATTCAGCATTCACGCACCCTTCGCGTTCGTTGATATTGCTGCGGATTGCAGTGAGAGCAAGCTGTTTGAAACGCTGAAAAAGCCGTTTGACCTGTACCATCGATTCAACGGCGAGTTCTATGTCGTGCATACCTATGGTGAAGTGGAACGCCCTGACGACTCCGTATACAGGAGCGATTGCCGGCAGCGTGCCTTGGAACGCCTTGCCCGGTTCCACGAGATCTGCAAGGCGGAAGAGGTCGTCCTCGGCGCGGAAAATCTTTGCTCGGGAAGGGTTCCGTTGTTTAATCAAGAGCAGTTCCTGCGGCTGTTTAAAACGATTCCCGAATTGCGATGTGTGATAGACGTAGGACACGCAGCCGTTGCCGGCATGGATATCGCGCAGCTTCAAAAGACGCTGAACCACCGGGTTTGCGCGTATCATCTGCACAATAATAACGGCAGACAAGATTCCCACGAAAGGCTGCGGGACGGGATTATTGACTGGAGTGCCTTCGCGGAGGGGTGTGCAAAGTACACGCCGGACGCCGTGGGAGTATTCGAGTACATGAACTATACGGATATGGCTGTCTATCAAGATGATATGCGCTATTTAGAATCACTCTTTTGCAAAAGCTGAAGCATCCTCGCAGCATACAGAGGACATTGTCGCCCATCTCCGTATACGGCGGTCCTTGGTGCTGGAAGCCGCTGTTCACATTCCCCTGATGATCCGGGGCCAGAGAAAGACCGCGGAAGTGCCACGGCGGATGATGCGTCAGGCGGAGGAACTTGCCCGGATGCCGGCAGGCTATTCCATTGATCTCTGAAAATCGAGGCGAGAGTATGAGCAAACGTAAAAATATTTTGTTCATTCTGACCGATGACCACGGCGCATGGGCTATGGGCTGCGCGGGAAATCACGAATTGAAAACGCCGAATCTGGACCGCATCGCCGCCCATGGCGTGCGCTTTGATAACTTCTTCTGCGCGTCTCCAGTGTGTTCACCGGCCAGAATGTCCATTTACACAGGGAAGATCCCCTCCCAGCATGGCGTGCATGACTGGCTGGCTAAGGGCCATCTGGACGAACGGGTCCTGTCGGATGAATTGAAAAAAGCATTTGCATCCGATACGATCACTTGGGAGTATCGATGGCCCAAAAGCCAGCTCCATGGCGATAAGCCCATCCGGTATCTGGACAGACATGTGGCCTTTACCCAGCTTCTGGCGGAAAATGGCTATGAATGCGGCCTTTCCGGCAAGTGGCACATGGGCGACAGCTACACGCCGCAAGCTGGCTTCAGCTATTGGAAAACCACCGCCATGGGCGGCGAAAACTACTTCTATCCGGTGGTGCTGGAAAACGGCGTCATGGAATTGAAGCACGGCCAATATATCACGAACATCATCGCCGATAACGCCATCGCGTTTCTGGACCTCCGCCAGCGGCCGGAGGACCCGTTTTTCCTGGCAGTCCACTTCACGGCCCCTCATTCCCCATGGTCTGAGGTCAGTCATCCCAAGGAATATATCGATCTGTACCGGGACTGCCCCTTTGACTCCACGCCCAATGTCCCGCCGCACCCTTGGGCGCCCAATGGAAAAAAGACGCTGGCACAGTGGAACAGCGAGTCTCATGAGGGCATCCGCTTTTCCTCCGCCAAGTATGGGCCGATCCCGGAAACCTGGCAGGAGCACCGCAGAGAGAGCCTGACCGGCTACTATGCCGCTGTTACGGCGATGGACGCCCAGGTGGGACGCTTGCTGGACGAGCTGGAAGCGCGCGGGCTGGCTGAGGACACCATGATCGTATTCACCGGCGATAACGGCATGAATATGGGGCATCACGGCATATGGGGCAAGGGCAATGGCACGTTGCCGGTCAACATGTACGATACCTCCGTGAAGGTGCCGGGGCTGTTCGCCTGCCCGGGCGTTATCCCAGAGAATTGGGTGTGCCATGAGATGGCCAGCCATTATGACCTGTACGAGACGATTTTGGACATGGCGGACGTACCCTTTCAAAAGCCGGCCGAAATGCCGGGAGTCAGCTTTGCGAGGCTGCTGACCGGCAAAGCACAGCGGGTGCGGGACAGTGTCGTGGTGTTTGATGAATACGGTCCCTGCCGCATGATCCGCACTATGGAGTGGAAGCTGGTGCTGCGGTATCCCGACGGTCCCAACGAGCTTTACGATTTGGCAGGTGACCCCGGCGAGGAAAAAAACCTCTATGGAAGATCTCAGTATGCGGAGGTCCAGGCAGCTCTCGCGGCCCAGTTAGGCGATTGGTTTCAGCAGTATGTGGACCCCCGCTTTGATGGGAGAAAAGAGGCTGTTTGCGGCAGGGGACAATTGACCAGCCACTCCTTCCAATAACACGGGAGCTGAGACAAGACGGATAGGAAGCCTGCGTGGCCGCTCAAGAGCAAGCTGGTCGCCCCAGCCTATAATGTGCCCTGTCTGCATTGTTTTGTGTGGATGTGTCCAGCCTGTGAGAAAGCATGTGGGGGCACCGTGTTTTAAAGATGGCGGTGGACACCATGTTCATGCCGGAGGCGTTCATGCCCAGCGCCGCGCCGGTGTCGCCCACGGTCTGCAAAACCGGCAGAATGCTGTCTGCGCCATAGCTGTAGGTGGCCAGGGTCTTGCTCATGGCTGTCAGATCGTCATAGAGGAACGGCGTGTTGTTGGCCATTTCCACCAGGTCAGAAAGGTATTTGTCTGCGATCCCGGCGTCCTTGAACAGCGTAGCGAAGGAAATGCGGTCCGTTTCCCGCTGAGCCGCCAGAGCGGAGCCGGTGGTCAGACTGTCCGCCTGCTCCTGGGTCACAGTATCATACCGCTCTTGAACAACGGATTTAAAGGCATCGTCCTTTTTCTCAAAATTTTGGGCAATACCGTTGGCGGCACCTAATGCCGCGCCAGCCATAGCACCGATTGCTGTTCCAACACCTGGCCCCAAAACTGCGGTTCCCATTGCAGCACCAGAGGCTGTA
The DNA here is from genome assembly GCF_947631165.1 of uncultured Dysosmobacter sp. GTDB lineage: Bacteria > Bacillota > Clostridia > Oscillospirales > Oscillospiraceae > Oscillibacter. The sequence continues at coordinate 114,408 of NZ_CANRKH010000004.1, read as the reverse complement.
GAAGAGAATGCATTAGATGCAATTGTGCCGCCATTAGAACCGAGTAAGCTTCCAACCATGGCATTACCGAGGTTAAGGGCAGTATCCCCAACCATTTGCCCGATTCCACTGGCGGCAATTGCAGAAACAATGGAATTGACTGTACCAGAACCACCACCAGATGCACGGTTGGTTACTTTAGAAATTGCTTTCTCTGTATCTCCTGCGGTCTTTGTGACTGCTTTGAGATTGCGAACAATACTGTCATAGTTAGCTTGCGCTGTTTCCATCTACAGCTTATCTGCAGCAGAGCGGGTTAAATCAAATTGCTTTTCTGCTGCACGCAGCTCAGACCGAGCCTTTTTTAGATCTAGTTTTAGAGAATGTTTGTTTTTATCCAACTTATGTAGCGTATCTTCCAACTCATCGATGTCTTTGCTGAAAGACTTCGTTACTTTTGACATTTTTTTACTGCATCCGAATATCTGTCTGTTGTTTTAACAACAATAGAGGTTTCGGCCATCAACACACCACCTTTCTTGACATTCTGCATAGGCTGTGTTATCATAATTTAAAACATAGGGGGTAATTATATGATGCGTCATATAAAAGAGCTTATGGCGGAAAGTCCAGTTATGGCCTTTTTTGTTTGCATGAGTTTGGGATTACTCCTGTTGGCTCTCTCGCTCTTATTTCTCTGATTTATTTGAAGCCGCTTCTCTCCGAGGCGGCTTTATTTTTTTGCCCTGGTCTTCACGATCTTGACCTTCGGGCGGTCCGTCAGACCTTTCAGATGCTCCGCCCGCTCGTTGGCCTCATAGGATGCCAGCGCGTAGATCAGGTCATGCCAGCCTGTCTATCCCTCCCATAGGGCCCGGAGATTGTGAAGTCCCCAGTGGTGGGCGGAGAACAGGTAGTACAGCAGGCCCAATTCCGCGTCGTCGCCGTCCCTCAGCCGTTTTTTACTTCACTGATGGTCTTCCGGCGGTAGCCGGTCAGCTGCTCCACAGCGTTGGACAGATCCACGATCTCGCCGGGCAGAAGCAGCTTCTTCACCGCCTCCGCCGGCGTGGGAGCGTTGTACTTTTCCATCAGCCGGGGATCCTTCAGGTCCGGCTCCGCGCAGCCCGCCAGCAGGATGTTCACGTCGGCGGCCTGGGTGAACCGCTCCCGCAGTATGGCAGGAAGTATACAAAATTCTGTTGGATAATTGTTGCTTCTGGTAATAGCTTCCTGAATTTTCTTTCGGTATATTGTGCTTATATAACCGGTCTCGACAGTGCCGAGGTCAAGAAAAGGGCGGAGAACCAGTATAGCAAGTATCCGAAAGAGAGGAAAAGGAACGCACCATCCACATCCAGAGGAACGTGGTCAAAGTCACCGGCGAGGACATCATCGTAAAAGACCCGAAGACCACAGCGGGAGATCGCTATGTGTACTTCTCGCCGGAGATGGCATCTCTGCTGAAGGAGTACCGTAAGGAGTGACGCTGGCAGACGGAAACCTATGAGGAACGGAAATTGACCGAGGATGACTATGTGTTCCGCCGCAATGGATTCCAACGGCCCATGACGCCCAACGGCTTCACCTGGCGGTTCAAGCTGATTCTAAGGAAGCACGGTCTGCCGGAAAAGCTGAATATCCATTCCTTCCGCCATACCAACGCCGGCCTCCTGATCGCCAACGGAACAGATATGGCAACGGTGGCTGGACTGCTGGGGCATAGTCAGCCTTCCACAACGCTGGATATTTGCATCCACGCCTTCGACAAGAAAGCGGCAAGTACGGAATTGCATCAGGGACTGGAAATTTAACGGAGGATACGATTATGAAAAAACAGATTCCCGTTACACGCTGTCAATACTGCGGCTCCGAGGACATCGGCCTTGGCTGGCAGCATGGTGAAGCGCTGGTAACCTTCAAATGCCACGGACTCTTTGGCAACCGACTTCGGCTTTATATCTGCCGCCGCTGCGGAGCGGTGCTGTGCCAGTGTGTGGCGGAGCCGTACAAATTTCCTCCAGTAAAAAATGGTCGCTACTAAGCATAGATTCACACAGAGCAAAAATTCCCTTGCAGCCGATTGATCTGCAAGGGAATTTATAATCGGAATTACTACAATTCTTCGGCCCTGAAGGTTGTATAACCCTCATAGTAGTAGCTGTGGTCAATACCTTTCATATACACTTTACGGCTGTCAATTTCGTTCGTAAGTGCATTTTTCAGGATATGCTTGATCTCCGTATCCCGGATAGGACTGCGCTCCATGGCCAGCAGATAATCCTCTTTATCCACATGGCTCCAGTCTACTACCTGATGCAGCTCGGCTTTCAGCAGCAGATCCAGCCAGATGCGGGTGCTGCGTCCGTTGCCCTCACGAAAGGGGTGGGCAATGTTCATCTCCACATACTTTTCGATGATCTCATCAAAAGTGGCCTGCGGCATCTTTTCAATATTTGCAATCGCCGAAGTTCTCCGGCAAAGTCGTAAATCTCGTCAAAGAGGTACTTATGGATGAATTGCAGGGAGGAGAAGGTCCCGGCCACCAGCTGATCCAGCAGGCCCCTGTCAAAAAGCTCGACAGCTTTCTTTTTGCTGATCCGCTCTTCTTCGCAGGCGAGGTCAGCAGAGGATGTGATCCCCAGTTTATTTTCAAGAGCCATGGCAATCCCTCCTTTGTCTGCATTAAACCAAAAGACACTTGCTTGCGCAAGTGTCTTTTAAGTGGTACGCCCGACTGGATTCGAACCAGCGGCCTTCAGAGTCGGAGTCTGACGCGCTATCCAACTGCGCCACGGGCGCGTTAGCAAGAGACATGTATCTCACACATCTTTTGGTAGTATAGCAGAAAAGATTTTCGATGTAAAGAACTTTTCAGAAAAAATATAAAAAAGATTGTTAAAAAAATTGACAACTTGAAGCTTTTGAGATAAACTATATATTGAAAAATATTTAACAAATTTCGTGGTTCATTGAAAAATACTTAACAAGACCTGTGACTTAGGAGTGAGTGCTTTGAAAAAAGAAAATATTTCTGACGCTGTCATTCGGCGGCTGCCCCGATACTACCGGCAATTGACGGATCTGTGCGCCAGCGGTGTGGTGCGGATATCATCTCATTCTCTGGGACAGGAGATGAACATCACCGCGTCCCAGATTCGGCAGGATTTCAGCTGTTTTGGTGAATTCGGCCAGCAGGGCTACGGCTACAATGTGGAAGAACTGCGTGCGGAGATCGGACATATTCTGGGCGTGGACAATGACCACCATCTCATTATGATCGGCGTGGGCAATCTGGGCCATGCGCTGCTGCAAAACTTCAAGTTCTCTCACGCGGGCTTTACCGTAGACGCGGCCTTTGACATCTCGCCGGCGGTGATCGGCTCCGTGGTGAACAGTGTGCCGGTGTATGCCATGAGCGTACTGGACAGCTACATCGAAAAGCACAGTGTGGATGTGGTGGTGCTGACCATTCCTCAGGCTGTGGCCCAGGATACGGCGGATCACCTCATCGAGCTGGGCGTCAAGGGCTTTTGGAACTTCACCAATGTGGAGCTTTCCAGTACGGACCCCAATGTAAAATTTGAGAACATCCACTTTGCGGACAGTCTGCTGACCCTCAGCTACCGCATCGCCAACCGCTGATGCCGACCCAGTCATGGGCCGCCAGACCGACGAAAGGATACATACCCGCTTATGAAAAAGAAATTCGCGCTGCTGGCGCTGTGCGTCGTGCTGGCTGCCGCCGGATGGGCGGTGGCGGCGGGAGACGCGGGGGACCCGCTGTCGTCCCTGTCCTATCTGAACGGCGTGTTTACGGCTCTGGTGGACAGCCGGGTCGATGAACGGCTGGATATCTCGGATCAGGCGCTGCTGGAGGCCGCGGAGAGCGGCGCTCTCAGCGCCGACCCCGCCGTTTGGACGGAGACCCGGATGAAAAAGGCCGATGTACTGGTGGGAGAGACCGGCGCCAATGTGCTGCTGTTGGCCGGAAGCGGCCGGATCACCTACGATTCCGGGGCAGTGGTGGATACTACCACCGGGACTGTGGCCGCCAGCGGGGCGGCGCTCCAAGCGAACCATCGCTATATCGTGGCGGAGGATACCGCAGCCTCCTTTATGATCACCTCGAAAACGGCGGTGCTGGATCATCAGGGCAGCGCCAGCCGCATGGAGTCCGGCGAAGTGGATTACAACGCCATGGCTGCCGCGCTGAAGGAGCTGCACCTGTTCAAGGGCAGCTTTACCGGCTATGGACAGGGCTTTGACCTGGAAGCAGCGCCCACCCGGCTCCAGGCGCTGATCATGTTCATCCGCGTGCTGGGGGAGGAGGATCAGGCACTGTCCTGGTCCGGAGCTATCCCCTTTACGGACATTGCCAAAGGCTCCGATGCGGAGAAATATGTGGGATATGCATATGAGATGGGCTACACCAACGGCTATACCGCCACACTGTTCAAGCCAACCGGAGCGGTGAATGCCTATCAGTACACAGAGTTCATGCTGCGGGCCATGGGATACAGCTCCGCCGCCAACACGGACCTGTCCGATACCCTGTCCCGCGCCCAGACGGCGGGACTGCTGACTGCCGGAGAGGCGGAGATGCTCAGGACAGACCGCTTCCTCCGGGCGGAACTGGTGTATATCTCCTGGTACGCGCTGGAGACATTTTTGCCTGACGGGAGCCGGACCCTGGGGGATATGCTGACGGAAAAGGGTGTGTTTACCCAGATGGAGCGGGAGAGCGCCGCCATGCTGGTGACCGGCTGGCGGCTGTGAGCTGAAATTTTCGGGAACCCCTGGCTGGGGACCGCATACTATGGGGTGAGGCCGGCAAATACGGCCAACATTTCATAGGAGGTCTCCTGTATGTGCAATAACGGCTTTGGCGGCGGCAACTGCTGCTGGATCATCATTCTGCTGATCATCATCTGGTGCTGCTGCGGAAACAGCGGCTCCGGCTGTGGCTGCAACAACAATTGCGGCTGCAACAACAATCCCTGCTGCTGATCGTTCATGAGTGAACAGCGCCCCGGACCCGAAAGGGTCCGGGGCGCTCAGATGTCAGCGTGTTTAAGAGAGGGAGGAGTCACTGCTCCTCCCGTTTGATTTTGCGGAGGGCCGCCCTCGCCAGTCCTGCCTGGGAGTGGAGAATGCGGAGGGGCAGTCTGTGCCCAAGAGCTGTTCTTCCGGCGTTCCACTGCAAAATCCGGAGTGACAAAATACAAAAATCGTGATATAATAAACGCTAAAGTGTAAATATATGAGGAGTGTTTCATGGAAAACGATTTTGCGCCGTGTCTCACGAATGATCAGCTTCGGGCCATCAGCTCCATCGGCCTGGCCCACATGGGGGACGCGGTGTTTGAACTTCTGGTCCGATCCTGGCTGTGCGCCCACGGCAAGGCCACCGGAAAGGGACTGCACCAAGCCACCATTCGGCTGGTGTGCGCCGAGTCTCAGGCGGAACGGGCTGAGCGCATCCTGCCGCTGCTGACAGCGGAAGAGCTGGCAGTATTCAAGCGGGGCCGCAACGCCCAGGTGAAGTCCATTCCCGGCCACGCCAGCCGCGCCCAGTACGGCGAGGCCACGGCGCTGGAAGCGCTGCTGGGCTGGTTGTTTCTGCGGGGGGAGCGGGACCGGATCAATGAGCTGTTTCAAAAGATGATGGAGGAAACTGACTGATGGCACTGGACGCGATCTGTTTACAGGCTGTTGTGGAGGAGCTGCGGCCCCAGCTGTTGGGCCTGCGCATCGACAAGGTCCAGCAGCCTGCCCGGGATCAGGTGATCCTGCTGCTGCGGGGAAACCGCCGGTTGCTGCTGAACGCCGGAGCCAATGCGTCTCGCATCCAGCTGACGGAGCTGAGCCGGGACAATCCGGCGGAGCCGCCCATGTTCTGCATGCTGCTTCGCAAGCATCTGGTGGGCGCCCGGGTGGCTGCCATAGCTCAGCCGCCCCTGGAGCGGCTGGTTCGGCTGGAGCTGGACATCACCGACGATTTTGGCCAGCCGGGCCGCCGGACCCTGGTGCTGGAGGCCATGGGCCGCCGGTCCAACCTGATCCTGCTGGACGGGGAAGGACGGATCATCGACTGCATGCGCCGGGTCGACGCGGACATGTCCGCCGCCCGACAGGTGCTGCCGGGGCTGTATTATGAACCGCCGGCCTCCACAGGCCGCCTGCCGGTGACGGAGGAGACTGAGGCGGGCTTCCGGGAGAAGCTGGCAGCCGCCGACCCGGAACAGCTGTTGGACGCCTTCCTGCTAGACCAGTATTTTGGCGTTTCGCCGCTGATGGCCCGGGAGCTGGTTTTTCGGACGACCGGGGAGACGGACAGCCGCGTCTTTGCTCTGAACGGGGAAGGCAGAGAATGCTTCTGGCGGGAAATACAAGGATTTATCAATGTAATACAGGAAAATCACTTTACACCTGTCTGCCTGAAAAAAGAGGGATATCCGGCGGAATTCGCCTGCCTGCCCATCACGCAATACGGCGCGGCCATGGAGCTGGAGCGGTTTGACAGCTTCTGCAAACTGCTGGACAGCTTCTATGAGGCCCGGGAGCGGCAGGAGCGGGCGCGCCAGCGGGGAGGGGACCTGCTCCGCACCGCCGCCACGGCCCGGGACCGCCTGCGCAGGAAGCTGGCGCTGCAGGAGAAGGATTATGCCGTGATCCAGGACCGGGACAAGCTGCGGATCAGCGGAGATCTGATCACCGCCAACCTCTACCGCATGGAGCGGGGACAGAGCAGGCTGACCTGTGAGAATTTCTACGACGAAAACTGCGCCAGCGTCACCATCCAGCTGGACCCGCTGCTGACGCCCCAGCAGAACGCCGCCAAGTATTACAAGCGGTACGCCAAGGCAAAGACCGCGGAGAAGTATCTGCGGGAGCAGATGGAGATCGCCCGCCGGGACCTGGAATATCTGGAAAGCGTGCTGGAGGAGATCGAGCACGGAGAGACAGAACAGGATTTCATCGATATCCGCAGCGAGCTGAAGGAAGCCGGATTCCTGCGGAAGCAGGGGAAGGGCAGGAAGGAACTGAAGCGGACAGCAAAGCCCCGGGAGTTTCGCACCACCAGCGGCTTCCGGGTCCTGGTGGGCCGCAGCAACCACCAGAATGACAAGCTGACGCTGAAGGACGCGGACCACCGGGACATCTGGTTCCACACCCAGAAGATCCACGGCTCTCATGTGATCCTCTGCACCGGCGGCCAGCCGGTGGACGACGACACCATCGTGGAGGCCGCCAAGTTGGCAGCCTACTATTCCAAGGCCCGGGAGAGTGGGAATGTTCCTGTGGACTACACACCGGTGAGATTTGTGAAAAAGCCTGCCGGCGCCCGCCCGGGCATGGTGGTCTATTCCACCTGCCAGACAATAAACGTCACCCCGGAGGAGGCCCTGGTCAAGCGGCTGTTGGTAAAGTAACATATGGAAAGGCCGCTGGGATGCCAGCGGTCTTTTTGACAAATATGACAAAATAGAACTGGTTCTCTTTGTGCGATTCGTTGCTTGTAAATCCATTCAAAAGGACTACAATAATGCCTGCCGAATAAACCGCTTTGCGGTTTATTCACGTGGCGTATGCCGCGTAATTCCATAAAAACGGCTCATTCAAACCGTTTTTATAGAATTTAGACATTGTTGCAATGTGTATTTCCATTGGTGTATCGCACTGCGCCAATGGAAGGTACAAGTTTTTTGCGCTAACTGGCGTAAAAACCTTGCACTTGAACAAAGCCATTTGACCTTGAAAGCCTCCAAGGTATACGGCTTTGTTCAATACACATTACAATAGGAGACCCCGGGAAAGAGGCCGTCGTGTTCGGGCAGCCGGGCGCTGTCCATTTCAAAGAGGTGACTTGTAATGTCCTATCATTATTTGTTAGACCTGGCTCTGATCTTATTGAGCACAAAGGTCCTGGGGATCTTGACCCGAAAATTCCAGATGCCCCAGGTGGTGGGGGCGCTGCTGGCAGGATTGATCCTGGGGCCTGCCATGCTGGATGTCCTGACTGAAACGGAGTTCCTCACCCAGCTCAGCGAGCTGGGCGTCATCGTGATCCTGTTCACAGCCGGCATGGGTACGGACCTGCGGGAGCTGCGGGAGGCCGGAAGGGCTGGATTTTTCGTGGCCCTGTGCGGCGTGCTGGTGCCGCTGGCCATGGGTACGGTGTTTGGCTATCTGGCAGGAATGGCGGGCTGGCTGCCGGAGACCAGTCTGCTGGAATCCGTGTTTATTGGCACCATTTTGACGGCCACCTCCGTCAGCATCACGGTGGAGACGCTGAAGGAGCTTGGCCGCCTGGATACCAAGGTGGGCGGCACGATCCTGGCCGCCGCGCTGATCGACGATGTGCTGGGCCTGATCGCTTTGACGGTGGTCACCAGCTTTGCGGGACAGGGCGTGAGCCTGCCGCTGGTGCTGCTGAAGATCGCACTGTTTTTCGTGTTCACTGTGGCGGTGGCGTTCGGGGCCATCCGCTTTTTCTGCTGGATGATCTCCCAGGCAGATGGCAGAAATCTCCGAAGGTACTCCGTGTTGGCCTTCGTGCTGTGCCTGTTGCTGTCCTACTGCGCCGAGGAATTCTTCGGCGTGGCGGACATCATAGGGGCGTTTGCGGCGGGGCTGGTCATCGCGTCCACGCCAAAGGCAAAATATGTCCAGTCCCGCTTTGAGCCGCTGAGCTATCTGCTGCTGACCCCGGTGTTTTTTGCGGGCATCGGTATCCAGGTGGTCCTGCCTGAGCTGAACGGGCGTTTACTGCTGTTTTCTCTGCTGCTGCTGGCGGTGGCGATCCTGTCTAAGATCGTCGGCTGCGGCCTGGGGGCCAGGCTCTGCGGCTTCAGCGGACAGGAGTGCGTCCAGGTGGGCGCGGGCATGGCCTGCCGCGGCGAAGTGGCCCTGATCGTTGCCAACCGGGGCCTGTCCATGGGCGTGCTCAGTCAGGCGGTGATGACGCCGGTCATCATCACGGTGGTGGGCTGCGCCATCCTGACGCCGGTGCTGCTGAAGCTGGTGTTCCGCAATGATCCCAAAGCGGCGCTGCAGGAGAACAATCTGGTGGACCATTACCGGGAGGGAGAGCAGCTGGATATCGTGTCCGCTCATCTGCTGGAACAGAATCAGGAACTGATGCGGAAAAAGAAATGATACCTGTGTAAAAAAGAACGGGACGCCTGAGAAGCGTCCCGCTTTTTTACGCAGCGTGGGGCGTGTGGCCCGTTTCCTCTCCCGTCCGAAACAGCAGAGTGATGCACCACAGGCCCGCCAGTCCCACCAGGGCGTAGATGACCCGGGACAGCAGGGCCAGTTGGCCGCCGCATAGAAAGGCCACCGTGTCAAAGGCGAACAGGCCGATGCCGCCCCAGTTCAGGGCGCCGATGATGACCAGGATCAGCGCGATCTTGTCGATCAGCATGGACAAACCTCCATTCAAGCCCCATACAGGGGATTTGCCAGTAGGTTTCCCCGATTTGCGGAAACTATGCAAAAAAAGGTAGACCTTTTTTGAAAAAAGAGAAAAGAGGATTGAAAGCGGCGGCGGGATATTGTATAATGACGGCAAGCATGATGTCCAATTGCTGTGATAGGGGGAATACTGATGAATGTCGTATGTTTAGATATGGAGGGCGTTCTGGTGCCGGAGATCTGGATCGCCTTTGCCGAGGCCAGCGGTATCCCGGAGCTGAAGCGGACGACCCGGGACGAGCCGGACTATGACAAGCTGATGCGCTGGCGGCTGGGTATTTTGAAGGAGCACGGATTGGGCCTGAAGGAGATCCAGGCCACCATCGCCAAGATCGACCCGCTGCCCGGCGCCAAGGAATTTCTGGATGAGCTGCGGTCTCTGACCCAGGTCATCATACTCAGCGACACCTTTGAGGAATTTGCCAAGCCCTTGATGAAAAAGCTGGGTTGGCCCACCATTTTCTGCAACTCTCTGGAGGTGGCTCCCGACGGCGAGATCACCGGCTGTAAAATGCGGTGTGAAAAGTCCAAGCTGACTACGGTGAAGGCCCTCCAGTCCATTGGATACGAGACCATCGCCAGTGGCGACAGCTACAATGATCTGGGCATGATCCAGGCCAGCAAGGCGGGCTTCCTGTTCAAGAGCACAGATAAGATCAAGGCGGACTATCCGGAGCTGCCCGCCTATGAGGAGTTCGGCGACCTGCTGGCGGCCATCAAGGCGGCGCTGTAAAAGAGGGGAAAAGACGTTGGGACTTTTGCAGCTTAACTACACTATATAAATACCAGGAATTGCGTAAATAAAATTTGGAAGGGAGACACAATATGAACGAAACATTCAGCAAGCTGGGCTTCTATCCCGCGGATATCCTTCTGCCTAAGGATGCGGACATGACCAAGTGGGCCGTGGTGGCCTGCGACCAGTTCACCTCTCAGCCGGAGTACTGGCAGGCGGTGGAGGAGACTGTGGGGGACGCTCCCTCCACGCTGCGGATGATCCTGCCGGAGGCCAGGCTGAACGATCCAAATGTGGATGAACACATCGCGGGCATCAACGCCGCCATGCAGGGCTATCTGGACCAGGGCGTGTTCCGTGAACTGCCCGCCTCCCTCATTTACATCGAGCGGACCCAGTCCGACGGCAAGGTCCGCCACGGCCTCATTGGCATGGTGGATCTGGACCAGTATGACTTTACCCCCGGCTCTGGTGCGCTGATCCGGGCCACAGAGGGTACGGTGCTCTCCCGCATCCCGCCCCGAGTGAAGGTGCGGCAGGATGCTCCCATCGAGCTGCCCCACGTTATGCTGCTGATCGACGATCCGGACCGGACTGTCATCGAGCCGCTGACCGCCCAGAGCGGCGCCATGGAGCCGGTCTATGACTTTACCCTGCAGCAGGGCGGCGGCAGTCTGAAGGGCTGGAAGCTGACGGACGCCCAGGCGGACGGCGTGGCGGCGGCCCTGGCGGGCCTGTGCAGCCCGGCGGAGATGGAGAAGAAGTACGGCATGAAGGACGCCGCGCCTTTGCTGTTCGCCGTGGGCGACGGCAACCACTCTCTTGCCACCGCCAAGCAGTGCTATGAAAATTTGAAGAAGGTCACGCCTGAGAGCGAATGGGCCAGTCTGCCTGCCCGGTACGCCCTGGTGGAGGTGGTGAACAACCACGACGACGCCCTTCAGTTCGAGCCGATCCACCGTGTGGTGTTCGGCGTGGACCCCGCCAAGATGCTGGAGGCATTTAAGACGTTCTATCCCAATGCCCATGAGGGCCGGGGCGAAGGACACACCATCGCCTATACCTACGAGGGCCACACGGGCTTTATCACGGTGCCGGACCCCAAGGTCCAGCTGGCAGTGGGGACCCTCCAGGCGTTCATTGACGTCTATCTCAAGGAAAACGGCGGTGAGGTGGACTATATCCACGGCGACGAGGTCACCGACGAGCTGGGCGCCAAACCCGGCAACATCGGTTTCAAACTGCCCGCCATGGGCAAGGAGCAGCTGTTCAAGACCGTCATGGCCGACGGTGTGCTGCCCCGCAAGACCTTCTCCATGGGCCACGCCCAGGACAAGCGCTACTATGTGGAGGCCCGCAGGCTCAAGTAAACAATTTGCAAAGACGCCCCGGCGGAACTTCCGCCGGGGCGTACTTTCTTGTCCAAACCATGGGCACAGAGGATTATGACACAGTGGTAATATTCAGGGTCTCGGTCACGGTCTGCCCGCCGCCGCATTCCAGCATGACATCCAAATGCCCCATGCTCATGATCTCCGGGGACATGTCCAGGGGGAGCAGGGCGATGGACCGGGCTGAATCCACTGCCTGGACCGCCACCTGCTGCCGCTCGTCAAAGGTCTCCGTCCCTGTGGGAGTGATGAAAGCAGAGACGGCGTGGACAGGGGATGTTTCATTGTCTTGAAAGCTGACCGCCATGAGTACCTGGGCCTCTGGGGCGAAAAGCAGCCAGCCGTCCCCCAGGTCCGGCCGGAGGGGCGTGCCGTCCGGGGTGAAAAAGGCGATGCTGGCAATGGATGGCAGATCCTGGCCGTCCTCCGGTGCTTCCCATGGCCGAAGGACGGCGCCCAGGGCCACCAGAGCCGCCAGCAGAAGACAGCCCAGGAGCAGGGAAAGGGGCTTCCAGGGATTTTTGGCGTTCTTCGGGAGTTCCTCGTCGGTGAATTCCACACCCAGGATCTCTGCAAGGGCGCTCAGGTTTTCCAAGCTCGGTTCCGCGTTGCCCAACTCCCACTTGGAGACTGCCTGGCGGCTGACGCCCAGCCGCTCCGCCAGCGTCTCCTGGGTCATGCCCGCCTGTTCCCGGGCCTCCCGTATTTGATCGGCTTTGTTCATGTATGATCCCTCCTTGTTTTCATGGGACCAGCATAGCAGATAGCGGGGGTTGCGTCCACCAACTTTTCGCAACTGGACGGTTGCGGCGGAAAAATTCTTCCGCCGTCCGGCTTTCCAGGCAAGAGAGGATATGGTATAATAGCCGCAGAGCGGCTATTATCCATTATTATGCGCCGTTTTGCTCCCCGGCCTTGCCGGGAACCGCAAAACATGGCATATTATACCATTCTGCTAGCGCTTCATGGTATAATACAAGGCATCGTCAACAAGGAGCGAGCGCGATGGAGCGGATGACACAACAGGCCCCGGCCAAGGTGAATCTGGCCCTGGACATTCTGGGGCGGCGGCCCGACGGTTATCACGAGATGCGGATGGTGATGCAGACCGTGTCCCTCTGCGATACCGTCACGGTGGAGAAACGTGGGGAAGGGTTCTCCCTTTACATAGAGGGATTTGAGCTGCCCTTAGGGAAAAAACCCCTGGAGCAGCGGGCGACGGAGGCCTTTTTTGCGGCCATTGGGCGGCCCATGCCGGGGCTGAGCGTGACGCTGAAAAAGCGAACGCCGGCCTATGCCGGTCTCGGCGGCGGCAGCGCCGATGTGGCGGCGCTGCTGCGGCTCCTGCGGGAAGCTTACTGCCCGGAGATGCCGGGGGAGGAGCTGGAGCGCATCGGCTTTCAGGTGGGCAGCGACATGCCCTTCTGCGTCCGGGGCGGCACGGCCCTGGCGGAGGGCCGGGGCGAGATCCTGACGGACCTGCCGCCTCTGCCCCCATGCTGGTTTATTCTCTGCAAGCCGGACTTTGACATCCCGACCCCGTCGCTGTTTGCCAAGGCCGATGGGGCTGAGCTGAAAGACCACCCAGACATCGGCAGTATGACGGCTGCCTTGGAGCAACGAGACCTGGCGGGGGTCGCCCGGCGGATGGGCAATGTCTTTGAGAAGGTCCTGCAGCCTGAAGCCCGCCGGGAGGTGGCATATATCCAGGAGGTACTGCTGCGCTGCGGTGCTTTGAACGCCGTCATGAGCGGCTCCGGTCCCACAGTGTTCGGCCTGTTCGGCCGGCGGGAGGAAACCGAATGGCCCTTGGAGGTCCTGCGCCGGAAATATAAACAGACCTTTCTGGCGGAGCCGGTAAAAAAATTCTAAAATAGGTATCAATATCCGTATTTTTGTCCATACTCTCCGCAAAGGTCCGGGAAGGACCTACATAGAAAAGGATGGAAATACGATGAAAACTGCTGCAAAGTCTGCAAACAGACTGAAAGTGATGGAGATCGTGCTGCTGATCGGCCTGGCGGTGTTTCTGGCCTCCGGGGCGCTGGCGCTGCGGGCCCAGGACGCGCTGGCGGATAAGGTGGTGCGGCTCCACGTGCTGGCCAATTCCGATTCCGAAGAGGATCAGGCACTGAAGCTGCGGGTACGGGACACGGTGCTGGAACGGGCTACGGAGCTGCTGCGGGAAGTGGCAGACCGGGAAGAGGCGGAGGTCCTGCTGCAAGGCCGCCTCTTGGAGCTGGAGCGCCTGGCGGGGGAGACGGTGGCCGCCAACGGGTATGATTACCCGGTGACGGTGGAATTGGCCGATGCGGAGTTTCCCACGAAGGAGTATGACGGCTTCACCTTGCCTGCGGGGCGGTATCTGTCTCTGCGGGTCCTGATCGGCGAGGCGGCGGGACAGAACTGGTGGTGCGTGGTGTTTCCGCCCCTGTGTACCGCCGCGTCCGCCGATGTGCCGGCCTCCGCGCTGGCGGCAGGATTTTCAGAAGAGGAGATCGGTCTGATCACCGAGGAGAACGAGGGCTATGTACTGAAATTCAAGGCGGTGGAGTTTTGGGAGGAGCTGCAGAGAAAATGGAATTGAGAGCGGGCAGTGTGCTGTTTGTTGTGCGGGATCTGAAGAAGTCCCTGGAATTTTACAGAAATGTACTGGGACTGAAAATTGTGAACGACTTTGGCACCAACGTGGTACTGACCGGCGGACTAGCCCTTCAAACCCTGGAGAGCTGGGCTGGCTTTCTGGGAAAGACGCCTGCGGACATCCGCTTTGGAGGGGCTGAAGCCGAGCTGTATTACGAGGCTGATGACTTCGACGCCTTTTTGAAGGTCCTGGAACAGCATCCGGAGACGGAGCTGGTCCATCCCGTTCAGGAGCACCGCTGGGGCCAGCGGGCCGTGCGGCTGTACGACCCGGACCGCCATATCATCGAGGTGGGGGAGAGCATGGCCAAAGTGGCCCGCCGTTTCCTTGACGGCGGGCTGAGCGTGGAGGGTGTGGCCCGGGGAATGGATGTCAGCTTGGAATACGTCCGGGAACTGCTGAAGTGAATGGAATGCCGCCGGGAGAGTTCTCCCGGCGGCATGATTGTTGAACTGGCCGTTGACCGGCTCGGCTGGATTTACTGTTTCCCGACAAACTGAAAGTTGCAGACTTATTTCCTTATAAATGCTTGATCTGTGGAAGAAATTCCATTTTCATCAGACACATATCGTTCCACTTTCATGTGTAAGTTATATTTCTCTCGAAGTTCCTTGATTTTTGCCATCATGGGGGAAGCATGGTGAACGTCTATTGAATGCTGATCTTTCCAGCTATCAATTAAAAGCACGGTTTCCGGATGATCCATGGGAAAAAAGTATTCATATCTGATGTTTCCATCTTCTGCACGAATATCACGAACGACTCCACTTGAAATCATTTCTTCCGCAAATTTTTTGGCATTTCCATTTGTGCCGCTGTAATAGATATTCACTGTGATCGTCACTTCATATACCTCCATCAAATCCCAGTTTTTTGCTCGATTACTTGGATTAAGTATATGTTTCCGAATATTATTCTATATATTTTCCCTTTGTCCACTTCCGCCTGGGAAACAGGGCGGAAATTTCACTTTTTCAGATATGCGCCGATATCAAACTCCATCAGCTTTGTATCCCCCTTGAGATACAGCGGATGGTGGGGCTGGCCGGATTTTAAAAGCGGCCCGGCAGTGTACCACCTAGCCCCCACGGCCTGGCCGTCGGCGGCAAAGTCCCGCATGCAGTCCATCAGATAGTCCCGCTTCAGGATGATGTTGCCCCAGGCGGCCCACACCGCCGGGCCCTCCGACAGTGACAGCAGATACCGGAACGCCTTCCGGTTCTCCCCGTGTAGCAGGGGATTGAGGGACGGCTCCATGTCATCGGGCCGGGTGGCCCGCTGAGCGTAGACGTTGAACATCAAAAAGCTGTCGTACCCGTTGGCCAGGGCGATGCGTTGGGCGGATTGCAGGGTGGGGTCCAGGGCATCCGGCGCGGCGGTGGAGGGGTTGATGCCCACGCAGATCAGGGGCTTTGCGCCCCGGGTCCCCAGGATGTACCGGTATTCGGAATAGGTGTTGGGGACGTAGAGCCAGCGGGATACGTCATAGTCCGGCGAGGGCCGCAGGGCGGCTTCCAGAGCCGGCTCAAACAGCTCCAATTTCAGAGCGTCGGTGGTGCTTTTGGGGATATGCTGCATGGGATTGCCTCCTGTTTCTGTGTTCTTGACGCGCCGCTCTTCGTTTTGAGCGGCGTGTTTTTCTTCCCGTGTCGGACGGATGCAGGCGGAAAGGGCTGCGGGAAACAGCTTTGCGGCTATCATACCATATACGCCCCTTTTTGACAACTTGAAAAAAGACTGTCCTAACGGGAGAATTGTGGTATAATGGCGGAGAGAACCACGGAAGGAGATACTTCTATGCTGACGATCCTGATGGGCCGGGCCAAGACGGGAAAATCAAATACGGTCCTGCGCCGCATCGCGGAGCTGGGGGACGGGAGCCGTCAGATCCTGCTGGTGCCGGAGCACGCCTCCCACCAGGCGGAGGTGGATCTGTGCCGGGCCTGCGGTCCCGCCGCCAGCCGCCACGCGGAGGTGCTGAGCTTCCGTCGGCTGGGGGACCGGGTGCTGAGCATCACTGGCGGCGCCGCCCAGACGACCTTGGACGCCGGCGGCAAACTGCTGACGCTGCAAAAGGCCCTGTTGGAGGTGGCGCCGGAGTTGACGGTATACCGCCGTCCCTCCCAGAAATCCTCATTTCTGCGGCAGCTGCTGGACCTTTTCGACGAGCTGCGGTGCTATGAGGTGACGCCGGAGACGCTGTATGTCCAAGCCCAGGATATCGCAGGAGCGACCCGCGATAAGTTACGGGACCTGAGCCTGCTGTACGCCGCCTACGAGGCACGGCTCCGCCGTCCAGGACTGGATGCCCGGGACCGGATGACCAAGCTGTGCGACAGCCTGGAGGATTCCGCCTACGTCTGCGGAAAAGATATTTTCATCGACGGCTTTACTTATTTCAACGCCCAGGAGCGGCAGGCGCTGGGGGTCTTTCTGCGGCAGGCCCGTTCTGTTACCGTGACGCTGCTGGGAGAGCCGGACAGCCGGGAAGAGATATTTGAGGCCAGCCTGAAGACCATGGAGCAGCTGCGCCGCCTGGGCCGGGACAACGGCTGTCCGGCGGAGATCTGCGTCCTGACGGCGGAGGACAGCACAGCCCTTGGTCATGTGGAGCGGTATTTTTTTGGGGAGACCGTGTCCTATGAAGGAGACAGCGGCGCCGTCCGGCTGCGGGAGGCGGACAACGTGTTCTCCGAGGTGGAGCAGACGGCGGCGGATATCCGCCGTCTGGTGGCGGCGGGAAAGTGCCGCTACCGGGACATCACCGTGGCCGCTCGGAACATGGGGGACTATGAGAGCGTCATTGAGACGGTGTTCGAGAGGTACAGCGTGCCGGCCTATCTCAGCCGCCGCAGCGACATTCTGGAAAAGCCGGTGCTGAGCCTGCTGGCCGGCGCACTGGCAGCCATTGGAAACGGCTATGAATACGACGATATGTTCCGCTGGCTGAAAACAGGTCTGGCGGGGCTGACGGCAGCGGAGTGTGATCTGCTGGAGAACTACGTGATCCGCTGGGAGGTCCACGGACAGATGTGGCTGCGGGAGACGGACTGGACGGAGAATCCGGACGGCTACGGTGCGCCATGGAACGAAG
This sequence comes from uncultured Dysosmobacter sp., assembly GCF_947631165.1. Taxonomy (GTDB): domain Bacteria; phylum Bacillota; class Clostridia; order Oscillospirales; family Oscillospiraceae; genus Oscillibacter. The sequence continues at coordinate 97,084 of NZ_CANRKH010000004.1, read as the reverse complement.
CCCGCCAGGCCCGTCTGGCTCAGGTCAATGAATTGCGCCGGCGTGTTCGGGAGCCGCTGCTCCGGCTGGCAGAGGGCTTGAAAGCCGGAGAAACAGCTGGGGAGAAAGTCAATGCGCTTTACAGTTTTATGGAGGAGCTGTCCCTCCAGAGCGCCCTGGAGAGCCAGATGTACGCCCAGGCCGGCGCGGGCCGCATGCAGGACGCGGAGGAGACCGCCCAGCTATGGGACATCCTCTGCGGTGTGCTGGACCAGTTTGTGGAGCTGCTGGGGGATGAGCCAATGGGGCTGGACGAATTCACCCGCTTGTTCCGCCAGGTGCTGGGGGAGTACAGCGTGGGCACCATCCCCGTTTCGCTGGATCAGGTGTCCGTCAGCGAGATAACCCGCAATGACCGCCACACGGTGAAGTATTTGTTTCTGCTGGGGGCCAATGACCATGTGCTGCCGGACCCCGGTCAGAGCGGCGGTATTTTGAACGAGGATGACCGTGAGCAGCTGGCTCAGCGGGGCATCCTGCTGTCTCCCACCGGCATGGACCGGATGAGCATCGAGCTGCAAAACCTCTACGCCGCCCTGGCTCAGCCTACGGAAGGATTGACGGTCAGCAACCCGGTGGCGGACGTGTCCGGAGCGGAGCTGCGGCCCGCCTTTGTGGTGGACCGGCTGCTGCGGCTGTTCCCTGCTCTGCGGGTCGAAAAGGAAAGTATTGACAAGACATATCGCTTAACAGCGGCGGCTCCAGCCCTGGAGATGGCGGGGCAGGCGCCCCAGGTGGAGCTGCGGCGGTTTTTCACGGCCGATCCCGCTTTCCGGGACCGGCTGGCCGCCATGGAGCGGGCGGCGGCGCTGAAGCGGGGCGCTCTGTCTCCCCGTGCTGTGCAGGCGCTGTACGGGGACCGGATCAGCATGTCCGCCTCCCGGCTGGAGCGGCTGCGGTCCTGCCATTTTGCCTATTTCATGGAATACGGTCTCCGGGCCAAGCCCAGGGAGACCGCTTCCTTCGACGCACCTCAGATCGGGACCTTCCTCCACTTCCTGCTGGAGAACGTCACCCGGGATGTGCTGGCTCAGGGGGGCTTTGCCAGTGTGGACGACGAGACCCTCCATGCCCTGACGCGGCAGTATATCCAGGTGTACGCCGCCCAGGAGCTGGGGGAGCTTCAGGAGAAAAATGCCCGTTTCCGCTATCTCTTTCAGCGGCTGCGGACCACGGCCTACGCCGTGGTGGATCAGGTGGCGGAGGAGCTGCGGCACTCGGACTTCATACCGCTGGAATTCGAGTTGTCCTTTGGGGACAACGGCAAGCTCCCGGCGGTGGTGGTCTCGGAGCCGGACGCGGAGCTGCGGATCGGCGGCAAGGTGGACCGGGTAGACGGCTGGATCAAGGGCGACAAGCTGTATCTGCGAGTCGTGGATTATAAGTCCGGCAAAAAACAGTTCGATCTGGCCGCTGTGCGGATGGGACTGGATATCCAGATGCTGCTGTACCTCTTTACGCTGCAGAAGGAGGGCGGCAGCTACTTCGGCAGGGAGATCGAACCGGCAGGCGTGTTGTATCTTCCCGCCAGAGACGGGATCCTAACGGCGGAACGGAACATCCCGCCGGACAAGCTGCGGCGGGCCCGAGAGGCGGAGCTGCGGCGCTCCGGTCTGCTGCTGGCGGAGCCGGAGGTGCTGCAGGCCATGGAGCATGAGGCGCTGCGGGAGCCGCGTTATCTGCCTCTGCGAGTCAACAGGAGCGGCGATATCTCCGGCAGCATCGCCTCGGCGGCTCAGCTGGGGCAGCTGGGGCGGTATGTGGACACCCTGCTCCACCAGATCGCGGGGGAAGTCCGTCAGGGCAACATCGACGCCGATCCCTGCTGCCACACCGAGGACGACAGCGTCTGCCAATACTGCGCCTGGGCCGGGGCCTGCCACTTCCAGGACGGCCGGGACGGCGACCATCTGCACTACATCCTGCCGGTGAAGGCAGAGGAATTCTGGAAACTGATCGAGGAGGGAGGCGGCTGACATGGCAAATCTGCGTTTGACGCCCCAGCAGCAGGCTGTGGTGGAGAACCGGGGCGGCAGCCTGCTGGTGTCCGCCGCCGCCGGCTCCGGCAAGACCAAGGTGCTGGTGGAGCGGCTCTTCCGCTATGTGACGGAGGAGCGGTGCAATGTGGACGATTTTCTGATCATCACCTATACCAAGGCCGCCGCCGCTGAGCTTCGGAGCAAGATCGCCTCGGAGCTTTCCAAGCGGCTGGCGGAGACGCCCGGCGACCAGCACTTGAAGCGGCAGATGCTGCGGGTCTATCAGGCGGACATCAAAACGGTGGACGCATTCTGCACGGCGCTGCTGCGGGAGAACACCCATCTGCTGGCCCGGGAGGGCGACCGCCACGCCCTGACGCCGGATTTCCGGGTCCTGGACGAGAGCGACGCCAAGCTGGTGCGGGAGCGGGTCCTGCGACGGGTCCTGGAGAGCTTTTACGAGCAGATGGATCAGGGCCGTGCCCAGCTGGCGGATACACTGGGAGCCGGACGGGACGACCAGGCGCTTGCCTCTCTGGTGCTGGAGCTGTATGAAAAGCTGCAGAGCCACGCCTATCCGGACCGCTGGCTGGCGGAGAATCAGAGAAACTGGGCCGGCCTGGACGGCGCTTTTGACGAGACGCCCTACGCTGGGGAGCTGCTGGTTATGGTGCGGCGAAAGGCCAGGCATTGGGCGGCGTTGCTGCGGCAGGCGGCGGAGCGGACTGAGGGGGACGCGGCGCTGTCGGCTGGCTACGGCGCAAAATTTCTAACGGCCGCCCAGGGCTTTCAGCGTCTGGAGGATGCCGGTGACTGGGATGCGGCCCGCCTTGCTGTGGATATGATAGCGTTTCCCAGGCTGGTCACGCCCAAGGGCCGGAAGGACGATCCGGATCTGGCGGCGCTGAAGCAGGTGTGGGAGAGCTGCAAGGATGACATGAAAAAGCTGAACGGCCTGCTGGATATCAGCGGGGAGGAGGCGATGGAGGACCTGCGGACCATGGCTCCTGCCATGCTGGCCCTGCTGGAACTGACGGCGGACTTCAGCCGCGCCTACAGGGCGGAAAAGCTGCGGCTGAACGCTGCCGATTTCTCCGATCAGGAGCATTTGGCGCTGCTGCTTCTGGTCAGGGAGGGCGGCGGCCCCACAGAGTTGGGCGAACAGGTGGCATCACGGTATGCGGAGGTATTGGTGGACGAGTACCAGGACACCAACGAGGTCCAGAACGCCATTTTCCAGGCGGTGTCCCGCCATGGGCAGAACATCTTCACTGTGGGCGACGTGAAGCAGAGCATCTACCGCTTCCGGCTGGCGGACCCCACCATTTTCCTGGGAAAATACGAACGCTTCAAGTCCTATGAGGACGCCGCCGACGGTGAGGAGCGAAAGATCCTGCTGTCCAAAAACTTCCGTTCCAGGCGGGAGATCCTGGACGCGGCCAACTTCGTGTTTGGAAATATCCTCTCCCCGGAGATGGGGGAGATGGAATACGGCGAGGACGAGGCGCTCCACTTCGGCGCGGAATACTATCCCCAGCGGCTCGACTGCGGCACGGAGTTCCACCTGATCTCTGCCCAGCGGAAGTCGGCGGAGAACGACCGGCCGGTGAAGCGGATCGTGGCGGAGGCCCGTTTTGTGGCCCAGCGCATCCGGCGGCTGCTGGACGAGGGCTATCCCGTCACCGATGGGGACGGGACTCTCCGTCCCTGCCGCCCGGAGGACATCGTGATCCTGATGCGCTCCCCCGGCAGCCGGGGCGCCGTGTTCGCCGAGGCGCTGGCGGAATGGGATGTTCCCTGCTCCTTTGAGGAGAGCGGCGGCTTTTTCGATACCATGGAGATCTCGGTGATGCTGTCCCTGCTGGAGCTGGTGGACAATCCCCGGCAGGATGTGCCGCTGATCTCTGTGCTGCGCTCCCCGATCTTTGGCTTTGCGCCGGACCGTTTGGCGGAGATCCGGACGGCAGACCCCGCCGGCGATTACTATGACGCCGTGGCGGCGGACGGCGGCCAGGACTGCGCCGCCTTTTTGGATACTCTGGGGCAGCTTCGGCAGGCGGCCCGGGACATGAGCGTCCACCGGCTGATCTGGCATATTTACAATACGCTGAATATCCTGGGTATTTTCGGGGCCATGGACCGGGGCGGAGAGCGCCGGGAGAACCTGATCGCTTTCAGCCGCCACGCCCAGCGCTTCGAGAGCGGCGGCTACCGGGGCCTCTTTGCCTTTGTGACCCAGCTGCGGCGGCTGCTGGAATCCGGTCAGGCTCCAGTCACCAAGGCCGCGGCGGCAGTGAACGGCGTACGCCTCATGACCATCCACAAGTCCAAGGGACTGGAATTCCCCATCGTTATTCTGGCGGACCTGGAGCACACCTTTTCTCGGATGGACTTCAACTCGCCGGTGCTGGTCCACCCCGCGTTGGGCCTGGGTCCGCAATGCGTGGACCTGAAACGGAAGATCCGGTATCCGACCCTGGCCCGGCTGGCCGTCAGCGAAAAGATGCTGCGGGAAAATCTGGCGGAGGAGCAGCGCATTTTGTACGTGGCCATGACCCGGCCCAAGGAGAAGCTGATTTTGACGGCTTCTGTCTACGGGGCGGAGAAGCGGGTGCGGAAGCTGGCGTCCATGGCCGCCTGCCCGGTGCCGCCGGAGACGGTGGCGGCAGGCAGGACCTATACCGACTGGCTGCTGCTGCCGTTGCTGTGCCGCCCGGAGGCAGCCCCCCTGCGGAGCTGGGCCGACGGAACGGTGAATGCCCTGTATGGGGGGGACGATAGCAGGTGGCAAGTAGAAATACATGACAGTGAGGACTATCGGGACCGGCCCAGACAGTCCTTCACCGAAGAGGCAGAGATTTCCGGCGGGATCGCTTTTGACCCAGCGCTGCTGCGCTTTGTCTATCCGTATGACCGGGAGACGGGCCTGCCCGCCAAAGTGACGGCGACCCAGCTGAAGGGCCGTGCGCTGGACGAGGAGATCGCGGAGAATGCGGCTCACACGCCCTATATCCGGCCGCTGTCCCAGCCCAAATTTCGCCAGGAGCACTATGGCCTGACCCCGGCGGAGCGTGGCACCGCCACTCACCTGGTTTTACAGTATCTGGACCTGGCGGACCGGGATGTGGAGGGGCAGGTGGAAGCGCTGGAGGCGCGGGGCTTGCTGACGGCGGAACAGGCCGCCGCGGTGGACATCCCGGCGTTGAAACGGTTTTTGGCCTCGCCCTTGGCGGAGGAGATCCGGCGGAGCGGCAATATTCTGCGGGAGTACCGGTTCACTCTGCTGATGGATGTCAGGGAATATGATCCGGCATCGTCGGGGGAGGACCAGATCCTTCTTCAGGGCGTAGTGGACTGCTGCTTCGAGACGGAAGCGGGTCTGATCGTGGTGGATTTCAAGACCGACCATGTACGAACGGCGGAAGAGGTGGCGGACCGGACGGAGCGGTACCGCCCCCAATTGGCTGCTTACAGCAAAGCGCTGGAGAAGGTGCTGGAAAAACCGGTAGTCCGGCGGGTCCTGTATTTCCTGAACGCCGGAGAAACAGTGGACGTTTGAAAGGAGAGGGAAGATGGCAGAGAAGATCGTCAGCGCCATGGAGGCGGTGGTTCCTCAGCCTCCGGAGACAGTGTGGGCCGTTGTGACGGACCTGGACCGCTGGCAGTGGCGCAGTGACCTGAAGGGCTTGGAGCGGACCGGCCCGGATACCTTCATCGAATATGATAAGAGCGGCTTTGCGACCCATTTCACAGTTGCTTGCCGCCGGGAGCCTGTTGAATGGGCCTTCGACTTGGAAAACGCCAATATGGCGGGCCAGTGGACTGGTGCGTTCCAAGCCGTTCCGGAAGGGACAAAGGTCACCTTTACCGAGTCCCTGACGCCGAAGAAGTGGTGGGTGAAGTTCTTGATCAAGAGCTATCTCAAGAAGCAGCAGGCCCGCTATTTCGCAGACTTGAAAAGGGCGCTGGGGGAGTGAGGGAAGAAGCTGGCAGAAGAAAACCAAAAATAAGTGCGAAAAATGCTTGCATTTCAAAAAAAGGCGTGTTATACTAATTAACGCCTTTGTGAGGTGAAAGCTTCTAAAAGGGTAGTCAGGATCAGAAAGAGGTGAACGAGAGCAATGAAGGAAGGAATCCATCCCAATTATCAGCAGACTACGATTACTTGCGCCTGCGGTAATGTGATTGAGACAGGTTCTACCAAAGAGAATATCAAGGTGGAAGTCTGCTCTAAGTGTCACCCCTTCTTCACGGGTAAGCAGAAGCTGGTGGATACCGGCGGACGCGTTGCCAAGTTCAACAAGAAGTTCGGCCTGGACAAATAAGTCTGACACAGTCACAAAAAGGGTCTGCCAGCGGCAGGCCCTTTTTCTGTTTACTTTTGCCGCAAGAGCGCATATACTAAATTTATATACCTACTCTATCGTGTTATTTTGAGAGGAGTGCTGTGTCATGAAACTGCATCCCGTGGATGTGAAAACGCTGACGCCGGAGATCTTTCAGGTGTTTGGGACCCAGAACGCCCTGCTGACCGCCGGCGACAAGACCGCTTGCAACACTATGACCATCGGCTGGTGCCAGCTGGGCCGGATCTGGAATCTGCCCGTCTGCACCGTTTATGTACGGCCGGAACGCTATACGTATCAGTTCATGGAATCTCACGACTATTTCACGGTGGCCATCCTGCCCGCCGGCGAGAGAAAGACCATGCAGGTCTGCGGCACCAAGAGCGGCCGGGACGTGGACAAGATCAAGGAGTGCGGCCTGACCCTCTGCTACGGCGCCGGAGACGCTCCTTTCTTTGACGAGGCGGAGTGGGTCCTGGTGTGCAAAAAAGCCTATGTGCAGGACATGGACCCCGCCTGTGTGGTGGATCAGGTCCACATCGCGCCGTATTACGGCGAAAAGGGCGGCTGGCACCGGATCTACACCGGGGAGGTCGTGGAGGCCTATACAAGGTAAGGAGACTGTCGAACACATGCGAGAAACTGACGAGATCCGTGACAAGGTGGTACTGGTGGGGCTGAACTCCCCGGTATTGAAAAAAGAGGAAAACGCCGACGAGGAGACCATGGAGGAGCTGTCCGCCCTGGTGGAGACCGCCGGCGGCGAGACCGTGGGTATTGTGCTGCAAAACCGTGCCTCTCCGGACCCCCGGACCTTCATCGGCGAGGGCAAGGTGGCGGAGGTGCAGCTCTACTGCGAGAACACAGGGGCCACCATGGCCATTTTCGACAATGACCTGTCCCCCTCCCAGCAGCGGGTTCTGACGGAGCTGCTGGGCGTCCAGGTGCTGGACCGCTGCGGCTTGATCCTGGACATCTTTGCCCAGCGGGCCAAGACCAAGGAAGGCCGGCTCCAGGTGGAGCTGGCCCAGTACAAATATCTGCTGCCCCGGCTGACGGGCATGTGGACCCATCTGGAGCGTCAGGCAGGCACCAGCGGCAGCGGCCCCATCGGCTCCAAAGGCCCCGGCGAGACCCAGTTGGAAACGGACCGCCGCCTGATCCACAAGAAGATCGACAAGCTGCGGGACGATCTGGAGGATGTGCGCCGGGTGCGGAGCACCCAGCGCCAGCAGCGGCGGAAGAACGAGATCCCGGTGGTGGCTATCGTGGGCTATACCAACGCGGGCAAGTCCACGCTGCTGAACAAGCTCACCGGCGCAGGCATCCCCGCCAATAACCGCCTGTTCGACACACTGGATACCACCAGCCGCCTGCTGACGGTCAGCGACACGCTGGACGTGGTGGTCAGCGACACCGTAGGCTTTATCCGCAAGCTGCCCCATCAGCTGGTGGAGGCCTTCAAGGCGACCCTGGAGGAGCTGGAATACGCCGACCTGCTGCTGCATGTCATCGACGTGTCCAACCCGGAGTGGCAGCTCCAGGCCCAGGTGGTGGAGGATCTGATCCAGGAGCTGGGAGCGGGGGAGCTGCCCCGGATCGATGTGTTCAACAAGTGCGACAGCCTGCCGGCAGGGGAGATCATGCCCCATGGCGAGGACATCTGCGCCATTTCCGCCCGCACCGGCGCGGGCCTGGACAAGCTGCTGGAGATGATCGACAAGCGGCTGGACAAGGGGACCCGCCGGGTCACCCTGCGTCTGCCCTATGACAAGGGCGGCCTGCTGGACACGCTGTACCGGGAGGCCAAGGTGGAGAACGTGGAGTACGGCGAGACCATCCAGGTCACCGCCGTCTGCGGCCCCCGGACCCTGGGCCAGGTGGGGGCGTTTATCGCGGAGTGAGGGGGGACAGGCCCTCGCCGGTCCGCAGGCCCAGGAGAAATGCGTGGATGGCGGTGAATTCCAGATTTTTGTTGTAGGCCTCCCGCAGCTCGGCTGTCAACAGGCTATCCATGAGGGAGAGCCACATTTCGTAGCCGTCCTGAGGCGCTTCATCCAGTTGGGGCTTGATGTAGGCGGTATAAAGCCATTTCATAAAATCAGTCATTTTTATTATCACCTCACAAAAACATAAATTTTGGCGTGCTTAGCAATAGTATCCTATCACATAAAATATGGCGTGTCAAGGGGGATTTATGCCTTTTCAAGAACGATTACGCGAATTGCGAAAAGAGAGACATGAAACGCAGAAGGCAGTCGCTGAAGCGATTGGCATCAATGAGCGTCATTATCAAAAATTTGAAGCAGGCGCTAATTTGCCCAGCTTCGATAACCTGTGTGCCCTTGCCGACCATTTCGGCGTCTCCATGGACTATCTGGCGGGCCGCACGGACCGGAGGGAGGTCCTGCGATGACCACAGTGCTGGAGACCCCGCGGCTGCGTCTGCGGCCCTTCCGGGACAGCGACGCGGCGGATGTTTACGCATACGCGCGGGACTCCCGGGTCGGCCCTATCGCGGGGTGGCCGCCCCATAAAAGCGAGGCGGAGAGCCGGGAGATCATCCGGACCGTGTTCTCCGCCCCCGGCACGTTTGCCATGGAGCTGAAGGAGAGCGGCAGGGTCATCGGCTCCGTGGGCTTTGTGGGGAACCACCCGGCGGGAGAGCAGCCGGACTGCCCCGACGACGAGATCGGCTATGCCCTGGGCGTGGCTCACTGGGGCAGGGGACTGGTGCCGGAGGCGGTGAATGCTGTACTGGCCTATGGCTTTACAGAGCTTGGCCTGCGGCGCATCTGGTGCGGCCACTACGCTGCTAACCGCCGGTCCTCCAGAGTCATCGGGAAATGCGGCTTCCGCTATCAGTTCGCCCGGCCCACGGATGTGGCCCTGTTGGGCGAGGTGCGGCAGACCTACTTTTATGTACTGACAAAGGAGGATTGGCGTGAGCGCGTATCTGGTGCCCTTTGAGAACGGCGAGAGCGAGTTTATGGAAAAGCGCTCCCGCTTCATCAGCCATCTCTGGCGGGTCGGGAGCGAGGCCGAGGCCCGGGGCCGCATCGAGGAAATGAAGAAGAAGTACTACGACGCCCGCCACAACTGCTGGTGCTACTTATTAAAAGAGGGGAACGTGGTCCGCTACTCCGACGACGGCGAGCCTCAGGGCACTGCCGGACAGCCCATGCTGAACGTATTCCAGCGGGAGGAAGTGACCAACGTCTGCTGCGTGGTGACCCGGTATTTCGGCGGCGTGCTGCTGGGAGCCGGCGGTCTGACCCGAGCCTATGCCAAAGGGGCCAAGGACGTGCTGGACGCGGTGGGCGTGGCCCGCATGAGCCTGTGGACCCTGTGGGACGTTCCCTGCACCTATCCGCTGTTTGAGCGGGTCAAGCTGGAGGTCGCCGCCTGTGGCGGCGTGGTGCGGAACGCGGATTACGGAGCAGGGATCACGCTGCGGGCGGCCTTTCCGGCGGGCGGCGCGGAGCGTTTCGCACTCCGGCTGACGGAGCTGTCCGCCGGCAGTCTTGCCATGACGGCGGCGGGGGAGGAGTTCCTGCCCGGTCCCCGGGAAAGGGCGAAATGATGAGCAGCGCCGGTCCGGTGACCGGCGCTGTTTTTTTATTCGTTATTCCACGTCCCGCAGATGATAGCCCAGCTCCTGGACCTTCCGCTGGATATCCGCCTGACGGATGCCGGTGGAGTCATAGTCCACCGCGAGACAGCCCTGGCCGTTGACGCTGACAGAGGTGACGCCGGGCAGAGTGTCCAGCTCCCGTTTCAGCCGGTGGACGTCATGCTGGTCCCCGGCGTTTTCCAGGGAGAAATACGCGCTGATATGAGCCATGTGTGACCACTCCTTCCGGCCTAGTCTGCCCCGGTGGAGCTATGTTCATGCGCATGAAAAATGACGGACGGTGCTGAAAAATCCAGGGGCCGCGCCGGAAGCCCCTGGCTGCTGGCGGCGGGGCGTGATACAAAAATGATGGAACTTTGATGTATGGTCAACGCAGTTGAAAGGGATCAAGTGCTCCTTTTCAACTGTGCCGGCTTATCAACTATCCCACAAGAGGTGAAGCCCATGAACAAGATCCTGATCGCGGAGGACGAGGCGGCCATTGCCAACCTGCTTCGCACGGCCCTGGAGGGGGCGGACTACCGCTGTGTTTGGGCGGCGGACGGCGCTGCCGCTGCCGACCTGCTGGAGCGGGAGCCCTTTGATCTGGCGCTGCTGGACATCATGCTCCCCAAGGCCGACGGGTATGAGCTGCTGGAGTACTGCAAATCCCTGGAGGTGCCGGTGATCTTTCTTACCGCCAAGGGGCGGCTGGAGGAGCGGGTGAAAGGCCTGCGGCTGGGGGCAGAAGACTACATTACCAAGCCCTTTGAGCTGATGGAGCTGCTGGCCCGAGTCGAGACGGTGCTGCGCCGCTGCGGCAAGACGGGGCGGGTGCTGTCCCTGCCGCCGGACATCGAGATCGACACCGCCAGCCATATCGTGAAAAAGAACGGCGTTCCGGTGGCCCTGACGGCCAAGGAGTATGACCTTCTGCTGCTGTTCGTCCAGAACAAGAACATTGCCCTCTACCGGGACCGCATCTATGAGCGGGTGTGGGGCGAGGAGTACCTGGGGGACAGCCGCACGGTGGACCTCCACATCCAGAGGATGCGGAAAAAACTGGGCCTGGAGCACCGTTTGGTGGCGGTCTATAAGGTGGGATACCGGCTGGAGGTGGCGCGTTGAAGCTGTTCTGGAAGCTGTTTTGCAGCATGGTCATCACCACCGCCCTGGCCTGCTCCCTGGGGGGCTACATCCTGATCGACGCCCAGTTCCGCACCTCCTTGGACCGGGAGGTGACGGCGGTGTATGAGGAGAACGACCTGCTGCGCTATACCCTGGCCCGGGAGATCCAGACCCATCCCGCCATGGATCGGGCAGGCCTCAGTCAGGCGGTCCAAAACATCACCATCAGCACCGGCCGGGGAAAGGTGGCCTTCCGCATCAGCGACGAGGCCGGGGCGGCTGTGTCCGTCAACGGCAGCCTGCCAGTGGAGGCCGTCGGGCTGACGGCGGGCCTCGGCCCGGACCGGCGGGGCTGGGAGCTGGCGCCAGTGTCCAATGGCCGCATCTATCTCCACGCCGCAAGTCCCTTGGTCCTGGGCGGCGGCACGCTGTATCTGGAAAACTGCCGGGAGGTCTCCTCTCTGTTTGTCAGCCGGCGGGAGCAGTACCAGAGCTTTTTCTACATGATGCTGGCTCTCACCGGGGCGGTGGGGGTTCTGTCTTTGCTGATCTCCGGCCTGATGGTGCGGCCCCTGAGCCGTCTCTCCGCCGCCGCCCGGCGGATGGCGGCGGGCGAGCTGGACGTGCGGGTACGGGTGGACAGCGGCGACGAGGTGGGGCGATTGGCGGCGGATTTCAACGCCATGGCCGCTCAGCTGGAGCGTCAGGTCCAGGAGTTGAAGGACGCCGCCAGGCGGCAGGAGGACTTCATCGGCAGCTTTGCCCACGAGATCAAAACGCCCCTGACCTCCATCATCGGCTACGCCGATCTGCTTCGATCCCGGCCCGCCACGGCGAAGCAGGTGCAGGACAGCGCCGGATATATCTTCCGGGAGGGCAGGCGGCTGGAGGCCCTCAGCCGGAAGCTCATGGATCTCATCGTGCTGGACAGGCAGGACTTTCCACTGCGGCCTGTGCCCATGGACGTCTTCCTCCGCCGGACCGGCGGCGCCCTGCGGCCTGCGCTGGAGCAGGCGGGCATCCAACTGGAGATATCGGCCCAGGCGGCGGCGATCCCCCTGGAGCCGGACCTGATGGAGACGGTCTGCCTGAACCTGCTGGACAACGCTCGGAAGGCCATGGATCGCGGCGGCCGGATCCTGTTGGAGGGCTTTCCGGAGCCGGGAGGCTACTGCATCCGGGTGACGGATACCGGCAAGGGCATCCCGGCAGCGGAGTTGGACCGTATTACAGAGGCATTTTACATGGTGGACAAGTCCCGCTCCCGGGCCCAGGGCGGCGCGGGGCTGGGGTTGGCGGTATGCCAGCGGATCGTGGCCCTCCATGGCGGCGCCATGGATTTTCAGAGTGCCGAGGGCGCGGGGACTGAGGTTCAGGTCCATTTAAGGGGAGGTGAGGGGGCATGAAGCGGCTGGATCGGATTCTGCTGCCCATTCTGACCTGCCTGGTGGTGCTGGTGGCGCTCCTGTTTCCCCAGCGGCTGTCCCAGTGGCGGGACGAGGCGGTGCTGAACAGCCCCCACACCGAGGAACTGAAAACAGAAAACGAACTGCCCACCCAGGCCCTGACCATCCAGGAGCGGATGCTGCTGGTGGCCCAGTATAACGAGGGCGCGGATATGACGGCCCTGGTCCAGGAGCTGGAGTGGGACAGCGAAACGGAGAACTTGGTGTGGAAGGAACTGGAAGGACTGTGCAAAGACGGCATTCTGCCGCCGGAGGTGCTGCCGGAGGACCTGACGGCTTTTCCGCTCCAGCGGTGCTATCTGCGCTCCCCAGAGGAGATCCGGGGCGCCAGCTTCCTGGTGGTGGAGGGCTATTCCAAGAAGAATGCCCTGAACCTCTCCCTGGCGCTGGATGAGGAGACCGGCGCTGCTCTGTGGCTGGAAGCGGACAGTCCCTTTTTGAGGAAGTTTGACGCCGATTCTCTCGCCATTGGCAGCATCTTCCTGGCCCGGCTGGGGCTGGAGAATGTCTGTGAGAACTATAGTCCGCAGGCCGCGCAGCTCACGCTGCCGGGCGCGGACTGATACTATTCGGTCATCAAGGATAGGTCCTTCCTGCACATTACTCCCTGGACGGCTGTCAATGTCTTAACAGATGCAACAGATGTGCGTGTTTCTGTGGACGGTGCAGAAAATCAGGCGGCTGTTGCAAAAAAATGATGGCATTTTGATACAAAAACGCCGGGAATTTGATGGGACGGCCCTTTAACATGAGACACAGAACCGATACAAAGGAGCGTGTCTTATGGAGAAGATCGTGGAATTTCCCCTGCCGGAGCGGGAGTATTATGTGGCCCCAAGAAAGAGCAGGAAACGGAGGCGCCGTCCGCTGACAATGCTGGTCCTGCTGGGGACCCTGCTGTTTGGATTTCTGCTGGGCAAGGCCAGCGCCGCGGCGCCGGGGGAGGATATCTCGCCGGATGGAACGCCGGTCCATGTACTGGAAGAAACTGGCAGAGACCCGGCTGCCGGTATCGTCCCGGAGCCTCTGAGAGCGGGCGGTGCGCAGGGTGCGGACGAAACCGCCGCAGCAGTGAGCGGAGCGGCAGCAAGCGTGTGGGGTAGCGGAGAAGGAAATCCATTTTCGGAGAATGGCGCACGGAAAGAGGAGCGGACAGCCCCAGTGAATGACGTCCAGCGCGAAAATAAAACCGCCATCCCGGCGGAGCCTGTCCAGAGCGCAGAGGATTGGGCGCTGCTGGTGGTCAACTGGGAGAATCCTCTTCCGGAGAATTTCCAGATCCCGGAGTTGACTCAGCTGCGGAACGGCCACGCCATCGACAGTCGGGCCTATCCGTCTTTGCAGGCCATGATGGACGCAGCCCGGGCGGAGGGCCTGGCGCCGCTGATCTGCTCCTCCTACCGCACCTGGGACAAGCAGGAGGAACTGTTTGCCAGAAAAACGCAGTATTATTTGGATCAGGGCTGCACACAGATGGAAGCGGAGGAACGGGCCGCCCAGTGGGTCGCCCGCCCCGGCACCAGCGAGCATCAGGTAGGCTTGGCAGTGGATATCGTGGACACGTCCTATCAGCTGCTGGATGAAGCGCAGGAGGAGACCGCCGTGCAGAAGTGGCTGATGGCCCACTGTGCGGAATACGGCTTCATCCTCCGCTATCCCACGGAGAAGAGCGCCCTCACCGGCGTGAACTACGAGCCGTGGCACTATCGCTACGTGGGCGAGGCCGCCGCCCGGGAGATCATGGAACAGGGGATATGTCTGGAGGAATATATCGCCTGACCGCCATTCGCGGTGCGGAGAGCGTCGCCTGTTATTCCATATTTTATCAACGGACCTGCTGAAAAAGCAGGCCCGTTTTTCCTGTGGGGCAGGGTGCTGCCGAAAAGTCAGCGCCTCTGCCGAAAAATTTTATTTACCAATCCTATCCATTTCCTTATGCTTTTGTTTAGGGAGGTGGCTTATATGCAAATAGAGAAAAATATTGCAGCCACATTGAGAAGTGAAATGGAGAGACAGGGGAAAACGCTTATGGAGTTTTCCACAGAGCTTGGTATCCCGCGGTCCACGCTGCAGGGGTATTTAAAGGGGACCTCTCACCCGCGAGCGGACTCCATGGAAGAATTGGCGTATAAATTGGGGATCTCTCTGGCGGACCTGGTATCCGGCGGGACTGCCGCAAACATGCGGGCAGCCTGGATGCGATCCTTTTGGAGGCCCAGGCTCTGCACCCCTGCGCAGTGCCGATGGTAGAGACGCAAAGCCAGAGGCTAAGCGCCGTTTTGCGGCGTAATGCTCGTTCGGTTGCATGGCAAACTGGTGGAAACGCTGGGACGCAAAACCAGGGGTTAAGGGGCCAAGGCGACCCCGCAAGGCTCTCTATGCTCGTTCGGATACCGGATCCTTTGCGTCCGCAAAGCAAAGAAAGGAATTGGTGAGATGAAACCAAGACACAAACTATTATCCGTGCTTTTATCCCTGGCAATGTGTCTCAGCATGCTGTCCGCCGTGGCGGAACTGAACGGTATCGGTGACAAGGAAACACTGCTGGAGGCAGCCAGAGAAAAGCTGAAGCAAGCCTAAGAGAAGCTGGACGGTACTACTGCGGCCCGTGAAGAGCTGGAGAAAGCTCGAACGGATGCGTGGGATGTAGCGAACACTGCCCATCAGAGTGCAAAAGCTGCTGTCGGAGCCTGGGAGGCCGCCGCCAGTGCGAAAGGCGACCTGGATACTCTTCAGGAGGTTAAAATCACAAAGGAAGAGCGAATATGAAACCGCAAAAGGGCGCCACCATCCTGGACCCCGCCGTGCCTCTGACCAGCGGCCCGGTGACCCGCGCTAAATTTGTGGGCTATCTGTGGACGTACGAAGGGCAGCCCGCCGGCACGGCTGCTACTTTCGCGGATGTGCCTGCCGATCATGAATTTGCCGCGGCCATCGGCTGGGCGCAGTCCAACGGACTGGTGAACGGCTGCGGAGACGGCAGCTACAAACCCGACGAACTGGTGACCGTGTCCACTGTGGAGGCCATTCTCAACCGGTTCGCGGCTTGGGTCGGTATGGCTATGCCCGCGCTGAGCAGGCTCACCGGCGAGGCGGATGCGGCCGTGCTGAACTGAGACGAAGTACTGGCCCAGTTCTTTGGCGAGGAAGCGCAGAAGGACGATGCGGCATAAACCGCAAGCATCAATCCGCAAAACGCAAAAATAAAGGGAGAGTGACAGCTCTCCCTTTATTTTTTTGCAGGTCCGACAGAAAAGTTTCCTGTTTTGGCCCGGGTTCTGGGTCAAGTCGCCCACGAGCGTTTTTCTCAGATTTCTTTCAAAATCTCTCCCAGCCTGCGGATACCTTCCCGGATCGTCTCACAGTCGGCGTTGGTGTAGTTCAGCCGCATAGTATTGACATTTTGCATATCTATATAAAACGGATCGCCGGGCACAAAAGCGACCTTCTTTTCCAGCGCCTTCGGGAACAGGGACATGGCGCTGATCCCTTCCGGGAGCGTAACCCACAAAAACATCCCGCCATGAGGCCGGGTGTACTGGACGCCCTCTGGGAAATACGCATCCATTGCGTCCATCATAGCTTGGGCCTGCTTTTGATACAGCGCCTTGATCTTGGCGATATGCGCATCTAAATCATGATGAGTCAAGTAATCCCAGATCAAATATTGGGAGAAAATATTAGTGTGCAGATCGCTGGCTTCTTTTGCGATGGAGATATGCTTCAGCAGCTCTGTATTCTCTGAGATGATGAAGCCTGTCCGCATACCGGGCGTGACAGTTTTGGAGAAAGTCCCCAAGAGGATGCTGTATGGCAGACGGCCCGCGCCGATGTATGGCAGATGCTCTCCATCGAACCGTAGCTCGCCGTAGGGATCATCCTCGATCAAAACGATTTCCCGGTCCTTTAAAATTTCATAGATACGCTTCCGGTTTTGGGCGGAGTAGGTCAGCCCGGTGGGATTCTGGAAGTCAGGAATGGTGTACATGAACTTGACGTTATGATCTAGCGCCTTTTCCAGTTGCTCCGTGTTCAACCCATCCTCGGACAACTCTACCGGATAAAAGACCGGCTGCTGCAGGGAAAACGCCTGGATCGCCGCCAAATAGGTGGGCTTTTCCACGATCACACCGTCCCTGGCGTCCAGAAGCACCTTCGCGATCAGGTCCAGGGCCTGCTGAGAGCCGGTGGTGATGAGGATATTGTCAGTCGTGAGATGCAGGCCAAACCGCCGGTTGTAGCGGTTCGCGATATACTGCCGCAGCTCAGGGAGACCTGCCGTAATTGAGTACTGGAACACGCTGCTGCCGTAGACCTTTACAATGCGCTCCATAGATTCCAGCAATTCCTCCTGGGGAAAGGAGATCGGATTGGGCAGCCCTCCCGCAAAGGAGATGATCTCCGGATCAGATGCGGCCTTCAGAATGCCCCGGATAAACGAGGGCGGCGTGGCCTGGATTCCCTTCGATAACAAACGTTCCACGGAGGCCAGGAACAAGCCGAAGGGACTCAGCGTCAAGACGGTCCGGAACATCAACCAGATGATCTCCTCTGCGTTGAACTGCGCCGTGGAACAGCGGCTGATCCTCAGCAATCCCACAAGGGGCTGTGTACTCCCGAAGCTGGAGAAGAAGGAGATGAAGATCCTGCCTCCAGAGAGCCTCGGCACCTTCTTCGAAGAAGCACAGCGCAGCGGCGTGTTCGAACTCTACTACGTCGACCTGGCAACGGGCCTCAGACGGGGCGAACTGCTGGGGCTGAAATGGAACGATATTGACCTCAAAAAAGGAATTATCCACGTCCGACGGCAGATCCTCAGACAGAACGGAGAAGTCATCGAGGCCCCGCTGAAAACGAAAAACTCCTACCGCAATATCGCGATAGGAGCGGACGCCGTCGAGGTCCTCAAAGGCATGGACCAGACCGACGAGTATGTGTTCCCGTCCCCGCACGGAGGCCCGATGTCACCGGACAGCGTCCTGCACATGCTCCAGCGGGTGCTGAAACGGGCTGGGCTAGAACGGATACGCTTCCACGATCTTCGTCACACATTCTCGGTCCTGGCCCTCCAGAACGGCGTAGACATCAAGACCCTCTCCGCCATGCTGGGACACTACAGCGCCGGCTTCACCCTCGATACCTACGCCCACGTCACGACCTCGATGCAGAAACAAGCGGCGAACGCGGTGGGGAATTTCCTCTCTGGCGCTCTCCAGCCCTGACCGCTCCGAAGTCCCGTATGGGTCACGGCTTGGGTCGGAAAAAGCGAACATCTCGGAAAAGTGCTGAAAGCAAAGGCAAAGCCGCGGAAATTCAACGAATTTCCGCGGCTTTGGTACGCCCTGAGGGATTCGAACCCCCGGCCTTCTGGTCCGTAGCCAGACGCTCTATCCAGCTGAGCTAAGGGCGCATGTCTATCAGACAGCTTTATCATATTAGCACGTCCGTTTCTGAAATGCAAGAGTTTTTTTCTGTTTTTTTGGTTTTTTTTCGAGGACTTGTAAAATGGTGGTTTTTGTGCTAAAGTGGCATACAAAGACAGAGGAAAGCGGTGAAGGCTATGGAGAATCATACCTTTAAGAGCGTTGCGTTCGGCGGCTTTGACAAGCAGGACGTGATCGCCTATATCCAGCAGACCGCCCAGGAGACGGCGGCGGAGCAGGAAAAGCTGCGCCGGGAAAACGAGGCTCTGCTGTCGGAGAAAGAAGCGCTGACCGGCCGAGCGGCGGAAATGGAGAGTCAATTGGCGGCATTGACCGCTGAACGGGACCGGCTGGCGGCCCAATTGCGGGAGGAGACCGCCGCTCGGCAGGCGCTGGCTTCGGCCAAGGAAGAGGTGGAGCACCTGACGGCGGAGGTGGAAAAGCTGCGCCCCGACGCGGAGGCCTACGCGCAGTTTCGGGAGAAGATCGGTGCCATTGAGTGCGAAGCCCGGAAGCGGGCGGCGGACCTGGAGGCGTCCACGGCATCCCGCCTGGAGGGTATGGTGGCGTTGTTCCGGCGGCGGTACGAGACCTTGACAGAAAACTTCGATGCAACGGCGACCCATGTCAACGCGGAGCTGCGGAAGGTAGAGGTCAATCTCACCCAACTGCCCCACGCCCTGGATCAGGCCGGGGTCGAGCTGGAAGAGCTGGCGGCATCGCTGAAAAAGCCGGAGTGACTTTCGGCGGATCTGAACTGGAAGAGCCGGGCGGAGATACCTGGCTTTTCTTTTTAGGCGGGAAGGAAGCCCCACAGTTTCGGTCGGAGCCTGCGGCGGAGGGTATAAAACAGCAAATGTGTGCAAAAAATGAAGTGAAAACGACTTTCTGAAGCACGTATTCGATTACGAAAATTTACGCACACGTTTGCGTTGAATTTACAGAAAAAGCAGTCGCAGCTTTGTGCAAAAGGAAGAAAGCGCCATGTCAGTGGAAAATTTCCTTGCATTGACGCAGGGGATGCCCTATACTGAGGTGGAGAAATGCAGTCCCCGCCGGTGAAAAAACGCTGGAACCAGGACCAGATATGGAGCTGGCGGCGGTCCGGAAGGGACAGCGGGTCTTGAGAAGAGCATGTTTCAAATTGAGCTGCGCAGCAGGAGAGAAGGTGAGAACGGATGTCCTTGGAAGCAATCGAAAAGGTCACGCAGATCGAAGATCAGAGCCGGGAACGCAAGGCGGCCGCGGAAGTGGAGGCGCGGCAGCTCGTCGCTGATGCGGAGCGGGAAGGACTTGCGCTTTTGCAGCAGACCCGCGCCGACGCGGCGGAAGCCGGCCGGCAGCTGCTGCGGGAGGCGGAGGAACGGGCCGCCGGCAAGGCGGCTGAGATCAGCCGCGCTGCGGAGGCGGAAAGCGCCGCGCTGCGGCAGGCGGCCGACAAGCACCTGGATGAGGCCGCAGAGTTTATTGTCGGAAGGATTGTGAAGCACTGAAATGGCCATTGTAAAAATGAAAAAGCTCCGTGTGATCGCGATGGCCGGATGCCGGGATGAGCTGCTGAAGGGCCTTTTGCGGCTGGGATGCGTGGAGATCAGCGAGCCGGACGGCAAGCTGGCCGACCCGGCCTGGGCCGCGCTCTTGAAGCGCGGGACCTCCGGATTGACAGAGCGGCGGAGCGAGATCGCGGATGTGAACACCGCCCTGGCTGCCATCAAGCGCTACGCCCAGATGAAGGACGGCATGTTCATCCAGCGCCACCCCATTTCGGAGGAGGATTTCCTCAGCAGCAAGACCGTGGAGCAGCCTCGTGCGATCAGCCTGAGGATCGGCCGCCAGCTGCAGGAGCTGAACCGCCTTCAGGGGGAGGAGAGCAGACTGATGTCCCGCAGGGCGGGCCTGCAGCCCTGGGCCTCGCTGGACATGCCGCTGGAGCAGGAGGGCACGGTCCACGCGGCTTTTCGCCTGGGCGTCTGTCCCGCTGGAACGGACATCGGCGCCATTCGCACGGATCTGGCCGGTACGGCGGCGGAGATCTACGAGGTCGGCGCAGACAAGCAGCAGAAGTACTGCCTGATGATTTATCACCGGGCAGAGGAAGAACAGGTCCAGGAGATTCTCCGGCCATACAGTTTCAGCGTGACGGCATTTCAGGGCGTCACCGGAACAGTGGGGGAGAACATCCGGAAGTTGGACCAGCAGCTGGCGGAAAACCGGGCCGCACAGGAAGCGGCCGCCGCTGATATCGCGGCCTGCGCCGAGGCCCGGGACGCTCTGCGGGTTTACGCGGACCGTCTGAATGCGGAGGCGGCGAAGGAAGCCGGCGCGGAACGGCTGTTGACCGACGGTACGATCCTCTTCTTTGAGGGATGGATCCCGGCGGAGAGAACCCAGAAGGTGGGCGAATTCCTGGAGCGCAGCGGCTGCGCCTGGGAGACACTGGACCCGGCGGAGGAGGAGATCCCCGACGTGCCGGTCCAGCTGAAGAACAACTGGTTCACCAAGCCGCTGAACATGGTGACGGATATGTATTCCCTCCCCGCCTACAACGGGGTGGACCCCAACCCGCTGATGGCGCCGTTCTTCATCCTGTTTTACGGCATGATGATGGCGGACATGGGCTATGGCCTGCTGATGATAGCGGCTTCCGTATTCATCATGAAAAAGGCAAGGCCCAACGGTCCCACGATGCGTCACATGATCCCGCTGCTGGGACTCGCGGGCGTGAGTACCTTTATCTGGGGCGCGCTGACCGGCGGCTTCTTCGGCGACTTTTTGACGCAGATCGTGAAGCTGACCACAGGCGGGGATTTCGCCCTGCCGGCGCTGTTCTCGCCGCTGGACGACGCGGTCCCGGTGCTGATCGGCTCCCTGATCCTGGGCGTGCTCCAGGTATTCACCGGCATGGCGGTCAGCATGTATAAGCAGATCAAGCGGGGGGAGACCATGGCTGCTCTGTGCAATGAGGGCGCGTGGTATCTGGTGTTCCTGCTGGGCGGTCTGGCCGCTCTGGGCGTGCTGCCCATGAAGGCGGCCCTGATCGCCATCGTGGTGGTGCTCGTTCTGGCGCTGAGCTATGGCAAGAAGGGCGTTTTCGGCAAGATCATCGGCATTTTCGGCGGTATCTACAACGGCGTCACCGGGTATTTCAGCGACATCCTGTCCTATTCCCGGCTGATGGCCCTGATGCTGGCAGGCGCGGTGGTGGCCCAGGTGTTCAACCAGCTGGGCGCGATGACGGGCAACGTCATCACCTTTGTCATCATCGCCATGATCGGCAACGCGCTGAACTTTGCATTGAATCTGCTGGGCTGCTATGTTCACGACATGCGCCTGCAGTGCCTGGAGTTCTTTGGCCGGTTCTATGAGGACGGCGGCAAAGCCTTCACGCCTCTGGATGCGGCGACAAAATACGTTGACATTGTAAAAGAATAAATATACAGGAGGAGTTTCTTATGAGTTTCGTTGATTCTTTTGGTGGACTGGCTCTGGCCCTGTTGGGCGCTGGTCTCGCGGTGGGTCTGAGCTGCGTGGGTTCCGCGAAGGGCACCGGCATCGCCGGTGAGGCTGGCACCGGCCTGCTGTGCCAGGATCCCTCCAAGTCCGGTAAAGTTATGGTCCTGCAGCTTCTGCCCGGTACACAGGGCCTGTACGGCATGGTGGTGTTCTTCTTCGCCATCGCCCGCATGGGCTTGATGGGCGGCGATTTCAGCGCGCTGGTGAATATGTCCACTGCGGAAGGCATGGCCTATTTTGCGGCCTGCATGCCCATGGCATTGGGCGGCCTGCTCTCCGCCATCGCCCAGGGCCGTGTGGCCGCCGGTTCCATCAACATCCTGGCCAAGAAGCCCGATGACTGGTCCAAGGGCCTGCTGCTGTGCGGTATCGTGGAGTTCTACGCCATCCTGTCCCTGCTGGCTTCCATGCTGATGCTGCTGCAGTTCTGATCCCGCAGAAAGGGGATTCGATATGAACGGAATCGAAAAGATCACGCGGCTGATCGAGTCTGACGCCCAGGCGGAGATCGACCAGATCCTGAGCGCCGCGAAGGAAGAGGCCGCCGGGATCGCCGCCCGATACCGCCAGCAGGCGGAGAATGAGGCCGCCGGCCTGGCCGCCAAGAATGAGAAGGCCGCCAGCCAGCGGGAAGAGCGTTTGGTGAGCGTGGCCCAGATGGAAGCCCGCAAGGTGACGCTGGCCGCCAAACAGGACATGGTGGAGCAGGCTTACATCCGGGCGCTGGAAAAGCTGCGCGCCCTGCCGGAGGACCGGTATGTGGCTCTGCTGGCCGCCCTGTTGACCCAGGCGTCCTCCACCGGCCGCGAAGAGGTCGTGTTCTCTCAGAAGGACCGGGAACAGGCGGGAAAGGCCGCGGTGGAAAAGGTCAACGCTGCGGGAAAGGCTCTGGTCCTGTCGGAAGAGACCCGGCCTATGAAGGGCGGCTTTATCCTGAAGGACCAGAACGTGGAGGTCAACTGCTCGTTCGACACCTTGGTGCGCCTGCAAAAGGCGGAGACTGCGGGAGCGGTGGTGAAAAAGCTGTTCCCGGAGGGATAAGGAGGCAGTGTCTTGGCTAAAAAAATCAAAGACACCGATTACCTGGCCGTCTCCGCCCGCATCCGGGCAATGGAGAATGGCTTGCTGACCCGGGAGCGGATGGAGCAGGTCCTGGACGCCCGCACCGATGAGGAAGCCGTGAAGATCCTACAGGAGTGCGGCTACCCCGAGCTGGACCCGACTCATCCGGAGGCCATGGACGCGGCCCTTTCGGCAGCCAGGGAAGCCACGCTGGCAGATCTGGCGGACAGCGCGCCGGACCCCAGGTATATCGACATTTTCAAGCTGAAATATGATTATCACAACGTAAAGGCCATCCTGAAGGCGGAGGCCATGGGGACAGACCCCAGCCGTATGCTGATGGATATGGGCCGCGTGCCGGCGGAGACCCTGCGGGAGGCGCTGCGGACCGGCGTTTTGACGGACCTGCCCGTTCGTCTGGCAGCTGCCGCGGCGGAGGCCCGGGAGGTGCTGGACACCACCAGGGACCCGCAGCTCAGCGACATCGTGCTGGACCGCTGGTGCTATCAGGACATGGATGATGTGGCAGAGGCCACCGGCAGCGCGTTTCTGCACGGCTATGTGAAAGCCCAGATCGATGCGGCCAACCTGCGCTCCCTGATCCGCACCATCCGCATGGGGAAAAACGCCGATTTTCTGCGGGGCGTTCTCTTCAGCGGCGGCGATATCGGTACCGGTGCGGTGCTGAAGATCGCGGCCAATGGAGGCCAGGGACTGGCTGAGGTATACGGTCCCACCCGGCTTCAGGAGGCGGCAGAGGCCGGTGCCGAAGCGCTGCGTGGAGGCCCGCTGACAGAGTTTGAAAAGCTCTGTGATGATGCTGTGGGCGGCTATCTGGCCGACGCGCAGTTCGTCCCCTTCGGCGAAGCGCCCCTTCTGGCTTATCTGGCGGCCCGGGAGACGGAGTATACCAACCTCCGCATCCTGCTGCTGGGGCGCAGCACCGGTCTGAGCGCCGATGTGATCCGCTCCCGGCTGCGGGCCAGCTTTGTGTAAGGCGGTGTGACTATGGCTGCAACGTATCAAATCGCCGTGATCGGCGACTGGGAATCCGTCATGGGATTCCGCGCTTTGGGCCTGGACACCTACCCTGTCGCCTCCGTGGAGGAAGCCAGGGAAAAGGTCCGGGAACTGGCAAAAACCGACTGCGCGGTGATCTATCTCACTGAGAGTCTCGCCAAGGATATGGAAGATGTACTGGCCCGCTATAAGGATGAGCTGCGGCCCGCCATCATCCTGATCCCTGGCCGGGAAGGCTCTCTGGGTATCGGCAGAGACAATATTCAAAGAGCGATAGAGTGCGCTGTGGGTGCTGACATTTTATAGGTCCTAAAGAGGGGACTTTGTCCCCCCTTTAGATTCCCCCTCTCCAGTGACGTCGGTCACTGGAGCGTGCGCCCCAAAGGCGCACAGGCCGGGGTATTTTCGCCACGCACAGAAGGTGAATTGCCCCGCAGGGGCAAGAGAGGCCCCTCTGGAGGGTATCGCGGCGAAAATGATTTGATTCTCTTTCTCCACCCTTGGCGGAGAAACCAAGGGGAGACCTGGTTTTCCCCTGGACCCTTTTTTGGCGTGCTTTTTGGGTGCACTGAGATAAACGGGTCCGACTTCCGGCGAATCTATCCTGAAAGAAGGTTGCATAAGTTTGAGCGGTAAAGTTGTTAAAGTTTCCGGACCGCTGGTCGTGGCCACGGGCCTGTCGGACGCCAATATGTCCGACGTGGTGCGTGTCGGCCCCCAGCGTCTGATCGGCGAGATCCTGACCATGAAGGGCGACACCGCGTCCATCCAGGTCTATGAGGAGACCTCCGGCCTGGGCCCCGGTGCGGAAGTGGTCACCACCGGTGCCCCCATGAGTGTGGAGCTTGGCCCCGGCATGATCGAGGGCATCTACGACGGCATCCAGCGCCCGTTGGAGAAGATCGTGGAGAAGGTAGGCGCCAACATCTCCCGCGGCGTGGAAGTCCCCGCCGTGGACCATGAGAAGAAGTGGGAGTTCACCGCCACCGCCCAGGTGGGCGACAAGGTCACCGGCGGCGATATCCTCGGCACCGTGCCGGAGACCCCCGTGGTGCTCCACAAGATCATGGTGCCTCCCAATATGAGCGGCACCATCACTGATATCAAGAGCGGCTCCTTTAACGTGACGGAGACCATCGCCACCCTGAAGACCGACGACGGCAGGGAAGTGGCCCTGACCATGCTGCAGAAGTGGCCTGTCCGTGTCGGCCGTCCCTACCAGAAGAAGTATCCCCCCAAGCGGCCCCTGTGCTCCGGCCAGCGGATCATCGACACCATGTTCCCCATCGCAAAAGGCGGCACCGCCGCTGTGCCCGGCCCCTTCGGCTCCGGCAAAACCGTGGTGCAGCACCAGCTGGCCAAGTGGTCCGACGTGGATATCGTGGTCTACATCGGCTGCGGCGAGCGCGGCAATGAGATGACCGACGTTCTGCGGGAGTTTCCCGAGCTGAAGGACCCCCGCACAGGCGAGTCCCTGATGAAGCGGACCGTGCTGATCGCCAACACCTCTGATATGCCCGTGGCCGCCCGTGAGGCCAGCGTGTATACCGGTATCACCATCGCTGAGTATTTTCGGGATATGGGCTATGACGTGGCCGTCATCGCCGACTCTACCTCCCGCTGGGCCGAGGCCCTCCGTGAGATGTCCGGCCGTTTGGAAGAGATGCCCGGCGAAGAAGGCTATCCCGCCTACCTGGCCTCCCGTCTGGCCCAGTTCTACGAGCGGGCCGGCAGCGTGGAGTGCCTGGGCGCCGACGAACGCCGTGGCAGCCTGACCGCCGTCGGCGCGGTCTCCCCTCCGGGCGGCGACCTTAGTGAGCCAGTTTCTCAGGCCACCATGCGTATCGTCAAGGTGTTCTGGGCGCTGGATTCCTCTCTGGCGTACAAGCGTCATTTCCCGGCCATCAACTGGCTGAATTCCTATTCTCTGTACCTGGATACCCTGAAGCCCTGGTTCGATGAGAACTTGGGAACGGACTTCATGGCGAACCGGGGCCGGGCCATGAGCGTTCTGCAGAACGAGGCCAGCCTGAACGAGATCGTTCAGCTGGTGGGCAAGGACGCCTTGTCTCCCAACGACCAGCTGACGCTGGAGGTGGCCCGGATGATCCGAGAGGACTTCCTGCAGCAGAATGCCTTCACCGATATCGACGGCTATTCCAGCTACGACCGGCAGGAGAAGCTGCTGGCCATCATCCTCAGCTATGACAAGCTGTGCCGCGCGGCTATCGGCCAGGGCGCACAGGTGACCAAGCTGTTTGAAATCCCCGCCCGCGAGAAGATCGGCCGTGCCAAGAGCGTGCCTGTAGAGGAATATGTTCATGCCTATGCTGCGATCCAGGCGGAGATGGAGCAGGAGATCGAAGCAGTTGTCGAGCAGGGAGGTGAGCAGGCATGATCCGTGAATACAAGACTGTAGAAGAGATCGTCAGTCCGCTGATGATGGTCCGCATGGTGGAAAACGTTACCTATGACGAGCTGGTGGAAGTGGAGCTGCACGACGGTTCCATCCGCCGGGGCAAGGTTCTGGAGGTCAACGGCGACACTGCTGTGGTCCAGCTGTTTGAATCCGCCGCCGGCATCAATCTGGCAGACGCCAAGGTCCGCTTCCTGGGGCATCCCCTGCAGCT
This sequence comes from uncultured Dysosmobacter sp., assembly GCF_947631165.1. Lineage (GTDB taxonomy): Bacteria > Bacillota > Clostridia > Oscillospirales > Oscillospiraceae > Oscillibacter. The sequence continues at coordinate 70,865 of NZ_CANRKH010000004.1, read as the reverse complement.
GGGCGTGTCCGGCGATATGCTGGGCCGCGTGTTCAACGGCATGGGCCAGCCCATCGACGGCGGTCCTGACATTCTGGCGGAGGAGTACCGGGATATCAACGGCCTGCCCATGAACCCCGCCGCCCGTGACTACCCCAACGAGTTTATCCAGACCGGCGTTTCTACCATTGACGGCCTGAATACTCTGGTCCGCGGCCAGAAGCTGCCCATTTTCTCCGGCTCCGGCCTGCCCCACGCCAATCTGGCGGCGCAGATCGCCCGTCAGGCCAAGGTGCTGGGCGACGAGGCCACCAACTTCGCCGTGGTGTTTGCTGCCATCGGTATCACCTTCGAGGAGTCCGAGTTCTTCGTCAGCGAGTTCCGCCGCACCGGCGCCATCGACCGTACCGTGCTGTTCAGCAACCTGGCCAACGACCCCGCTGTTGAACGTATCAGCACGCCCCGTATGGCGCTGACAGCCGCTGAGTATCTGGCCTTTGAAAAGGGTATGCAGGTGCTGGTCATCATGACCGATATCACGAACTACGCTGAGGCCCTCCGCGAGGTCTCCGCCGCCAAGAAAGAGGTCCCTGGCCGCCGTGGCTTCCCCGGCTACCTGTACACCGACCTGGCGACGCTGTACGAGCGCGCCGGCCGCCAGTTGGGCAACAAGGGCTCCATCACTCTGATCCCCATCCTGACCATGCCCGAGGACGATAAGACCCACCCCATCCCCGACCTGACCGGTTATATCACCGAGGGCCAGATCATCCTCAGCCGCGCGCTGTACCGCCAGGGCATCCATCCCCCTGTGGACGTGCTGCCCTCGCTGTCCCGTTTGAAGGATAAGGGCGTTGGCAAGGGCAAGACCCGTGAGGACCACGCGGACACCATGAACCAGCTCTTTGCCGCCTATTCCACCGGCAAGGACAATAAGGAGCTGATGTCCATTCTGGGCGAGGCGGCCCTGACGCCCACGGACCTGCTGTATGCCAAGTTCGCTGATGAGTTTGAGCGCCGCTATGTCAACCAGGGCTACGAGGAGAACCGCTCCATCGAGGAGACGCTGGACCTGGGCTGGGAGCTGCTGAGCATCCTGCCCAAGAGCGAGCTAAAACGTATCAAACCGGAACTGATCGAGAAGTACTGGCCGAAGAAAGACGAGAATTGAGGAGGGGTGAGCCATGGCGAATATCACGGTAAGCCCTACCCGTATGGAGCTGACCCGCCTGAAAGGCAAGCTGCGGACCGCCCAGCGGGGCCACAAGCTGCTGAAGGATAAGCGGGATGAGCTGATGAAGCAGTTCCTGGACACGGTGCGGGAGGTCCGCTCCCTCCGGGCTGAGGTGGAGGAGGAGCTGATGACGGTGCACAAGTCCTTCACCGTCGCCTCTGCTCTGATGTCCTCCGAGGCTCTGGAGCAGGCTTTGCTCTATCCCAAGCAGAGCGTGGAACTGACCATGACCTTCCAGAATATCATGTCCGTCAATGTCCCTGTGTACGACTTCCAGACGCAGACCCGCTCCAATTCCGACATCTATCCCTATGGCTTCGCGGCTACCTCCGGCGAGCTGGATACCGCTGTGGATGCTCTGGGCCATGTGTTCCGCAAGATGCTGAAGCTGGCGGAGATCGAAAAGTCCGCCCAGCTCATGGCGGAGGAGATCGAAAAGACCCGCCGCCGCGTCAACGCACTGGAATACGTGATGATCCCGGACACCCAGGAGGCCATCCGCTATATCACCATGAAGCTGGATGAGAATGACCGTGCCACCACGACCCGGCTGATGAAGGTGAAGGATATGATTTTGAAAGAGGCCCTGGAGGAGAAGCGCGCACAGAGCGCCAAGGCCATCGAGGCCTTCGGCACTGCCCAGGAGCCGGTGTGACGACGGCACATTCTACGAAACAAAACAACGGGACGGCCAGAAGGCCGTCCCGTTGTTCGGAGCAGATAGTTAGTTATAATAAACCTTGACAAACGGGCTTGTTTGGAATAAATTATTGGAAAAGAACATAAAAGGAGTGATACGTATTGCACTGCATCCAATCCGTGACCCAGGATATCCGCTATCTGGGCATCTCTGACCGGCGATTGGCGCTGTTTGAGAATATATATCCCATTCCCAGGGGCATTTCCTATAATGCCTATTTGGTGCTGGACGAGCAGACGGTGCTGATGGACGCTGTGGACAAGGCCGTGGAGGACCGTTTCCTGGAAAATCTGGAGGCCGCCCTGGAGGGCCGTTCCCTGGACTATGTGGTGGTGAACCATATGGAGCCGGACCACTGCGCATCTCTGACAGAGGTGCTGCGGCGCTATCCCCAGGCCCAGGTGGTGGGCAACGCCAAAACAATCGGTATGATCGGTCAGTTTTTCGATCTCGATGTTTCCAGCAGGTGCATGGCGGTGAAGGAGGGAGATACCCTGACTACCGGGCGGCACACCTTTACCTTTGCCATGGCGCCCATGGTCCATTGGCCGGAGGTCATGGTGACCTACGATGCCGCTGACAAGGTGCTCTTCTCTGCGGACGCCTTTGGCACCTTTGGCGCATTGAACGGCAACATTTTCGCCGACCAGGTGAACTTTGAGCGGGACTGGCTGGATGATGCCCGTCGGTATTACACCAATATCGTGGGCAAATACGGCGTTCAGGTCCAGGCGCTCCTGAAAAAAGCGGCCGCGCTGGATATTGCCTGTGTCTGCCCGCTCCACGGTCCTATTTGGAGACAGAACATCGATTGGTTCGTTAGCAAGTACCAGCAGTGGAGCACCTACACGCCGGAGGACCGGTCCGTGGCTGTTTTCTGTGGTTCTGTCTACGGACATACGGAGAACGCCGCCGAGATCGTGGCCAACCGGCTGGCCGAGAAGGGGGTCAGGGACATCCGGCTGTACGACGTATCTCACACCCACGTTTCCGACCTGGTGAGCGAGGCTTTCCGGTGCAGCCATCTGGTACTGGCGTCCTCGACCTATAATGGCGGGATCTTCACGCCTATGGAGACTTTGCTGCTGGATCTGAAGGCCCACAATCTGCAAAACCGCACGGTGGCCATTATCGATAACGGCACCTGGGCCGCCACGGCAGGGCGGCAGATGGCGGAGATCATCGGCTCCATGAAGAACATGACGCTGATGGAGGAGACCATCCATGTGAAGTCCGCTGTGAAGGAAGCCCAGCGGGCGGAGCTGGAAGGCCTGGCTGACCGGCTGGCGGCAGATGTCCTGGCGTAAATACATAGAAAGGAACGCCCTTTTCCTATGGGAAAAGGGCGTTTTTCTGTAAATATTATGAACTTTACAGCAAGGTGATCCCAGCCTTTTCACAGGCTTCCACGGTCTCATGATCCCACAGGCTGGCCTGGACCTCGCCGATATGGCAGGCGCCCAGCAGCAGCATGCACAGCCTGGACTGGCCGATGCCGCCGCCGATGGACTGGGGAAGCTGGCCGTTCAGCAGCATCTGGTGGAAGGGCAGCTGGCGGCGGTAGTCGCAGCCCGCCAGGGTCAATTGGCGGTCCAGCGTCTCGGCGTCGACCCGGATGCCCATGGAGGATACCTCAAATTGGCGTTCCAGAACGGGATTCCACATCAGAATGTCGCCGTTCAGCTCCCAGTCGTCATAGTCAGGAGCGCGGCCGTCGTGCTTGATGCCGGACTTCAGTGTTTTGCCGATCTGCATGAGAAAGACGGTGTGGTGCTCTTTGCAGATGGCGGCCTCCCGCTCGTCGGGGGACAAGTCGGGATAGCGGTCCTCCAGCTCCTGAGTCGTGAGGAAGAAAATCTCCCGCTCCGGTTTGCAGGTCAGCACAGGGAAGGTGTTCCGCAGGGCGGTGGCGGTGTCGCAGATGCAGCCCACGATATCCCGTACAGTATCCTGCAAATACTCCATGGTGCGATTTTGGGAGTCGATATGCTTCTCCCAGTCCCATTGGTCTACATAGATGGAGTGGAGGTTGTCAACCACTTCGTCCCGGCGGATAGCGTTCATGTCGGTGTACAGGCCGGTACCAGGCTTGAATTCGTACCGCTTCAGGGCCAGCCGCTTCCACTTGGCCAGAGAGTGGACTACTTGGCCGTCAGTCCCCACGTCTGGGATGTCAAAGGACACAGGGCGTTCCACGCCGTTCAGGTCGTCGTTCAGGCCGGTTTTGCCGTCTACAAACAACGGCGCGGAGACGCGGTGCAGGTTCAGCCGGACCGTCAGGTTGTGCTGGAAATCCGCGTGGATCAATTCAATGGCCCGCTGCAGCTCGTTATTGGTCAAGGGCATCTTATAGCCGGAGGGAATGGTCAGTTTACTCATGAGTCAACAGTCCTTTATGTCAGATTTATTCAATACTTCCTTAGGAGATCAGCAGAGATACAAAGGCCGGGGTCACATAGGCCTCCAGCAGGGAGGCCGCAGCCAGCACGGGCAGCAGAACAAACAGTGTCCGGGATATCAGCAGCAACCGGTCCCACAGACGGAGGGCCGTTTCATCCCGCCGGCAGCGGCGGGTCGCTTGGCCGCAGACGTACAGCCCCACGGCGAAGGACAGGATCAGGGCCGGGAACTCCAAAAGACCATGGGGAAAGAGAGCAGCCAAATAGATCAGCAGGGAGGAACCCTCCGCCGCGTAGCAGGCGGCCAGCACGCCCAGCAGCATGGCGTTGACGCCCAGGGCCAGAGCTGGAAGCTGAAGAAAGGGGACCAGGCCATAGGCCATGGTGAACACGCAGGCCTCCACATTGTTTGAAAAGATGCGCAGAGCGGAAATGCTGCCATCCTCACGGATAGCGCCTGTGCCGCTGACCGCTTCCACCGCCCAGGACATCAGCTGTGTCCGCAGGTCCGGCAGGGCCAGGGCGGCTCCGAAGGCGATCACCGCCAGGACACAGAAAGCGATGGCGGAGCGAAACACCTCCTGCCGCAGACCGTCGTCCCAGGCGGCTTTCAGACCCTGAAGGTGGTGCTGAAGAATGCCCCTCATGCCCGCAGCTTGTCCAGCCCCAGCGTTAGACGGCGGAGAGTCTCCGCTTTGCCCAGGATGTGGCAAAGCTCCACGGCTCCGCCGGGGGTCACCAGCTTGCCGGCCACGGCGATGCGCACGGGCCACATCAGCGTGGCGTTCTTCACGCCCAGCTTTTCCGCAAGGCCGATCAGCGTGTCATGGACCGCCTCCTGGGTCCAGTCCGCCACAGCCTCCAGGGCGGGGATAGCGGACTCCAGCATATTTTGAGAGACCTCGGCATTGGTCTTGGACTTCTTGTTGGTGAAGAACTCCACATCGTAGTCAGGCAGCGCGTCAAAGAAATCCACCTTTTCAGGGATGTCCGTCAGCTTTTCGCAGCGGGCCTGGAGCAGGGCGGCGATGGCGGCGGTATCGATAGCGGGATCCTTCACAGCCTGGCGGATGTAAGGCTCCGCTGTTTGGGCGAAGTCCTCCGGCGCCATAGCCCGCAGATAGGTGGCATTGAAGTAGGTTAGCTTTTCAATGTCGAAGATGGCGGGAGATTTGGAGATGCCGGCAATGTCGAATGCGTCCACCAGTTCCGCCAGGGAGAATATCTCCTGCTCGCTGCGTTCGCCCTTGGGCGCCCAGCCCAGCAGGGCCACATAGTTCAGGATCGCGTCGGTCAGATAGCCCTGGGCCTTCAGATCCTCGTAGGAGGGATCGCCATGGCGCTTGCTCATTTTGTTGTGCTGGTCCCGCATGACGGGAGAGCAGTGGACATAGGTGGGGATGTCCCAGCCAAAGGCTTCATACAGCAGATTATATTTCGGCGCGGAGGAAAGGTACTCGCTGCCCCGGACCACATGGGTGATGCCCATCAGGTGGTCGTCCACCACGTTGGCGAAGTTATAGGTGGGGAGGCCATCCCGCTTCAGCAGCACCTGGTCGTCTAGAGTGGCGTTCTCCACAGTGATGTCGCCGAAGGATACGTCGTGGAAGGTGGTGGTCCCCTCGTGGGGGATACGCTGGCGGATGACGTAGGGCTTTCCGGCGACCAGATTGGCAGCCACCTCTTCCGGAGAGAGAGACCTGCAGGGATCATCGGCCCGGTCAAAATTTCCGGAATCCTCCTCGGACTCCGTCTTTTCGCAGAAGCAGTAATAGGCTGCGCCCTTTTCCACCAGCAGTTCGGCGTATTTACCGTACAGCCCCCGGCGCTGGGACTGGATATAGGGTCCCACGGGACCGCCTACGTCGGGGCCTTCGTCATGGGTCAGGCCGCACTCGGCCATGGTCCGGTAGATCACATCAGTGGCACCCTCCACCAGACGGCCCTGATCGGTGTCCTCGATGCGGAGAATGAACGTGCCGCCGGCATGGCGTGCAATGAGCCAGGTGTACAGCGCGGTGCGCAGGTTGCCCACGTGCATGTAGCCGGTGGGGGAGGGGGCGAAGCGGGTGCGGACCTTTCCCTTGGGGATGCGAGCCTCCATCTCTTCAAAAAATTGCATATCAAGTGCCATGAAAGTACCTCCATGTCAGGAATTTACGAAACATAACAACCTACATTATCGCCATTTCCGGGGAGATTGTCAAGGAATATCCTGGGATTCAGTCCTCCCGGAGAAAATTTTTCCGCAGCAGCTCCAGGAACAGAGCCATAGCGGGGCTAGCCCAACGCTTTTTACGGTGGGCGCACAGGATGGGGTCGCGGATGCCGGAAATGGGAGCGGACAGCTCCCGCAGCCGCCCGTCCGCCAGCTCCGGCGCTGCCACGAACCGGGGCAGGAAGGTGAAGCCCAGGTCGCTCATGACACAGCGCTTGATGGTCTCGATGCTCCACAGCTCGATGGTATCGTCCAGGACCAGGGACCGTTCCTGAAAATACTGTTCCAGCTGCCGCCGGAAGATGCTGTCTGGTTCATCGGTGACCAGGGAGGCGGGGATGCGCTGTCCAGGCGTGGAGAGGTCTGGATATGCGAAGTCCGGCGCTGCCAGCAGGATGATCTCCGCCTCTCCCAGCGGTTCGATCTCCAATACCTCCCGATCCCAGTCCATGTCATAGCCCACGCCAAGATCACAGGCACCAGTGCGGATGTTTTCCGAGATCTGGCGGCAGTTGCAGCTGCGGATGATGAGCCGCACCTGGGGCGCCTGCTCCCGAAAGGCCCGGATGACCGGCTGCATCCGGTAGCAAAGGAGTGTTTCCGCCATATCGACCCGAAGCGTTCCTGCGGGAGCTGTGCCGTTCCGCCCCAGAGCGGAGAGCCGGTCCGCCGCCAGCAGCAGCTCCCGGGCCTGGGAGAGAGCCTGTTCCCCGGTCTGGGTCAGCACCATCCGGCGTCCTGATTTCTGAAAGAGGGGGACGCCCAGTTCCTCTTCCAGCCGCTGGATATGGACCGTTACTGTGGACTGGGTGTAACCCAGAGCTTGGGCGGCCTTCTGATAGCTGCCCTGATCCACCACGGCCTGAAATGTGAGGAGATTCTTCAATTCCATTCTGGTCACGACCTATCGATTTTATTAATATAACAGTTCAAAAACTTTCGCTTTTCAAATATATGATAGCCTGTTATGATGCAAATATCAAGCGGAAGGATGTGTGTCATATGCCGGTGTCTCTGTTTCCAGCGTTTTTGACCTATTGCTATGTCTGCGGCATTACGCCGGGACCGGCGAACCTATGCTCCCTGTCCGCTGCCCTGCGGTACGGAAAGGGACCGGCTCTGCGGCAGTGGCGCGGCTTGTTCGCCGGCTTTTTCATCGTGTCCATGGGAGCGGTGGCAGTGACCTGTCTGCTCGGCGCGGTGCTGGATCGATATGTGGGGGTCCTGTCCTGGATCGGGGCGGCGTACATCCTGTGGATGGCCTGGCACATGCTGCGGTCCTCCGGCGGCGGAGCGGAGCGGGACCCGGCGGCGCCTAGCTTCCGCACGGGATTACTGGTGCAGCTGACCAACGTGAAGGTCATGGTATTCTGCCTGACAGCGCTGGCCTCTTATGTGCTGCCCTATACGGATTCCTTCTGGCGCTTGCTGGCTGTGGGGCTGTTTCTGCCGTTTACAGGCCCGGTAGCCAATCTGGTGTGGCTGCTGGCGGGGGCGTCATTGCAAAAGCTCCTGGACGGACACAGGCGGGCGGTGGATATCGCCATGGCGGCGGCGCTGGTCCTATGCGCGGTCAGCCTGGTCTGGCCCCATTGATGCGAAGAGTCCCCCAGCACAAAAATCGTGCCGGGGGACTTTGATTCTCAGTGGACACAGCGTATAGATGTCTTTGTGAGATTGACAGAAAATAAAAGCCGGTGAGCGCATATTTCCTCTCAAGAGCGGATTGCGCTTTTCCTGATTCCGTGCTACAATAACAAATAATTGCCGCCTTAGGGTCTTTTGGCGGCGGTAGTGAGAATTGAGGTGCGAGTTATGGAAAACAACGTACAGAAAAAGAGAATTTTCAGCGGCATCCAGCCCAGCGGTGAGTTGACTCTGGGCTCTTATATGGGCGCTATCAAAAACTGGGTCGCGCTGCAGGATGAATATGACTGCCTCTACTGCATCGTGGATATGCACGCCATCACCGTGCGGCAGGACCCCGCCGAGCTGCGCCGCCGGGCGCTGGCTCAGCTTGCCCAATACATTGCCTGCGGCCTGGACCCGCAGAAGAGCATTCTCTTCATCCAGAGCCATGTGCCCCAGCACGCGGAGCTGAGCTGGATCCTGGGCTGCTATACTCAGTTCGGTGAGCTGAGCCGCATGACCCAGTTCAAGCAGAAGGCCCAGCAGCACGCCGACAATATCACCGCCGGATTGTTCACCTATCCCGTGCTGATGGCGGCGGATATCCTGCTGTATCAGGCGAACCTGGTGCCGGTGGGCGAGGACCAGCGGCAGCATGTGGAGCTGACCCGGGATATCGGCCAGCGCTTCAACGGCGTCTACGGCGAGACCTTCGTTCTGCCGGAGGCGTTCATTCCCAAGATGGGCGCCCGCATCATGAGCCTGGGCAACCCCGACAACAAGATGAGCAAGTCCGACCCTGAGGGCTGCGTCTATATCATGGATCAGCCGGAGGTCATTCAGCGCAAGTTCAAGCGGGCCGTCACGGACAGCGAGACCGCTGTACGATACGATAGAGAGAACAAGCCCGGCGTCAGCAATCTGTTGACCATCTACTGCGCCGCCACTGGCAAGACCTTGGAGGAGGCCGAGGCGGAGTTCGCCGGTCAGGGCTACGGCGTGTTCAAGCCTGCTGTGGGAGACGCGGTCATCGAGCTGATGCGTCCCATCCGGGAGGAAGCGGAGCGCCTGATGGGCGACAAGGCGTATCTGGAGGGCATCTATCGGGACGGCGCCCAGCGGGCGCAGTATCTGGCTCGCAAAACGCTGTCCAAGGTGCAGCGCAAAGTGGGTTTCATCGCCCGTTGACGGAGGCCGACATGGTAGTAGACAATCAGCTGGTGGCCTATGTGGTGCTGGCGCTGCTGGCGGCGCTGGTCATCAGCTTCCTGATGACGCCGGTGGTCAAGACCTTCGCCTATAAGGTGGGCGCTATCGACGTACCCAAGGACGCCCGCCGGATGCATAAGGTCCCCATCCCGCGGCTGGGCGGTCTGGCCATTTTCATCGGCTTCATGGTCAGTATTTTGCTGTTCGTGAACATCCGGGGCAACCAGCAGATGCAGAGCATCCTGCTGGGGGCCGTGATCATCGTGGTGCTGGGCGTGGTGGACGACATCATGGCCCTGCCCGCCATGCTGAAATTCGTGGTCCAGATCGTCGCGGCCCTGATCCCCGCTATGAACGGCGTCACCATCCTGGCCTTTTCCAACCCCAATATTTTTTCGGACAAGCTATATTGGGTCCTGGGGGGCTTGTCGATACCCTTTACCGTGATCTGGATCGTGGCCATCACCAATTCCGTGAACCTGATCGACGGCCTGGACGGCCTGGCCAACGGCGTTTCCGCCATTTCCGCCACCACCATGCTGGTTATTGCTCTGCTGTATTCCGAGGCGCAGGTGGCCATCGTCATGGCGGCGCTGGTGGGGGCCTGCGTGGGCTTTATGCCCTATAACCTGAATCCCGCCAAGATGTTCATGGGGGATACCGGCGCCACCTTCCTGGGCTATATCCTGGCCACTATGTCCATTCAGGGCCTGTTCAAGTACTACGCCGTGATCTCCTTCGTGGTGCCGTTTTTGATCCTCGGCCTGCCGATCTTTGACACGACTTTTGCCTTTATCCGGCGCATTGCCCACGGACAAAGCCCCATGCACGCGGACCGGGGCCACATCCACCACCGGCTGATCGACATGGGTCTGAACCAGAAACAGGCGGTGGCGACGCTGTACGTTATCTCCGCTATCCTGGGCCTTTCCGCCGTGGTGCTGACCACCGGCGGCGAGCAGCGGGCCATGCTGTTCTTCCTGGCGCTTTGCATTGTGGCGGTGGTGGCCGCCCGGGTCGTTTTCCCCAAGGAGGTCAAGGAAGAGCTGAAAGAGGAGCTGGAGGAGCTGCGGGACGGTTTGCACCATGAAGAGAAGAAAGACGAGGATGCGTAAATGGAAAAGCTCCGTGTTATGAGTGTGTTCGGGACCCGGCCGGAGGCCATCAAAATGTGTCCCCTGGTGAAGGAACTGGCCTCCAGGCCGGAGATCGAGAGCCTGTGCTGCGTGACGGCCCAGCACCGTCAGATGCTGGACAGCGTGCTGGAGGTCTTTGGGGTCAAGCCCGACTGGGATCTGGACATCATGGCTCCCCGGCAGACGCTGTCCTCCATCACCAGCAAGTGCCTGATGGGCATGGACAACGCCATCGACGCCTTGAAACCGGATATGATCCTGGTCCATGGAGACACCTCCACCACCTTTGCCGGGGCACTGTCCGCTTTCTATCATCAGGTGCCTGTAGGCCATGTGGAGGCCGGTCTGAGAACATATGACAAGTATTCTCCCTTTCCAGAGGAAATGAACCGGAAGCTGGTCTCTTCCATTGCGGAACTGTATTTCTGCCCTACAGTGAACAACAAAAACAACCTTCTGAAGGAAGGCGTCACCGATGGCCTGTTCATCACCGGCAATACGGTCATCGACGCGCTGCAAACCACTGTCCGGCAGGACTACCGATTCGATGTGGAAGAACTGAACCGCCTGCCCTACGGGGAGAAAAAGATCATTCTCGTCACCTGCCACCGGCGGGAAAATTACGGCGAGCCGATGCGGAACATCATGCTGGCCCTGCGGCAGATCGCGGAGCAGAACCCGGATGTGGAGCTGGTGTATCCTGTCCACCTCAGCCCGGTGGTCCGGGAGGCGGTGGACGCTTATCTCCGGGGAGCGCCCCGGGTCCATCTGATCGACCCGCTGCCCGCCGACGAAATGCATAATCTGATGGCCCGGTGCTATCTGGTGCTGACGGATTCCGGCGGCCTTCAGGAGGAGGCGCCCGCTCTGGGTAAGCCTGTTTTGGTGATGCGCCGGGAGACGGAGCGGCCGGAGGCCGTGGAGGCCGGCACAGTGAAGCTCTGCGGCGTGGTGCAGGATGATATCGTCACCATGGCGGAGCGGCTGATCCGGGACAGGGCCGCCTACGCCAAAATGGCTCACGCGGTGAACCCCTACGGCGACGGCCACGCCTGCTGCCGCATCGCCGATGCGATTTTGTGGTACTTCGGCCGGGGAGAGCGGCCCGCGGATCACCAGGTCTGAGGAGGAGCCGACTGGAGAAGGGAGGCTGATGCGGTGAAACGGAGCCTGAAGTGGATCACCTGGGGCTTTATCGTCCTGACCATGCTGGCGGCGGCTTTTATGCTGGGGGGAACGCTTCGCAGGACCTCCCACATCACGCTGCCCGCACCGGACGATCCCGCCCAGGCGGCGGAGGAGGACCCCGCCGTGTCCGGCGATGTGCTGACGGTGGTGGCGGTTACGCCGGAGACCGTGCAGGCCGCCGTCGAGACCCTGGCCCGGCCGGAGACTTACAGCCGCACCGTTACCATTGAGCAGTTCTGGGAAGGCGGCAGCGGGACCTATGAGCTGACGGTATCGGTCAGCGGCGGATGGACCCGCGTTGACCGGGCCATGCCGGATGGCCGGGTCCGCCACACCGTTACCGGAGAGGACGCTGCCTATATCTGGTACAACAACGAGGAGAAGGTCTATACCGCCCCGGCAGGCGGCATTACGGCGGACAATGAGCAGTCCATCCCTACCTATGAGGATATCCTGGCGTTGGACGCGGAGACCATCACGGCGGCGGATTACCGCTCGACCTTGGGGCTGCGGTGCATCTATGTGGAGACAGCGGCGGACGAGGCAGGCTATGCCCTCCGCTACTGGGTCAGTGTGGACACTGGGCTGCTGGTGGCGGCGGAAAAGCTGCTGAACAGGGAGACCGTCTACCGCATGGGTGCCCCTACGGTGGACCAGACGGAGCCGGCAGCCTTTACCCTGCCGGACGGAACGGTCCTGGAGACTTGAAAAAAGGGCGGAGCGCATTGCGCTCCGCCCTTTCTGTGTTTTACAGGATCAGCAGCAATCCAAGGGCCACCAGCAGCTCCTCGTCGGCGTTTTCCCGGAAGAGGAAGTACAGCAGGACCAACAGCAGCAGGTCGCCGGTGTCCACGCTGTCCAGGTGGAACTGATCCAGCAGGTGCCGCAGAAAGCCGGAAAGCCCGTCAGAAAAACGCGGCGGTCCAGTGCGGCTGCCGCAGTTGGACTCATTGGACTCGTCAGCCGCTGGCGGATGGGGCGGGGGACTACGCTCCTGGGACGGCGGGTCCTCCTGCTGGACGCGGGTGTAGCCGCCGTCGCCGCTCCGGATATAGCGGTTATACATACCTCAGCCCTCCCAGTCCGCCAGAAATTTCTTTCCCAGATGGAACAGCCGCGCCAATTGGAGCGCACGTTCCACCTTCGCCTGCCGTTCTTCCTTCAAATAAGGGCGCAGAGCGTAAAGCAGCTGGCGGGCGTTGGAATCCCCGCCAAGCTCCTGGACCAGGGGCAGGAGCTTGGCAAGCAGCTTGGGGTCTCCTCCGAAGCCCTGGAAGGGACTGCCGGAGGGCGCTGGCGGCGGGGGAGCGGGGGACGGTCCCGGCGGCGCTTCTTGGCCGCCGGAGAGGGACTGGGCCATCTGCATGATCTGGGCCATGGCGTCCGGGTTGGACAGCAGGCTGTTCAGTTTTTCGTCAAATCCCTCCATGCGCCCCGCTCCTTTTTATTTCTGGACTGCCTGGTTGATCCGCGCCACCAGTTCCGCGCCGCCCGGGCTTTTTGTCACCTGCTCCACCAGCTTCGCCATTTCCGCCGTGTCGCCCTGCATGGCGGAGCGGATGGCCCGCTGCAATCCGGCTCCCCGGTCCTTCTGGGTCAGCAGCCCCATCAGGGCCTGCCCGTCCCGGGACTGCATCAATGCCTGCAAGGCGGCCGGATTGCCCTGAAGCTGCTGGACCATCCGCGCCATTTTTTCATCCATGGACATCTCCTCCTGTCGAACGGGTTACAGGCCAGTATATGATTGGCGGGGCAAAAAAGTGCCTGCGTATTGACGCAGGCACGGAAAATATCTTTTATTTGACGGCCTTGCCGGTGTCGCAGTCCTTTATCAGGGGGCAGCCCTCGCACCTGGGGCTTCTGGCGGAGCAGGTGTCCCGGCCGAACAGCACCATGCGGTGGCAGAAATTGCTGGATTCCTTGGGCGGGATGACCTGGCGGAGCTGTTTTTCCACCTGAAGGGGATCCTTGGAACCGTCAGTGATGCCCAGCCGTCCGGTGATACGGATGCAGTGGGTGTCGCAGACATAGCCCTCCTGACCGAAGATATCGCCCAGGATCAGATTGGCGGTCTTGCGGCCCACGCCGGGAAGAGCGGTCAGCTCCTCCATGGTGCCGGGGACTTTGCCGCCGTGCTTTTCCAAGAGCTGCTGGGCGCAGGCCACGATATCCCGGGCTTTGCCGTTGTAAAAGCCGCAGGAGTGGATGTATTCGCCCACCTCCCGGGGATCGGCTTCCGCGAAGCTCTCCAGGGTCGGGAAGCGCTCATACAGCGCTGGAGTCACCTTGTTGACCCGCTCATCGGTACACTGGGCGGAGAGCCGCACGGCAAACAAAAGCTCATAGTCCTTTTCGTATTGCAGGGAGCAAAGGGCGTCGGGATAGATGCCCTTCAGCGTTTCAATGATCCGCTTGACAGCGGCTTTGGATTTCATGGCATTCACCTCTTGCTGACAGGATACCACAAAATCCGACGTTTGGGGAGGGGGAATTTTGCGAAACGGCGGGATTTTTCAGCGGACCTTCCATTCTTCTGCCTGCCAGTATAACACGGCAGAAGAGTGAGCGCAAGGCGCGGCGTTTTTTGGAAATAAGCGTGGAAATCTCATTTGGACTGTGATACAATGTAAAATCAGACAGCAAGAGAGGAGCGTGCGCCATGCAGCGGCCTTTGGCGGATGAGATCCGCCCAAAAACTTTAGAGGAAGTGGTGGGACAGCGCCACCTTCTGGCCCCCGGCGCGGTGCTCCGGCGGCTGATCGAAAGCGGGACAGACGCCAATCTGGTGTTCTACGGTCCCTCCGGCACCGGCAAGACCACCATCGCCAACATCATTGCGGAAAGGACCAATAAGACACTGTACCGGCTGAACGCCACCACGGCGACCTTGCAGGACATCAAGGATATCATCGCCGATGTGGGAACCCTGCTGGCCCCTGGCGGCGTACTGCTGTATCTGGACGAGATCCAGTATTTCAACAAGAAACAGCAGCAGAGCCTGCTGGAATTCATGGAAAACGGCAAGCTGACGCTGATCGCCTCCACGACGGAGAATCCCTATTTCTATGTATACGGCGCCCTGCTGTCCCGCAGCACGGTGTTCGAGTTCAAAGCAGTGACGGCCAGAGAGGCGGAAGCCGCCGTTCTGCGGGCGCTGAAGATCCAGCAGGAACGGAGCCAGCTTCCGCTGGACTGGGAGGAAGGGGTCCCGCTGCAGATCGCCACCGCCTGCGGCGGCGACGTGCGGAAGGCCATCAATGCCGTGGAGCTGCTGTGTCAGGCGGCAGTGCCAATAAAGGGCAAGCTGTTTTTGACAAGGAATGACGCTTCTCAGGTGGCGCAGCGCAGCGCCATGCGGTATGACAAGGGCGGCGACGCCATGTATGATCTGGCTTCTGCTCTGATGAAGTCCCTGCGGGGCAGCGACCCTGACGCGGCCCTCCATTATCTGGCGCGGTTCCTGGAGGCGGGAGATCTGATCACGCCCTGCCGCCGCCTGCTGTGCTCCGCCAGCGAGGATGTGGGCATGGCATATCCCCAGGCGGTCTCCATTGTGAAGGCTTGCGTGGATACCGCCATGCAGTTGGGGCTGCCGGAGGCACAGCTGCCGCTGGCTCAGGCGGCAGTTCTGCTGGCTACGGCCCCCAAGTCCAACAGTGTTTCCGCAGGTATCGCCGCTGCCTGGGCGGATGTGCGGGCGGGCCGAACCGGAGATGTGCCTCGGGAGCTGCAAAATGTTCACGCCGACTCCGCTGGCATGGAGCGGGAGCAGGGCTATCTCTATCCCCATAATTTTGCCGGACATTGGGTGGAGCAGCAATACCTGCCGGACATTTTGAAAGACGTCTGCTACTACCAGTGGGGCGACAACAAAACAGAACAGGCCGCCAAGGCCTATTGGGAGAAGATCAAAGGCAAGTGAAATCTGTCTCCACCGGCTCCTTTTCGTAGTTGGGCGGCGAGTAGACCCACCGGTCCAAGGTCCCGTCAGTGATCTGATATCGCAGAGGCTCCGGCACTGCCAGCGGCGGCAGTTTTTCGATGACCTGGAGTTTGATCTTCATCCGGTCCGGGCGGATGCTCTTGATAAAGATAGATACGCCGTCTCCGGGAGACAGTCCTTCCCGAGCGTCTGCCAGCCCGGACAGATTGGGGGACAGCTCAATGAAGCTGCCATAGTCCTTCACACTGCGGACGATCCCACGCACCGTTTCACCGGGAGCGAAGCGACTGGCGTTTTCCATCCAGGTACCCAACAGCTCCCGGTGGGTCAAGGTGATCCGGCGGCGTTCCCGGTCTATGGTCCAAACTGCCGCCAGCAGCTTCTGTCCCTCCCGAAACCGCTCTTTGGCATGACAGACGCGGGAGACGGACATCCGTTCAACAGGGAGCATGGCTACGATGCCGCAGCCGATGTCTACAAAAGCGCCAAAGGATTCCAGGCGCGTGATCCGGCAGGTGAGGACCGCGCCTGGCCGCAGGTGCTCCAAAAAGTACCCCATAGCCCGCTCCTGAACCGCCCGCCGGGACAGCAGAGCCACCGGCGCGCCTTTTTCGTCGGACTGCACGCTGGAAACTGTAAAGCATATCTGCTTGCCAACTCTTGACAGAACGGCAATATCCCGGCTAGCGCCGTTGATCCAGGGGGCGGTGACCTCCTGGCGGGGCATTTGGGCGGCCACACCGTTCAGGGAGAGGTGCAGGGTGTGTTCCGTGTCGCACCGCTGGACGACGCCCTCCAGGATCTGGCCGCTGTCGGCGGCACGCTTCAGGTCCGCAAGGGTATATTTTGTGGGAGGGCGCAGCCCTTCCGGGGGAAATAGGTTGTTTTCCGGCATTATGGGTCCCATCCTATCTGCCGTGGAAACGGCGTTGATAGACTACTATATGCATTGGAAAAGCTTGGATTGACAGGAGGTCGCCATGGAACTGCATCTGCACGATAAAGTGGAATTGAAAAAGCCCCATCCCTGCGGCAGCACCCAGTGGGAGATCCTGCGGGTCGGGATGGACATCAAGCTGAAATGCCTGGGCTGCGGCCATGAGCTGATGGTTCCCCGCAGCAAGGCGGAGAAGAGCATCCGCAAGATCTTGACGGAGGAGGGGACGAAATGAACAAAAAGGCGACACGGGTCATCGCCTTGACCTTGGTAGTGGTGATGATCGTGGCTTTGGTTGCCTCAATGATCGTACCCTATGTATGATATGTGCGCATGGAACGCCCGCCTGAGAAGGCGGGCTTCTTTTTTGCTCGCCTCCCTTTTGCGACGGCTTTTCCCGCCGGCTTGCCCTATAATACTGCCTGAAAGGGAGGCGGGGCCGTGACGGTGGTGTACATAGACAGCGTGTTCGTTCTGAACACGGTCATGGATTACCTGCTGCTGCTGGCCGCTGCGCGGCTGGCAGGCAGGCCCCTGCGGCGAAGACGCTACCTGCTGGCGGCTCTGGCGGGAGGCGTGTACGCGGTGGCGGCGTTCCTGCCGGGCTGTGGATTTCTGACCCATCCCGCCGTCAAGCTGGCGGCAGGCGTTCTGATGGCTTTGTTGGCCTACGGCGGGGAGGAACGGCTGCTGCGGCTGACGCTGTTGCTGTTGGCGGTATCCTGCGCCATGGCAGGCTGCGTGCTGGCCCTAGGCCTGCTGGCAGGAGGCGGCGTGCCGGTGGTAAACGGCGTTTTTTACACCAATGTGGATGCAAAAGTGCTTCTGATCGCCGCTACTTCTGCCTACCTGGTGCTGACCGTGGTGTTTCGGGCAGCCATGCGGCAGGGCATCAGCGGCCAGCTTCTGCCGGTGCGGATCCGCATTGGTGGGCGGTGCGCGGAACTGACGGCTTTGTGGGACAGCGGCTGCGGCCTCCGGGACCCGGTGGGGGGACAGCCGGTGCTGGTACTGGCTCCCGGCGCATTAGACGGTATTCTGTCCGTAGAGCTGCGGCACTTGCTGACGCCGGAGAGGCTTCGATGTCCGGCGGAGCTGCTGGAGCCTCTCCGATCAGCGGCGCCGGAGCTGCGGCCCCGGCTGCTGACCTATCAGGCGGTAGGAACTGGAGGGGGGCTTCTGCTTACTTTACGGACAGAGTGGACGGAGATCGCCGGGACCGCCTATCCCGGTCTGGCAGCAGCCCTGTCGCCAACGGCGCTGGGAGATGGATATGCGGCCCTGTGGGGCGGGGAAAGGAGAAAACGCTATGCTGATTTTTCGAATGGTCCTGCGATGGCTGCTGGACCGCTTGCTGCCTCAGGAGGGCGTCCACTACATCGGCGGCAGCGATACCCTGCCGCCGCCTCTGACCCGGGAGCGGGAGGCGGAGCTGCTGGAGCGGCTGGACGAAGAGAGCGCCCGTAAGGAGCTGATCGAGCATAATCTGCGGCTGGTGGTGTACATTGCCCGGCGGTTTGAGAACACGGGCATCAACATCGAGGACCTGATCTCCATCGGAACCATCGGCCTCATCAAGGCGGTGGGGACCTACCGTGCGGACAAGAACATCAAGCTGGCTACCTATGCCTCCCGGTGTATTGAAAATGAGATCTTGATGTATCTGCGGAAAAACGCTAACCGCAGGGGAGAGGTCTCCTTTGACGAGCCGCTCAACACAGATTGGGACGGCAATGAGCTGCTGCTGTCGGATGTGCTGGGGACCGACGCCGACGTGGTGATGCGCCCCATTGAGGAGGACGTGGACCGCAGCCTGCTGGCGGCGGCTATCAGCGTCCTGTCTCCCCGGGAGAAGCAGATCGTCACCATGCGTTTCGGACTGGGGGGCGGCAGGGAGCAGACCCAAAAGGAAGTGGCGGACCAGCTGGGCATCTCCCAGAGCTACATCTCTCGGCTGGAAAAACGCATTATTTCCAGACTGAAAAAAGAGATTTTACGGTTATCCTGAGCTTGACAATCCAAACCGGGTATACTATACTATCAAGGTATATTGGAAACTGCGAGGATGGGAAGCAGTACCTGGTCAGTGGAAGCCAAGAGAGGGAACGGATGGTGAGAGTTCCCGTGAAGCGGCTGGGGAAGTCGTCCCGGAGCATTGGACTGAAAATGCAGTAGGTTTCAACGGTGATCCCTCCGTTACCGGGGAAGGGCGTCCAGGCGCCCATGAGCGCGGGATATTCCCGAATCCAGGTGGTACCACGGACAGAACTGTTCGCCCTGAGCCGAAAGGCTCAGGGCGTTTTTATTTGACCGGGAGGTGATATGTGATGGAGATGGCGCGCCGGGAAAATGTTTCACAAT
The DNA here is from genome assembly GCF_947631165.1 of uncultured Dysosmobacter sp. Taxonomy (GTDB): domain Bacteria; phylum Bacillota; class Clostridia; order Oscillospirales; family Oscillospiraceae; genus Oscillibacter. The sequence continues at coordinate 51,932 of NZ_CANRKH010000004.1, read as the reverse complement.
ATATCGAAAGCCGGTACGCGGCGGTGCCGGAGCACCTGTGGGCGAAATATCCGGCCTATGCGGTTTTCCGCAGACAAAATAACCGAAAATGGTTTGCGGTCCTGATGGATGTTCCCCGGAACAGGTTTGGTTTGAATGGAGAAGAGAGCGTCGACATTCTGGACATCAAATGCGACCCGAAACTGGCTGGGAGCCTCCGGGAAAACAGGGGCTTTCTTCCGGCCTATCACATGAATAAGACCAGCTGGATCACCGTCCTGCTGGATGGCTCGGTTTCCATGGAGGAATTGGCGCCCTTGCTGGATATGAGTTACGATCTGGCGGACCACGGCAGGCGGTGTGCGCGGAAGACAGGCTCAGCTGCCGAATCAGAATCAGAACAAAAGTTCAAAAGATAGGAGAATCAACACATGAACAAAGAACTGCCAAAGGTGTATGAACCCCAGCAGGTGGAGTCCCGCATCTATCAGATGTGGGAGGACAACGACTGCTTTGCCAGCACCCCCGACCCGGAGAAAAAACCCTTCTCCATCGTCATGCCGCCACCCAACGTCACCGGTCAGCTCCACATGGGCCACGCCATGGACTCAACCCTTCAGGACATCCTGATCCGTTTCAAGCGGATGCAGGGCTATGAGGCGTTGTGGGTCCCCGGCGTGGACCACGCAGGCATTTCCACGCAGGTGAAGGTGGAGGAGGACCTGCGGGTCAAGGAGGGAAAGACCCGCTATGACCTGGGCCGTGAAAAGTTCCTGGAGCGCGTCTGGGAGTGGAAGGAGAAGTACGGAAACCGCATCGTTCAGCAGCAGAAAAAGATGGGTATCTCCTGTGACTGGAGCCGCTCCCGTTTCACCATGGACGAGGGCCTTTCCAAGGCTGTCCGGGAGACCTTCTGCGAGCTGTATGACAAGGGCCTCATCTACAAGGGCAGCCGCATCATCAACTGGTGCCCCCACTGCGTGACGGCCCTCTCCGACGCGGAGGTGGAATATCAGGACAAGCCCGGCCACCTGTGGTACGTCCGCTATCCGCTCTCCGACGGCTCCGGCGACATCGTGGTGGCCACCACCCGTCCTGAGACCATGATGGGCGATACCGGAGTGGCGGTGAATCCGGAGGATGAGAAGTTCAAGCACCTCATCGGTAAGACCTGCATCCTGCCTATCATGAACCGGGAGATCCCCATCGTGGGAGACGAGTACTGCGAGATCGGCTTCGGCACCGGCGCCGTGAAGATGACCCCCGCCCACGACCCCAATGACTTCGAGGTAGGCCAGCGCCACAACCTGGAGATTATCCGGGTCATTGATGACAATGGCAGGATCAACGAGAATGGCGGCCCCTATAACGGTATGGACCGCTACGAGTGCCGCAAGGCCATCGTGAAGGACCTGGAGGAGCAGGGCTATCTGGTCAAGACCGAGCCTTACAATCACAACGTTGGCACCTGCTACCGCTGCCATAACGACGTGGAGCCGCTAATCTCCGCCCAGTGGTTCGTGAAGATGGAGCCTCTGGCCAAGGAGGCCCTGCGGGTTGTGCGGGACGGCGAAGTGAAATTCGTCCCGGAGCGGTTCGCCAAGACCTACACCAACTGGATGGAGAACGTCCACGACTGGTGCATCTCCCGCCAATTGTGGTGGGGCCACCAGATCCCCGCTTGGTACTGTGACGACTGCGGCCACATCAATGTCAGCCGGGAGGACCCCACCAAGTGCGAAAAGTGCGGTTCCGCCCATCTGACCCGGGACCCCGACGTGCTGGATACCTGGTTCTCCTCCGCCCTGTGGCCCTTCTCGACCCTGGGCTGGCCGGAAAAGACCGAGGACCTGGCCTATTATTATCCCACCTCCGTCATGATCACCGGCTACGACATCATCTTCTTCTGGGTCGCTCGGATGATCTTCTCCGGCTGTGAGCAGATGAAGCAGATCCCCTTCCGCACGGTCCTGATCCATGGCCTGGTGCGGGATGACAAGGGCCGCAAAATGTCCAAGTCCCTGGGCAACGGCATCGATCCTCTGGAGATCGCTGAGAAATATGGCGCTGACGCTCTGCGCTTCAACCTCATCACCGGCAACAGCCCCGGCAACGACATGCGCTTCTACACCGAGAAGTGCGAGGCCATGCGGAACTTCGCCAACAAGGTCTGGAACGCCAGCCGCTTTGTCATGATGAACCTGACCATCGATCACTGCGAGCTGCCCGCGGCGGACCAGTTGGCTCCGGAGGACAAATGGGTCCTCAGCAAGCTGAACACACTGGTGAAGGAGGTCACTGAGAACCTGGACGCCTATGAAATCGGCGTGGCCTCTGCCAAGGTCTACGACTTCCTGTGGGATACCTATTGCGACTGGTATATCGAACTGACCAAGACCCGGCTGAACGGCCAGGACGAGAACGCCAAGCTGGTGGCCCAGAACGTGCTTTGTTATGTGCTGACTGACCTTTTGAAGCTGCTGCATCCCTTCATGCCCTTCATCACCGAGGAGATCTTCCAGGCACTGCCTCATGAGGGCGATTTCATCATGAAGTCCCAGTGGCCGGAGTATCAGGAGGCCCTGAGTTTCCCCGAAGAAGAGGCTGCCATAGAGGCGGTGATGGATACGATCAAGGCTATCCGCGCTCGCCGGGCGGAGATGAACGTGCCGCCCTCCAAGAAGGCGGAGGTGCTGTTGGTCACCACCACGCCGGAGATCTACCGGCAGGGCCTGCACTTTATCCAGCGCCTGGCCTACGCCAGCGAGGTGACCTTCGCCAAAGCGGCCCCCGCCGACGTCAGCAAGCAGGTGTCCGTGGTGACCCACAACGCTACGGCCTATATGCCCCTGAGCGAGCTGGTGGACATGGCCGCCGAGCTGGACCGCATCCAGAAGGAGCTGGAGAAGGCCCGGAATGGCCTGCGGATCGTGGAGCAGAAGCTCTCCAACGAAAAGTTCACTTCCCGCGCCCCCGAGGCGGTGGTCAATGCGGAGCGGGAGAAGGCTGCCAAGTATCAGGAACTGATCACCAAGCTGGAGGAATCCGCCAAGGCAATGCAGGCATGATGCCATAAAGATAAATCACTTTATAGAAAATAAAAACAGGCCGCGTGAGGATACAGTTCCTCACGCGGCCTGTTTTCACGTCTGATACTCTTTGTTCACTTAGATTAGGCTGGCGGAAATTTTTGTGGGACAGACCGTCATAGAGAAGGACGAGCCGTCATACAGTGGAACAGTTAAAGAACGGGAGGGAGACGCGCTTGGGAAAGGACCAGGATATTTTGCGCTATGAGGAAGCCGCCGCCGTGCTGCCCAACCGTCTGCGGCGGCTGGCCATGGCTCTGCCGCCGGAGCGGAAGGCGGCTGTGGAAGAATTTCGCCTGCGGGCTGGCCGCCCCATGACAGTGCTGCTGCCGGATGGGGAACTGCCGTTGGATGCCGTAGTAGAGCCGGAGGAGCTGGAAACGCTCTGCGATCTGGCCACGGAGTTTTCCCGCTACGCCGCGGCAGAGACGCTGCGGGAGGGCTATCTGTCCGTTCGGGGCGGCTTCCGGGTCGGCCTGTGCGGCACGGTGGTGATGAAGGAGGGTGCAAACACCAATCTGAAGGGCTTTTCATCCGCCGCCATCCGCATCGCCCGGGAGCGGCGGGGTGTGGCGGAGCCGCTGGCCCCCAATCTGTTTCCGGAAGGGCGCTTTGCCAGCACGCTGATCCTCTCGCCGCCGGGGGGCGGCAAGACCACGTTGCTGCGGGACATGGTGCGCTGCCTGTCCCTGGGTGAGGCAGAACGTCCGCCCCAGCGGATCGCCCTCATCGACGAGCGGGGAGAGGTGGCGGTGGTCCACCATGGGGAGCCGCAGATGGATGTGGGGCCGTGCACCGATGTACTGGATGCTTGTCCCAAAGCACTGGGTATCCCTATGGTGCTGCGAGCCATGAATCCCCAGATCATTGCTGTGGACGAGATCACGCTGCGGGAGGATATCAGGGCGATGGTGCTGGCGGCGGGCTGCGGCGTTGGGCTGCTTGCCACCATCCACGCCGGAAACACAGCGGAGCTGGCGGAAAAGCCTCTGTACCGCCAGCTGTTGGAGGAGCGGGTGTTTCGCCTGGCGGTGTGCATCACCACAGCGGCGGGAGAGCGGCGCTATGAGGTGGAAGAGCTGCCATGGTGAAGCTGGTGGGGAGCCTGTGCATCCTGGCTGGCAGCGGACTGGCCCGCTGGGCCCGTCTGGCGGAGCGGCGAAGGCGGCGGCAGACGCTGTCGGATATCCTGACGGCGCTGCGGCGGATGGATGAGGAGATCCGTCAGGCCCGCACGATGCTGCCGGACCTGTTGGAGCAGGCGGCGGCGGACTGCGGACCTGACGCGGCAGCGCTGTTCCGGACAGCCGCCCAGGCGGCGGCCCAGGGAGAGGATGTGTCGCGGGCATGGCGGCAGGCGGCGGGAGACCTGCCCCTGGCGGAGGCGGACAAGAGATGCCTTGCCGCCTTGGAGCTGCGGGGCGACGAGGAGCAGGTGCGGGGTGCCATCGCCTTAACGGCCTCCGCACTGGCCCGAAGCGGAGAGGAGCAGGACAAGCGGCGGCAGTCGGAGGACCAGCGGGCTACTGCGCTCTGCTTTTCCGCCGCTGCGCTGCTGGTGATCCTGCTGATCTGAAAATCAACATAGGAGAAGTGCGTATGGATGTGGATCTGATCTTCAAAATAGCCGCCATCGGCATCCTGGTGGCGGTGCTGAATCAGCTGCTGATCCGCTCCGGCCGGGAGGAACAGGCAATGATGACGACACTGGCGGGGCTGGTGGTGGTGCTGATGATCCTGGTGCAGGAGATCAGCGATCTGTTCGACCTCATCAAGACCCTGTTCCGTTTTTGACCGTGGAAGCGGCGGTGCAGGTGACGGTCCTCTGTGTGGTCAGTGCGCTATTGGCGCTGATCCTGAAACGGAGCACGCCGGAATGGGCGCTGCTGCTGGCAGTGGCGGCCATTGGGGCTGCGGCGCTGTTTTTGACAGAGGCCCTTGGGGAAGCGGCGGAGCTTTTACGGGAGTTGACGGAGGGGAGCGGTGTCGATCCGGCGCTGTTTCTGCCGCTGTATAAAACTGTGGGCATCGCCCTGGTGGTAAAAGTGGGGGCCAGCCTCTGCCGGGATGCCGGGGAATCGGCTTTGGCCGCGGCGGTGGAGACGGCGGGAGCGGTGTGTGCGCTGCTGGTGTCCCTGCCGCTGCTGCGGGCGGTGCTGTCCATGCTGTTGGAGTTGATGGGATGAAACGAGCGATCATATGTCTGCTGGCGGCGGCGGCTCTTACCGTCTCTGCCCGGGCGGCGGAGGTGCCGGAGGAACTGACAGAAGCCCTGCCCAGAGGGGCGGAGGAACTGCTGGAGGATGCGGACTTTTCCGGCGTCCAGGGCTTTTCCGGCGGTGTGGACCGCATTTTGGAAGCAGTCAGCGGCCAGGTGGGGACTGTGCTCCGGCAGCGGGTCAAGGGAGCTGCCTCGGTGCTGCTGGTGGTGGTACTGTGCGGCGCGGTGGACGGCTTTTCCCAAAGCGCCGGCGGCAGGACGGCGTTTCTGCCCATGGTGGGGGCGCTGTCGGTGACGATGGCCACGGCGGGCAGCTTGGACACGCTGATCGGCCTGGGAGCGGAGACCATCGACCAGCTGCACCTGTTCTCTCAGGCGCTGCTGCCCACTTTGGCAGCGGCCACGGCCGCCAGCGGCGCGGTGACCACCGCCGCCTTTCACCAGGTGGCGGCCGTGTTCGCGGCGGACCTGCTGCTGCAATTGATCGACGGTCTGCTGCTGCCGCTTGTCTATCTCTACATCGGGGTCCTGACCGCCGCCAGCTGTCTGCCGGAAAACCGGCTGGGCGTTTTGGCGGAGGGCTTGAAAAAGGGAATATCCTGGCTGCTGACTGCCGGATTGCTTCTGTTCACCGGGTATCTGTCCATGGCACGGGTCGTCTCCGGCACCGTGGATGGGGCCGCGGTCAAGTTGACCAAGGCCGCCATCTCCGGCGCGGTGCCAGTGGTGGGAGGGGTCATCTCCGAGGCGGCGGAGACCGTGCTTGCCGGAGCGGGGATGTTGAAAAGCACTGTGGGCCTGTTCGGGATGCTGGCCATTCTAGCGGCCTGTGCCTATCCCTTTTTGCAGCTGGGAATCCAGTACCTGCTGTACAAGCTGACGGCGGCATTAGCCGCCGTTGTAGGAGCGCCGGGACTCTGCAAGCTCATCGACGGACTGGGGGGAGCCTTCGGACTGGTATTGGGGATGACTGGAAGCTGCGCCCTGGTGCTCCTGATCTCCATCATTTCCTCCGTGGCGGCGGTGATGCCATGATCGGGGCGGTACGTGAGTGGCTCACCGCCATCGTGGCATCGTCGATCCTGCTGTCCGCCGTCCAGACCCTGCTCCCTGATGGGACGGCGCGGCGGATCGCGGCCTTTACCGGCGGCCTGCTTCTGCTGGCGGTGATGTTGCGGCCGGTACTGGGAGTCGAGCTGGAGCGGTTGGACCTGGGGGACTATGAGGCCGCTGTGGAACAGCGGCGGCAGGAGCTGGAGGAAGTGAAAAAAGAGGAGCTGGAGTCGCTCATAGCGGAGCGGACAGCCGCATATATATCGGACAAAGCGGCGTCTCTGGACCTGAGCGTGACAGCGCGGGTCGAGACAGAACCGGGGCCGGAAGGCATCCCCATCCCTGCCGCCGTCCACTTGGAGGGACAGCGGAGCGAGGAGCTGGCGGCGTATATGGAACGGGATCTGGGCATCTCCCGGGAGAGGCAGGTTTGGCATGAAGAAAACTGAAGGAGCGAGAAAGCTATGGGACAGGTACAAATGCGCGGCACTGGTGGTGCTGGTGGGCGTTGGGCTGCTGCTGTGGCCCGATGGGAGCGGCGATACGGGGCCATCCTGGAAAGAGCAGGAGATGCGGGATATCCAGACGGAGATCGCCGAGATCCTGGGGTCCATGAGCGGTGTGGGCCAGGTGAAAGTGATGCTGACTTTGGAGAGCGACGGACAGCGGCAGCTGGCTCAGGACACGGAGCTGACATACAGCGGCGACACCAAGGCGCCGGCGGACTATTCCCGCCGCTCCGAAACCGTGCTGGTGGACGGCGGCTCCGGCGACCAGGTGGTGGTGATACAAAATCAGTATCCCACCTATCGTGGCGCCCTGGTGGTGTGCCAGGGCGGCGGCAGGGCAGAGGTGAAGCTGGCGGTGACGGAGGCGGTGGCGGCGCTGACCGGCCTTTCCGCCGGCCGCATCACAGTGGCAGAATGGCAGTGATCATTTGGAGGAGGAATCATATGACTAGATGGAAGCGAAATGCGGTGGTGGCCACGATGGCGATCTTGGTGTGTGCGGCGGTAGGATTGAACTGGAAATACTCCAGCCAGGAGGCGGTGCGGGAGGCCGAGGAAGCGGGCACGAAGATCCTGGGGGAGGCGGCTCTTGTGTCTGGCCAGGAGGAAGGCGCTGTGGATGAGACAGCGGTGTACGACGGCGAGGACTACTTTGCCTCTGCCCGGCTGACTCGCCAGCAGGCCAGGGACAACGCGATATCGCTCTTGCAGGAGGCAGCAGCCCAGGAGGACGCGGACCAGAGCGTGGCCAATGAGGCCAGCGAGAGCATCCAGGTGCTGGCGGCCTATACCCTGCAGGAGGCCCAGGTGGAGAACCTGGTGGGAGCCAAGGGATATCAGGACTGTGTGGCGTTTATGAGCGACGGCAGCATGAGTGTAGTGGTATCCACGGAGAGCGGGGAGCTGACAGCGGAGGATGTGGCCCGCATCACCGACATCGCCATGTCGGAAACAGGCCTGCCCGCCAGCGGCATCAAGATCATGACGGCAAATTAGCTGTTGTAATTTGCGGGATACCATGGTAAAATACATCATAAGTATGCGGAAGCGGGGCGCTGGCCCCAATTACCAAGGATATCACGGATAAGGAGAATCACAATGGCCGAAAGCAAGGAATACATGACGCTGCCGGAGGAGAACGGGAGCATCAACATCTCTGAGGAGGTCATCGCCGCCATCGCTGTGGGGGCCGTCCGGGAGGTAGAGGGCGTGTCCGGCATGATGACCAGTATGGGCGGCAGCGTCACCGACCTAATGACCAACAAGAAAAACGCCCAGAAGAGCATCAAGGGCGTAAAGATCGACATGACCGGCGCTGCCATGGTGCTGGACCTGTATCTGACGGTGGAATACGGCCATCCCATTCCCGAGGTGGCGGAGAACGCCCAGAAGGCGGTCTCTTCTGCGGTGGAAGCCATGACCGGTTGTCCCGTGGAGGCCGTCAACATTCATGTGGGCGGCGTGACTCTGGCCTGATCCAGTGAACGAGAGAGAAAAGGACGAATTGCATTATGGTACGGAACACCGCGCGGGAGATCGCCATCCATCTCTCCTATGAGTTGAGCTTTACCGACAAAACCGTCGACGCTCTGCTGGATGAGCGCCTGACGGCTGACAGCTTTGCCGCTTTAGCGGAGGAGGACTCCATTTATCAGGAGGCCCCCAACGCCAAGCAGGCGGACTACATCCGCCGGCTGGTGCGGGGCGTGGCCGAGCACGCGGCGGAGCTGGACGGATACATTGCCAAATATGCCAAAGGCTGGAGCTTTGCCCGGATCCCGCTGGTGGCCTCTGCTATTATGCGGGTGTGCATGTACGAAGTGCTGTATATGCCGGACATCCCCGACGGTGCCGCCATCAACGAGGCGGTGGAGATCGCCAAGAAATACGAGACGCCGGAAACGGTGAAGTTTATCAACGGCATCCTTGGCAGCTTCGTGCGGCAGGAGATCGGGGAATAAAGAGCCAACAGAGCGGGACAGGGCGGCGGAGCCGCTCCCTGTCCGGCTCTGTCTTTGTACTTGCGTGTTAGGAGGACCTCTGTGGAAAAGCATATTTTCACCGTGGCCGAGGTGAACCAGCTGGTGAAGCTGCTGCTGGACAACGAGCCGATGCTGCGGAACATCTGTGTTCGGGGCGAGCTGTCCAACTATAAGATATACCCCTCTGGCCATCACTATTTCACCCTGAAGGACCCGGAAGGGGCTTTGCGCTGCGTCATGTTCAAAGGCTCTGCTATGCGGCTGCGGTTCCGGCCGGAGAACGGTATGAAGGTGCTGGTCACGGGCCGGGTCTCCGTGTTTCCACGGGACGGTGCTTACCAGCTCTACTGTGATACGCTGACGCCGGAGGGGGTCGGAGACCTAGCGGCGGCTTTTGAACAGCTGAAGGCCAAACTGTATGCCGAGGGCCTGTTCGACCCGGACCACAAGAAGCCCCTGCCCGCTTATCCGGAGCGGATCGCCATTGTTACCTCCTCAGCGGGGGCGGCGGTCCACGACATGATCCGCATCCTGCGCCGGCGGTATCCCATCGCTAAGGTGCTTCTGCTGCCGGTGCGGGTCCAGGGCGCGGAGGCTCCGCCGGAGATCGCCGGAGCCATCCGGTACGCCGACCGGTGGAAGATCGGCGACGTCATCATCACCGGCCGGGGCGGCGGCTCCATGGAAGACCTGTGGGCCTTCAACGACGAGCGGGTCGCCCGAGCCATCTATGATTGTGAAACGCCCGTTATCTCCGCCGTGGGCCATGAGCCGGATGTGACCATCTCTGATTTCGTGGCGGACGCTCGGGCCAGCACCCCCTCCAACGCTGCGGAGATCGCCGTGCCGGATCAGGTAGAGCTGCGGCGGTGGCTCCATGGCACGGGAGAGCGGATGGAGCAGAGCGAGACGGCCCGGCTGGAGGCCATGCGCCAGCGGCTGGAGGCTTTGGCACAAAAGCGTGTGATGACCGATCACCTGGCCTATGTGCAGGACAAGCGGATGGAACTGGTCCATGTCCAGCAGCGGCTCTCTGATCTGTCGGCGGCCCAGACGGCCCGGAAGCGGCAGCAGTTTTCCGCCTTGGCGGCGGCCCTGGACGCTATGAGCCCTTTGAAAGTGCTGGGGCGGGGCTACGCTATGGCTCAAAACGGCGATGGGCAGATTTTGAAAAGCTATCGGGAAGTGACAGCCGGAGAACGGGTGTCCGTGACGCTGGGGGAGGGCGGCTTTACCTGCACAGTGGACGAGCCGTTTGGAAAGGAGAAGAAAACATGAGCGCGAAAAAGTTGACGTTTGAGCAGCAGCTTGCCCGGCTGGAGGAGATCGTGGCGGCCCTGGAAAAGGGCGACGCCCAATTGGCGGACTCCCTGGCGCTGTTCGAAGAGGGAACGAAGCTGATCGCCGCCTGCCAGAAGCAGCTGGACCAGGCGGAGCAGCAGGTGGTGAAGCTGATGAAGGGTGCCGACGGCGCGCCAGTGGAGCTGCCCTTCGAGGCACAGGAGGATTGACATGGAACTGTTTGCACAGCAGATGGAATCGGCCCGCCGGATGGTGGAGGCGCGGCTGGCAGAATATTTCCCCGGAGATGATCTGCAAAGCGCCATGCGGTACAGCCTGCTGGCCGGAGGCAAGCGCATCCGTCCTATTCTCTGCATGAAGTTCTGCGAGGCGGCAGGCGGGACCATGGAGGAGGCGCTGGATTTTGGCTGCGGCGTGGAGATGCTCCACACCTATTCCCTGATCCATGATGACCTGCCCTGCATGGACAACGATGACCTGCGCCGGGGCAAGCCCACCAATCACAAGGTATTCGGCGAGTGTGTAGCGACCTTGGCAGGGGACGCATTACAGGCGGCGGCCTTCGAGACGGTGCTCTCCGCGGAAGGGAAGTGGCGGCACGGCGGCGGAGCTTCCCGTGCGACGGCGGCGCTGCTCCTGGCAAAGGCCGCTGGCGAAGCGGGCATGTGCGGCGGACAGTATTACGACACCATTGGCGACGGTAAGGTGATCCACACCGCCGAAGAGCTGACGGCCATTAACGATAAAAAGACCGGGGCCTTGCTGCGGGCGGCCTGCATGATGGGGGTCGCCGCGTCCCTAGGCCGCCGGTCGGTGGACGGCAGCTGCATGGACGCCGCCCGGGATTATGCCACAAATCTGGGCCTGGCCTTTCAGATCCGGGACGACATGCTGGACGTGATCGGCAGCGCCGAGGAATTTGGCAAGCCCATCGGTTCCGACGCCTCTAATGAGAAATCCACCTATGTGACGCTGCTGGGCCTGGAGGAGTGCGGCCGCCGGGTGCTGGACTACACGGCTAAGGCCAAAGCTGCGCTGGAGAAGGGGAAGTGGCGCGGCGGCACGGAATTTCTCGCTGCCCTGGCGGACAGTCTGGCAGAGCGAAACAATTAATAAAGATATGCGATCATTCCCTCAATAAAGCAGATCACGAAAAAAGACCAGTTCAGATCGAACTGGTCTTTTTCTATATATACCCACGATGAACAAAGGACAACATGTTTTTTCAGGGGATCTTGAGCTGCTGGCAGATAACCGCTCTTTGTCACGGAGGGAACTTGGCAGGAAAAGAAAAGCCTCCGCGCTGCCGCTGGTATAGGCAATGGAACATGCGGACGGAGCGTGGATGGCGGCGCGGAAGTATAAAAGGGAGGTCTATAACATGGGAAATTACGGCTATATCCGGGTCAGCACCAGAGAGCAGAACGAGGACCGGCAGCTCCTCGCTCTGCGGGAACTGCCTATTCCGGAAAAAAATATTTTCATGGATAAGCAGTCTGGCAAGGATTTCGACCGCCCGCAGTATCGCAGGCTGGTGCGGCGGCTGAAGCAGGATGACCTGCTGTATGTCAAAAGCATAGATAGGCTTGGCCGCAACTACAAAGACATTTTGGAGCAGTGGCGTATCCTCACCAAGAACAAGGGCGTGGACATCGTGGTGCTGGACATGCCCCTGTTAGATACCCGCAGAGGCAAGGATTTGATGGGCACGTTTTTGAGCGATATCGTCCTGCAGGTGCTGTCCTTCGTAGCGGAAAACGAGCGCGCAAATATCCGGCAGCGGCAGGCGGAGGGGATTGCCGCCGCCAAGGTCCGGGGCGTGAGATTCGGCAGGCCGCCCCTGCCTCTACCGGACAATTTTAACGAGATATGCAAGGCGTGGCGGGCCAAGCGGCTGACGCTGAAACAGGCGGCGATGGCCTGTGAAATGCCGGTGGGGACCTTTTACGCAAAAGCTATCAGGCTTGAAAAAACTGCGGAATAACAGTAGCCCTGCGGTTCGAAAAAGTGTACTTTTACAAATTTTTATTTTTAGCAAGATTCACTTGTATTATACACAAAATTTTCCATTCTTTCAACACCTTTTTTCCATTATGTATAGCAAACATGAAATTTCATAAATGTACACTTTTTTATAAGGAGGTGGTACAGATCAAAAATACGATCGAAGCAGCGGATCATAGCCTCCCCACAAACGCGGCAAACAACGCCAGGGGCGGCGGACTATGGCCGGATTACTGCCATACGATGCTCATCTGTGTGGACAGCTTTCAGAACAGACTGGCTGCGGGCCGTTTATACACTTACTGTTATTCCTATGCCCGGATTTTCCACAGCCTGGATCAAATGCTGTTTCAGGTCGAGTCTATTCTGGATGAGACCGGCCTTGCGCAGCGGTGGAACCGGCCTCGGACATTATTGGAGTCAGATCAGGAAGAGACGTCCAAAGCCGCTTTTCCGGACCGGCACATGCCCGCTCTGAAGCCCCAGCATCTGCAAACGATACGGGGAAAGCTGGCCACTTTCCAGCTGCGGGTGTACGCGCGGCAGAACGCCTCCATGCAGGGAATCCTTGAGTTTGTGGAGGGAGGGCGCGCCAGCTTTCGCAGTGCCTTGGAGCTGACCCGCATGATCCTGGAAGTTGTGGAGGCAAAAGGCGATGGATAGCCCACCCTGGAGAGGACAGACTCCGCCGCTCGGCACGGCATTACTTGACAGCGGAACGCATAGAAATTTCAGGGGCCCGTGCCCCAAAACATGGAGAGAAAATCGGAGGGGAAATACATGAAAAGACGGATATTCGCAAGTTTGCTGGCGCTTTGCCTGCTGGCTGGTTTGCCAGTGAAGGCCTTGGCGGCAGAGGACGCGGACAATGAGCAAGAAATAACCGCGCCTGCGGAGAATATCGTGCAGGAGCCGGAAGGTGAAACGTCTCCGGAGACCTGCACATTGACAGAGGGCTGTACGCTGCCCGCTGGGCATGAGGGCGAGTGCGTCCTGGACCCGGCAGATACCAGGAATGAGGAAATGATCGCAGACCCTGCGCCGGGGGAAGCGCTCTGCACAAAGACTGCCGGCTGCACCCTGCCGGACGGCCACGAGGGCGAGTGCGTCCTGGAACCAGAGGAAGAACCGGAAAATGGGGCATCATTGGATGCAAGCAATGTAATCGAAGTTGATACCGCTGATGGATTGGCAGCAGCGATTAAGAATGCTTCGCCGGATGCACCTACTACGATTCAGATCAATGCCGACTTGCGCTTAACCAGAGAAATTGTCACAAATAAGGAAATCATTTTAACATCCAATGGAACGCATACCATCACCTTTTCTTCTGTGGATGGGAAGAGGATCGGTTTTAATATTTATGGCGGCGGGTCGTTGACCATTGGAACGTTAGGGGACGATGTGAATACCCTGACTCTCATTGCGGAAAGCGCAGAAAGTGTGCGCTGTCTGGTCAATTGCAGCAACGACGGCAGCTCCTTTGTGTTAAACAGCGGCGAATTGAAGAGCAGCGCTGCCAATATGACGCACGGCGTTGTTTGCCTCACATACGGAGGCGAATTCACCATGAACGGCGGCACAATCAACGTTGATTCTAACGTTGATTCTAACGTTGATTCTAAGGCGCGGAATGTTTGGGTGGATAGTTCCACTTTTATCATGAACGATGGTGAAATCACAGGCGGCAAGGTTGATAATCAAGACGGCCAAAGAGGACAAGGCGGCGGCGTCTACCTGAGCGGAACAAATTCCCGCTTTGTCATGAACGGCGGCTCAATTACGAAATGTGAGGCCATTTATAATGGCGGCGGCGTCGCCCTGATGTCCAGTGCTGCATTTGTAATGAACGGCGGTACCATTTCAGCCTGCACATCCAATGTTGGCGGCGGCGTTTACATGAGAAATGGTGAGAACTCCTTTACTATGAACGGCGGCACCATCACTGGATGCACCGCCAAATTTGGCGGTGGCGGCGTTTATATGGAGGATCATAATCGCTTTACCATGAATGACGGCACAATCTCCGATTGCGGACGTGTGGAAGGAGGAACTACGGTCTCCAACGGCGGCGGTGTTTGGGTGAAAGGAGCCGATGCGACCTTTACCATGAACGGCGGCGAGATCACCAGATGCAAAGCGCCTGACAACAATGGCGGCGGTATTTACGCGGAGGACGCCACTGTGACCCTCAAGGGAACCATCAGCCATTGCGAGGCTCAATTTGGCGGCGGCGTAGTTGGCTCGGGCAAGCTGAATATTGAAGAAGAGGGAGCCATTAATAACTGCACAGCTGCAACACATGGCGGCGGCGTTTTCGTGAATGGTTCCGAGGCCGAACTAACAATGAACGGCGGAGTAATCACGGACTGCACAGCTCTTCAGGGCGGCGGCGTGTTTTTCCGTGAAGGCAAGACGTTTGCATTGCAGGACGGAGAAATCTCCCGCTGTACGGCCACCGGCAATATGGCGAACGGCGGCGGTGTGTTTTTGCAAAAAATCCAAACGTTTTCCATGTCAGGCGGAACGATCACCGGGAACATCGCTCCATATTTGGGCGGCGGTATTTACATGGGTCAGGAGGACACACCTGCGGGCAGCTATCAAATAACGGCGGGTGAAATCTCTCAAAACAGCGTCAGAGATCCTTATGGATTTGGCGGCGGTATTTACGTGCAGAAGGGCATAACACTTTACCTGGAGAATACACTTGTCACAGGAAACACGGCTTCTGCGCTCGGCGGCGGCATCTGGGCCTGTCGGACCGGGGATATCAAGGTTTATGTGACGGACGGCGGAGCCGTTTATGACAATGACGCGCAAGGAGCAGGTGGAGCCAAAACGCCGAGTCAGGCCGGAGATGATATCGCATTTGTAGCTTCTTTAGGGACTGCTTCGACCATGACCCTGTATCAAAGGATGCTGGGCGGCGGACTCAATCACTATTATAAAGACGGCGGCATCACTTGGCTGGAGCCCGGAGCTGACCACACCGCAGGGCTCGGCCTGGGCGCACCGGACGGCACAACATCCCGCCATGGAGACAATTACAAGGAGCTTTGCACAAACACGGAGAATATGACCGGCTTTACTGCCCTGAAAAATGTTGTGACCGATGAAGCGGAAGCTGCGGCCCAGGCCGCCGCGAAGCTGACTATCACCGGCAACAGTGCCTCCCGGGGCGGCGGTATAGGCACCAACGGAAACCTCATCATCGGCAGGCCAGATGAGACTTATACCCTCACTGTCAAAAAGGATTGGAGCACCACGCCGGAGAACAGACAGGTCGCGATCACGGTGTACTTGATGGCAGGGGACACGAGGCTGGATTCCGTAGTCTTGAACGAAGAGAACAGCTGGACGGCAGAGTTTACCGGCCTGCCTGCCCCGGCTGCGAGCTACACAGTAGTGGAGGAAACCATATCGGGAGATTTCCAAACTACATATTCCGAAGCCGTAGTGGATGAAGCAAATCACACGATCTCCATCACGATCACCAACACCTATGATCCGCAAACAGGCGGCCTGACCGTTTCCAAGACCGTCTCCGGCAGCGGGGCCAGCAGAAGCAAGCGGTTCACCTTCACCGTAACGCTGGACGACAAGTCCGTCAGCGGCAAATTTGGCGATATGGCCTTTGAAAAGGGCGAAGCCGTCTTTGAGCTGAAGCACGGTCAGAGCGCCACAGCCACCGGCCTGCCGAAGGATATTGGCTACTCAGTGAAAGAGAGCGGCAATGGTGGCTATGATGTGACCGCAAAGGGAGATACGGGGACGATCCCTGCGGGCGATATCGCGGAAGCGATTTTTAAGAACTATAAGGATGACGATCCAGATGAGCCCGATGATCCCGACGATCCCCCGGAGCCTCCGCCCGACGACCCGGATGATCCCCCTCCGCCGCCGGACGATTCCGACGACCCGGACGATCCCCCGCCCCCTCCGCCGGACACTCCGGATACGCCCGATGAGCCCGGCGACCCCACGCTGGACCTTCCACAGCCGGGCGTTCCCCAGCAGGGCACTTATCCTCCCGCCACCGGCGACAACTCCATAGTCTGGTGGGCGGCCCTCCTGCTGTCCGCCTGCGGCTTGGCTGTTCTGGCCCTGCTGAAAAAGCGCGGGGAGGCGTGAGCCGTACAGTCGATCCCATTCCAACAAAAGCAGTCGGGTCCCAAGGGACCCGGCTGTTCTTTTCAGATGCCGTCCAGCGAGTCAAAAAAATTCACAGTTTGTATATACAGAAAATATTGTATATTCGGAATATTCGTGCTATACTATATCACGCTAAGCGGCGGCGCAGTATTCTAGTCAGATCTGCCGTTTCCGAGGGAGGGCCTAAAAATCCTCTGAAGGGCACATCGATGAAACCTCTGGTGCCTGCTTGATACGCCCAGTCTTGGGTGGGTGCTGGGGGGAAGCGCGCTGCGCGCGCTTGCGGACTCAGGGCGATGAACAATGGCATGTTTGACCCGACCCTGTTTCTGTGGAGACCTGCTCTTGTGCGCGGACGTACTCCCGTTGTGGTATTTCCGGCCCGCGTACGAAGCAGATTGTGAACCTGCAATGCGGTGCATCGGTCCAGCAGGGCCGTAACGCTGTGTGCAGACGTAGCCTGCCTTGCGTGGGGCGGGTGGATGAGGGATCAACGCAGCGAGCAGCTCTGGCCAGAGCGACTGACTGCGATCGCCCTTTGAAACCCGTTCTGCAAAAGAGGCTAAAGAAGCGGACGGACTGTGGTGGAAATCACCTAGGCTGTCTTGACCGGGCAGGAAAAGGATTGCAGTGCGGACTAAGTGGCAATCGGGTAGTGCCGATGGCAACACGGTACTGCGGAGCCGAACGGGGAACCGCCTCCATCGGCAACGAGAGGTGCTTCGTGGGGAAATCCAACCCGTACCTAAGCCGTAAGATTTACTTTTCCTGCCGCCGCTGGCTTAGCATACTTACGTTTATCCTCTATGGAGGTATTTGTTTGAAAAAACAGCAAAGTGGAAAAGAGAAGAGGGGCGGCGAATCCTCCCAATATCGGTGGGCCTTGACGGTCTTTTTGATGGCGGTCTCCCTGTCCGCAGCATTATCTCTGGCATCTCAGTCAATGCTGGATGGCGCGGGCGTGGTAGTCGCTGTTTTGATTTTATCCCTGTTTATTGGTCTTGGCATCGTGTTCGATGTGATCGGCGTCGCTACCACAGCGGCAGATCCGAAACCCTTTCATTCCATGGCAGCCCATAAGGAGAAGGGCGCTAAGGAATCCCTGTACCTGCTGCGAAATGCCAGTCATGTTTCCAGTGTCTGCAACGATGTGGTGGGAGATATCTGCGGGATCGTCTCAGGCGCTACCGGCGCGGTGATCGTGACCCAGCTTCAAAATGCTTTGAATACGCGAAATGTTTTGATTTCCGTGGGCGTTACCGCCTTGGTGTCTGGCTTGACCATTGGCGGTAAGGCGTTGTCCAAAACGTTTGCCATGAAACAGAGTACCAAGGTGGTGTATTGGGCGGGGCGTTTCCTGCACATTTTCCATCGGGGATAGAAAGGCGTCTCATATGATATTGGAATCCATCCACTCTCCCGCCGATGTAAAGGCGCTGGGAAAGGAAGAACTTCCCCGCCTCTGCCAGGAACTGCGGGAGTTTCTCATAGACAACGTCTCCCAGACCGGCGGCCATCTGGCCTCCAATTTGGGAGCGGTCGAGCTGACAGTGGCTATCCACCGGGTATTTGACACCAGCCAGGACCGGCTGGTATTCGACGTGGGACATCAATGCTACGTCCACAAGGCCCTCACCGGGCGGCAGGAACTGTTTTCCACGCTCCGTCAGTTTGGCGGCCTGTCCGGTTTCCCAAAGCCTTACGAGAGCGGCCATGACGCTTTTATTGCCGGACATGCTTCTAATTCTGTTTCGGTGGCGCTTGGAATGGCAAGGGCAAGAACTTTACAGAACATTGAATACAGCGTCCTGGCGCTGATCGGTGACGGCGCGCTCACCGGCGGGCTTGCCTACGAGGGTCTGAACAACGCTGGAGCTTCCCGTGAACCGCTGATCGTGATTTTGAATGACAACGGCATGTCCATCAATCCAAACGTGGGGGCCATGCCGGGGCATCTGAGCCGCCTGCGGAGCAAGCCGGCCTACTATCACTTCAAAAAATGGTACCGAAGCCTGTTCGGAAAGGACCCTGCGAAGCATCCCCTTTACCGCTTCAGCCATCAGGTCAAGACCTCTCTGAAAAAAGCGCTTTGGCCTGGGAGCACCCTGTTTGAGGATATGGGCTTCACTTATTTGGGGCCGGTGGACGGCCATGACATCCAGCGGCTGTGCGACACGCTGACTTGGGCCAGGGAGCTGCGGTGTCCGGTGGTGGTCCATGTCAACACAGTAAAGGGGAAGGGCTACTCCTTCGCGGAGCGGGATCCCGGTCGGTTCCACGGCATTGGCCCCTTTGATCCAGTGACAGGCCTGGCGAAAAAGAGAGATGCGGAGACCTTCTCCTCCGTGTTCGGGAAAACGCTGACAGACTGCGCCGCCGGTGACCCGCGTGTCTGCGCCATTACCGCCGCCATGGCCGACGGCACCGGCCTGACAGGCTTTGCGAAGCATTTTCCGGACCGTTTCTTCGACGTGGCCATTGCTGAGGGACACGGCGTTTCCATGGCGGCGGGCATGGCCAGTCAGGGATTGCTGCCGGTGTTCGCGGTGTACTCCACTTTTTTGCAGCGAAGCTATGACATGCTGATCCACGATGTGGCCCTTGAGCGGCTCCATGTGGTGCTGGCGGTGGACCGGGCGGGGCTGGTGGGCGCCGACGGTGAGACCCACCACGGCTGTTTCGATCCGCTGTTTCTATGCACCATCCCCGGCTTCACAGTGCTGTGTCCCGCCAGCTTTGCGGAACTGCGGTCCATGCTGCGGCAGGCGCTGTTTGAATTGAATGGCCCGGTGGCGGTCCGGTATCCCCGGGGCGGGGAAGGGACCTTTCGGGGGGATCGCTCGGACAGGCCCATGGTCTCCCTGCGGTCCGGGACCGGGGGCTTGACTCTTGCCGGCTACGGCATATTGGTCAATCATCTGCTGGAGGCTGCTCGGCTGCTGGAGGCCGACGGCATCCAGACGGAGGTCGTGAAGCTGAACCGGATCTCGCCGCTGGACCATGAGACGGTTTGTCAGATGCTGGGGGATCGGGAGCTTCTGCTGGTGCTGGAGGATTCCTTCGGCGCGGGCTGCGTGGGGCAGCGGCTGGCCGCCATTCTGGCGGAGCATGGCCGGGCGCCCAAACGGCTGATCCTGAAAAATCTTGGAAAGACCTTTGCCCCGGAGGGCAG
Source organism: uncultured Dysosmobacter sp. (assembly GCF_947631165.1). GTDB lineage: Bacteria > Bacillota > Clostridia > Oscillospirales > Oscillospiraceae > Oscillibacter. The sequence continues at coordinate 32,466 of NZ_CANRKH010000004.1, read as the reverse complement.
CGTGGCAGAGCTGGAACACAGCTTTGGCCTGGACGCCGCCGCCATAGCGGAGGCTGTACGGGAGGCGGTGACCCATGGCGAATAAAACACGGCTGGATGTGCTCCTGGTGGAGCGGGGCCTGCAGGAGAGCCGCCAGAAGGCACAGGCCACCATCATGAGCGGCCTGGTTTTCGTGAAGGGCCAGAGGATTGACAAGCCCGGCACTGCCATTTCCAACGATGCGGAGATCGAGATCCGGGGAAATGCGCTGAAATACGTCAGCCGGGGCGGTTTGAAGCTGGAAAAGGCCATGGCGGTCTTTCCCGTTCGCCTGGATGGGGCAGTCTGCGGTGATATCGGTGCCTCCACCGGCGGTTTTACGGACTGTATGCTGCAAAACGGCGCGGCCAAAGTCTACGCCGTGGATGTGGGCTATGGCCAACTGGCATGGAAGCTGCGGGAGGACCCCCGGGTCGTCTGCTTGGAGCGGACCAACGCCCGGTATCTGACCCATGAGCAAGTGCCGGAGGAACTGGATTTTGCGTCCATAGATGTCAGCTTCATCTCTTTGAAATTGATCCTGCCCTCCGTCTGCGGTATCCTGAAGAACGGCGGCCATGTGGCCTGTCTGATCAAACCACAGTTTGAAGCGGGCCGGGAAAAGGTAGGCAAAAAGGGCGTTGTCCGGGACCCAGCTGTCCATCTGGAGGTGTTGGAGCACTTTCTGGAACATGCAAAGTATTCCGGCTTTACAGTACTTGGAATGACGTATTCTCCCATCCGGGGACCGGAAGGGAACATTGAATATCTGGGATATTTGGAAAAGAACCCTTGGCGGGAGGAGACCTTTGATCTGAACGCTTTGGTGGAGGAATCCCACCGTGTATTGAAGGAGAGCGGAGAGGCATGAAAAAGATCATTTTGTGTCCCAATCCCAATCGGGATCAGGGCATGACCGCGACCCGGGCGGCGGAGAAGATCCTCCGGGAGCTGGGCTTTCAAACCGTGGTGTGCTCACCCTTCAAGGACCAGAAGGAGGGGGCATTTGCCCACTATGATGTGCGGCCCCTGCCCCAGGAACTGAAGGACGCTGACCTGCTCATCACCTTCGGCGGCGATGGAACTATTCTGCATCTGGCCAAGCTGGCGGCGCTGCACAAGATTCCGGTGCTGGGCATCAACATGGGCGGACTGGGTTTCGTGGCGGAGCTGGAGGCCGGAGAGCTGGAAACGCTGCGGAAGCTGAAAGATTGGGAATTTGAAACGGAGCAGCGGATGATGCTGGACGTGGCCGTATTCCGTGAGGGGCGGCAGATCTACACCAATCTTGGATTGAACGAGGCCGTCATCCGGGAGGGACCCATCTCCCACGTCATTCACTTGAAAATCTCCTCCGACGGCCGCCATCTGGCGGATATTGCCGGCGATGGCGTCATCGTTTCCACGCCTACCGGATCCACGGCCTATTCTCTGTCCGCCGGCGGTCCGGTGGTAGAGCCGGTGGCCCAGACCATGGTGGTCTGTCCCATCTGTATCCACAACATGCGCTTTTCCTCGTATGTTCTGTCTCCGGAGCATGTGCTGACGGTGGAGCTGGAGCGCAATGGCCGAAAGCCGGTATATCTCTGCGTGGACGAGAGCCGGGCCTTCGCCCTCCGCTCCGATGATAAGGTCCAGATCCGGCGCAGCAAGTACGCGCTGCGGCTGGTCCGCCTGACTGAGAAGAGCTTTTGCGAAATATTTGCCCAAAAAATGCTGCCGGGAGGATTTGAGCGATGAAAAATGACCGTCAATCCATGATTTTGGATATCATTTCCCAGGAAAATATCGAGACCCAGGAGCAGCTACTGGTCCGGCTCCAGGAGCGGGGCATTACCAGCACCCAGGCGACCATTTCCCGGGACATCAAGCAGATGCACCTTATCAAGGAGCCTATGGGCCAGGGAGCGTACAAATATGCTGTGTCCGGCAACCGGACCAAGCTGAACTTCGCGGAGAAGCTGCGGACCATCTTCCGGGAGAGCATCACCAGCATTGCCTACGCGCAGAACATCGTGGTGCTGAAAACGATGCCGGGTCTTGCCAACGCCGCCGCCGCGGCGCTGGATAATATGGATATCGGGTATATGGTTGGATCGCTTGCAGGGGACGACACGGCGTTTTTGCTGATGCGGGACACGGAATCCGCGGCGATCTTCTGCGAGGAGATCAAAGAGATGCTGTAAAATGCTAGGAGGGGAGCAGGCTCCCCTCCTAACCTCCCCACCAGTCTTGCGGACTGGTGAACGCCGCCCAAGGCGGCTAAATCAGGGTATTTTCGCCACGCGCATGTCGCGGCGAAAATAATTGGATGATATTCGCTTTGCCTTTGACAAAGCGATGAGAGAAATTACAGATTTTTTTAGTTATTCGGCGGCTATTGCGGGAAAGGAGTATTCCTATGCTGGAACTGCTTCACATTGAAAATATCGCCGTGATCGAGCAGGCGGATATCCAGTTTCGCCCGGGCTTCAACGCCCTCACCGGCGAGACCGGCGCGGGCAAGTCCATCGTCATCGACGCCATGGGCGCGGTGCTGGGGGGGCGGACCTCCCGGGATCTGATCCGGACCGGCGCGGACAAGGCGTTTGTCAGCGCCGCATTTTCTGGTGTGTCTCAGGACCAGCCGGGACTGGCGGAAAACGGCGTGGTCCCGGACGAGAATGGGGAGCTGCTGCTTCAGCGGGAGATCGGCAGCGATGGAAAGAACATCTGCCGGGCGAATGGACGGCCCATCACTGTCAGCCAGCTGCGGCAGATCGGCGGGGAGCTGCTGAACATCCACGGCCAGCACGACGGCCAGCAGCTCTTGGACGAGGAGCAGCACGGCACCTACCTGGACCGCTTCGGGCGGACGGAGGCCCCTTTGGCGGCCTATCAGGCGGCTTACGCCGTCATGACGGAGCTGAAGGCCCAGATCCGGGCGCTGGAAATGGACGAGGCAAAAAAGGCCCGCCGTGTGGACAGCCTCCGCTTCCAGATCGGCGAGCTGGAACGGGCGGAGCTGGTCCCCGGCGAGGAGGAGGAGCTGACCGCCCGCCGGAATCTCCTGCGGAACGGCGAGAAGTATCTCTCAGCTCTCTCCGGCGCGGACTATTGCCTCAGCGGCGGAGAGGAGAGTGCCGGGGCTGTGGACCAGCTCCGGGACGCGGAAGAGGCGCTGTCGGGCATCCGGACCCTGGGCGACGACCTGATGGAGTTGTTCAAACGGCTGGGAGAACTGCGGTGTGAAGCATATGACCTTGCGGATACCATCCGGGACAAGCGGGCGGAATTTGATTTTTCGCCTGCTGAGCTGGACGCAGTGGAGAGCCGGTCCGACCAGCTGTACCGGTTGAAAAAGAAGTATGGGGCCACTGTGGAGGACATGCTGACCTATCTGGACAAGTGCCGCGCCGAGCTGGACGCCATCGAGACGGCGGACAGCACGCTCCTTCTGCTGGAAGGGAAGCTGAAAAAGGCGGAACAGGCCGTCCGGGAAACAGGAAATACTCTGACTGCCGCCCGGCAGGCAGCCGCCAAGGTCCTGGAATCGCGGATCCAAGCAGAGCTGCGGGACCTGGATATGCATCGGGTCCGCTTCGCCATCCAGTTCGAGGAAAAGGATCCGTCTCCCGACGGCTTGGATGCCATTCGCTTTCTGATGTCCGCCAACGTGGGGGAGGACCTGCGGCCCATCGCCAAGATCGCCTCCGGTGGCGAGCTGGCCCGGATCATGCTGGCACTGAAAAACGTGCTGGCGGAGCAGGAGGCCATCGCCACTTTGGTGTTCGATGAGGTGGACACCGGCGTGTCCGGCCGGGCGGCCCAGAAGGTGGCGGAGAAGCTGGCCCAGGTCAGCCGCCGCAAGCAGGTACTGTGCGTGACCCATCTGCCCCAGCTGGCTGCCATGGCGGACACCCACTTCTCTGTGGAGAAGGGGGAGAGCAAGGGGAGAACCTTTACACGTGTTGTCCAGCTGGACCGGGAGCGCCGCAAGGCGGAGCTGGCTCGGATCACCGGCGGCAGCAAGGTGACGGAGGCACTGCTGGAGAGCGCCGGGGAGCTGCTGGACGAGGCGGAGGCCTACCGGCGGACGCTGTGAGGAGAGATCAAGAAAACGGCTGACATTCGTCAGCCGTTTTCTTCTTTGTTGAGTTCGATTTTGCCGTGTTCTTTTTCGAATTCGACAATGCACCGGCGGATCAGATAGAGGACCTGTGCGCTTCCGCTACGACCCTCATACTCGGCAATATAAAAGATTTTGTCATGGGCCTCATTGTCCAGCCGAATGCCTAGGTGCTTTTCATATTTCTTTTTCATATTGTACTCCAATCAAACTATTTATAAGTTGATTTTAAGTACAAAATGCGTTATTATGCAAAAATGCACGCAATATGTATGCACTATTAGTACGAAAGGATTGGGGATCATGGAAATGAAAGGACCGGATTAGAAGAAAATGTACCTGGCGCTGTTTGAAAAACTGGAGGACGCGCTGGAGGCGCTGCCGCCATTCCCCGAAAATGCCAGGACTTATGAGATCCTGCAGGGCGCCATGCAGGATGCGGAGGACATCTACTGTGAGGCGGAAACAGAAGATGACTGACACATACGCATAAAATCACGTTGTTTTCCCAAATTCAGTTGACAATTCTCAATAAATCGGCTACAATACACACTGCATACAGCGAGGAAGCGGAGGAGTAACCGGAGCGGACCTGCCAAGAGAGCCCCTGGACGGTGGAAAGGGGAGAGGGACCTGCGGCGAATACACCGTGGAGCTGGCACCCAAACGGCTTTTGCCCAGTAGGCGTGCTCCGGGTGCGCCCGTTACCGCGCTGCCGTGTGTTGGCACGGCTTGAGGCGCCGCTCGTGAGGACGGCGCGAACCAGAGGTGGTACCGCGAAATGCTTTCGCCCTCTGTCCCAAAGGGACGGAGGGCGTTTTTTCTCTGTCCCGAACATTGAAAATAAGGAGATAACAAGTATGCAGATCTATGAAGAACTGAAGGCCCGGGGCCTTATCGCCCAGGTCACCGACGAGGAGGAGATCCGGAAGCTGGTCAACGAGGGCAAGGCGGTCTTTTATATCGGCTTTGACCCCACCGCCGACAGCCTCCATGTGGGCCACTTCATGGCCCTGTGCCTGATGAAGCGGCTCCAGATGGCGGGCAACCGGCCTATCGCCCTGATCGGCGGCGGCACCGCCATGATCGGCGATCCCTCCGGCCGTACTGACATGCGCTCCATGATGACTCGGGAGACCATCCAGCACAACAGCGAATGCTTCAAGAAGCAAATGGAGCGGTTCATCGAGTTCGGCGAGGGCAAGGCCATGATGGTCAATAACGCCGACTGGCTGCTGAACCTGAACTATGTGGATTTCATCCGGGATATCGGCGCCTGCTTCTCCGTGAACAACATGCTGCGGGCCGAGTGCTTCAAGCAGCGGATGGAGAAGGGCCTCAGCTTCCTGGAGTTCAACTATATGCCCATGCAGTCCTATGACTTCTACCACCTGTATCAGGAATACGGATGCAACATGCAGTTCGGCGGCAACGACCAGTGGAGCAACATGCTGGGGGGCACGGAGCTGATCCGCCGCAAGCTGGGAAAGGACGCTCACGCTATGACCATCACCCTGCTGCTGACTTCCGAGGGCAAGAAGATGGGCAAGACCGCCAAGGGCGCCGTATGGCTGGACCCCAACAAGACCCCGCCCTACGAGTTCTATCAGTACTGGAGGAACATCGAGGACGCCGACGTGCTCAAGTGCATCCGGATGCTGACCTTCCTGCCTTTGGAGCAGATCGATGAGATGGACAAGTGGGAGGGCAGCCAGCTGAACCGGGCCAAGGAGATCCTGGCCTATGAGCTGACCAAGCTTGTCCATGGCGAGGAGGAGGCGGTCAAGGCCCAGGAGACTGCCCGGGGTTTGTTCTCCGGCAGCGGCGACACCTCTAATATGCCCGCCACAGAGCTGCCTGCCGACAAATTTGAAAACGGCGCTATCGGAGTCATCGGCCTGTTGGTGGCCTGCGGCCTGTGCGCCTCTAACGGTGAGGCCCGGCGGCTCATCCAGCAGGGCGGCGTGACGGTGAACGAGCGCAAGGTGGCCTCTATCGACGTGACCTTTGACCAGGCGGACTTCCAGGGCGACGGCGTGGTCATCAAGAAGGGCAAAAAGGTATTCCACAGGGCCTACGTCAAATAAAAGATCATCGCCGCTTTGCGGCTGGATAGCTGGATAAGAGATAAAAGATAACTTTCAGAGGAAAGGATATCTCTTATCTCTTATCCTTTATCTCTTATCTTGTTTCAACTCTATGATATACAGAAAGGAAACAGTATGATCACAGTCAACGACATCAGCATGAACTTTTCCGGTCAGACGCTGTTCAAGCATGTGGACCTGAAATTTATTCCCGGCAACTGCTACGGGATCATCGGCGCCAATGGGGCGGGCAAATCTACCTTCCTCCGTATTCTCTCCGGCGACCTGGAGCCTACCACTGGCGAGGTGGTCATCTCCAAGGAGGACCGCATGTCCATCCTGAAGCAGGACCATTTCCAATATGATGCGTATACCGTGCTGGACACCGTTATTCTGGGAAACCAGCATCTGTACGATGTGATGAAGGAGAAGGACGCTCTGTATGAAAAGGAGGACTTCACCGACGAGGACGGCGTGAAAGCCTCTGAGCTGGAGGCGGAGTTTGCCGAGATGGGCGGCTGGGAGGCCGAGAGCGACGTCTCCCGGCTCATCCAGGGCCTGGGTCTCAGGGGCGACATTTTGTACAGCGAGATGTCCGCCCTCACCGCCAAGGAGAAGGTGAAGGTGCTGCTGGCCCAGGCGCTGTTCGGCAAACCGGACATCATCCTGCTGGACGAGCCGACAAACCATCTGGACATCCAGGCCATCGAGTGGCTGGAGGACTTTTTGATGGACTGCGAGGCACTGACCCTGGTGGTCAGCCACGACCGCCACTTCCTGAATACGGTCTGCACCAACATTGTGGACGTGGACTACGGCCAGATCAGGATGTACGTGGGCAACTACGAGTTCTGGTACGAGTCCAGCCAGATGGTCCAGAAGATGATCCGGGATCAGAACCGGCGGAACGAGGATAAGATCAAGGAATTGCAGCTCTTCATCCAGCGCTTCTCCGCCAACAAGTCCAAGAGCAAGCAGGCCACCGCCCGCCGCAAGCTCTTGGACAAGCTGACGGTAGAGGAGATGCCCGCGTCCTCCCGGCGGTATCCCTTCGTGGGCTTCAAAATGGACCGGGAGTGCGGCAAGGAGATCTTGACCGTTGAAAATCTGAGCAAGACCGTGGACGGCCGCAAGGTGCTGGACAATGTCAGCTTTCGGGTCAACAAAGGGGACAAGATCGCCTTTGTAGGCGAGGATGAGATCGCCAAGACGACCCTCTTCAAGATCATCATGGGGGAGCTGGAGCCGGACGAGGGCAGCTACAAGTGGGGCACCACCATCACCACCAGTTATTTTCCTTTGGACAACTCCGCTTTTTTCAATGGCTGCGACCTGAACCTGGTGGACTGGCTGGGCCAGTACACGGCGGATAACGCCGAAGAGGGAACGGAGTCCTTCAAGCGCTCTTTCCTGGGCCGGATGCTGTTCTCCGGCGACGATGTGTTCAAGCCGGTGAAGGTCCTCTCCGGCGGCGAGAAGGTGCGGTGTATGCTGTCCCGGATGATGCTGTACGGCTCCAACGTGCTGGTGCTGGACCAGCCCACCAATCACCTGGATCTGGAATCCATCACTGCCGTCAACAACGGCCTCATCGACTTCAAGGGCGTGGTGCTGTTTGCCAGCCATGACCATGAATTCGTTCAGACTGTGGCCAACCGAATCATGGAATTTGAAAGCGGAAAGCTCATTGATAAGATGGGGACCTATGAGGACTATATCGCCTTCCGCCGGGAGCGGATGGCTTGAAAAAGATCATAAAATAAAGGTTTTTCCCTTGGAAACAGGCGGCTGTCAGCCGTCTGTTTCCAATTTGTAACCGCTTGTCATCGTTTTGTAGTTGATATCAGATTTTGCCATCGTTATACTGTGTGTATTCCGGTACAGGGGTGGTATTTTATGCAGAAACAACAGCTTTTGGGGGCGCTGATCCTGCTGGCGCTGACGGCGGGAACGATCCTCGCGGCCCAGCCCGCGGCGGCCCGGCAGCGGGAGGCGGCCCAGACGGAGAAGGCGTATGCAGAGCTGCTGGCCGCAACGCCGGTAGCGGAACTGGAGGGGGAGGGGACCTCTCCCAACGGCAGGTTTGAAGTGCGGACCGTGGGGGAGAGCCAGCACTATGTCAGCGGCGTGGTGACGCCGGAAAAGCTCCAGGTGGTGAACACTGCTACCGGCCAGGTCCTTTGGGAGGACATGGGCTATGTTTCACAATCCGCCCTGTGGTCGCCGGACGGCAAATTTCTGGCCCTGTCCTACGGGGGCCGTACCTGGAGCTACGTAAGACTTTTTGAGACAGACACCTGGACCAGCTGGGACTTCACCCTGCCAGACGGCTCCCCCATCCCGGAGTATACCTTCCTGCCGGAGGACTGGGGGCACTGGGAGCGGAACCGGGCGGTCCCGGAGGAGACCTACCACCTGCTTTTGACCGTGGGCCGGGGCGGCGACGGGGAGGAGGTCCACACCTACCGCTGCTCCCTACGAATGGAGGAGGGGCTGCTGACCGGCTCTGTTCTGGAGCAGACCCGGTCGCTCCTGTCCGAGAGCTATGACTTTGACCACGACGGAGTGGCTGAGACCACGGAGCTGGTGACGGTCTGGGAGCCGGAGGGGGACCGAGCGGCCTGGTATGAGGTACAGGTCACAAGGGCAGACGGCACCCTGCTTTGGTTGGAGACCGCGGCGGATTACCATGCCGGGATCAACTCTCTGTACGCGTTAAAGCTGGATGGCCGGGATTACCTGCTTCAGTACTGCCCATACATGGGACAGGGCTATTGTACGTACCAGTACCGTGTGTTTTCGCTGGGCGGCGACGGGGAGCCGGTGGTCTATCAGGAGAACGGCGTAGAGTTTGACATCAACTTCGGCAGTCCCATACACAAGAGCTTTGATGTAAAGTCCATCGCCGCATTCCTGCACCAGGTCCACGGGTATCTGGACAGCGCCCAGGTGCTGGTGGATACCACCTGGGGAGAGCTGCTGCCGGAGGACACGGACTACAGCGACCTCCCGGCCCTGGAAAGGGCTTTGGAGGATTATCAGAGGGAATGACCTCATAAAATCAGCCGCCCGAAAAAATTTTTCAGGCGGCTGTGTCATATTCCAGTATCCTGGAAGCGTTACAAAGAGCAGAAGGCGCATTACTGGCATTTGCGGGCCGCCTGATCTGACGATCCTCTTGCGCAAAGCCGCATTCTGTCGTATAATCAGAGCAGCAAGCGGGACGAGTGCGTTCCGGGTCAGTTGAGGGACGATATGGAGAAGATTCAAGCGGAATTTGAGGTCACGGTGGGCGATTTCCGAAAGGCGTTTTATTTCGGTACTTTTCTGCGGCACCGCCGCCCGCTGCAGATCATGTTTGTTGTGCTGGCTGTAGGGGTCCTCTATGCCATCGGGATGCAGATGGGCCTGGGACCGGGGAACTATTTGGTGCTGTTCCTGGCAGCGGCTTATCTGGTCTGGGGCCTGCTGCTGCTGGCCGGAACAGAGCGGAATATCCGCCGGAGCCTCCGGGCACCGGGCTGCCTTATCGGCAGCCGCTATGTCATGACGCTGGAGAGCCATCGTATCCGTATCCAGATTCCCGCGAGGAAGGTGGATATCACCAAGCAGGTGAATCAGTTGGCCTGCGTATTTGAGCTGAGCCAGCTGTTTCTGATCTATGTGGACAGCCAGCAGGTCTATCTGCTGCCGCACCGCAGCTTAACAGAGCAGCAGCGTCTGGCCTTGCGGAAAAACTTCCGGGAGCGGCTGGAAGACCGATTCAGCTCCAGATTTGAAAAAAGACGATAAAAAGGCATCCCCGCTGTGGAACCACAGCGGGGATGTTTTTTAATGGATCATTTGCTGACTGCGGCAGGCTTAGACCTGCTGGAGATCCGATTGGTGAAGTAAACCAGCAGGACCAGGGCGATGCCCAGGATATCGGTAAAGGTGCCGGGAATCACCAGGCAGAGGCCGCCGGCCAGAGAGACCAGGCGCATCAGGGGATTCACGGGACCGTTCAGATAACCGATAAAGCCAGCGCCGATGCCCACCAGGCCGATGATGGCGGTGATGATCATGGGCAGGGCCTCCAGGAAGGAGCCGCCGATCATGATCATTTTGGGATTCAGCGCAAACATATAGGGTATCAGGAAAGCCGCGATGGCCAGCTTTGTGGCGTTGACGCCGGTTTTGAAGGCGTTGCCCTTGGCGATGGCGGAGCCGGCATAAGCGGCCAGGGCCACAGGCGGGGTGATGTCGGCCACAATGCCGAAATAGAAGCAGAACATGTGAGACGCCAGCATGGGAATGCCGGCCTTGATCAGAATAGGCGCCGCGATGGTGGAGGTGATCAGGTAGTTGGAGGTGGTGGAGACACCCATGCCCAGGATCAGGGAGGTGAACATGGCGCACACCAGAGCCAGGAATACGTTGTTGCCCACCAGATCGAAAATGCCGGCGCCGATGCGCTGGCCCAGACCAGTCAGCGTCACCATGCCGATGATGATGCCGGCGGTAGAGCAGGCGGTGGCCACGGAGACCACATTGCGGGCGGCCTGGGGCAGAGCGGTGAAGATCTGCCGGAAGGGAACGTGGGTACCCTTGCGCAGATAGGGGACGATGATGCAGACCAGGCAGCCGATCAGGGCGGAGCGGGTCACGGTGAAGCCGGACACCATCAGGTAGATAATGGCGATCAGCGGCAGGAGCAGATGGCCCTTGTCCCGGATCAGCGGCCACAGCTTGGGAAGCTCGCTGCGGGGCGTTCCCTTCAGGCCCAGGCGCTTTGCCTCCAGATGGACGCTGATCCAAATGCCGATGAAGTACAGCGCGGCGGGAATTACGGCGATGAGCATCAGCTCCCGGTAGGGGACACCGCAGGATTCAGAGATCAGGAAGGCGGCGGAGCCCATGACCGGCGGCATGATCTGACCGCCGGTAGAGGCGGCAGCTTCCACAGCGCCGGCAAACTCAGGCGTGTAGCCCAAGGATTTCATCAGAGGAATGGTAAAGGACCCGGTGGACACCGTGTTGGACACGGAGGAACCGGAAACGGTCCCCTGCAGTGCGGAGGAAAGAACAGCTACCTTAGCGGGGCCGCCGGCCGCCCAGCCGGCCAGAGAGTTGGCCAGATCAATAAAGAATTGACCGATGCCGGTCTTTTCCAGGAAGGCACCGAACAGGATGAACAGGAAAATGTACGTGGAGCAGACGCCCAGGGGATTGCCGATGACGCCCTCTGTGGTGATGAACAGGTGGGTTATGATCCGCTTCAAGGCGAAGCCGCGGTGCTGAAGGAAACTGCCCATGTACTTGCCAACCATGCCGTAAACAAAGAAGCAGGAGGCGATGATGACGATGGGAGGCCCCACCACGCGCCAGCAGGCGCACAGGACCAGCAGGATGCCGAGACCAGCCATGATGGTGTCCATCATCGTATAAGCGCCGGCGCGGAACTGCAGGCCCTTATAGTTGAGGATGAAGTATCCGATCACGCAGGCGAACAGCGCAGCCAGGACACAGTCATACCAAGGCAGCTTTTTGCGGTCCGCGTTTTTGGTAGCGGGATAGATCAGAAATGCCAGGCAGATAGCAAAGCCCAGGTGGGTATAGCGCAGGATCTGCAGAGGGACCTTGTTGGAAATGGAAGCGTACAGCTGAAACAGGGCAAAGACCGTCAGAACGACCTGAAGGATCTTCTCCCCGCGGGGTGAAAAAATCTTGTATTTTGACTCACGGTCGATGGCGGACAGATCCACTTCTTCCGGAGGAGTCTGTTGTTTCTTAAAAAAGGCCATACCGTCTCTCCTTGTAAGTTTGGTAAGAAACAGGCAGGACAAAACAGCGCTCTGTCCTGCCTGTTCGGTGCAAAAGACTTACTTCAGATAGTCGGGGATCTCAACGCCCTGCTCCTCATAATACTTCATGGCGCCAGGATGCAGGTCGCTGGGGATGCCGCTCAGGGCGCTTTCCAGGCTCATGTAGTTGCCCTTGGCGTTGATCTCCTGGATGTCGCCCAGGTTCTCATAGATAGCCTTGGTCAGAGCGTAGATCTCGTCCTCAGAGAAGGTATCGAGGCAGACCAGCATGGACTTGACAGCCACAGAGGTGACCTCGTGGCCCAGGTTGTATTCGTCGGTCTCGGTGGTGAAGGCGGAATAGAAGGGATACGCCTCCAGCAGCTTGTTCAGGTGCTCGTCGTCGATGGTCAGGACCTCAATGTTGCCGTTCAGGGACAGCTCGGTGACATTGGCGTTGGGATAACCGGAGCACATGAACATGGCGTCGAAGGTGCCGTCCTGGATGCCGTTCTTGGCGGTGGACTGGTCGGCGAAGGTCTCGTTGATGTCGTCATAGCTCATGTCGTAAGCGCCCAGGATCTGACGGGCAGCGACCTCATAGCCGGAGCCGACGGCGCCGACGCAGATGTTCTTACCGGCCATGTCAGCCACGGAGCTGATGCCGCTGTCCTTCCGGACCACGATCTGCACCATCTCGGGATAGCAGGCGGTGACGGCCTGGAAGTTGGTGATGGGATCGCCGTCAAACAGCTCAATGCCCGCGTGGGCATAGCTGTAAACGTCAGACTGGATCAGGGCGAACTCGTTTTCAGCGGCACCAGCAGGCGGGCGTTCTCGGTGGAGCCGCCGGTGGCGTTGACGGTCATGTTAGCGCCGGTGACGTTGTTGATGACGGTGCACATGGCGTTGCCGAAGTTGTAGTAGTTGCCGGTGGCGGAGCCGGTGCCCACCAGATAACTGCCGGAGAAGGTGGGTTCGCTCTCGGCGGGGGCGGCAGGCTCAGCGGTCTGGGTATCAGGTTCCTTCGTGTCTGCGGGTTCTTCCGCTTTCTTGCCGCCGCAAGCGGTCATGGACAGGACCAGCAGAAGGGTCAGCAGCAGAGATAAAAACTTTTTCATACGATTTCCTCCAGTAAAAATATGAGTTTTGCTTATTTGCAAAAAAATGCAACAATAAGCAAAATCATTATACTAAAAAATCGTCAAGATTTCCACGCATTAGATTTAACAAGATTTTTTTGCAAAATTTACGATTCTGATATAAAATGGCTTAAATTAAATTTCATTCAATCATTACATCGAAAATTTGTCTATATTTTTAAATTTTACTCATTGTATTTTTCAAAAAAAGGTATATACTCACTCAAAAGGAAGGGAGCGGATGGCAATGGTGGTAGAGCGCATCCAAAACAGCTATTCTAAGATGTCCACTGTGGAAAAACGGATCGCGGATGTTATTTTGCAGGACCCTGTGAAGGTCACAAACATGACAGTAGCGCATCTGGCGTCTCTGGCCGGCGTGTCCGAGGGCAGCGTCATCAATTTTTCTGGCCGTTTGGGAATGCGGGGTTTCAGTGCTCTGAAGATTGCCCTGGCCCGGGAGAGCGACAGCTTCAAGGGCTTTTCCTTCGGCAGTGTGAGCAGGGAGGATAATCCATGGTCTGCCATGCAGAAGGTGATGGGCAACGCGGTGGACGCGTTTCAAAAGACCGGACAGGCACTGCAGGCTTCAGAGCTGATGATCGCGGCGGACCTGCTCATGAGCGCCAAACGTATCGACATTTATGGCGCTGGAGATTCTGCTCTGATGGCGCAGGATGCCTATCTTCATTTCATGCGGATCGGCCTTCCCGCTTATGCGGTGCCGGATTATCTGACGCTGAGTATCGCTGCTTCACAGCTGGACAGCGGCTGCGTGGCCCTGGCGATCTCCCATTCCGGTCAGACGATGGAGGTCCTTCAGGCCATGAGCCTTGCCAAGCGGCGGAAGGCAAAGACCATCTGCATCACCTCCTATGCGGAGAGTACTTTGGCTGGGTTGTGTGACACAGCACTGGTGACGTTCTCCAAAGAGGCGGAGCGCCACGAAGAAGCGTCGATCTCCCGCCTGACCCATCTGCTGGTGCTGGACGGTCTGTGCGCCTATATCAGCGCACAGGGAGGCACAGCGGCGATGGAGCGGGAGGAACAGGTCAATTTGCAGCTGATGCGGCATCGCCGCCCACGCTGAGAGGAGCGAGAAGGATGGAGCAAAAACGAGTCTTGCGGACAGTGCTTCTGCTGTCCTGGATGACTTATATGACGGCCTATCTCTGCCGGGTGAACCTGTCCACCGTGCTGGACAAGCTGGCGGTAGGACTGGGCGTCAGTGTGGAATATCTGGGTGCCGCCAGCTCCGTATATTTTGTTACCTATGCCGTGGGCCAGCTGCTGAACGGCGCCATCGGGGACCGGGTGAACCCACACCGCTTTTTGATGCTGGCGCTGGTCATGACCGGCGGCATCAATTTGATCATTGGCCTGCAAAGCAGCGGATCTCTGTTTTTCCTGCTGTGGGGGCTGAATGGCTTTTGCCAGTCCATGTTCTGGAGCACACTGCTGCGGCTGCTGTCTGTTTATTCAAAGGAAGAGCAACGAAAAAATGTCTCCACCATCATGTCTACCTGTTCCGTAACAGGCTATCTGCTGTCCTGGGTCGTGCTGAGCAGCATGCTGCAAACTCTCAGCTTCCGGCCGTATTTCCTGATCCCGGGCGTGATCGCGCTGGCTCTGGCGCTGCCATGGTATGTCCTCTCCAAAAAACTGCCCTTTCAGGCATCTTCTGCCGGCCGCAGGCCCACGCCGCCGCTGAGAGAGGTGGCCCGGGAATTTGCTGAGGATCAGCTTTATTTCATCTGCCTTCTCTGCATGGTAGTGGGTGCTATCCAAGAAGGTGCGGTGTTCTGGCTGCCGCTGATCTTCACCAGCGTGCTGAATCTGGGAGAGCAGTCACTCTTGCTTCTGGTGCTGATCCCCTTCGCCAAACTGGCGGGCGTGTTCCTGGCCCGAGCTGTTTTGGCGGTATTTCGGGAAAATGTCCGCACTGCCATGATCGCCATGCTGACGCTGGCCTGCGGCATTGCGGGGACGCTGGTCCTGACCAGCCGGCACACAGCCTTTTTCACAGTTCTGCTGATCGCCGGACTGATCGCGGTCATCAATGCCAGCAACTGGTACATGATCTCTTATCTGCCCCTGTATTTTTCCGGGCGGAATATCGTGTCCACACTGGTAGGCACATTTGATTTCTCCACATATGTAGGCGCTTCCATCATGTCCGGCCTGTTGGGCGTGTTGCTGAACCGCTTTGGCTGGATCGCCCTGCCGCTGCTTTGGCTGGCGCTGTCGGCGGCTGGACTGCTTTTGGCTCTGACTGGCACAGGCGGATGCCTCCGCAGAAAGGGTGCCCGCCGGAATGCCATGACAAGCGTTTGAACACTGCGGCTATACCTAAAATAATATCAAAGAGACTGCCAATAAGGCAGATACCCATTGAGAATAGCCCTGTGTTCTGCCTCCCTGAAACACATCTGCAAAAAACCGCCCATGCTGAGGCATGGGCGGTTTTTTAACAAGGGAGAAGGCCGTATTTTATGAGGATGTTTTTGATCCGCTCCAGGTTTGGTTTGCTTGGCTCGCACAATGGAAGCCGCAGCGCTCCAGCCTCCCAGCCCAATAGGTTCAGAGCCGTTTTCACTGGGATGGGATTTACCTCACAGAACATGGCGTCGCAAAGCTCCTTTAAGTACAATTGCAGCTTTCCAGCGGAGGCAAAGTCATTTTCCTGACACAGCTTTACCAGAGCGTGCATCTGGGCGGGGATAATATTGGCAGCTACGGAGATAACTCCCACGCCTCCCAGCGCGCAGATGGTCACAGTCTCGTCGTCATTGCCGGACCAGATATAAAAATCCTCGGGACAGAGGTTCCGGGTCCGCTGGATGACGCCCAGGTTCCCGCTGGCCTCCTTGACGCCGTTGATATTGGGGTTCTTCGCCAGCTCCGCGTAAGTCTCTGCCGTAATATGAACCCCAGTGCGGGACGGGACGTTATACAGGATGCATGGAATGGACACCGCGTCGGCGATGATGTTGTAATGGCGGATCAGGCCCATTTGGGTCGCCTTGTTGTAATATGGCGTTACGAGAAGCAGGCCGTCCGCTCCGGCTCGCTCCGCGTCTTTGGAAAGCGTCATCGAGATCTCCGTGGAGTTGGATCCGCTGCCGGCAATGACCGGGACCCGGCCCGCCACATGCTCCACACAGACCTCAATGGTCCGCATCCGCTCATGGTAGGTCATGGTGGAGGCCTCGCCGGTGGTGCCGCAGACAATAACGGCGTCGGTGCCGTTTTCCAATTGAAAGTCCAGGAGCTTCCGCAGGGTCGTAAAGTCCACGGTCTCACGGTTGAAGGGGGTCACAATGGCCACGCCGGAGCCGGTGAAAATTGGCTTTCGCATATCAGTACCTCCTGTTCTGTGGGGACAGGTCAAGGGCCTGTTACCAGAATACAGTATCACTTTATGCGCGATAAGGTAAAAATATGCGGTAAAACATGCAAAACATGTCCAATTATGCAGCCCATGAGAAAAAGAGTGGACGTTCCTTTAGACGCCCACACTTTTTCAGGTATTTTATTGGAGCTTATTTGGCTGTGATGTATCCCTTGGCGCACAGCAGCTCTGCCAGCAGCACCGCGCCGCCGGCGGCGCCCCGGAGGGTGTTGTGGCTCAGGCAGGCAAATTTGTAGTCATACTGGGTGTCTGGGCGCAGGCGGCCGATGGAGACTGCCATGCCATGCTCCAGGTTCCGGTCCAGCCGGGTCTGAGGGCGGTTTTCCTCCTCAAAATAGTGCAGGAACTGCTTGGGGGCGGAGGGGAGGTCCAGCTCCTGGGCGGGACCGCGGAAAGCGGCCCAGTCAGCCTTGATCTGTTCCATAGAGGGCTTCTGCCCCTCAGCAAACTTCATGAACACGGCCGCCATGTGGCCGTCCTGACAGGCGACCCGGAAGCACTGGGCGGTGATAGAGGGACCTGCTGCCTTGACGATTTTGCCGTTCTCGATATGGCCCCACAGCTTCAGCGGCTCCTGCTCGCTCTTCTCCTCTTCGCCGCCGATGTAGGGGATGCAGTTATCCACCATTTCAGGCCAGCGCTGGAAGGTCTTTCCCGCACCGGAGATGGCTTGATAGGTGCAGACCAGGACCTGTTCCAATCCATACTTTCTCAGGGGGTGCAGAGCGGGAACGTAGCTCTGGAGCGAGCAGTTGCTCTTCACGGCGATGAAGCCCCGCTTGGTCCCCAGACGCTTGCGCTGGGATTCGATGATCTGAATGTGATCGGCGTTGATCTCCGGCACCACCATGGGCACGTCGTCGGTCCAGCGGTGGGCGGAGTTATTGGAGACGATGGGACATTCCAGTTTGGCGTATTTCTCCTCCAAAGCGCGGATATCCTCTTTTTTCATATCCACGGCGCAGAAGCAGAAATCCACCATTCCGGCCAGCTTCTCAGCGTCGGCCTCGGCATCCAGCACCACCAGCTTTTTGGCCTCCTCCGGCAGGGGAAGGTCCATAGCCCAGCGGCCTTCCACCGCCTCTTCATAGGTCTTTCCGGCGCTGCGGGCGCTGGCCGCGATGGCAGTGAGCTGGAACCAGGGGTGGTTCTCCATCAGTGTGATGAACCGCTGGCCCACCATGCCGGTGCAGCCGATGATGCCGACTTTGTACTGTTTCATAGGTCGTTCCTCCTGTTTTGGGAGCGGCAGGCAAAAAATTGTCCGGTCCCATCATTTTTAGTTGAATGTTCGGGCCATTTATACTATAATGTTCTCCATATGGGAAACACGTCGCATGTGTTTCTGACACGGACATTTGTTTTCTTGATGTATGATAGCACGCTTTGCAGCTTCCGTCAAGACTGCCGGTATTGGGAGGTTCCATGAAAAAAATACTGTGGACTGCATTTATTGTTGTGACATTTTTCGCTTTGACCGCCGTTTCCGCCTCTGCGGAAGAGCTGGAAACCGTGCGGGTCGGACTTCGGTATGGCTCCACGGCTCTGTTTTCCGCCAATCTGGAAAACGCGGAGGGCAGCGGCTACGAATTTGGCTATTATGAGGACGGAGATTTCACGTCCTTGGGCTGGACGGACGAACGGACCATCTCCATGACCGCCGCTGGTGATATCTATATGAGTACCAGCGGGACTTATTCCGCTGCCCCGCCCTCCGGCGGCTTCCGGCATATGGGGGCGTGGCATGTGGAGCTGGACGGCTTCCGGGATTTCGAGGAGGCACAGGAAGCAGCTTGGGAACAGGGCGGGTATCCTGCCTGGATCGATTGGGAATATGTAGTTCGGGTCGGCTGCTATGATTCCCGCTCTGAAGCGGAGGACGCGGCGGCAGATCTGGATGGATACGCGGTCCAGTCCTCTTCCACTGGCGTGATGGTGACGGTGACCAAGACCACGGACGTTATTTTTGAATTCGACTGCAGCGGCATTTTGGACCTGGGGGTCTTGCCGGACGGCCAGGGCGGGGAGCCGGTCACCTGGTTCAAGGGCTACCGCTACGCGGGAGGATTTTCCTATCCCCGGGTCACTGGAGGGAACCTCAGCGTGGTGAACATGGTGAGCCTGGAGGATTATGTGAAGGGCGTCATCCCCTCGGAAATGAGCGGGAGCTGGCCTCTGGAGGCGCTGAAGGCCCAGGCGGTCTGCGCCCGGACCTATGCCTGCCGCACCAGCAAGCATACCGCCTACAACATCGACGTGTGTGCCACCAGCGACTGCCAGGTGTACAACGGCCGCAGCCAGGCCTCCACCGCCAGCGACCAGGCGGTGGATGAGACAGCGGGGGAGAAGCTGTACTATGACGGCTATCTGGTCCAGGACCCGGTGTACCACTCCTCCAACGGCGGCGCCACGGAGGACTGCGTCAATGTGTGGGGAACGGCCAAGGGATATCTGCAGGGGAAGGAAGATCCCTATGAGGCAAGGATCAGCATCCCCAACTACACCTGGTCCGTCACCTATTCCGCCTCGGAGCTGAGCTGGATCCTTCAGCAGAAGGGCTACGATGTCGGTACAGTGAAAAATGTGTACGTCTCGGAATACACCCCCATGGGCAACGTGAAAAAGGTGATTTTTGAGGGGACAGGCGGCACAAAGACCGTCACCGGCGACACCTGCCGGACGATTTTTTACAGCAGTACCTACAATAAGTCTGTCAAGAGCCTGCGGTTTTCCATCAACGGCGGCGGGCCGGTCTCCGGCGGAAGCGTCTACGTCAACAGTTCTGGGGACAGTCTGTCCTCTCTGGACGGAGTGGCTGTGATCTCCGGCGGCGGTAAGATCACATCTCTGGATGGCGGCGCGGTCTCCGTGATCTCCTCCTCCGGCACCTCCACAGTGTCGGCCGGCGGCTCCACGGCAAGGCCTTCGTCCGCCGGGACAGACAGCTTCACGATCACCGGCACCGGCAGCGGCCACAACGTGGGCATGAGCCAGTACGGGGCTAAAGCCATGGCGGAAGCGTGCTATGACTATCTGGAGATCCTGGAATTTTATTACACAGACATTGAAATCTATTGAATCAGGAATAGGGCAATTCCCAATTTCTCATTCCTCATTCCTAATTGTTAGCGGGGTTACTATGAAAACAAGCGACTTTTACTATGAGCTTCCACCGGAACTGATCGCCCAAACGCCCATTGAAAAGCGGGACGCTTCCCGCCTGATGACCCTGGACCGGAATACGGGCGCGGTGACGCACCACCACTTTTATGAGCTGCCGGACTTTTTGAATCCCGGTGACTGCCTGATCCTGAACGATTCCCGGGTCCTTCCGGCGCGGCTCCTGGGCCAGCGGCTGCCGGGCGGCGGCGCCTGCGAGGTGCTGCTGCTGATCGATAGGGGAGACAAGACCTGGGAATGCCTTGTCCGGCCCGGACGGAAAATGCGCACGGGAGCGAAACTGTCCTTCGGAGACGGAGAGCTGACGGCGGAAGTAGTGGGCGAAGTGGAGGACGGAAACCGACTGGTCCGTTTCAACTATGAGGGGATCTTCCTGGAGGTGTTGGAGCGGCTGGGCAAGATGCCTCTGCCGCCTTACATCAAGGAGGAGCTGCAGGACCAGGAGCGGTATCAGACCGTTTACTCCAAGGTCCTGGGCAGTGCTGCTGCCCCCACGGCCGGTCTGCACTTTACCCCTGAGCTGCTGGAAAAGATCGCGGCCAAGGGCGTCGGCATCGGCTATGTGACGCTGCACGTTGGCCTTGGGACCTTCCGCCCTGTAAAGGAAGAAAACATTACAGATCATGAAATGCACAGCGAATACTGCGTCATCTCTCAGGAGACGGCAGATCTGATCAATCGCACCAGGGCCAGCGGCGGACGCTGCATCTGCGTGGGGACCACTTCCTGCCGGACGCTGGAATCCTGGGCCAATGACGACGGCACCATGGAGGCCAAAGCGGGGTGGACCAGCATCTATATCTACCCGGGATACAAATTCAAGGTGATGGATGGTTTGGTGACCAATTTCCACCTGCCGGAGAGCACCCTCATCATGCTGGTGTCCGCCTTTGCCGGACGGGAGCGTATTCTGGATGCTTATCAGGAGGCCGTGCGGGAAAAATACCGGTTCTTCAGTTTTGGCGACGCCATGTTTATTTCATAGGAACGGGCAGACCTTGTCCGGTGCGAAGCCCCAGCAAAAAGGCGTGAATGGCGGCAAATTCCTGGCATTTTTCAAATTTCTCCCGCATGTCCGGGGTCATTACGCTGTCCATGAGCGAGAGCCAGAAGAAGTAGTCGTCCTGCGGCACGGTGTCCAGATAGGGTTTGATGTAGTGGATATAGAGCCACTTCATAAAGTCCGACATAGAAAAACTCCTTTCAAACGCTATATAAAGCGTGCGATGTAAGGATAGTGTATCACGCTCAAATAAGCGTGTCAAGGGGGCAATTATGGGACTGAGTGAAAAATTAAAGGAACTACGCAAGGAACGGGGAGAAACGCAAAAGCAGGTTGCTGCTGCTATCGGTATCCGGGAGCGGCCTTATCAATATCTGGAGTCTGGCGAACATCAGCCAAGTCTGGATACTTTCATTGCCCTGGCGGATCATTTCGGCGTGTCTCTGGACTATCTGGCGGGGCGGACGGAAAAGCGCTGAAAGACGTACCGCATCAAATCAGTAAGAAATGAGAGGAAATATGTTCAAAGTTCTCAAGACCGAGGGCCGCGCACGGCGCGGCCAGTTTTCCTGCGCCCATGGCGGCGTGGTCCAGACCCCTGTTTTTATGAACGTGGGCACCCAGGCGGCCATCAAGGGTGGCGTGTCCGCCCAGGACCTGAAGGAGGTGGGCTGCCAGATCGAGCTGAGCAACACCTATCACCTCCACCTGCGCCCCGGCGACAAGCTGGTGCGGCAGCTGGGCGGCCTCCATAAGTTCATGAACTGGGACGGCCCCATCCTGACGGACTCCGGCGGGTTCCAGGTGTTTTCCCTGGCGTCTCTGCGGAAAATCAAGGAAGAGGGCGTCTATTTCGCCAGCCACATCGACGGCCGCAAGATCTTCATGGGGCCTGAGGAATCCATGCAGATCCAGTCCAATCTGGGCAGCGATATCGCCATGGCTTTTGACGAATGTGTGGAAAATCCTGCTCGCTACGAGTATGCCAAGGCTTCGGTTGAGAGGACTCTCCGCTGGCTGGAGCGGTGTAAACTGGAGCATGACCGGCTCAACGGTCTTCCGGATACGGTGAATCCGGGCCAGATGCTCTTTGGAATCAACCAGGGTGCGACCTTCCCTGACCTCCGGGCCTGGCACGCCCGGGAGATCGCGAAACTGGACTGCGATGGCTACGCCATTGGAGGACTGGCGGTAGGGGAGCCTGCCGAGGTGATGTATGAGATGATCGACGTGGTTGCCCCGGAGCTGCCGGAGGACAAGCCCCGGTATCTCATGGGCGTGGGAACTCCCAGCAATATCATCGAGGCTGTCAGCCGGGGTGTGGACTTCTTCGACTGCGTGATGCCTTCCCGCAACGGCCGCCACGGCAAGCTCTTCACCTGGGAGGGCACGGTAAACATCCTCAACGAGAAGTACGCCGCTGATGAGCGGCCCATCAGCGAGAGCTGTCACTGTCCCGCCTGCCGGAACTATTCCCGGGCCTATCTGCGGCACCTGTTCAAGGCGGACGAGGTGCTGGCATTGCGGCTGGCGGTGCTCCATAACCTGTATTTCTACAACGATCTGATGACCAAGATCCGGCAGGCCCTGGACGAAGGGGCCTTTGCGGACTTCCGCGCCCGATACAGCGGACGGCTGGAGGAACGGGTATGAAAGGCGCGGACCTGCACGGCCTGACGGCAAAAAAGAAAGTTCTTGCAAAACTGTTATTGTCTGATATAATGGTATTATTCTGAATTTACAGAGGAAAAGGAGTTCAGTCAATATGGATGCTAGTTTTTTGATTATGCTGGTCGTTTTCATGCTCATCATGTACTTCATGATGATCCGGCCTGAAAACAAGCGGAAGAAGAAGGCTCAGGAGATGCGGGACAGCCTGAAGAAAGGCGATGTCATCACCTCCATTGGCGGTATCGTGGGCAAGATCGTGATGGTCAATAAGGACACCATCATTATTGAGACCAGCGAGGACCGTGTTCGCATGGAACTGACCAAGTGGGCTGTGTCCACTGTGGGCGTTCAGAGCAGCGAGCAGCCGGAGGAGAAGAAGGGCAAGGAAGAGGCGCTGCCCGAAGAGCCTACCGAGCCTGCTGACGAGGCTGAGGAGAAGTAAACTGGATTCATAAAGAGACCTTCCCTGGAATATGCTCTAGCAGCATGTTGCAGGGGAGGTTTTTTCATGGCTAAAAAGAGGAAGGAGACAGGGCCTCTTCTGGGAACGGCGCTGGCTCTGGGAGTATATCTGTTGGGACTGCTGGCGCTTGCCTGGCTGCTGGTGCGGGGAACGCTGCCGGAGAGTGCTGCCTTCCCCGCGGTGGCGGGCCTGTGCGCGGCGGCGACATTCAGCGGGGGACTGGTCTCGGCCCGGCGGATGAACATCGGGACCTTGCCAGCCGCGCTGCTGCCAGTGGGCTGCTTCATCCTGGTCCTGCTGGCGGTGGGATTCGGCGTGTGGCAGAATGTGGCCTACACAGGCCGAAGCGGAGGACTGCTCCTGTGCGCTCTGGCCGGGGGCCTGCTAGCTGGCCTGCTGGGGGGCAGAAGGAAACGGAAGCCCAGAAGGGCAGGGAAGTCAATTGTGGATTTCCACAAAAATTGAAAATTACCACTTGTTTTTGAATTTGAGCGCTCTTATGTGCCGGCATCCCCACTTGCGGGGAGAAAAGCGGCAGATATGGGGCGCTCTTTTTCTGAAAGACCCCAGATATTGACTTGCAAAGGGCCTCGGCGGCACTGCTCTGCCACATGGTTAATATAGTTTACATAATAATGTTTACATAAAATTTTGACATAACTGACAAAAAACTTCTTTTTCCCGTAAATTCCTTGATAAATTTGGAAGAAAGGACTATGATGAGAGACGTAAAGCGTTTATGTCAACGGGTCATAAAACCGCCGAGTGCCACATAGGATGTCCCGAGGTGAGGCGGTTTGAAAACACATCACAGGCTTTCCCAGGGGGGGCCGACGGCCCTGCCCCGCCTTTTTTTATTGGCATTGTGCTTTTTCTGTGGCGTGGTTTTGGGACAGGTCTTGGCCGGTCGAGTACCGGACGCCACTGGCGACGAGCTGAAGCGGTACTTGTCAGACTACCTGGCCTTGGAGGGCGGGAACTCTGCGGAGACGGGGCTGTCTTGTTTGATCCTGTATTTTCGTTATCCGCTGCTGGCGTTTCTGCTGGGCTTCGCATCTATCGGCGCGGTGCTGCTGCCGTGTACAGCCGTTGTGTTTGGGACGTTTTTGTCCTTTTCTGTGTGCTGCTTTACAGCGGCCTTCGGCGGAGACGGCGTACTGCTGGCCTTGGCAGTGTTCGGTCTGCGGTGTGCGGTGACGCTGCCGGTCTTTTTCCTGTTGGCGTCGTCGGCTTGGGGGCGGTCTATGTCCCTGGCTGCTATTTCCCTTGGGAGAGGACGCGCACCGGTGGTCTATGGCCGGGATTGGTGGATGACAGTGTTTGTCTGCTGCGGCGTGCTGGTGGTGGCTGTGGGTGCAGATCTGGCGATCTCGCCGCCGCTGCTGCGGCTGGCTTTGGGACGGCTGTTCCCGTGATATGAGAGTAAGGAGGGACTGACATGGATGATATCGACCGTTATGGGGCCTATCTGGCGGATGAAAAAAAGGCATCCCAGAACACAGTCAGTTCCTATCTGCGGGATGTACGGCAGTTTGCCGCGCATCTGGATTGTGATCTGCGGGACGTGACCCAGGAGCAGGTGCGGGATTACATGAGCTGGATGCAGAGCCGCGGGAAGTCCGCCGCCTCTGTGACCCGGTTTTTGGCCTCTGTGAAGTCCTTTTACAACTTCCTGCTGGCGGACGGCTTCGTTCGGGAAAATCCCACTCGGGGCGTGGCTGCCGCGAAAGTGGAACGAAAATACCCGGAGATCCTCACCGCCAAGGAAGTAGAGCTGTTTTTGGAGCAGCCCCAGTGCGTGGACGCCAAGGGCTTCCGGGATCATGCCATGCTGGAGCTGCTGTATGCCACCGGCATCCGGGTCAGCGAGCTGATCTCTCTGGACATGGACGACCTGAATCTGGCGGCTAGTTTTATCCGGTGTGAGAGCAAGGGTAAGGAGCGGATCATCCCCTTGTACCACACCGCGGTGAAGGCATTGCAGGACTATGTGCGGAATATCCGGCCCCAGCTGGCGGACGAGGAGGAGACGGCCCTGTTCGTCAACATGAACGGCGAGCGCATGAGCCGTCAGGGCTTCTGGAAGATCATCAAGTATTATCAGGAGAAGGCAGGTATCGAGAAGGACATCACTCCCCACACCCTGCGCCACTCCTTTGCCGTCCACCTGCTGGAAAACGGCGCGGACCTGCGGTCCATTCAGGAGATGCTGGGCCATGCGGACATCTCGTCGACCCAGATCTACACCCATGTGGTGAAGCGGCAGCTGAAGGACGTCTATCAAAAAGCGCACCCAAGAGCGTAAACGATCAGCACGGTGAAAATCGTGCTGATTTTTTTAATGAGGAATTAGAAAGTTTGGTGCCTGGCGGAACCGAACAGATTTTGATTGATTCCGCCAACGGCGGAATCCTTCCATTCCTAATTTCTCATTCCTCATTTCTAATTTTTTCTTGATTTGGGAAAACAAAATAGCTGCCTAAAGACTCTAATGTACAGAAACACGGAAGGAGGGCGCCTATGGACAAGGACGAATTCGCCGCCCGGACAGAAGCGGTCAAGACCCGGCTGTACCGGACCGCTTACCTGTACCTGGGCAGCGATGCCGACGCCCTGGAGGCGGTAGACGAGGCAGTTTACCAAGCTTTGCGGGCTTTGAAAAAGCTCCGGGAGCCGGAGTTTTTTGAGACCTGGCTGACCCGCATCCTGATCAACGAATGCCACCGGGAACTGCGCCGCCGGAAACGTTTGGCAGGGGAGGAGGCCATTCCGGAGGCCGCTGGGCCGGACGCTTACGATGCCCTGCCGCTGAAGGAGGCTGTCCGCCGCCTGCCGGAGGAGCTGCGTCTGGTGGTGATCCTGCGATTTTTCGCCGGATACACCCAGGCGGAGACCGCCGCCGCTCTGGACATTCCCCAGGGCACCGCAGCGACCCGGCAGAGAAAGGCCTTGCAATTGCTGCGGCTGGAATTGGGGGAGGAGATATCATGACCCGAAATGAGGAATACAAAGCGCTGCTCACCGAGCTGGAAGCGGTTCCGGCGGCGCTGGAATATACAGTGTCAAGAGCACTGACAAGGGAAAAAACTTCACAAAAAAAGCGGTGGGCCTGGGGGATTTCCGCCGGTAGTCTGGCTACCTGCTTTGCATGCTTCGTGCTGCTGGTGAATCTGTCCATTCCCTTTGCCCGAGCCTGCGGAAACGTGCCGGTGCTGCGGGAACTGGCCAAGGCCGTGGCGTGGTCGCCGTCCCTCTCTGCCGCGGTGGAAAATGACTATGTGCAGCCTATCGGGCAGAGCCAGTCCGTTAACGGTATTACGGCCACTGTGGAATACGTCATTGTTGACATGAAGCAGCTCAATATCTATTACACCCTGGATTCCCGGCACTATCCCCAACTGGAGGCGGAGTGTCATGCCAGCCTGCCGGGAGAACCGGGAGGCTATACCACCAGCAGCGGCTCCTTCGGAACACCGAACGGTGAACTGCGGTCCGCCCGAATGGATTTCATCGAACGGGATATCCCGAAAACACTGGATTTCCAGATAAAAGTTTACGCCGGACACAGCGGTGAGGAACCGGCGTTACCGGCCCAAGCTGAAGAGAAGGACCCTTTCGCTCCCACCGGCAGCGACCCGGAGTATCTGGCGGAGTTTACCTTCCCCCTGGAACTGGACCCCGCTTTCACCGCTAAGGGGGAGCTGTTCCCGGTAGACACCGAGTTCCAATTGGATGGCCGCACAGTCTCCATCACAGAGGCGGAGGTTTATCCAACCCATATGCGGTTGAATGTCCGCACAGACCCGAACAATAACGCGTGGCTCACTGGACTGGAGTTCTATATGGAGGATGAAAGGGGACATCAGTTCCGGCCCGCTACCAACGGCATCCTGTCTACCGGCATGACCGGCGGCAGCGACGATTCCACCATCTGGTTGGACAGCCCCTATTTTGAAAACAGCCAGCGTCTGACCCTCCACATTACCAAGGCGGAGTGGCTGGACAAGTCAGCGCCCCGGGTCCGGCTGGATCTGCGGCAGGGCATGGCGGAAAATCTGCCGGAGGACATCCGCTTTTTGAAGGCGGAGGAGCTGTCCGGCGGCTGGATCGTCTCCTTCCTGGCCGGGATCAAGGGAGAGAACACCATGTTCGGCCTGTTCCAGCACACCTTCTGGGACGAGGCGGGACAGGAACACGATATCACCTGGGAGAGCAGCACCTATGGATATGAGGACCCTGCCACAGGAGAGCAGGTGGATGACGGCAGCGTATTCACCGCTGAATTCCCACTGGCAGACTACCATGGCGACACGGCGTATCTGGAGCCTTTGTTCAGCCATACCACGCAATTTGAAACGCCCGTCGTTATCCCCATCAAATAGCGGAAACCGCACAAAAGGCCACCTGTTTGGGTGGCCTTTTCGTATTTCGTACATTTGTTCGCATTTCTTGCTTTCACGGCTTGCGCTTTCTGAAAGGATTTGGTATACTGGCTATGTATCTAATAGGGAAGGGGCGTATTATGCGCATTTTGGGCATCGATCCCGGCTTCGCTACCATTGGCTTCGGCCTGATCGAGGCGGAGCGGGCACAAGTCCATATGGTGACCTACGGGGCCATCACCACTCCGGCGGGACTGCCCCTCAGTCGGAGGCTGTACCAGATCGGCACGGACATGGAGGACCTGATCGGCCAATTGAAGCCAGACGTTATCGCCATCGAGGAGCTGTTCTTCAACACCAACATCACCACCGGCATCGCTGTGGCCCATGGCAGGGGGGTCCTGCTGTACGCCGCTGAGAAGTGCAGTGTCCCCCTCCATGAGTACACCCCCTCCCAGGTAAAGTTGGCGGTAACGGGCTACGGCAAGGCGGAGAAGCGCCAGGTGATGGACATGACGAAGCGGCTGTTGAAGCTGAAGTCCGTCCCCCGGCCTGACGACGCTGCGGACGCGCTGGCCTTGGCGCTATGCCACGCAAGGAGTTTCACATCCCGTCTGCCGCAGCAGGGGGATGTGAAGGAAACCGTGTGAATTTTAGATTAAAGACAAAGATAAGAGATAAAAGATATATCTTCCAGCAGCGCTGTATATCTCCTATCTTTTACCTCATATCTTTTCTTTCGTTTATCTCATATCTTTTGTTTGCGGAGGGATTTATGTTCTACTATTTGGACGGTACCGTGGCGGAGCTTCTGCCTTATCTGGCGGTCATTGATTGCGGCGGGGTGGGCTATGCCTGTAAGACCACGAACCACACCTTAGCCAGCCTGAAAAAAGGCCAGCGGGGGAGGCTGTACACCTATCTGAACGTGGCGGAGGATATCTTTGAGCTGTACGGTTTTGCCACTCAAAATGAGCTGAACAGCTTCAAACTGCTGATCGGCGTGTCCGGCGTCGGTCCCAAGGCGGCGCTGGCCATTCTGTCCTCCACCACGCCAGAGAGTTTGGCCATGGCCATCGTGACGGAGGATACCAAGACCCTCACCGCCGCCCCGGGCATCGGCAAAAAGATCGCCCAGCGGATCATTCTGGAGCTGAAGGACAAGATGGCCAAGGCGTCTGCTGCCACCGGCCTGGATTTCTCTGGCGGCGTGTCTGTGAATGTTCCAGCCTTTACAAACAAGGCAACAGAAGCCGCCCAGGCCTTGGCGGTACTGGGTTATTCCAGCCAGGAGGTTTCCATAGCCCTCAAAGGCGTGGATGTAGAGAACCTGCCCTTGGAGGAGATCATCCGGCAGGCTCTCAAAAAGATGGTGAAGTGATTAGGAGGAGTCTGGATGAGTACATTGGAAAATATGTCAGAAAAGAGAAATCACGAGGAGCTTCCTGACCCTGTGGGCTGGGATGCCATCACCGCTGCCTTTGACAAACTGTACCCTGGCCAGGAGAGCCCCAGGCACTTCGGATGCCTGATCCCCTGGCGGCTGGGCGGTCCGGACCCTCTCCAGGGCGTCAGCGCCTACGACGGCGGGGACTGCTTTCACTTCGTCACCTACGGCCTGTCCGACCTGTATGAGAAGGAGGGCAAGGACCCGGAGTACAGTGGCTTTGGCCTGGAGTTCACCCTGAAGCTGCGCAAGGAGGGGATGGGGGACGAGCTGCAGGAGCAGCGGTGCATCGTGCGGATCTTCAACGATCTGGCCCGACTCACCTTTGAAAAGGGAGAGCAGTTCTTCCCAGACGAATACATCTACACCGGCCAGACCACCGGCATCGACGTCAATCAGAGATCCAAGATCACCGGTTTTGTCACCGCTCTGGATGAGGCCGGGACCATCGACACCCCCAACGGCAAGGTGGATTTCGTGAAACTGATCGGGGCCACGGACACAGAGCTGAAGGCCATTATGGACAAAAAACTTCGGGTCCGAGATCTGGTGGAAATGATCGGGGATGTGACCGATTACACCCGGGACAGCGTACTATAAGGAGTTTCAAGATACCTGTGGCCGAGGGAGGGACCGCCCTTTGCCGCGGAAAGGAGCGCGCCGTGTTTCAGCTGACCAATGAACAGCGGGCCTGTTTGGGCCTGACCATCGTGGAGCCGGGCTGGGAGTGGGTGCAGTTAAAGAACTCCCCCTATGACACCGGCTTTGAGACCTGGGCCTGCTTTGACGGTCCGGTGATCCGCAAGGCGGTGCAGGTGGGACCTGACTCCTATCAGGAGTCTGCCTACTGCGAGAAGACGGCGGAGGACCGGACGCTGCTCCTGCCCAGAACGGCCAGGGGAAAGCCCAAAAAGCTGTCCGCTGTGACCCTGACGGAGCGGAGGCCCCTGGGGATGCGCTTCTCCTGGTCAGGAGAGCGGGGTTTCATATCCCTGGTAAATCTGGACACGGAGCGGACCTATTATTCCAATGTTTACGAGACGGAACGGCCCAAGACCTTTTCGGATTTCACTGCATGGCTGGACTGCTGGTCGGCGGAGACGACCCCAGAGGACATGGCGGCGCTGGCCGGCTTTCTTCGGGAGAAGCGGCAGCACGTCAAATTCCGGGAGGGGGACTTCTTCCGTTTTTCCGTGGGACGGCGGCAATATGGCTATGGTCGTGTCCTGCTGGACTTCTACCGGCTGAGCAAATGCCAGCCCTGCTGGAATATTCTCATGACCCGGCCTGTGATCGTGAAGGTGTACCACCTGATCACCGATGATCCCAGCCTGCCGGTGGAGGAGCTGCGAAAGCTGCCCGCCCTGCCGTCCCAGTACATGATGGACAACGACCTGTATTATGGAGAATTTCCCATCGTGGGGAATCTGCCTCTGGAGGACAGCGAGCTGGATTTTCCCATCATGTACGGCGCCAGCATCTCCGCGCTGGACTTTGGAAAAAAGAAGGTACTGCTGCAATGCGGCCCCCTGTTCCGGGAGCTGGAGGAGGCGGAAATCCCGGAGGGCTGCGGAGGCTTCCGCAACAACGGGATCGGCGGCCTTCACATGGACCGGGCCGATTGGGAGGCCTGCATCGCCGCCGGCAGTAACGCCCCCTTGTGGGATAAAACGCCGGAGCGTTACTATCTGCGCTGTGACCTGCGGAACCCGGCATACCGGGAGCAATTGAAGCGCGTGTGCGCCCAGTTCGGCCTGAGGCCGGAGGACCTGCACATCTGTTAGCTGCCAGAGGGGATTGGTGCTGTGTGATGAGAGAGCCCGTGGTCTATACTGGAACTTCCCGGGACCGCAGCGCGCGCTTTGAAGTGGTAGAACGGAGAGACGGCCTTTATGAGATCTGGGGCCAGTATTTTCAGACAGATGGATTTTACCCAGGAGAATCCTGGTATGCGGACATCCGGGACGGCGCGCACTTTGCCTCCACGCTGGAGGCGGCCATTCAGATCGGTGAGGAAATACTGAGGAATTTGACAGACGCAAATGCGGGGGAGTGAACATCGTTTGAGCATCGACTTTGGAAATGATATCTACGAGGAGCCCATCGTGGCCAAGACCTTCCTCCAGGAGGACGCCCAGGAGGGGTCGCTGCGGCCTAAGACTTTGCGGGAGTACATCGGCCAGGAGAAGGCCAAGGACAACCTGGCCATCTTCATCGCTGCGGCTCAAAAGCGGGAGGAGGCCCTGGACCACGTGCTGCTCCACGGCCCCCCGGGCCTGGGCAAAACGACGCTGGCAGGCATCATCGCCCAGGAGATGGGCGTGAATATCCGCATCACCTCCGGCCCTGCCATCGAAAAGCCCGGCGACCTGGCGGCTCTTTTGACCAACCTGAACGAGGGGGACATTCTCTTTGTGGACGAGATCCACCGGCTGAACCGCTCTGTGGAGGAGATCCTGTACCCTGCCATGGAGGACTACGCCCTGGACATCATTGTGGGCAAGGGGCCGTCAGCCAATTCCATCCGCTTGGACCTGCCCCAATTTACCCTCATCGGCGCCACCACTCGGGCGGGCCAGCTGTCCGCGCCCCTGCGGGACCGCTTCGGCGTGACGCTGCGGCTGGAACTGTATACCCCGGAGGAACTGGCAAAGATCGTCACGAGAAGTGCCGGTATCCTGAATGTGGATATCGTGCCGGAGGGTGCCTATGAGATCGCCCGCCGCAGCCGGGGCACGCCCCGAATCGCCAACCGGATGCTCCGCCGGGTCCGGGACTTCGCCCAGGTGAAGGCCAACGGCGTCATCACCAAGGACGTGGCGGATGAGGCGCTGTGCGCCCTGGAGATCGACTACCTGGGCCTGGACCCGGTGGACCGGCGGATGCTGGGGGCCATCATTGAGAATTACAACGGCGGCCCCGTGGGCCTGGAGACTCTGGCCGCCACCATTGGTGAGGAAGCCATCACGCTGGAGGATGTCTACGAGCCGTATTTGATGCAGCTGGGATTCCTGACCCGGACGCCCCGGGGCCGGTGTGTGACCCAGAAGGCATATCAGCACCTCCACAAGCCCATCCCCGGTGGTTTGGATGCCGCCCCGCCCATGGAACAATTGAGCCTGTGAGCGGCGCCGGAGGGAAAAAAGAGGGATTTTTCGACGGTTTTTATAAAATTCCGAAAAAATTTCTGGCTTTTTTTCCGCAGATTCAATAATTTGCTTGACATTTCAATGAATAGACGGGTATAATACGATATGTACAAATGCAATGAGGATCATTTTCCTGAGCAGCTTTCCGATGAAGTGCTGTGTGCTTTGGCGGTTTCCGGAGACCGGATGGCGGAGGAAACGCTCGTCACACGGTATCGTCGGTTTGTCCGCACCTGTGCCAGGCCCTTCTTTCTGATCGGTGGTGACAGCGAAGATTTGATCCAGGAGGGAATGGTAGGTCTCATCCGTGCCGTCCGGGAATACGACGCCTCTAAGGAGACTGCTTTCCGGACCTTTGCAGAAACTTGTATACGCAACCGGCTGTATTCCGTTCTCCGCGATATGTCGCGGGATAAGCACAAAGCGCTCAATCAGTCGGTTTCTCTGGATACTCCCGAATTTGGCAGTCATTCCTACACCTCTGGTACCAATAATTTGGCGCAGCGCGATCCTGAAGACCTCCTGGTGGACAGGGAGCACACGGCAGCCCTCTTATCCGGTGTCCGGAAACAGTTGTCCGAATTTGAAGCGAAGATTTTGGGGTACTATTTAGACGGTCT
>NZ_CANRKH010000003.1 GCF_947631165.1 uncultured Dysosmobacter sp. | reverse complement strand
GAACACGGTAGTTAAGCTCATTTCTGCTGACAATACTTGGCTGGTGACGGCCCGGGAAGATAGGTAACGCCAACACAGGTCTTGGTTCAATCGAGCTGGGGCCTGAAATATTCCTCCATAGCTCAGTCGGTAGAGCACGCGGCTGTTAACCGCGGTGTCGTTGGTTCGAGTCCAACTGGGGGAGCCAGAGCATTGCCGCCACTCGGCGTGGCGGCAATACTTCTCTCAAAGCAAGCGCCGACACGGGCCTTTAGCTCAGTTGGTTAGAGCAGCCGGCTCATAACCGGTCGGTCCCGGGTTCGAGTCCCCGAAGGCCCACCATTTAAGGTTATCGCCTGAAGGGTTGCCTCATGCGATTTAGGGGTATAGCTCAGCTGGTAGAGCAGCGGTCTCCAAAACCGCGTGCCGAGGGTTCGAATCCTTCTGCCCCTGCCATAAAAGTCTTTACAACTTTGGTTGTATGTGATATAATAACTTAGTCTCGAGCCATAAATGGCCCGGTAGTTCAGTTGGTTAGAACGCTAGCCTGTCACGCTAGAGGTCGACGGTTCGAGCCCGTTCCGGGTCGCCATATTTGCTGCTGTAGCTCAGTCGGTAGAGCGCATCCTTGGTAAGGATGAGGTCGGCAGTTCGAATCTGCCCAGCAGCTCCACGAAACCCCTTGTGCCGCAAGGCATGAGGGGGTTTTCTTTATTTCCGGATCGGGAGTAGTTTTCCTGTTTTAGCGTCCGTTTAGCGTCCATTTCTACAAAGCTCCACCACGGAATACAAAGTTCAGCAGCCGGGAAGTCAATTCCCGGCTGCTTTTTTTATGCCCTCTAAGGGCTGTTTTTTAGTTCCAACGAGATCATTGAATCGGTCAAAGGTTTGCATGGCTTTAGCCTGCGCGGAGGCTATCGCATGGGCATAGATATTGGCTGTGGTGCTGGCCTGGGCGTGGCCCAGTTGACGGGATACCACCACCAGGGGAACACCATCCGCAATCATCAGCGAGGCGTAGGTGTGCCGCAAACTGTGTACTGTCACCTTTGGCATATCGGACCGGGCAATAAAATCACTGAACCATTGCGTTACGCTGTCTGGAAATAGAGGGGCGCCGGTATCAGTGGTGAATACCCTTCCATCCTGATCCTCCCAAGCATCCCCCAGGAGCGCCCGCTGGTTGTCTTGCCATGCCTTATATTCCAGTAACATCATAATAGCAGCTGTGGACAACAGTAGCGGCCGGGCCGAAGTAGCGGTTTTAGGAGTGCTGACATAGACTCCCTTCCCCGGCAGGTAGTTGGAAGTCTGCCGGATTGTAACCGTGTGCTCGTCCAAATCAACGTCCTGCCACCGGAGGCCCAGCAGCTCCCCCCGGCGAAGGCCGGACAGTAAATCGAAGGTGATAAGCGCCCGCCACCGGATAGGTTCAGACTGTAGCAATTCCAGAAGCCGGCGGGCGTCCTTCTCTTCCAGATAGGCCGCTTCTTGCCCGCTCAGACTTGGTTTTTCCGCAGCATCCGCCGGATTGATTTGAATATAGCCCCATTTGACCGCCCGAGAGAGAACAGAGGATAACGTGCGGTGGTAGGAGATCACGCTAGCGGGGGCTAAAGGTTCCCCGTGTGCGGTGACGGTGAATACCTGCTTTGTTTTCATCCCCAGGGTCCGGGCGATGGCCTCAGCGGACTTTGAATTGATGGGCTGTCCGTCTATGGCTTGGTTGACGGTGGATCTGCTGATGCCGGCGGTTCGGGCAAAAGCTGTTACAGCGCCGCGCTTGGTCCCGATTTTCGCTTGAAGGTCAATTTTGCAGACAGCGGTAATACGGTTGCGGATACCCTCTTCCTGAAGGTTTTGATAGAAGCTGTTGATGTGGCCGGTGCGGAGATCGCAAAGCCGGATGTGTCCGATAGCCTGATTGATACGACGAAGGTTTTCCGTATAGGTGGCAATCGTCTTAGGCTTTAAGTAGAGCCGCGCATATTCGCTCATATACTTTTCCGCAAAGTCGGCAAAGCGCATCTTGCCGTTGGCGGTAGTTCCGCTCAGCACCTTTTCTTCAAACAGAACCGCTTGCTTTTCCAGCTCCTTCTTGATCTGCCTCTCTGACATGCCTGGCGTGGGTATCCAGGTCATATACTGCCGAAGCCGTTTCCCGTTGTAGTCATAGCCTTGGGAAACAGTGATTTTATAACCTTTCCCCTGCTTTTGTATTGTTGCCATATTGAAATCCCTCCATTTGTGTGTTAAAATGGAGGACGTGATAGGGCTGCAATCTTATCACGTCCTCATAAACCGCTTTCGGTATTCGCAGTACCGAAGGCGGTTTTTTTGTTTTCCGGATGTTTGAGGCGCGGGTAATCTTACCACAATGTAGGCTGTACAGAACTCATGCGATATTCCGCTAAAGGAATAGGAACCCCCATATAAGCAGCGGCGTCATAAATGCCCCGTTCAAGGAAGGGCATAAGGTCATAATCATCATAGAGCACATCCAGGGCGAAACAGTTCGCTTGTCTTTCCAGCTTATCAATAGAAAACAGGGTAGCCCGTTTCAAAAAAGGAGTATTCAGCTTAGGGTGCAGCACCGCATGAGCCAGCTCATGGGCGCAGGCAAAACGGGCCTCGTGTTCATTAAGGTTTTGATTGATATGAATAAACTTTTGCCGGAAACATTGATTATAATATCCTTGGATGGCCCCTAACGGCTCAAACAAAACGATGATGCCCAGTGATTCCGCCAGCTTGAACGGGTTCCGTGTGCCAAATTTCTGACACAACGAATCGGCGATCACTTGTATTTCCACTCCTTAATCCTCCTTGCGGTATTTCTTCGGAGTGAATTTTTGCTTTGCCAGCTTCTTCCCGATTTCCATACTGTTACGCAGGGAAGTTGCCAAAAGCTCCCGGGTAGTATCGTCCATAGCGTCCCCGGAGAACATTAGGCCCTCCTGGTCGCTCTCCAGGTCGCTTAGGATCTCGGCCAACCGCTTTTCTATGTCACGCTCGTCTCTCCTGCTGAGAGCGGGCGTTTTTTCTTGCCTATTTTTCCTTGCGCACAGTTCGCTATACGTTTTTTCCAGGGCTTCAATTTCCTGCAAAATCGCGGCCTGTTCGCTTTCTTCCGAAAAATCATAGGCGGCGCGCAAATGCCGTAACTTGCTCTCCACAACCATGATCTGGGCGTCAATGGTGTAGCCCATAAGAAAATCCTCGGTCACACCAAAATAGGCAGCCACTTTTTTAAGCGTTGGCCTACGGGGAACGGCTCCCTGTCTCCAGGTGGTTATGGTGCTGTTCGACAATCCAATCTCCGCGGCAGCGGCATTATCCGATTTGCCGGCTCTCTGACAAAGGCACCTGTAAATCTCGTAAAAGGGAGTTGACATAATATCACCTCATACGGAAATAAGAAAAAATAAGAAAATCCTATTGACATCTAATTTGAAATTAGATATAATAAGAATCGTTCGGAGGCAACAAGAGAACACGCCCCGATTTTTAAGAAAAATCGTGGTTTTTGGGGAGTGTTTTATGGTTGGTGGTACTCTCATATTACACCCTCGTTCTCATTTTGTCAATGAAAATCTAATATTAAATTAGAAAGGAGGAAAAGGGCACTATGGACATGGCCTGCGCAAGAAGGCGGGCTGGGTTGCTCCAGCGCCAAGTTGCGGAAGCTCTGAATGTTTCTATGGGAACCGTTG
Organism: uncultured Dysosmobacter sp.; assembly: GCF_947631165.1. GTDB lineage: Bacteria > Bacillota > Clostridia > Oscillospirales > Oscillospiraceae > Oscillibacter. Next base: position 152,128 of record NZ_CANRKH010000003.1, on the reverse strand, counting down.
CCATGTGGGATACCGGACGGAATAAACCCAGAGCTGACATGCTGCCCAAGATTGCAAAGCTCTACGGTGTGACCGTGGACGAGCTGTTGTCTGGGGACGCAGATCCGCAGCGCGGCCCTCAAAAGGAGGCTGCCGATGGATAACAATGAGCGTATCCCGCGTATGCGGACAGCGGCAAAAATCGTTGCTGAGCTCAAAGCCTTGGACCCGGATACGGAAGTGACGGAGTTTCACATCCGCAAGCTGGCGAAAGATGGCGCCGTCCCCGTCGTATGGGCCGGCCGCAAGGCGCTTATCAACTTGAATGACGTCTTGGACCTTATGCGATTGGGGACGGCCAGACCCAAAGAAGAGCCCGCCGTTCCGGTGGGCGGCATCCGCCGTGTTGCTATCAAGTAAATGAAGGAGGTAGCTATGCACACTTTTGATGATTACAAAGAAGCCTTGGAAGGGGCGGGCCCGAAGCTGAAAGAGATGATTCTGGACCATGCGGCCCATAATCGGGAAATCAGTTTCCCGGAAGTGCTGAAGCTCCGGAGGCTGGCCTACCCCGACGCGGTATAACCGGTGGCCCGTCCTATTCGCTTTCGCCAAGAAAGCCAGACCCAGTTTTATAAGCAGTTTTCATCCCTGTGCAATAACAAAAGCACATGGGAAGTTTGGACCGATTTCATAGCTATGGCCGCGCAGGCAATCTCCAATGCGTTTGACCGGGAAGGACCGACGCATGACGAGCGGGAGCGGCAGTACATCAGCACAATCAAGCGGTACAGCAAAGCAGAACAAGAGGTTTTTTCAACGCTACTAGCGATAATAGTGGAAGCCCTGGACCGTGACCCTGATCAAGATTTCCTTGGGGAAATGTTCATGGGGTTGGACTTGGGCAATCACTGGAAAGGCCAGTTCTTTACCCCATACGACATTTGCCGCATGATGTCGGAAATCACGATTACAGACCTGGAGGACCGTATCGAGAAAAAAGGCTGGGTTGGTATTCATGATCCGTGTTGTGGAGCTGGTGCGTTGCTCATTGCCGCACGGAACACGATGGTCCGGAATAAAAGAGGTTTCCGCGAGGCCCTATATGTGGCGCAGGATATCGACCGAACAGCAGCGCTCATGTGCTATATCCAGCTATCCCTTCTTGGTTGTGCGGGATACGTTGTGGTAGGAAATTCCCTCACGGACCCACTCACCGGGCCGTCCCCATTGCTACTAACTCCATCCCCACAGCATGAAATCTGGCTGATGCCCGCTCTTTACGATGAAGTTTGGTGCGCCCGGATTCAGTGGGAACGAGTAAAACTTGCATTGGAAAGTCTGGGAGTGATGGAGGCCCCACAAGAGGCGATACCCCAAAAAGCGGCGCAGTCCCCGCCCAAGAAGGACCCTATACAACCGGAGCCCACGCCGCTGATTGAAGCGGCTGGAGGACAACTATCACTGTTTTGAAAGGAGTGCATAACCCATTATGGGTAAAATAGCCGACAATATTCTGGATATTCTCGGCGAGTGTCGGACAGAGGGCAACACGCTCTATCTCCCGGAAGGTCAGCTTGACCGGGCTACCTATCAGGCGGTCAACAAAGTGCTGGAGAGCATCGGCGGGAAGTGGAACCGGAAAGCGAAAGGTCATGTGTTCGCTGAGGGTGATCCGGCCGAACTGCTGGATGGTGTGATTCTGGCCGGGGAGATTACCGACCTCAAAAAGCAATATCAGTTTTTCCCTACGCCGCGGCCTGTCGCGGAAAAGATGTGCGAGTTGGCCGAACTGGACAGCTCTTGCCGGGTACTGGAGCCCTCCTGCGGCAAGGGGGACCTGGCAGATGTCGTGTTTGAACATGGAGTAACCAAGCTGCTGGGCATTGAGTTGAATCCCGACATGAGCCAATACCTCGACAACAAGCCCTACCACACCATGACGGGAGTTGATTTTCTTTCCGTGGTTCCCACGGGGGAAACGCGGCCTAACCGTGTTGTGATGAATCCGCCATTCAGCCGGCAGCAGGACATTGACCATATCATGGCCGCTTATAACATCCTGGAGTCCGGCGGTATCCTGGTTTCCGTCGTGTCTGAAAGTCCGTTCTTCCGAAGCAATAAAAAGTCCGTGGATTTCCGGGCTTTCCTGGAGAGCCTCAATGCTGAAATTATCCCCTTGGAGGAAGGGGCCTTCAAAGAAAGCGGGACGATGGTGCGGACCCGGTTGGTGAAGATCGTCAAGCCCGCCGGCGTGGAAAGTCCGAAGGATGAACCGGAGGTCACGCCAGATCCTGTTCCGCCGGAGGAAAGCAAAGCTGAGAGCAGCGAACCCGCTCCAGAACAGCGCGTGGCGGGCCTGATGGTTAGTTTGTCGGTGGACAAGCTGCACCCCCATCCTGATAACCCCCGGAAAGAGCTGGGGGATTTGACCGAGCTGGCCGACAGCATTAAGGCAACCGGTATTCTTCAGAACTTGACCGTTGTACCGGATAACAGCGACTATGAATCCTTCACCGTGATTATCGGCCACCGCCGCCTTGCGGCTGCAAAACTGGCCGGCTTGAGCGAGGTCCCCTGTGTTATCACGGAAATGGACCCGAAGGAACAGGTGCGGACCATGCTCCTGGAGAATATGCAGCGGTCCGATCTGACGATTTATGAACAGGCCCAGGGGTTCCAGCTCATGCTTGATTTGGGAGATACCGTGGAGGAAATCGCGGCAAAATCCGGATTCTCCAAAACTACGGTCCGCCGCCGGGTAAAAATGCTGGAGCTGGACCAGGGGACCCTGAAAACCGTATCCGAGAGGCAGCTTTCCCTTACCGACTTTGATAAGCTGGCGCAAATTGATGATATCAAGGCCCGGAATAAGTGCTTGGCCGAAATCGGCACCGCAGATTTCAACCGGCAGGTGGAGGTTGAGCTTCGGCATCAGTCTATCAAGAAAAAGCTCCCCGCCGTAAAAAAGCTACTTAAGAAAGCCAAGGCAAAAGCTCTCCAGCAGAAAGACACCTGGAGCAATAAGTACGAGGGCGTAGGTGAGTCGTACAACATTGCTGCTTGGGAAGAAGATACCCCGCTTATCCCCCAAAAGGCACCCGGCCAGCTGTATTACTACCTGGAGGAATCCTATGGTACACTCCGCTTTTTCAAGGAGCGGAAAAGGGCCAAGCCTGAAAAGAAGCCGCCGGAGCAGATCGAGAGAGAAAAGCGTATCGCCGCTGCCTGGGATGCCGTGAATGAGAAAGCCGCTGTTGCTTATCGTCTGCGAGCCGCTTTTATCGGAGAATTGACCTGGACGAAAAAGAACGCTGAGACGATTTTGCAAGGCGCGCTGCTTGCGAGTGTTCTGAAAACCGTTGATTACATGAGCTCGGACCGTGATGCCTTGGAGAAGGTCCTGGGACTGGAGCTCAAGGCTGCCTACAGTTCCGATAGGGGTCAAAAAGCATTGGACGCCCTTCAAAAGCTGGCCGTAAAGCAGGTTCCCTCCGCGATTTATACCCTGTTTGCGGACAGTGAAAAAGAAAGCTATGCCGCCGGTTATAGAGGCGCATATCCCATGTATGAAAAAGCGGCCAAACTTGACGGCCTGTACTATTGGCTCACTGCCTTGGGCTATCAGATGTCCGCCGAGGAAAAGGCCCTGCAGGACGGGACACATGAGCTTTTCCACCTGAAGGAACCCGAAGCCCAAGCGGAGGCGCCGGTTAATGCCCCGGCCCCGACTGAAACCTCCGATTCTGTAGAGGACTCCGGAGCTGTTGAATCATCCAACTCAGCGAGTGAGGCCGCGCCTGCTACTAATCCGGAATAGGAGAAAGGAGGGTAGTGTTGTATGACGGTGAGTTCTTTACAACCCTTGACCGTGGAAGAACAGGGCATGGCTGAGAAATACATCGACCGAGTAGATAAGTTTCTGAGACGTAAGCGACTGGACCCCGACGAGTATTACGATGTAGTCATTTTTGGGTATCTAGCGGCAATCCAAAGGGAGTGTCGAAATCCCGCACCCCCAGAGAAAAAGAACTTCTTTGCCCTATTAGATATCTGCATGGAACGTGCTGTTTACATGGAGTGGAACCGTCAGAATGCGGATATGCGCCGGGGCGACCGCATGGCCCTAAGCTTGGACAGTGTTCCCGCGCATACGGACGACGGCGTGTTTTCCCTTTATGATGTTGTGCCTAGCCCCTGTGCAGATGTGGCTAGTGAAGTCATAAACCGGGATTTAATTGATCGGGCGCTTGAAGTTGGTACTTCTCGGCAACTTGAAATGATCCAGTATGCTATGGATGGCTATGAAGCCCATGAAATCGCTGAAATCTTCGGGCTTTCAAGGCAGACCGTCAGTCGAACGCTATGTAATTTCAGGAATCGAGCTAGAGCTGTTCGGGATGATCGAGAAGTCATTAAGCACCCCTGCCCGGCTTACCTGGAAGCCCATCGGGAAAGGATTGCAGCTCGAAACAAGGTGTACGAAAAGGCATACAGGGAACGGCACCGCGAAGAAATCAATGCGAAGAAAAGAGCCTATCGAGCAATCCACTTGGAAGAAATGCAGGCGAAAGAGCGTGAGCGGTATAGGGCCCGTCGAGAGGAAATCTGCGCAAAAGATCGGGCGTATAGAGCGGCCCACCCAGAGGAAGTGCGAGCAAAAGAACGCGCCAAAAGAAAAGCGTGGCGCGAGGCCCACCCAGAGGAAGCAAGAGCCCGTGAACGGGCCAAGTATGCGGTCCGGAAACAAAGAAAAGCCGCCCTCGATGCTGCGAACATCAATGGCGGCGTGGTAGCGGTAGCTGTTTAGCCCAGACCATCACTACTCCTCTATTATGGAGGGTTTGAAAGGAAAAGTCAAGCGTGAAACGTGAAACCTATTATCACGGCGTTGCCGGCCAGAAGTACGGCATTTGGAACACGATGCGCAAGTGCTGGCAATTCGGTATCTGTGAGGACACCCCTATGTTGGCTGAAGCTCGTTTGTTCCAGAAAATCGGGGACGATGCCCGGAAGTGGCGCTTTGAGGCGCGGCCTTTGCCGAAGGAGAAAAGCTAAGGCTATGAAGTTCTATCAGATTCTTCGGCGTGTGGTGAAGTACGCCGCCCTGACCGTTTGCGGCATTCTCCTATATCTGTACGCGGCCAAGTATGCCCTAACCCAGCGCGGATATTTCGCTGTGGGCGGTGAAGTGTTCCTGCTGTTGCTCCCCGTTTACTATTACATCGTTTCAACGATTGTCCGGGATGTGATCCGGGATATCAAGAATCGGAAAAAGCAGTAACCGCAGGCATGCGGATTATCCAGCCCTCTGCCGGGTGTTTCCCGGCACCCGATCTACTCCGCGTCGGGGTTGCTGTTCTCCCGGAGCGGCAACACCCGGCAGAGGGCTGGAACGCTCTCAAATCAGAAAGAAAGGAGGAAAACCCGATGAAAGCCGATATGAAAAAGTCGATTCTGCAAATGGCGCGTGGGGCCATTATGGAGCGGGCGGACTATGAAATGTCCCGCCTTCTGGAAAACATTCTGGACCCCAACACCAAGGCCACGGAGAAACGGAAGTTGACTCTCACCCTGGAGCTGAAGCCGGATGATGACCGGCAGAGTATCGTGGTCAGCTGTGTGGCGAAGTCCACGCTGGCGGCCACCAACCCCGTTGTTACCTCTCTGTATGTGGCCGACGAGGACACCATTGTGGAAATGGTGCCCCAGGTCCCCGGCCAGCAGGCCATGGATGGGAGTGAACAGGATCATCCGCCCATCCTGAAGGTAGTCAATTTCAACCGATAAGGAGGAAAAACCATGCTGAAAGAGTTCATCCAGCACATCCAAGAAACCACCAAACCCTACATTGAGGATTTGGACGACGGCTCCCGGCTGATCGTCCGTCCCAATGCGAAGGCTGAAGAGTTCCGGCCTACCATCGACCATCCGGACACGCTGCCTTTGAACAGTCTGGACGCCCTGGTGAAGATGGTGGTGACTGAGGCCCTGCCTGTCACCAAGGCGAACAATGTTCCGCTCTACATCACTATCCCCAGCCCGCTCAAGGTTCAGTGCTTCACGCACCCGAACTATGCCGCCCGGTATTTCCGCCAGTTTTTCTACGCGGCGGATGCCACTGACGTACCTGGCTGGGCGGAGAAGGTGACTCTGGGTTTTGAGGAGGCGCAGATCGCTCTGCGGACCCGATTCCAGGAGACGCCGGACACGCTCTACGCTATGAAGCTACTGTCTGACATCAGCTTGGGAGCAAAGGTGGTCTACAACGACAACGGTATTGCCACCACCGTTACCACCCAGAAAGGTGTAGCACTCCAGACCAATGAACAGATCCGGCCCCTCATTAAGCTGAGGCCCTACCGTACCTTCCAGGAGGTGGACCAGCCCGAAAGCCTGTTCCTGATCCGACTCAACGACCGGGGCATTACTTTCACCGAGGCCGACGGCGGCATGTGGAAACTGGCCGCCCGGCAGACCATCAAAAAATTCCTGGAAAACGCCCTGGAGGCGGAGATCGCCGCGGGCGAGGTATATATCGCCCTCTAATAGAAAATCCCCCTGGCGGGCCTGCCACGCCCGCCAGGGAGGGAGATCGGCGTATTGCCAATCATCGTTACCGCTATCATAGCGCACAAAAATTTGATTGTCAAGAAAGGATTGAACCGTATGGAATTGACAGGTGGTATTGAAGTCCGGATTACCGGCGGCACTCCGCTGGAAGTTCTGGCGAGGATCACGGCCTGGGGCTTGCGCTGTAACAGTGAGCCGCGCGTACACGCCCTTGCGACGCAGATCATGCAGTTGGAGGAAAAGCTGAGTGCGCATCCTCCGGAGGGTGCCGCACCTGCGGCGGACCCTTCTGGCCCTGCGGCTGGGGAGAATGGCCAGAGTGTTGCCCGTTCTGAGGAAACCACGGATTCTGATCCGGCCCCCGCTACTTCCCCGGCCCCTGTTCCGACGCAGGAAGAAGTAACGGCCAAGGGGAGAGAAGCCGCTAAGAAATACGGCTCTGCGGCCATCAAGCCCATCTTGAAGGAGTTTGGTGTGGAGCGTATGTCGGAGCTTGCAGAGAAGGACCGGGCCCCGTTCCTAAAGCGGCTGGAAGAGCTGGGTGGGAAAAATGCCTGACCGTCACGCTCTGCTGGGACCTTCCGGCGCCCATCGGTGGATGGCGTGTACCCCGAGCGCCCGGCTGGAAACAGGTATTCCCGACAAGGGCAGCCGTTTTGCCAAAGAGGGGACGTTGGCCCACCGTATCGGAGAACTGCTGTTGCGCCGGCGCTGGGAAGGGGCCGATATTGCCGCCGCGCTGGATGAAGCTCACGCTGATCCGCTTTATTCCGACGGGATGGGTGAGTACATGGACGGCTATGCCGCATTTGTGGAGGAACGCATGGCTGACGCTAAAGCCCGATGCAATGACCCCCGCATTTTCATTGAGCAGCGTGTCAGCTTTGAGGGCTATATCCCTGAATCCTTTGGTACAGCGGATTGCCTGATTGTAACTGATGATCTGCTGGATGTCATTGACCTGAAATATGGACAAGGGGTGCCCGTCAGCGCGGAAAACAACGAGCAGATGCGGATTTATGGCCTTGGGTGCTACCTTGAATGGTCCTGGGCTTATGAAATTAAGTCCATCCGCATGACGATTTACCAGCCCCGCCTTGACAGCGTATCAACGGCCACCATGACACGGGAAGAATTGCTGGCCTGGGCTGAGAATGAATTGAAGCCCCGAGCACTGTTGGCCTGGGAGGGCAAAGGCGATTTCTGCCCCGGGGATTCTACTTGCCGCTGGTGCCGCGCAGCGCCTATCTGCAAGGCCAACCGGGATTATCAGATGGCCCTTGCGCGGGAAGATTTTGAGGACCCGCCGTGTATGACCCCGGAGGAAATCTCGGAAGTGCTGAAACGATTACCGGCCCTGCTCGATTGGGCTGAAAGCGTCAAAGCGTATGCGCTGGATGCGGCAATCAATTACGGCGATCACTTCCCCGGTTTCAAGGTGGTGGAAGGCCGTAGCAACCGAAAATATACGGACGAAGATGCTATTGCAGGCATACTCCGTAAAGCCGGATATAAGGTTGCCGAAATCTACAAGCCCCGTGAACTCCTTGGCCTCACGGCTATGGAGAAGCTGGTCGGCAAGAAGAAATTCGGAGAGCTGGCCGGTGCGTACATCATCAAGCCCGAAGGAGCGCCTACGTTGGTTCCGGAGAGCGATAGGCGCCCCGCACTCAATACCGCCGCAAAAGCGGCCGAGGATTTCAACGACAATTTTAAGGAGGACAACTGAACCATGGCTAAGAACAACAACCCGACCCACGTTATTACCGGCAAGTGCCGCCTCTCCTACGCTCACGTTTGGGAGCCGTCCCGCATGAGCGAGGAAGATCCGCTGAAGTATTCCGCCTGCATCATCGTCCCGAAGTCGGACAAGGCCACTATCGCCAAGATCAAGGCCGCAGTGGATGCGGCGATTCAGGACGGTATCAAGTCCAAGTGGAAGGGCAAGAAGCCGGCCAACCTGAAGCTCCCCCTGCGGGATGGGGACGAAGAGCGTCCGGACGATGCGGCTTTTGCCGGGGGCTACTTCTTCAACGCCAACGCCCGGCGGCAGCCCGGTATCGTGGATATGTCCCGGCAGGACGTGCTGGACTCCAGCAAGGTGTACAGCGGGTGCTACTGTCGTTTCTCCGTGGACTTCTACCCCTTCAATGGCAAGCAGAACGGCGTAGCCGCCGGGCTGAACAATATCCAGCTGGTTTGCGACGGTGAGCCGCTGGCCGGTGGGAGCCGTGCGGAGGATGATTTCGATGATGATTTCTCCGACAGCGGCGAACTCGACGAGGATATTTTCTAAGATCATAGCCACCCCCGCTGTCGGTTCGGCGGCGGGGGTGGGCCGCTTGTAAAAGTGAAGGAGCCTCATGGACATAAAGTATGCTGGGAAAAAGATCAATCTGCTGCGCTGTCCGTTTTGTAACGGAGAACCGACAGTGTACCTCAACAAATGGGGTAGGCGCACATTCAAAATTGCCTGCGACAATGAAAACTGCATTATGGTTGAAACGCTGTTTCGCCCAAGTCTCGAACAGGCTGCGAAAGAATGGAACCGCCGGCCCTGGAACCAGGTACCGGAAATGAAGGAGGGGGGATGGAACATGAAAATCGACGTTTCAAATGACCGTTTCGGGACCGTTCTGAATTGCGCTGTCCGATATTCCCTTGGCCGAAGAACCTATATGCCGTCGCTGGTGATCGGCTTCATCCGGCCGCTGCTTCCGTACATCAATGGCAAAACCCTATACGTCTTTGATCAGGATATCACCGAGCAACAATACTTTGGCGGCTACGGTGATACCTGTGATGCGCAGGACTGGATGCGGTTTCTGGCCGATGTCCATAAGGAACAGGACCGGCGAGGATGTGAACGGTATAAGGATTGGAGACAGCCCCACCATGAGTAAAAAGCAATTTATTGAGTTGTATTTGTCTGCCATGCTGAAAGCGGCTACCGGTAGACGGGTCTACCTGTCCTATGCAAACTTTGATTTGGCACACGAGGAAATTGTGCGGATTGAGTATAAACGCGACAACGGGGCGGCCATCTGTGAGATCCCCGTATCGAAGCTGGAACTGCTGGAAATCGCGGTTGCCGTTATTGAGAAAGTGCGAGGTATGCAGAAATGATTATGGGTGTTGACCTTGAAACCTACTCCAGCGTAGACCTTACCAAATGCGGTGTCCGGCCCTATGTGGAAGCTCCGGATTTCACTATTCTGTTGATTGGGTACAAGGTAAACAGCCAGCCCACGAAGTTGATTGATTTAGGCAGCAAGGGGGATACCGGTTTATCCCCCTTGCTCCCCGAAGCTGAATCCGACATCCCCCTGGGCGATATGAAAGAGTTCCGGCGCCTGCTCCTGGACCCGGCTGTGATTAAGACAGCGTACAATGCCGCGTTTGAAAGAAACTGCCTGGCACGGTATTTTAATCAGCCAATGCCCCCAGAACAATGGCAATGTACGATGGTCCAGGCGGCCACGCTAGGGCTTCCGGGAACACTGGCCCAGGTGGGGGCGGCGCTGGGGTTGGAGAAGCAGAAGATGGAGGAAGGGAAGTCCCTGATCCAGTATTTCTGCAAGCCTACCAAGGCCGGTGTCCGACATTACCCCCATGACGCCCCGGAGAAGTGGGAGCTGTTCCGCCGGTATAATATCCGGGACGTGGACGTGGAAACAACTATCCGGGAAAAGTTATCGCATTGGCCCCGGCCGCAGGTGGAACACGATGCCTGGACATTGGACCAGAAGATCAATGACCGGGGTGTTCGCCTGGACAAAACTCTGCTGGAAGGTGCGCTAGAGCTGGATGGTATCTATACCGCGCGTCTGATGGATGAAGCGAGAAACTTGACGGGGCTGGATAACCCCCGCAGTGATGCCCAGCTAAAAAAGTGGCTGGCTGAGCGGGGCGTTGTAACTGATAGCTTGGATAAGAAAAGCATCCCTCCGCTTTTGGAGTCCGCCCCGGACGATATTACCCGGCGGGTGCTGAGGCTCCGTCAGGAGCTGGGGAAAACGTCGGTGAAGAAGTACGAGGCCATGAAGCGCGGCCTGTGTCGTGATGGCCGGGTACACAATCTGCTGCAATTTTACGGCGCGGGGCGCACGGGCCGCTGGGCGGGACGGTTGGTCCAAGTCCAAAATCTTCCTCAGAACAAGATTTCTAATTTGGCACTGGCCCGGGAACTGATCTGCAATCGGGAATTTGATTTCCTGGAGCTGTATTTTGGCTCTCCGTCATTCGTTTTGTCACAGCTGATTAGAACGGCTTTTATCCCTTCCGAGGGGCACCGGTTCATTATTGCCGACTATTCCGCGATTGAAGCGCGGGTATTGGCATGGCTGGCCGGGGAGAATTGGGTGCTGCAGGAGTTCTATGGAGAAGGCCTGATCTATGAAGCCACCGCCTCTATGATGTTCCACGTCCCGAAGAATGACATCAAAAAGGGCGGCCCCCGCGCCGATTTAAGGCCAAAAGGCAAGGTCGCTACCTTGGCCTGCGGCTATCAAGGGAGCGTTGGGGCGTTAATCAACATGGGGGCGTTGGAATCCGGTATTCCGGAAGGGGATTTGCCGGGTATCGTAAAACGATGGCGGACCGCCAATGACCGCATTGTGAGTTTCTGGTATGCAGTAGAGGACGCGGCAATCAGCGCCGTACAAGGTGAACCGTCCACGCTGGAACACGGCCTGCGGTTTGAGTGCGATTCTGATTATCTGTTTATTACCTTGCCCTCCGGCCGGCGGCTGGCGTATTACAAACCGGAGTTAAAGCCGGAACCAAAGTTTAACAAGTTGGGCCTAACCTATTTAGGGAACGGCGAAAACAAGCACTATACCCGTCTAAAATCCTATGGCGGAAAACTCGTGGAAAATATCACCCAAGCTACCGCGCGGGATTGTCTGCGTGATGCTATGGCCGCGCTGGAGTCCGCCGGATATCGCATCGTATTCCATGTACATGATGAAGTAGTCATTGACGCCCCGGAGGGATCTGGTTCTCTGAAAGAAGTTCAAGAAATCATGGGCCGCCCGCTCCGATGGGCGCCGGGCCTGCCCCTCCGGGCGGCAGGGTTCGAGAGTACCTTCTACATGAAGGATTAAGGGAGGGTTCTATGCCAAAACTCACTTATGACGGTGAAATCCATATTGCCGTTTTTACCTCCCGACTATCGAAAACAGGAAAAAACAGGACGTTGCAGTGGTCTGAATTTCTGTCACAGCTTCTTACTACCACAAGGACAAAAGAACGCTTGCAGGAGTATTTCAAGTTAAGCAAAGACGAACAGGACGTCATTAAAGATGTCGGCGGATTCGTCGGCGGCTGGTTAAAAAATGGCCGCCGTAAAGCCGACTGTTTGGAACACCGTACTTTGCTCACGCTGGATGCAGATCAGGCTCGAACGGATTTGCTGGACCTTTTCGATTTGTCCTATGGCAATGCGGCAGCAGTCTACTCCACCCACAAGCACACTCCGGAAAAGCCCCGGCTCCGCTTTATCGCGCCCCTGCGCCGCCCAGTGACCGCCGAGGAATATGAGGCCATAGGCCGTAAAATCGCCTACGACCTGGGAATTGACCAGTTTGATGATACCAGCTATCAGCCCACACGGTTGATGTTCTATGCCAGCACGTCAGCCGACGGAGAATTTCTCCCCGATCACCGGGACGGCCCCTGGCTGGACCCCGATGAAATTCTTGGGCAATACCCGGACTGGCGGGATACCTCCTATTGGCCTACATCTTCCCGGATGGAGGCCGCCCGGAAAAGGGAGGCCAAAAAACAGGGCAACCCCTTAGAGAAACCGGGGCTAGTGGGCGCCTTCTGCCGGTGCTATGACATTGACACCGCGATTGAGAAATTCTTGCCGGAGGTCTACACCACCTGCTCTATGCCTGGGCGCTACACCTACGCCAAAGGGTCCACGTCGGCCGGCTTGGTCCTATATGATGATGGAGTGTTCGCCTATTCCAACCACGCTACAGATCCCGCCTCGGGAAAATTGTGCAATGCCTTTGATCTGGTCCGTATTCACCTGTACGGAGAACAGGACGAGGACATAAAGCCGGATACACCTATGAGCCGCCGGCCGTCATTCCTCTCTATGTCGGATTTCGCTGCGGCGGATTCGGAAGTGAAACGCCTATTGAATCGGGAACGCCTGGACAGGGCCAAGGCTGATTTTGATGCGCCGGTAGATTTGGATGATGAAAACTGGGCCGATGATCTGGAAGTGGACAAGAAGGGGAAGGTCCTCTCTACCATTGACAACGTGTACATTATCCTACAGCATGATCCCCTGCTCAAAGGTACGATTGCCTACAACGATTTGAAGGTGCGGCCTGTGGCGTTGCAGGATTTACCCTGGCGCAAGGTAACGGAACATGTCAACGGCTCTACATGGAACGACTCCGATGATGGGGAGCTCCGCTGGTATCTCGAAAAATATTACAAGCTGTCCGGGAAGGAAAAGATCATGGACGGCATGATGAAAACGGCCAAGGCCAATGCCACTCATCCCATCAAGGATTATCTGGAAGGGCTGTCTTGGGACGGGATACCCCGCCTGGACACGCTGCTAGTGGACTATCTGAGCGCGGAAGATACGCCCTACACCCGCGCCGTGACCCGGAAAACCTTCACGGCGGCGGTAGCCCGAATCTTTAAGCCTGGGTGCAAATTCGATTATGTGCTGGTGCTGGCGGGGCCCCAGGGACGCGGCAAGAGTACCCTGGTGGCGAAAATGTCCAACGGGTGGTATACGGATAGCCTTGCGGGAATCGGGACCAAAGAGGCGTATGAAGGGATTCAGGGGTTTTGGCTGGTGGAGCTTGGAGAACTGGCCGCTATGCGCAAGCTGGAGATTGAAACCATCAAGAATTTTATCTCCAAACAGGTGGACAGCTACCGGGCCGCCTATGGCCGCCGGGTAGAGGACCACCCCCGGCAGTGTATCTTCATCGGCACCACCAACTCCACGGCCTTCCTCCGGGATGATACCGGCAACCGGCGCTTCTGGCCGGTCCGCCTGGGAGAGCAGCCGCCGGTAAAAACCGTATGGGGCGATTTGACCCAATCCACCATCGACCAGCTGTGGGCCGAGGCTGTCACGCTGTATCGGGACGGGGAACCTCTGGTACTCCCGCCTGAACTGAACGCCAGCGCAGAGGAACAGCAGCGCGAATTTGTGGAGGATGATCCCCGGCGCGGGCTGGTGGAGGATTTCTTGGAAACCCTTTTGCCTGCGGATTGGGCCGAAAAAGATATCTTCCAGCGCCAACACTGGTTCACTGAAGAGGATAGTATGCGGGCGGTTGGCACTCTACGCCGTGATTATGTCTGCGCGGTAGAGGTATGGGTAGAATGCTTTGGCAAAGATGCCCGCCAATTCCCCCGGCAGGACCGTGGAGAAGTTAGTGCGATTCTGCGTCAGCTTCCGGATTGGGAAGAGGAACCGAAGCGGCAACGGTGCGGTGCCTATGGCCGGCAAACGAGGTTCCGCCGTGTGACATAACGGTTTTGTCACAAGTGTCACAACTGTCACAATCTTGTGCCTCTTGTGACAGTCGTGTGACAGTTCAGTGTCACACAAAAAATCCTTTAGCCGCAAGGCTTTGAAGAGGGTTTTTTCCGGTTGTGACAGTTGTGACAGTATCTATTATGAAATATCCGGATTAAAGAGAAAAATACCGCTTAACGCGCTTAATGCGCCTGTGTATACGCGCGCGCGAGAAATCTGTCACATTTGGCACACGGGGTATTTACCTATGAATTTGGAGGTCCTTATGGAAAAAGCAGTAGAGGAATACTTGCGGGAACAAGTACGCAAGACCGGCGGACTGGCATTGAAGCTGGTTTGCCCCGGCTGGACTGGTGTGCCAGACCGCCTCATTCTTCTGCCGGGGGGACGGGTATATTTTGCGGAAACAAAAGACCGTGGGAAAACCCCAAAGCGCCGGCAGAAATATGTACATGAACGGCTTCGGGAACTGGGCTTTACCGTATTTGTCCCAGACAGTAAAGAGGCCGTAGATCTGATGGTAGGGGAAATCACATGAAGTATAGTCCGCATGAGTATCAATCGTTCTGCATTGACTACTTGTTGGAGCGCCCCGCCGCTGGCCTGTTCTTAAAACCTGGCATGGGGAAAACATCTATCGCATTGACAGCGGCAGAGAGACTTTTGTATGACAGCTTTGACGTTTCAAAGGTTTTGGTTATCGCACCGCTGCGGGTGGCGGAAGATACCTGGAGCCGGGAAAGTGAAAAATGGGACCACCTGCGGCATTTGCGTGTGAGCCGGGTGTTAGGCAGCGCAAAGGAGCGCCGGGCGGCATTGGCCCGAAAAGCGGATATCTATTGCATCAATCGGGAAAATGTCCCCTGGCTTGTGAAGCTGTACGGTTTGAGTTGGCCCTTTGATCTGGTGATAGTCGATGAATTGTCCAGCTTTCGCAACCCCAGCGCCCAGCGGTTTAAGGCGTTGCGGAAGGTGCGGCCCCTGATAAAGTATCTTTGGGGACTGACAGGAACGCCCCGCCCCCGGAGTTTGTTGGACCTTTGGGCGCAGGTGTACTTACTGGATCAGGGCCGGCGGCTTGGAAAGACATATACCGAGTATAGGAATCAGTATTTTATCCCCGGGCACCGGAATGGGTATGTTATTTATGAGTGGACCCCCAGGCCGGGAGCGGCAGCGGAAATTTATAAAAAGATTTCTGATATCTGCGTCAGCTTGGAAACCGAGGGTAATGTGAAAATGCCGGAGCTGGTAAAAACGGTGCGGCTAGTGGCGCTGTCCCCGGAGGCCAGGGCACAGTATGACAGCCTGGAGCGGGACGCGATTCTATCCCTGGGGGATACCATCATTGACGCAGGGAGTGCGGCGGCGGTCAATGGAAAGCTGATGCAGATTGCAGGTGGCGCCGTCTACGATGAAGATCACCGAACGCATGAGCTGAATACGGAAAAGCTGGACGCCCTGGAGGACATTTTGGCCGAGGCCGACGGGGAGCCGGTGTTGGTGGCATATCGGTATCAGCATGAGCGAGATCGCATTATGGCCCGATTCCCCCAGGCGGTACAGCTGAAGGACAGTAAAACTATAGCCGCTTGGAATCGGGGCGAGATCCCCTTGCTGCTGGCCCATCCCGCCGGAGCCGGCCACGGGTTGAACCTTCAGGACGGCGGGCACATCATAGTATGGTTCGGGCCAATATATGATTTGGAGCTATGGGAACAGTTTATAGACCGGTTACATCGGCAAGGCCAGCGGTCGGCCACTACCAGCGTGATTGTGCTAGTGGCTGAGGGGACGGTGGAGCTGGACGCTATGCAATCCCTGGACGCAAAAGAGGACGGGCAGGCGGCTATGATGCGGGCAATCCGGGCCAGGATTAAAAAATTTAGGGAGGTGGGCACATGAACTGGAAACGGGAGGCTATCGACAAGTTGCGGAACTATGAGGCCAGGAAACAGGCCCCGGCGAATATCCAGCAGGAAATTAAACGGCTGGAGGTGGAGTACACCGGTATTCGGAGCGCCGTCACGGATGGCACACCCGTTTCCGGGGGAACCAGCACACGGGAAGATATGATGTTGAGCAACATCGTCCATCGAGACGAGTTGAAGCGGAGTCTTAAAGAAACCCGGATGTGGGTGGCCACGGTAGAAAAGGCGCTGGCGGTTCTGTCTGAGGAAGAGCGCCAAGTGCTGGACCGCTTTTACATCCATGCGGCGAAAGGCGCCGTTAAGGACCTATGTGAACTCTTGAACGTGGAGCAATCCACCGTGTATCGCAAGCGGGACGAGGCCCTTCGGCACTTTACTATTGCCCTTTACGGAGTCACCGAAACCGCTTAAAAAGATGGGAAAAAAACGGGAAGATTTTTTGAGAATCAGGTGCTATAATATTAGCGTGTAAAATCCTAACAAGCCAGGCGGTCGCCCCCGTGGGTGGCCGCCATTCTTTTTGAGGGGAGGTTTTTTGGGGCTGCCGCGTTTTCTCCTTTGCGTGGCGGTTTAACGTCCGGATCGGGTGCTGGTCGCCAACAGCGCCGGAGAGGGGCAGAAAAATAAAGGAGGAAAACGATGTGTTTTCAAAACTGAAAGACCGCTTTACTGAAGACCCCACGTCTTATTATGCCATGAGCATTGCGGCGACGTGGGCGGGTGTCGGGTCCCTGATGAATGGGATTACAATGGCCCAGGATTACGGAATTGTCCCTTTCCTAATCTGGGCGCTGGGGAATACCTTGGCTTGCGTGGCTTTTGGTGTTTTCGCCCCCGCGATTCCCAAGCTGCGGGACGTGTTTCGGACCAAGGCTATGCACAGTCTTGTCGGCCTGATGTGCGTGTTTCAAATTTGGCTCAGCATGAACGGTATTCAAGCCATTTTTGCGGATACGGTGTTGGGCGGGCGATTTGGGATGGTGCTGGCGTACATGGCGGCGGTGTTCTTCCTGGTTCTGTTGATTCGTTTTGGAATGGTGAGGAACGTCCTAACGGATAACATGAGTTGGAGCGCCGTTTATGGGGTGGCGCTGGTGCTGACGGTGTGCGCTATCATCCACTCCCAGGGGAATATGAACCCCTTGGCCTGGGGACTGGATGCGGCCAACATCGGTGTTGGTGTCAATAAGGGATTGCTGTTGCTTCCGGGCGCATTTTTGTATCCATACTTTTTTGAGATTTTGGATTACAACGAAGGGAACACAGACGGCACAAAGAAAGTATGTATCCGCCGGGCGTTTACGCTGGGCGGATTTATGTTTGGCGCCTATCTGATTTTTACCTTCCTGCTGGCATGGACAAATTTCAGTCCGGTGCTGAATGTCATTAAAGCGGTGCTGGTTACGCTGGTGGCCGTATCTACCCTTTCATCCTTCCTGTATAGCGTGTATATCACGTTCGGGAGGAAACTGGGACTGGCGGTCAATTTGGCAAGCATAGCCCTGTGGCAGCTGCTGATCCCCATGGGCGTGATGGGCGTTTGGACGCTTATGAGCACGATCCGAATTTATATCGTGGCCGGTGCGATTATAGCCGCCTTTGTTTGGTGGGCTGTGGAACGCAGAAAGGCGGCGACGGTATGAAGATTATTAAGAAGCCCCTGGCCGATCTTCGCCGGCCGCCTAAAAATGTCCGTATCCATTCCGACAAGCAGATCACTGAGTTTAAGCGGTCCATTGAGATGTTCGGACAGATCCGCCCTATTGTGATTGACGAGGCGGGGACCATTCTGGCCGGCAATGGCCTGTATGACGCTTTGTGTGCAATGGGCCGGACAGAAGCGGATTGCTATGTTGCCGCCGGATTATCCGAATCGCAGAAGAAAAAGCTGATGCTGGCCGACAACCGCATTTTTTCTTTGGGCGTTGATGATATCCAGGGCTTTGATGAAATCATTGCCGAATTGGATGACTTGGACGTTCCCGGCTATGACGAGGATCTGTTGAAAACCCTGACCGCCGACCTGGGGGATACGGATGAACTTCTGGCCGGATATGGCCTCATTGACGAAAACTCTAAAGCGGAAATGAAAAAGGCCGCGGACCGCTATGAGCAGAAGTCCGAGGAATTTGCCCAGGACGCAGAGGAAATCAGGCCGGCCCCGCCCCCGTCGGAACCCGTAGAGGCGGCTGTAGAGGACCGCGCGGTGGAGCTTGATCGACGCTATATCATTTGCCCGAAATGTGGTGAAAAGATATGGCTATAAAGACGATTGAGAGCCAGATGGATGTGGTGCAGGCTGCCAAGCGGAGAATTGTCAACGTCTTTTCTAACGGCGTCCGGGTCTATATGTCCTTTTCCGCTGGTAAGGATAGCCTTTGCATGTCTCACCTTGTTTATGAAAAAATCCTGAGCGGCGAGATTGACCCCAAATTGCTGACGGTGATTTTCATTGACGAGGAAGCCCTATATGACAGCATGGAGCAAATGGCCCTGCGGTGGAGAAAGCGGTTTATTTCCGTGGGCGCGGAGTTCCGGTGGTATTGTCTGCCTGTTAAGCAGGTATCTATCCTGCATCAGCTGCAGAATGATGAAGCCTGGATTACTTGGGAGCCGGGGAAAACCTGGGTCCGAGATGCGCCACCTTTTGCGATTACCCGTGATCCCCATTTGCGGTATACCGGCCAGATGAATTACCAGACCTTTTGCAGCGCAATCACCAAAGACGGGATTCAGTTGGTGGGCGTGAGAGCCTATGAGTCCGTTCAACGCCGGGAATATCTGGCTAAGGCCGATTTGAGGGCCGGCGGATTGAGCTGTGAGAATAAGGTTTTTCCGATTTATGATTGGAAAGACAGTGACGTTTGGTTGTATATCAAGGAAAACCACTTGGATTTCCCGGACGCTTATATTGACCTGTACCGGGTTGGCGTTTCCAAAAACCGTTTGCGGCTGTGTAATTTCTTTGCGGCGGAGAGTATCGCGGGGCTTCGGTATATCGCAGAAACCGATCCGAAACTGTGGGAACGCATTGAACAGCGGGAACCAAACGCCTATTTGACACTGCTGTATTGGGACAGTGAGATGTTTAAGCGCAGCACCAGAAAGCGGACGGAGCTGGAAGGGGAATCCTCAAAGGATTATCGGGAACTTTGCCGGCAGATGCTTTTTGTGGAGCCGGAGAAGTATTTCACCAACGAGGGGACCCGCCGAGTGGCTGAGCGGTATCGGCATTTCTACATCAAGGGCCATGATTTTATGAGGCCCCGCGATTTCAAAATGATGTATGAAGCCATGATTGCCGGTGATCCCAAATTGCGGTCCCTTCGGGCTTTGTATGTCACGGTTTATTCCGCCTATGCAAAATCTGCCGGTGAAAACGCGGCGAGGCGGGAGGTGAATACAAATGTCTGAGGTAGTAGACGTATTCGCCCCGTTGTCCACGTTGCAGTGGGTAGATCGGAGTCTGCTGAAAGCCAATGATTACAACCCTAACAAGGTCAGCGAGGATAACCTGAAGCTGTTGACCCAATCCATTTTGACCAACGGCTGGACGCTGCCAATCGTGGTGCGTCCGGACTATACCATCATCGACGGGTTCCATCGGTGGACGGTAGCAGGAAGGGAGCCTTTGCACACGAAGCTCAAGGGCATGGTGCCTGTGGTGATTGTTGCGCATAGCGATAAGAGCGACGATATTTACGGCACGATTACCCATAACCGGGCCAGAGGCACCCATTTGTTGGAGCCGATGAAAGCTATCGTGAAGCAACTGATTGACGAGGGGAAAACGGTATCCGAGATCGGTAAGCAGCTGGGTATGAAGCCGGAGGAAATCTTTCGGCTGTCCGATTTCTCCCGTGATGATTTCTTGGAGATGATGACCAAAGGCGTACATGGGTATAGCAAGGCCGCCATCTACAAGAAGGTATGATTGACACAAGGGCGCGGGCCGCCGCTGACAGCCTCGTGGAGCGACGGTACCCGCGCCCCGGGTGTATACCCGTCCTGGCCCCTATCTCGTCTCCACGGGGCTGACAGCGTCGGCCAGAGGGTTGCCCGCAGGCGCGACCCCGAAAAAGGTACTGTGCCGACCCCGCCCGCCAAGGTGCGGGCTCGCCGACCCCAAAAAGCGTGTAGTTACTGAAAAAATTTTTCGTCGGTTCCGTTCCGCATTTTGAATTTTTGACCGGGAAGGAGGTTTCCCCCGTCATGGCAAATAAGATTACGACTGAAACAGAGGTCAGCACGTCTGAGCTGGCCTGTGTTTTGGGCATAACCGCCCGCTATATCCGTCAGTTGACGGAGGACGGCATACTGGAAAAAATCAAACAGGGCCGCTATGCGCTGTGCGCTTCTGTTCAGCGGTACATTGATTCCAGGGAGACGATGCCAGAGGATGAAGCGAAGCTGGAGAAGGCCAAGCGCGCCGCCGAAGTCACGCTGAAAACCTCCAAAGCGCATATCGCCAAGATGGAGGCTGATGAATTGCGCGGCAAAATGCACCGCGCAGAAGATGTGGAGGCCATGACCGCCGACATGATTTATACCGTCCGAGGATCACTGCTTGCCCTCCCGGGGCGGCTGGCGGTGGATGTGGCCGCAGCGGAAACCCCCGCCGAGGCCGCTGAAATTATTCGTAGAGAAGTGTCCCTGCTCATGCAAGAGCTGACGCAGTACCGGTATGACCCTAAGAAGTATGAGGAACGGGTGCGAGAGAGGATGGATTGGGACACGGATTTTGGCTCAGGTGACGGCGAAGATGAATAGCGGGGACTTACAACGGCTCAATGCCGTTGTAGCTAAGGTCATGGCCGGAATGAAGCCCCCGGAGAATCTCACTGTTACTGAATGGGCGGAAAGGAAACGGCGGCTTTCTACGGAGAGTAGTGCGGAACCGGGGCCGTGGAGAACCACGCGCACACCCTACCTCCGGGCGCCGATGGACGCTTTCACAGATCCTCGTGTGCGGCGGATTGTCATGGTGGCCGCGTCCCAGGTAGGAAAGTCTGAGCTGGAACTGAACATCATCGGCTACATCATTGACGAGGACCCCGGCAGCATTTTGTTTGTCCACCCCACGACCATTGACGCGAAGGAGTTTTCCAAGCTCCGGATTGCTCCGGAGATTCGGGATTGCCCCACGCTGCGTAAGAAGGTGGCCGCGCCCAAGAGCCGGGACAGCGGAAACACGGTGCTCCAGAAAACATACCCCGGCGGTATTCTAACCATGTGTGGGTCTACGGAGGCACACGCGCTGGCCTCAAAGCCCATTCGGTATGTGCTGGGTGACGAGCGGGACCGGTGGGCCACGTCTGCCGGCAACGAGGGCGACCCTTGGGAGCTGGCTATGGCCCGGCAGACCACGTTTTATAACGCGAAGGCCGTGGAAGTATCGACGCCGACGATTAAGAACGTGAGCGCCATTGCGAACAGTTACGCTGAGGGGACGATGGAGCGGTGGAAATCTAAGTGTCCGCATTGTGGGGAATATCATGAAATCCAGTGGAAAGATATTCGATATGAGTATGAAACCAAGGAAGTAAACCAGAAAAAAACCTATAAGGTGACGCAAATTCTATATGTCTGCCCTGGGTGTGCGGCTGTTTCCGATGAAATCACGATGAAGCGCCAGCCTGCCCGGTGGGAGGCCGATAATCCGGACGCATATGCACACGGCGTCCGTTCCTTTTGGCTGAATGCTTTTGTCAGCCAGTGGGCCCGCTGGGAAACCATCATCTTAAAATACCTCAATGCGATTGGAAACTCCAAGAAGCTCCAGGTGGTCTATAACACCTGTTTCGGGGAGCTATGGGAGGACCGGGGAGATCTGGAGGATGAAGATAGTCTGATGGAACGCCGGGAGGAATACCCCGCTGAATTGCCGGACGGTGTTCTGGTGTTGACGGCCGGCGTTGATACTCAGGACAATCGTATGGAATATGAGATCGTCGGTCACGGGCATTTTGGTGAAACCTGGGGCATTGAAAAGGGCGTTGTCATGGGCCGTCCAGACGAAGATAGCACCTGGGACAAACTGGACGAGGTTGTTTTTAACCGCTACTTCCAGTTTGCTGACGGGGTGAAATTGCGCACGTCAATGTCCTTTGTAGACGAGGGCGGCCATTTTACGCAGGAGGTACGGCAACGATGCCGGGCACGTATCGGGCGAAAGGTGTTTTGTATCAAGGGTATGCCTGGACCGGACAGACCGTATACCGCGCCCCCGAAGCAGATGAAGATAGTGGTTAATCAGAAAGTGGTAAGTAGCTGTTGGCAATATCAAATCGGCGTGGACGCCGGGAAGTTGCTGATTATGGATAACCTGTCTGTAAAGACCAAGGGTTCAAAGTATTGTCATTTCCCCCGGCGTGACGATTACGGTTCCGGTTATTTTGCGGGCCTACTTTCTGAACGGCTGGAATATGACGCGGGGAAGAAGCAGCCTTGGATATGGAAGAAGATTCCCGGCCATGAGCGTAATGAGGCGCTTGACTGTCGAAATTACGCTCTGGCGGCTTTCAAGGCCATGCCTAAAAATCTGGACGCAATAGACCGGCAACTGAAAACCATGCGGGGCCAGCGAGTAGCGGAAACAGCGCCAGTGATACCCAGACCACGGCCGAGGAAGAATCCCACCGGGTCTGCGTTACGGAAGCACTATGATGAATGGTAGGTGGACTGAATGGCAAGCAAAATTACGGTAGAACGGCGGCTGATGTTCCGGAAGAGCGCCCTGGAAAGGTTATATGACGCCTATGAAGCTCTGCTCAAAGGAGGCGTAAAAAGCTATGTAATTGATGATAGACAGCTTACCCGCCTGGATCTTCCTGCGCTTGCGGATGAAATCCGAGAGATGGAGCGCGAGGTTGACGAGCTTACCGCGCTGGCAGAGGGGCAGCGGCCCCGAAAGGCATGGGGCGTGATTCCCCGTGATTGGTAAGGGAGGCGGTTATGATTTATCTCGATAAAAAAACGGGCCTGTATTTGCCGGAAGGGGCCCGGCCTAAAGCATCGGGGTATAGCGAGGCGGGGGCCAGTTTGACCCGGCGGGCTATGCGAGGATTCAAGGCTCGAAGCGGGAGTCCAAACGAGGATATCAACTGGCCTAACGCTACCCTGCGGTCCCGGGGACGTATGCTCTATATGTCCTCTCCGTTAGCCACCAGCGCAATTAACACGAATCGAACAAAGGTTGTCGGGGTTGGCCTTGCGTTGAAAAGCGCGATCAATTATGAAGTGTTGGGTCTTTCTCCGGAGGCTGCGGAGGACTGGCAAAAGAGAACCGAGGCGGAATTTTCTCTGTGGGCCGGTCGCAAAGCCAGCTGTGACGCCCTTGGTATCAATAATTTTGAGGCGCTACAACAGCTGGCGCTTGTGTCCTGGCTTATGTCTGGCGACGTGTTCCCGCTTTTTAAGCGATACAAGCCCACGCCTACCAGCCCTTATTCTCTGCGGATTCACATGGTAGAAGCGGATCGTGTCAGTACACCCGACACTATGGGGGGATATGCAGGCTGGCCCGGCGTCACCGACGGTAAAAACCCGGATAACGGGAACAGGATATACGATGGCGTGGAGGTCAACAGTGATGGTATGGTAGTTGCCTACCATGTGTGCAACTGTTACCCCTGGCAGATTACCGGGGAACCCGTTAAATGGACGCGGGTAGAAGCCTACGGACCCAGGACCGGGCTGCCCAATATCCTCCATGTGATGAACAGTGAGCGGTGCGACCAATATCGGGGTGTGACCTATCTGGCCCAGGTTATCGAACCATTGCTGCAGCTGCGCCGGTATACGGAATCTGAACTGATGGCGGCGCTGGTGCAGAGCTTTTTTACGGCGTGGATCATCACCAAGACGGACCAGAACAGTATCCCTATCAACGAAATCGGGGAAGGGGATATTGCCGGAGTGCCTGCGGTCAATCCCGGCGGGGACAATATTTCTGATAATCCGAATGAGTATGAGCAGGGGCCGGGTACTGTTCTCCATCTGGCAGAGGGGGAGGACGTTAAGTTTGGGAACCCCAACATCCCCAGCACCGGCTTTGACGTATTTGTGAAAACCTTCTGCAAGCTGGTTGGCGCCGGTTTGGGGCAGCCCTATGATGTGCTGGTCAAAGAATATAATTCCTCCTATTCGTCCGCCCGCGCCGCGCTGCTGGACGCATGGGAGGATTTTCGTATGCGGCGGAAGTGGTTCGTGGACGATTTCTGCCAGCCGACCTATGAAGTCTGGCTGGCGGAGGCGGTAGCCCGGGGGCGCATTAAAGCGCCGGGCTTCTTTGGCGATCCCTTGATTCGTGCCGCATGGTGTGGAGCGCGGTGGATTGGGCCGGTCCAGGGTAGCCTTGACCCGTTGAAAGAAGCGAAAGCGGCGATTCTCCAGATCCAGCATGGGCTAAAAACGCATGAACAAGTTACCCGCGAAACTGGCGGCGGCGACTGGAGAGAAAATGTTGTCCAGCTTGCCGCAGAGAATGCCATGCTTGCTGCGGCCGGTGGCGGGGGTACTCGCATGGAGGTTGATCCAAATGAACCGGATGAACCTGATACACAAGATGGAGGTGCGGAAAAGTGAAATTCCCACTCAATATCGCGCGCGGCGCGTACACCATGGCCAGCGTGGACGGGGAAACCGCCGAGCTGATCATGTACGGGGATATCGTGGAAACCCAGCCCACGGATTTCTGGACCGGGGAGCCCATCCCCGGTAATTACATCATTGAGAGCGAATTTTTGGAGGACCTGGAGCGAGTGCAGGGGTGTAAGGCCCTCACCATTCGGATGAACAGCTGTGGCGGGGATGCCGGCGTGTCGGTTCTGATTCATAACCGCCTGCGGGAACTGGCGGCTAATGGTGTGGAGCTGACATGTATTGTGGACGGCGTGGCCATGTCCGGGGGCTCTCTTATCATGTGCGCCTGTGACACAGTCCGGGTGAATCCCTCCAGTCTCGTGATGATTCACAAGTGCTGGTCGTTCCTGTTCGGAGGGTACAGCGCCGACGAGCTTCGGCAACAAGCCTCCAGACAGGACGCTTGGGACAAGTCTCAAGTGTCCATCTATACGCGCAAGAGCAAGCTCAGCGCCACCGTGATTTCCCACATGATGGCCGATACCACCTACATGACCGGACGGGAGGCCGTTGAAAAAGGTTTTGCCGACGAGGTTATCGAGGATGCAGAGCCGTTGGATATCGCGGCCAGCGCCGATGGGCGCACCCTGTTTATCCGGGGCCGGGAGATGCATCTTACCCCCGGCATGTTCGCCCCGGACACCATTCCTACAGTCACACCCGAGGCCGCCGCCCCGGTTGAGACACATAATCCGCCGGACAACTCCGGCACTGAAGGAGGAACTACCATGGCAAAGAATCTGAAGGAGCTCCGGGCGGAGAACCCGGAGCTGGCCGAGGCGCTGATGGCCGAGGCCAAAGCTGAGGCGGCTGCGTCGGCATCCGGGAGTGGTGCCCAGCCCCCCGCCGCCGGAAATGGTGGCCAAGTGCAGGCCGCCGGGGACCCGGCGGATACCACTTCGGCGGTTGACGCCGAGCGCAAGCGTATCCAGGACATTGACGCCCTGGCAGGCTTGTTTGACGCTGAAACCATCAACGCGGCGAAATATGGGGACCACCCCTGCACCGCTCAGGAGATGGTGTATCAGGCGGCACAGAAAGCGGCGCAGCAGGGGCAGAAGTTCTTGGCCGCGCTGGAAGCTGATACCGCCGGTTCCGGCGCGCAGGAAGTGGAGGCGGCCAACGGCGGCGGCGAGGGCGCTAAGCCTACTACCCCCGAAGGTAAGATGGCCCAGGCCCGCGCGTCCGTCAAGGCGCTGTTCAAAAACGATAAGGAGGAATAAGCAATGGCAAAGCAGCTGAATGCGAAGATCGCTGAGATGATCCCCGACGGGCTGATTACCGACACTCAGCCCCGCCCCATTGTGAGGGGCGTTACGCTGGACGGCACGACCCCCGCCACCCATAAACGCGGCACTCTGCTGACCCTCGATGCGGAGGGCGGTAAGGTGAAGCCCGCGGATAGTTCTCTGGCGGAGGCTGACCCTGACTGCATTCTGACCGATGATGTGACCATCACCGAAGCGGATTCCGTAAGCGGTGTTGCGGTTACCGTGTACGTTGCGGGGTGCTTTGACCCCGCGAAAGTGCTGGATAAGGACGGCAAGCCCATCGAACTGGACGCCAAGGCGCGGAACACCCTGCGCATGAAGGGTATCCTCTTCAAAGCCGCCGTTCCTATCGAGACGGCTGAAAACTGATAGGAGGAAAAACCTATGCCTAACAACACTCTCAATTTCTTTGATACCTACCTGATGATCGCCATCATGGAGGAAGTTCTGCCCCGCGCATCCTTCTTCCGTGACCGCTATTTCTCCACCGGGGCGGGGGACGTTTTCGGTGCCGATAAGGTGCTGGTGGAGTACCGTAAGGGTGACCGCCGCATGGCGCCCTTCGTCTCCCAGCGGGTGGGTGACATCCCCATGGACCGCCGGGGTTACACCGTTCATGAGCTGGAGCCCGCGTATATCGCGCCCAGCCGTATCCTGACCCTGGATGATCTTCAGAAGCGGGGCTTCGGCGAAGCCCTCTACGCCAACTCCACCCCTGCCGAGCGGGCCGCCCGGCTGATCCGCGACGACCTCACCGATCTGGAGAACTTTATCCAGCGCCGGGAGGAGTGGATGTGCGCCCAGGTAATGATCCACAACGCCTGCGAGATGCAGACCTATGTGGACGCCGCCACCAAGGGCGAGAAGCTGTTCGTCAATTTCTACGACGGCGAAGTATCTGAGCACACCTTTACGGTGTCCAACAAGTGGGACACTGAAAAAGGCAACTACCGTTTCGACGTGAAGGCCATGTGCCGGATGCTGTCCAAGCGCGGCCTGCCCGCCGCCGACCTGCTCCTGGGGTCCGAGGTGGCCGATTTTATTCTGGAGGATAAGCGGACCGCCGAGCTGCTGGACAAGAACAGCGGCGTTTTCCTGGGCAACGGCATCCGGGAGCAGCTGACCGCCTATGACGGCGTGACCTTCATGGGTGTGCTGAACTTCGGCGGCCACAACCTCAACGTGTTCTCCGTGGATGAGCGGTATCTGGATGACGAGGGCAAGGACCAGCCCATGCTGGGCGCCAAGGACGTTATTGTTACCGCCCCCAACTGCGGTAGTCTGAAGTATGGCCGGATCACCCAGATCGACTACGGCGCCACCATGCCCAGCACCTACACCTCCCGCCGGGTGCCTAAGCTGGTGGTGGATCAGGAGAACGACCAGCGCAAGCTGCGTCTGGGCACCCGCCCCCTGGCCACGCCCAAGAACTACTGCCCGTACATCTACGCCAAGGAAGTTATCGGCGCAAACCCTTGATTACCTTCTTCCCGCCCGACACGAAACTGTATGGGAAGAAGGTATCCGAGCTGCAATCTGGTGTCAAGATTGACAGCTCCAATACATTCCATGGGACCTTGCACCATTTGGATAGCTACCCGGAGTACGGCGCGGATGCAAGCGGTAACTTCCTTGCTTTCAACCTTGTGACCCAGCCCGACGAGCAGGTACACATCAAATCCAGCACCGGGTCCCCAGAGAAGGATTTGGAGCCGGATGATCGGTTCCTGGTCTGGAAGGTGAACAGTACCGCCGACACGCTGGAAGTCACTTCCGGAGGCACAAAGGAAGTTTACAGCGCCGCTGGTTTGAAACTGGAGGAGGAGTAAGCCGATGAAAACTGTAAAGATTCTCGGCGGAGGATACAGCTATATCCGCAACGGAAGATCCGCTGTGGCGTACCGGGGTGAGCGAGTATCCGTGGAGGATGCCGAGGCCGTCCGCCTCTCCACCCTTCGGGTGGCTGAGATTATCGGGGAGGACACGGGGGCGACCCCGGCAACGGTTCCTCCCGTCGCTGACAGCTCCGTGGATAGCGGGGACGGGGGCGGGCCGGGTATCGACCCGCCCCGCGAAACCCCGCCCCTGGAGGACCCGGAAAACGGCGGGAAAGGCCTTTCCTGTAGGGACCTGCCAAGTTCGACGGAAACGCTGGATATTGTGGACGGTCATTTCACCAAAGAAAGTTTGATGGGAATGACCCGTACAAACCTGGAGAAGCTGGCGGAGGACCTGGGCGTAAATGTCAGCAAGTGTAAGAACAAGACTGAAATCGCTACCCTGCTGGCGGCGGTTGAGGTGGGAGAGCCGCCGGAGGCTGATACCGAAGCCCCGCCCGATCTGGGAGCGGAGGCGCCGGTGGTATGAGCTTTAAGGACATGGTAGCCGCTGATATTCATGGTGTGTTTCTGAACCTGGACGAGTTCGCGGAGAAGCGCACTGTGGAATATGACGGTGAACGCTATGAGGATATCCCGATTGTCCTCTCCGGGCTGAAGGAAAAGGACCGTCGGCAATTGGTATCCGATCACGTCCAGGGGCTCTACCTTGTGTCCGCCGTCCTCCACTGCGCTATCAGCGACCTGGGGGGCAAGCAGCCGGAAAAGGGTA
This sequence comes from uncultured Dysosmobacter sp., assembly GCF_947631165.1. Classification (GTDB taxonomy): domain Bacteria; phylum Bacillota; class Clostridia; order Oscillospirales; family Oscillospiraceae; genus Oscillibacter. The sequence goes on along the minus strand of NZ_CANRKH010000003.1, from coordinate 123,599 downwards.
TGCGTATCCGTATCAATGACGAGGAAGGCGGCGGCGGATTCTTCCGGGAATTTTACGTCGCCTCTTCCGTCTGCGAAATGGGTATGCTGCGGGTAGAATTGGAGGCGATAGACGAATGAGTGACGTCTACCGCGCAGACCGCCGGAGCTATTATGATGGCGGCGTTATGGTTGATATCGCCGAGGACAGCTTGGATAAGGCGACAAGGCTTTTGGCCGGTATCAGCGGCGGAGTCTATAAGGCGGTGGGAAGTGCGTTGTCCCGCGCTGCGGCTTCTGGTAAAACCGCCGCTAAAGGGGCTGTCACGAAAGAATACACCATCAGCCAGAGCGAGTTTTTGGCCCGTACTAAGAACATCAACCATTTTGTTCGGGAAACCGGGGGCGGGATCTCCGTGGTATTCGGATTCCGAGGCAACGTGATCCCGCTGATAAAGTTCAACACCAGGGTCAACGGCAGCGGCCAAATTGTTACACAGGTCAAAAGGTCCGGAACAGCGGAAACGCTGAACCGGGCCTTTTCTGCGCAAATAAGCGGGCATCGAGGTATCTTTGAGCGTGTTGGTGTGAGCCGGTTCCCAATCAAGGAGCTTTACGGGCCGGCCACTCCGCAGATGATGCTTGCCAATGAAGCGGTGACAGATGAAATTGACCGCAAAATGGCCGAAACCTACGAGAAGCGTATTGACCATGAAATTTTGCGTGTTCTCAACGGCTGGGGGGTATAACGATTGAGCATGGTAATTCTGCTGGAGCAGCTGAAGGAATTTACCGAAAATGCCACGAGAAACATCATTCTCCCAGTATCGTATCAGAAAGGGGACCCGGAACCGCCCCCACCCAGGGCCGCCGAGGTATTTCGTGCGCGTTTGCCAGACAGTAAAGCGGCAAAGAAAAAGGCACCCTATATTTTGCATCAGATCATGACCAATAAAGACGCGCAAAATGAGGGCATACTGCTTGATTCTGAGGCCGTAGTCCGCACGATTTTCTGTGTCTATCACCCCGACGAACAGCAAGGCGGTGTCGCTCTGCTGTCCCTCATGGACCAGTTGCGCATCTCTTTTCTGGAGCGGGTAGTGGTTGGAGCGCAATTCCGGCTGGACCTGGAGGCAGGAATAGAAGTCCTGGTTTATCCGGAGGACACCGCCCCCTATTATGCGGGAGAAATGGTAACTACTTGGCATTTGCCGCCTGTGAAGCGGCTTGACACTACGCGGGTTATCCACGGGATGCCCCCATGGGACCCGAACGCACGACATCTGGAAGAAATTATTGGACTGAAAGGAAGCGAAGAGCATGGCGAAAAACAGTAAGCAGCCCGTGGCGGTCACAAGGCCGGCCGCGGCACCTGCGGCAGAAACCAACGGCTCCGGTTTCTACATCTACATTGGCCCGAATATTAAGGGCCTGATCCAGACCGGGACCATCTACCGGGGGAATCGTGAGGATGCGTACCAGAAGGCCGCCGCCGCGATTGAGAAGAATCCCCTGGTAAAGAACCTGATTGTGTCCGGCGACGCGCTGCCGGCGGCGCGATTGAAGGTTAAGACCCCCGGCAACGCCCTGTACGCCAGCTACAAAAAGCTGGCGGGAAAGTGAGGTAGCACATGGCAAATCTCGGTGTTCGAGTTTATGAACAGGCTACGTCGGTCAGCACCCCCAACGTGGCGAAGGTGGGCGTGCCCTACTTTGTAGGCACCGCTCCTGTTTATATGGCGGAAAAGCCCGCTAAAGTCAACACCCCCGTTCTGGCTACCAGCTGGGACGAGGTTGTGGAGAAGCTGGGTTTTTCTTATGACTGGGCAAAGTACACGCTCTGCGAGGCGATGTACAGTCACTTCCAGCTGTTCGGGTGCCAGCCCGCGATCTTCTGTAATGTTCTGGACCCTGAGAAAATGAAGGACTCCGTAATGGCAAAGGACTACTCCGTGACCGAGCATACGGTCACGCTGCCGTTTGAAGCCATTGGGAGTTCCATCAAAATCAAGCGCGGCCCGGACAACTATCCCAGCCTGGGCCTGACTGTCACAAAGGACATGGGCAACGCCGTTCTGTCCCGCGTGGGCGAGAAAGTCACCGACTGCGGGGAATACACCTTCTACAAGATTTTCGACACCAAGCCTGACGGTAAGGAGGGGCACCTGTTTGTTGTCGAGGTCGAGGGTAAAAACTACGGCGTTTACAGTCCGAAGTCGGAACATCTGAAGCTCTACTTCACCCTGGCCGGCAAGCAGATCGACTTTGTGGATGGGGTCAAGGCAGACGGGGGCGCCGGCATCAACCTGTCCAACTATACGGGTGAAATCAAAGTGAGCCTGTATAGCTGCCCTGCCGCTGAGAGTGCGGAAACCTATCCCACGGAGTTGTCTCTGGTCGAGACGTACACCGTTTACCTGAAGAATGGCCACGGCCCCGAATATCTCTATCCGGACGAGGACTACAGCGTTCTCTACGATGATGGTGAGAACGTATGCCAGATTGAGCTGTTGGAAACCGGGGCCGCCTATGAGGAATCCTCGCTCAATATCAGCTACGATGCCGTCACCCCCGAAAAAGTGGCGGTAGCCGACATCGTGGAGGGCGTGGGCCAGGTAGATGCGGCTATGACGGTGGTAGGCACGGTGCCTGATCTGCTCTGTGCCCCTGGTTGGTCCAGCAATACCGTTGTGGCGGCGGTGATGGCTACCAAGGCCGCCGCTATCAGCGGGCTTTTCAAGGGCAAGGCTGTCATTGACATTGACAGCAGTGAGAAGGGCGTCACCGAGTATTCCGCCCTGTCTGGTTATAAGAACAAAAACAACTTCGTGGATGTAGACCAGATCGTGTGCTGGCCTATGGTGAAACTGGGGGACTATATGTTCCACCTGTCCACGCAGCTGTGCGGACTGATGGCCAGTGTGGATACGGACAACCGGGGCGTTCCCTATGAGAGTCCGTCCAACAAAAATCTCAAGATGGATACCTGCTGTCTGGCTGATGGTACGGAGGTCAACCTGACGTGGCCCCAGGTGGAGATGGTGGCCGGCGACTGGGGCGTTGTCACCGCTGTCAATTTCATGGATAGCGGCTGGGTTGCCAAAGGCAACTACACGGCCTGCTTCCCCGGAAATACCGACGTGAAGGACCAGTTTATTCCCGTGAGCCGGATGTTCGATTTCATCGGCAACACCCTGATCCGGACGTTCTGGCCCAAGCAGGACAAGCCTTTGACCACGCCCCTGCGGGATTCCATTCTCCAGACCTGCAATATCTGGCTGGGCGGCCTGTGCGGGAGCGGCTACCTCTACGGGGCGCGCTGTGTCCTGCTGGCGGAGGAAAACCCCCTGACCAGCCTTTTGGCCGGGCACATTACTCTGCACGTCTACAATGCGCCGCCCGTCCCCGCTCAGCTGATCGACTTTATCCTGGAGTACGATGTTTCCTATATGGAGACGGCGTTGACGGCATAAGGAGGAAACAAGATGATTTATCCGAACGGTCATGTAGATTACATGATGTACAAAAACGGCGGCGCCCTGATCGGCGTCGCCAAGGTGACTGTGCCGACAATCAAGTATAAGACTGTCACCGCGACGGGTGCCGGGCTTATGGGCGACGTCACGATTCCTCTGGCGGGCATGATTGAGGCCATGCTTGCCAATATCCAGTTCAGCAGCGTCACCGACGCCGTTGTGGAGCTGGGGTCCAACGAGTGGCATGACGTGTCTCTGTATGTGGCCGAGCAGTATTTTGATTCCGTGAACCGCAGGGAGGAGATCGAGCAGACCCGGTTTGAGATGTCCATCCGCCCCACGGAAACCAATCTGGGCACCATCGGCACCGCCTCCGCCGCCGATGCCTCCGGCGCATACAGCGTGTGCAAATACACGGTGTATAAGGCGGGGAAGAAGGTCATTGATCTGGACCAGTTCAACCAGGTCCATGATGTCAACGGCAAGGACTGCGCGGCAGATGTGCGGAAAGCTATCGGCTTGACCTAAACAAGCAATATGGCCCGGTGCGGTTACTATGCCGCTCCGGGCCAATTTTTTGAAGGAGGTTCACTATGGACGAACTGTTTAACACCGAAGGTACGGGAGCGGAGGCCGCAGTTGAGGCAGAACGCGAAGCCGCTTCTGAGCCGGATACCAGCGTCTATGTCCACACATTTATAAAGCCGTTCGACTACCAGGGCCTTACCATCGAAAGGCTGACATTTGACTGGGGCAAGCTGACTGGCACCGATCATCTGGATATCGAGAACGAGCTTTTGATGCGGGGGAGAACGCTGGTGACGCCGGAGTTTTCCAGCGATTTTCTGTGGGGTATGGCTATCCGCGCCTGCACTCTGCGGGATGAAAACGGCGTTCGCCTGTTAAAGCGGGACGCTCTAAAGAGCATGAGCATCCGGGATTTCCAAAGAATCTGCAAAAAGGCACGCTCTTTTTTGCTGCGTGCGGGGTCATAACCGGCGAAGATGGGCTATGGCTCCGTAAGCAATACTTAATCCTGGCAAAAAACAACAACACCGATGTTTCGTTTTGGCAATCTCAGCCACTAATCGCGCTGTGGTCCTGGATAAAAACCAACAACGCTATCATCAAAGAGGGAAAGGAGGGCAACGATGGCGGGCAGGAAGGAATATGAAATGCTATTCGCGCTCAATGCGCAGATGAATGGCGGCTTTTCCAATACCTTTTCTAAAGCGCAATCGGAGTTCTCCAGGTTAGGTAAAGAAATCCAGGACCTTCACCGGCTCCAAGGGGACATCAGCTCCTATCAAAAGCAGCAGACCGCCGTAGAAAGCACCCGGTCCAGATTGGAAAGTCTGCAAAAACAGCATGATCTTCTCCAAAAAGAGATCAGTGAAACCAACGGCTCCACTACCGCCCAGGAGCGGGAGAGCGTCAAGCTGGAACAGCGTATCAAGGATACGGAAACGGCACTGGAACGCCAGACCCAAAAGCTCCAGGCTACCAGCGCGAGGTTGCAGGAAGCAGGTGTTGATACTGCGAATTTGGCCCAGAAGGACCAAGAACTGACGGCCAAAATCAAGGAGCTGGAGGCGGAACAGGATCAAGCGGCCAGCGGCGCCTCCACCTTCGGCGAAAGGACCACAGCGGCGTTTGGGGCAATCCAAGGGGCGATTGCCGCCGCAGGGATTGCCACCGCTCTGAAAGAGATTTATGACGGCTATGTAGCCTGCGTGGATATTGCCGCCGATTTTCAAGAAACGATGTCCACCGTGGAGGCTTTGTCCGGGGCCAATGCTGAGGAAATGGCGGCGCTATCAGCTGAGGCCAAGGAGCTGGGCGCCACCACGAAATTCACCGCCAAGGAAAGCGCCGAGGCTATGACCTATATGGGCATGGCCGGGTGGGACGCCCAGGAAATGCTCAGCGGCATGGATGGCGTTCTCCAGCTGGCCGCCGCCTCCGGGGAGGATCTGGCTATGGTGTCGGATATCGTCACCGACAGCCTAACCGCATTCGGCCTCACAGCGGCAGATACGGCGCATTTCGCGGATGTCCTGGCTATGACGGCAACGAAGTCCAACACCAATGTTGCCACGATGGGAGATACCTTCAAGTACGCTGCGCCGCTTGCCGGCGCTCTCGGCTACTCCGTGGAGGATGTAGCTACCATGATTGGCCTGATGGCCAACTCCGGTATTAAGGGGAGCATGGCGGGAACCGCGCTGCGCAATATGTTCAGTAAGCTGGTAGACGGCGCGGAGCTGTCCAGCGCGGCTTTTGGAGACGTTACGGTGAAAACCCAAAACGCCGACGGCACCATGCGGAGCTTGTCTGATGTGATTACCGATCTGCGGGCGCGGTTTGCTGTAATGACCGACGCCGAGAAAATGGCAAACGCTGAAACGCTTGTCGGAGAGCGGGCCATGACCGGATTTATCGCTTTGATGAACTCCGCCGACGGCGATTTTGAGAGCCTTTACAACAACATTACGAATTGCTCCGGGGCCGCGTCCCGGATGGCGTCCATTAAATTGGATAATTTGAACGGCCAGCTCACGTTGATGAACTCCGCCTGGGACGCGCTAAAAACCACCATCGGGGAAGAGTTTAATCCGGAGCTGCAGGGCCTGGCGGAAATTGCAACCGACGTGTTGACCGCAGGGAATGAATTTCTCCAAGATCACCCCGCCTTGGTAAAGGCCGCCATGACCTTTGTTGGCGTGGTTGGGCTTGCGACCGCCGGCATTACCGCCTATGTAGCCATTACGAAAGTAGCGGCCGCACTCAATCTGGCGTCTGTGTTCGCGGTGGCCGGGCCGGTTATGCTGGCTGTTGGTGCGGTGGCCGGGTTGACCGCTGGTATTGTCGCTTTGGTGGCCGCCGCCAATGAGGGAGTCCCTTCTGTCAAGGAATTGACCGAGGCGGCGCAGGATATGAATGCGGCCATGGACGAGGCCGGAAGTACGTTCCAGCAGACTTCCGACCAGACGCTTGCCACCGCTCAGGTTGCAGACAGCTATATTTCCAAGCTGGAGGAATTGGGCGAGGGCACCGACGCATCGAACGAGCATAGCCAGACTTACCTCAATACCCTGGGGCTGCTCTGTAACGCTATCCCGGAATTGACCGAATATGTGAACCTGGAAACCGGGGCCATCGAGGGCGGTACTGCCGCGCTTCGGGAACAGGTTGACGCCTGGAAGGAAAATGCCGAAGCGCAGGCCTACCAGGAGTACATGAACAGTGTGTACGGCCAGTACAATGCGGTCATGGAAGAGGCGGCTTCTAACTCCATGAAGCTGACTGAAGCTCAGATCAAGATAGAAAGGGCGGAAAAAAACCGCGCGGCCGCAGTTGAGCGGATGAATGAACTCCAGCTGGAATCCGCTGAATCGGGAGAATACCTCTCCAATGAATACTACGAGCTGCAAAATTCCCTCTACGACTATGACCGTGAAATCAGCCAGGCGGAGAAAACCATCAAGAATCTCAATAAGGCCATTGAGGAAGATGCGGAAGCGCAGGCCGCCGCAGATGCAGAGCTTGCCATTGCCAAGGAAGCCTATGAGCGGGTGACTGGCGCCACGGAGGAAATGACCGAAGCGGAGGCCGAGGCAGCCCGCCAGAGCGAGGAACTGGACGGCAGAATCAACAGCACCATGGAGCAGGTCCAGGCCCTTACCGAAGCTTATAACGAGGCCTACGGCGCTGCTTATGAGAGTATCAGCGGCCAGTATGCCCTATGGGATCAGGCCGCCGAGGTAGCGGCCACCAGCGCCGCCGACATCAATAGCGCCCTGGAGAGCCAGATCACCTACTGGCAGGATTATAACGCCAACCTGCAATCCCTGTCCGAGAGGGCCGGGGACATTGAAGGGTTGAGCGACGTGATCGCCAGTTTCGCCGATGGCAGCGCAGACAGCGTGAATGCTATTGCCGGCCTTGCCAATGCCAGCGACGAGGACCTGGCGGCGATGGTAGCCAACTGGCAAGAGCTCCAGAAGGAGCAGGAGGCCGCGTCCGGCAGTATCGCCGATCTCCAGACCGATTTTACCCAGACTATGGACGAGCTCCAGACCGCGCTTGCCGAGGACATCGAGGCTATGGACCTGGGAACGGAGGCGGCCGCCAGCGGGCGGGCCACCATCCAGGGCTATATCGACGGCGCCAACGATATGCTCCCGAACGTGCGGACAGCTTATAGCAACCTGGGAAGGGCGGCAAAGAACGCGCTGGCGGCAGGAAACAGCGGCCTGGGGACGGTTCCGCGCGCATACGCTTCTGGCACTACCAACGCCGCCCAGGGCGTGGCTCTGGTAGGCGAGGACGGCCCGGAGCTGGTTTTCTTCAACGGCGGCGAGAAAGTTTTGTCGGCGGCGCAGACTGCGGCGGTGGGGGCCAGAGCGGAATCCGCTCTCCTGGCCCCGGCTGCGCGGTCCAAGCCCCCGGTGTCTGTCACCTTCCAGATCAGCGGCGACGCTACCCCCGAGACGGTCCGGGATCTGCGGACATTTGCGGATGAAATCGTGGCCCGCGTCATGGACAGTATTGAGGACGCGGAAGTGGACGAGGCGAGGGGGGCATTCCGATGAAAACTTATACGACTGTCCAAGGGGATATGTGGGACCGTATCGCATACGCCCAGTTGGGTGATGTGGCCCATACCGACAAGCTCATAAACGCCAATCTGCAATATCGGGAATATTACCTTTTTCCCGCCGGGATTGTTTTGGTGCTGCCGGATATTCCTGAGAACACCAGTAATTCGCTGCCCCCGTGGAAGCAGGTGCAGACGTGAGTGACAAAAACCTATCCCGTCGCGCGGCGGTGGAGATCGCTTTCGCTGGAACGGATATCACTAAATCCATGCGTCCCTATCTCAAATCAGTGACCTATACGGATAACGAAACGGACAAGGCGGATGATCTTCAAATCCAGCTCCATGACCGTGACGCTATCTGGATGGAAAAATGGCTTACTGATGCAATAGAGGCAGCATCCGCCGCGAAGCTGAAAATGGATGCGGTGATTGTCCGGGAAAACTGGCAGGGGGGCGGAAAGGACATAGTTCTCCCCTGTGGGGAATTTGAGCTAGATAATGTGGTCCTGTCCGGCCCCCCGGCCATTATCAACCTCAAGGGTACGTCGCTCCCATTCAGTTCTCCGGTCCGGCAAACCAAGAAGAACAAGGCATGGGAGAATACCACGCTTTCTGCAATCGCCAAAGAGCTTGCCGGGGCCAATGGGATGCAGTGTATGTATGAATCGACCTACGACCCGTTTTATAACCGGGTGGAACAGGTTGACTCCAGCGACATTGATTTTCTATCCCGTCTGAGCCATGATGCGGGAATCAGTCTCAAGGCCACCAGCAGTATCCTTGTGTTCTTCGACCAAGCGACTTATGAAGCCAAAAGCTCCGTTTTTACCATCCAGAAGGGTAAAAACGGCGGGTATATCCAATATAAGCTGAGCGTGGGCGCGGCCGATTCTCAGTATTCTTCCTGCCGTGTCAGTTATGTGGACCCGGCGTCCGGGAAGTGTATCGAGGCAACCGCCAAAATTGAGGATTACAACGCCGACGCGAAAAACAATCAGCAGTTGGAGGTAAAAGCAAAGGTAGCCTCTGCGGAAGAGGCCAAAACCCTTGCGGAAAAACACCTGCGGCTGCATAACAAGTATTCCAAATCCGCGACATTCACGCTGCCCGGCAATCCGGCGTTGGTGGCCGGCGTCACTGTTGAACTGAAAGGCTGGGGCGCTTTCGATGGAAAGTATATCATTTCCCAGGCGGTTCACACGGTTGGAGAATCCGGCTATACGACGCAGATCAAACTTCGGCGGGTACTGGAGGGGTATTGATGGACGTAGAAAAAATCCTGTCCCGATTAGTGCGCATTGGCACTGTCACAATGGCCGACCCGGTTAATCGTGTAGCCCGTGTGAAGTTTGAGGACTCCGGCCAATCCTCCGGTTTACTCTATGTCCTGGCAAACCGTCCCTATGTGCCGGATTACGATGTACTGCAGAAAACAGAAAAGCGGGCGGGAGGCAGCGGCGACGCCGCATTTGAGGACCACGATCACGACCTAAAGATTAAGCCCTGGATGCCCCGTGTCAACGCCGTAGTCCTGACTGTGTATCTCCCTATTCTGGATGGGGACGGCTTTATCCTGGGGGAAATCGGGGCGCTGGGCAAGCTCAAACAGTGGGAAGATCAGTAGCGGAAAGGAGGCGGCGGCATGGCGATTATCGGTTGCCTGGGGAACGTGATATTTACCGTTTCCCGGAGCGTGGTGCGAACGCTGGACAACATGACCTGGTCCGGCTCCGCCCGGTATGCTACGCATAACCGGCACCTAACCAACGCTCTCACTGAGTTTACAGGGCTGGACCCGGACAAAATCACTTTCGATATTACTCTGTCGGCCGACCTGGGCGTTGACCCTATTGCGGAAGTGGTGAAACTCTGGAACATCGAGCGCAGCGGAGAAGCGGTGCCCTTGACCATTGGCACAAAAGGTTACGGAAAATACCGATGGAACATAATCAAGCACGATATGAAAATGCAGGCGTTTTTTGGGAACGGCGACGTACACACGGCGGTTGTATCTGTCAGCCTGCAAGAATACCTGGGAGGTTGACCGTATGAGTTATACCGTATCTGCAACGGATTTGGGACACCTACAGTTCAATGAGCTGGAGGCCGTCAATTCCGTGCTTCAGAATATCGCGGTGATTCTATCCACCCCCAGGGGGACCGTTCCGCAATACCGGGATTTCGGTCTGGATATGAGCTTTGTAGATAAGCCCCGGCCAGTCGCGGAGGTGCTGATGGTTGCCCCGGTGCGCGAGGCTATCCAAAAGTGGGAGTCCAGGGCGACGGTGCTCAATGTTTATCCCCGGAGTGACCCATCACAGCCGGGGAAGCTGATTCCAACAGTGGAGGTGGAGATCCATCTTGAGTAGGAATATCGAATACCAGTTCATTCCCACGAATGCCGGGGATATTATCTCGCTGCTGGTTGCGCTCTACGAAAAGATCACCGGAACGGTGGTACAGCCAGCCAGTCCGGAAATGCTGTTTATCCGCTGGACGGGAAATGTCATTATCCAGGAGCGGGTTTTGAACAACTATACCGGCAATCAGAACATTCCCAGCCGGGCCGAGGGAGAGAACCTGGACGCGCTTGCATCATTGATGTATCTCAAAGAACGGCCGGAAAGCAGGCCCTCTACGTGCAAGATGCGCTTTTATATTTCGGAGGCGCAGGAGAGCGCAATCCTGATTCCCGCCGGCACCCGTATTACCGACGTGAGCGGCACCCTCACCTGGGAAACCGTAGAGGATGTCTATGTACCCATTGGTGATACCAGCGTAGAGACGCAGGCACAGTGCCAAACGCCGGGCGTGGTCGGCAACGGTTACGCCGCCGGGCAGATCAACGCCTTGGTGGATATCTATGACTACTACTCTGAATGCCGGAATATCACGGAATCTGAGGGCGGCGCGGACCGGGCCACGGACGATGAATATTACGAGCTGATGCGGGCCTCTATGGACGCTTACAGCTGTGCCGGGGCCAGGGGCGGGTACATTTACTGGGCCAAGCAGGAATCCACTCTGATCGCGGACGTGGTGGCAAACTCGCCAACTCCCGGCGTGGTGAAGCTCTATGTCCTGATGAACGATGGGACCCTGGCGAAAGAGGAACTCAAGAACCGGGTGCTGGCCGCTTGCAGCGCCGAGGAACGGCGCCCTCTTACCGATCAGGTATTTGTGGAGGATGCGGAAGAGGTGCCCTATGACATCAAGTTTACCTATTACCTCCAGACAGGCCGCACCAAGAGCGCGGCGGAAGTCGCGGAGGCGGTAAATGAAGCGGTTGAGCGGTACAAAGCGTGGCAGTGCGGCAAGCTGGGCAGGGACATCAATCCTGACGAACTGCGGGAATACCTCTATCATACCGGCATTAAGCGGATCGAGCTGACGGCCCCCACCTTTACCCCGCTGCGGGATGGGCGGGACAAGACCGTACCGCAGGTAGCAAAGGTGGGGACTGTCACCATTACGAACGGGGGCTATGAGGATGAATAAACATGGCCTTACCCGTGAAAACCTTGTGGCCACGCTGCCGCCTGCTTTGCAGAAAGATCCTTCTGCGGTGGCGCTGGCTGAGGCGGTGGCCGACCTGCTGTCCCAGCGTCCGGAGGAAATCAAACGGTTGCTCCTTTACCCGGCTATTGACAAGCTGGACGGGCCGCTGCTGGATATCCTCGCCCACGATTTCAAAGTAGATTGGTGGGATGCGGATTACACGCTGGAAGAAAAGCGGAAAACGCTGAAAGACAGCTGGAGGGTACACAAGCTGCTGGGGACAAAGGCCGCCGTCGTAACGGCCATATCCGCAGTATACCCGCATACGACACTGGAAGAATGGTTTGAATACGGCGGGGACCCGTTCCATTTTCGGCTGTGGATCAACTTGACCAATGACGATGTTGATTCAGAGCGTATGCGCCGGGTGCTGGACCGATTGAACTATTACAAAAGCCTCCGCAGTCATAACGACGGTATCCGCTACTTTACCGAGCTGGACGCGATGCCGCAGGTGAAGGCCAGTGTCCTGTATACCGGGTGCTTCTCCAAGCTGGATGTGCGAGTGCCGACGGAGCCAAAGCCCATCCCAGCCTATCAGGTGCAGGCAGTAACCGGCGTTGCGGTTAAAACCATGGAGGCAAAAATCGCAACGGTCCCCGTGGATATGAAAAAAGACGCTCCGACGTATCGTGTTCAGACCGGGAACTGTATCGGGGCGCTGGGTATGGCAATCGAGGCTTCTGCCAAACAGATTGAGGCACGGCAGGAGATCCCGGTTTATCACCAGCGGGCCGCGCCCGGCGTTGCGGTCAGCGTCATAGAAGCGAAACTCGGAACAAGTGAAATCCATGTTAATGCAGAAGTCCCCCGGTATGCCGTGTACGCCCCGCTGGGCGTCGGCGTTGGGGCTATCTGCATGAGCATAGATACAACAATTAAGGAGGGGTAGTATGGCTCATTTTACGGAAGCCGCCGTTACCGATGCAGGGAATGAACTGCTGAACGAGATGATGGCGGGGCGGTATGTCGAAGTCACAAAGGCCGCTGGAGGCACCGGCACGGTGCAGGAGGACCAGCTGCATGCACAGACGGACTTGCAGCAGAAAAAGCAGGACCTGAGCGTTATCGACGATGTGGTGGACAAGCAGGGGCGGACCATTGCCATCCAGATCGGGAATGCCGAGGAATCCTACAAGCTGGAGCAGATCGGCGTTTTTGGCAGGCTGCGGGACGGGGACGAAGAGGAAAAGCTGCTGTTTATCCTCCAGGATAGGGACCCGATCTCCGTTCCCGACAACACCGCGCCAACCTTCATGCTGAATATCTACACCCATTTGAACATCAACAACGTGGGGCGCTTCATTGTTACTGTCGATAAAACGGGAATTGTCAATATCGAGTTCCTGGAAAAGAAGATGCAGCAGCACAATGAAGCTGAGGACGCGCACCAGGATATCCGGAAGGAGCTGGCGGCCTTGGAGGAAGATACCGCTTCGGAAATCGGAACGGTCACGATTACCAATACCCAGCCCTATCCCTTCCCCCTGGACCCGGAGACTGTCAACCTGCAAACCCAGCGTAAAACCCTGGACTACACCGTTGTAACGGAGATTTCCAAAGCCACGGGGAATGTCCAGGCCATTGAGGTGTACGATAAGCAGCTCAATGGTTTTAAGATCAAGATTGATGGGTCGGCTACTTCGGCCACCATCAAATATTATGTGTCTGGAGGTATGAAGGCATGATTATCATTAACAAAAACGAGGGCAAGAAAATCCCCTATGAAGTCACCGGGACCAAGATCACTTTTGACGATGAAATTATGTGTAACCTCGCCAAGTATGAGCGGGACGATGCCAACCACCTGGACATCTGCCGTGATGCCTACGGCAATCTGGTGAACGGAGTCCCCGATGCGGCCGGGAAGTATGTGGCCCAGATCGACATCCCGCCCCGCACCTATCACATGGCAGACGCCGGCTATCAGGACGAGGACGGCCAGGAGGTTCAGGTTCCGGAGGCTGACCCCCTGGACATGGACAAGGTCAAACTGACCCTGTGGAGCGTGGAGGACTGAGGCATGAACTACTTTGACACAATGAAATTGGCCGTTGAGTCGGCCCTCCCCAATAACACGGTCCTTCTGGATGATGTAGGAATGCCGTCTATTATGGTGCGTGTTCCGAAATTCTATATCAAAGACGTATTTCCGGAATACAAAGGCGCCGAGACGGACGTATTCCCGGCCTTCATTGTGGACGGCAAGGAAGTTGATGAAGTCTACATCTCCAAGTATCAAAACATCGTTGTGGGAGAGCGGGCGTACAGCCTCCCCGGCCGTGACCCGCGCGCTCTGGTCACTTACGATCAGGCGCTTTCCTATTGCAAGGCCAAGGGTAAGGGATGGCACCTTATGAGCAATCCGGAGTGGATGGCCCTGGCCTTTTGGTGCAAGAAGCATGGCACCATCCCCCACGGCAACTGCAATTTCGGCCGCGATTTTACAGACCAGCATGAACACGGTATCGCCAGCTATACCTATATGGACTCGGCTGTAAAGCGTATCGGGCGGACGCTGACCGGCTCCGGACCTGCTACCTGGGCGCACGACCATACGCCGGCGGGTATCTACGACCTGTGCGGCAATGTGTGGGAGTGGGTGTCTGGACTCCGGGTGAAGGAGGGGCAGATTCAGGTTGTCAAGGATAACGACGCGGCCACCAATCCCGATATGAGCGACACTTCTGAGGCATGGAAAGCTATCAAGGCCGAGGATGGTTCTTTGGTCGAACCCGCAACCGGAGAGGGGACGCTGTATTACGACAGCCCCACCGAAGGGGACGCCCAAACGACGGATCATCAGTATGCCAATGACGTAGAGCTCAACACCAAACGGGAGCACCCCTTCTATACCGGCGATTCCAGCACCAACCCTTATTACGCATCGAACAACCGGGCCTTCGGCACCATTGGGAAAAACGCGAGTATTACCACCGTTCCTGATATCGCCAAAATCCTCGGTGTGTACCCCGTTGAATCCACCGCCGATGCACTTAACGGTGATTGGTTCTGGTGTCGTAACTACGGGGAACGGCTGCCTTTGCGCGGCGGCCATTGGTATGATACTTCTCGCGCTGGTGTGTTCGCGCTCAATTTGGACCACACCCGGCTGCTCTCCACTCAGTCTGTCGGTTTCCGCGCCGCTTTTGTAAATCTGTAATCTGTTTTTCGTAATCTGTTTTTCGTCGCGGTAGCGACGGTTCACCCCGCCGGGGCTTTGCCCCGGCGGGGTCGCGCAAAATTTGAAAATCGGGGGTAGCGTATCCGGCCCGGTTGTGATACAATCGACGGAGATTGAGACACAAAAGGGGGAACGATATGGACGAGGACCAGGAGCTTCAAGAGGATCAGCAGGAAACGGACATCAAGAAAAAAGACTTGCAGATTCAACAGCGAATTTATGACATGATCCTTTATGGGTATCCTGCACTGGAACAATTCCCCCGGTCCCAAAAATTCAGTTTGGCCCAAGATATCAAACGGTGTCTGGATCAAATTATGCGGCTGACCATCACCGCCAACAAGAAATACACCAAGCGTACCACCCTTCGGGATTTAGACGTGGAAGTGGCCTCGCTGAAGGTCTACCTGCGTATCGCGTATGACCTTCAGTATCTACCGCCAAAAAAATACGAAGTGTGGTCCGGAATGGCAGTTGAGGTTGGCAAGATGGTGGGCGGCTGGATCAAGTCCCAGGAGATGCCGGACCCCGGCCCAGACGCTGAAAAGCGGTACTGCGCGGACTGCTCCGCAGAGATGCCAGAAAAAGCATACCAATATTCCATGAAACACTTCGGAAGAGCGCTGTGCTACAAATGCCAGCGCAAGGAAAAAGGGAAAAAGTAAATACCTATGGGGGACAGGCCATAGCTGCCTTTGCGCGGCGGCAATTGGAATAATGGTGCCGGCGCTGGTGTGTTCGCGCTCAATCTGAACAACAGCCGGGTGGCCTCCAATACCAATGTCGGTTTCCGCGCCGCTCTACCCTCCCAGCCAGATATTCAGAGCTCAAGGGCTTTGTTTCAGAGCAGAGGGGATAAAGGGGCCTGCCTCCCTGCCAACGGAACTGTCTGCAAAAAAACAAAATCTTCATGGAGGCCGTGAGTAATCCGGGAAACCGGGTGAGCACCGTCACACATGAATCTCCCGGCAAACTGGGGGCGGCCCTGGGCTGCCTTTGCGCGGCGGCAATTGGAATGAAACTTCTCGCGCTGGTGTGTTCGCGCTCAATTTGAACAACACCCGGCTGATCTCCAATCAGAATGTCGGTTTCCGCGCCGCTTTACCCTCGCGGCCAGATACTCAAAGCTCAAGGGCTTTGTTTCAGTGCGGAGGGGATAAAGGGGGCTGTCCCCCATGCAGACCATTCCAGCGGCAAAAAACAAAAACCTCGTGGAAGCCGCCAGTAGTCCGGCGCAGGCCGGGCGAGAGCCGTGACACACGAACTTTTTTACGGAGTCGGACATGAAAACCATCAAGCACATCAAGGAGCAGGTCACGGATTACGACAATCTGTATAAGGCCTACCTTCACGCCCGGAGAAACAAACGCTTTCGGGATGAAGTGCTGGAGTTTTCCGCTAATCTGGAAGATTACCTCCACTGGATACAGGAAGGGTTAATCGACCAAACCTATGTGCCAGGACGATATTTCAGGCGCGTTATTCATGATCCGGTGGAGAGGCTTATCATGTGGCAGGCCTTTATCCACCGCGTGGTACAATGGGCCGTGTATCAGATCATCAACCCTGGTTTTGTCCGAAGTTACATTGAGGATTCCTACGCCTGCATCAAGGGCCGCGGCTCCGACGCGGCGGCCCAGCGGCTATTCTACTTCATGCAGCAGGCCGGGCGGGCAGAGAAAAGCGCGGGGCGGGATGAAAATGGCCGCCTCCGCCGGCGCTTTTATCTGGAAAAGCTGGACACCAGCAAATATTTTTACAGGATAGATCACCAAGTGTCCCTTGATTTAGTAGGCCGGAAGTGCGGATATGACCCGTGGCTTATGTGGCTTATGGATCTGTTCGTCAACGCCCCCGGGGAGAAATTCGGCTTTCCTCCGGGAAAAGGCGTGGGGGACGTGTCCCCGGAGGAAATGCTGGAGGACAAGGGGCTGGCGGTCGGGAGCCTGCTTAATCAGATGCTGGCGAACGTGAACCAAAACGAGGTAGACCACTTTGCCAAGCGGACGCTGCGCATCCACTACTACGTCCGGTACATGGATGATATCGTGATCCTGTCCGACAGCAAAGATCAGCTTGTAGAGTGGCGCCAACGGATTGAAGAGTTCATGGAGGACCGGCTGAAGCTGGAGCTGAACCCCAAAAAATCCTTCATCCAGCCCATAAACCAGGGGATAGACTTCTGCCAGTACCGGGTGTTCCCGGACCACATAAGGTTGAAGAAGTCCACCGCCCTGCGGATGAAAAAGCGGCTGAAGAAGATCCAACAGCTGTATGCGGACGGGGAGATTACGCTGGAGCGGGCGCAAATGACGGTCAATTCCTATCTTGGCCTCCTGTCCCACTGCGACAGCTACCAGCTGCGCAAGGCCATCTTTGGGGAATACAGTGATACCGAGTGGACGGAGGGCTGGTTTGTCCTCCGGCGAAACAGCGATAAAAATAATGGGAACGATGGATAAGCGTCCACCGTTCCCTTTTTTATGCGGGAGGTATGCGTATGTGGAAGGCAAGAGATAAGCCCGGCGGCACCGGGCAGGATCAATATTTCGGAAAAGGGAGTCCGGGGCGCCGGCCTCCCTATTTTTATTTGGCAGGTGAAGAAACATGACCCTTGAAACCCTTTTTGTCGCAGCCCTCCCTTCGCTGTGCGTGAGCCTCGTTATGATGTTCTTTAACGCGAAGCAGAAAAAGCGGGAGGAAGAGCTTAAGGAGCAGGCCGCCGCCCGGAAGAAAGAAAGTCTGCTGTCGCTGGAAATGCAAATGGCCACCGCAAAGATGTCCTATGCTGTGGCTATGGCCATGAAGCGCGGCCACGCCAACGGCGAGGTAGAGGATGCTATCACGGCCTATGAAGAAGCCCGAAAGAAGTATCTGGCCTTTCTCAATGAACAGGCCGCAGACCATTTGAATTAAGGAGGATTCCCCATGAAAGAAAAGATCGTCAATCGCCTGGTGTCGGTCAAATCCATCGTCACTATCGTTCTGACCCTTGTGTTCGCCGCTATGAGCATCAAGGGCCATCTGGACCAGAATTTTATGCTGGTTTACACGGTAATCATTTCCTTCTATTTCGGAACGCAGTCGCAGAAGGGGACTGATCCTACGCCCACTCCTTCGGATACCAGCCCTGTAGATGCAGAGGAATTGGGTGAGGCCGTGACAAAAGAAGTTATCTCCCGGCTCGGGCTCAATAATAAAGCGGTGTTGACCGTGGCGGAAACCAATACCAATGAACGGGCCTGAAGTAGCACTGCTTTTCACCGTCTGCATGATAGTTTGCCTCGGACTTGGCTACCATGTGGGTGAAAAGAGTGCTTCCTGGAACGGTAATCGCAGTAAAAAGGCAAAGAGGAAGAGCCGCCACATTGAGAAATCGACGGTTTTAGCCGTTATCTGCGTCCTTCTAGGTGGGGGGTCCATTGTAGCCTATTGGGTAGCAGTATTTAGGGGCTTTTATCCGGATGCCAGCGTCGCCACCACGAGCCTGCAAATCGTGGTCGGCGGCGTTTTGTCGTACTGCCTCTATCAGTTCGGATTGAAAAACAGCAGGAACAAGTATGGGGTGGATACCGAGGGAAACCCGTACAAGCAAAAGCTGACCGGGGAGGATGATCCCGGCGGCGTTGGATAGGAAGGAGGGCAGAAATGCCACTCACGGGAACTACGAATGAACAAAAAATCTGGAACTACCTGATTGCCAAGGGGTTATCCCCCTGCGGGGCTGCTGGCCTGATGGGGAACATCCAGGCGGAGAGCGGCTTTTCCTCCACCAACCTTCAGAACACCTACGAAAAGAAGCTGGGGTACACCGACGCCACCTACACGGCGGCGGTAGACAACGGCTCCTACACGAATTTCATTCACGACGGCGCCGGATACGGCCTGTGTCAGTGGACTTTTTGGAGTTTGAAGCAGGCCCTCCTTGCCTACGCAAAATCCGCCGGCCGTTCTGTTGGTGATCTGGAAATGCAGCTCGACTACCTGCTGGAGAGCCTGGCCGGGTACAAGGGACTCCTGGATCTCTTGAAAACCACTGATACCGTAAAGGCCGCGTCGGATGCCGTTCTGCTCAACTATGAGCGCCCTGCGGATCAGGGTGAAACCGCCAAAGCCAAGCGGGCCGGCTTCGGACAGGCCATCTACGATAAGTACGCAAAGAAACAGGAAGGAAGTGCGAACAAAATGCCGAGCTATACCAACAGTCCTCTGGTGACTGTCACCATGCTTTCGCCCAACAGGAGCAGTCCCCGCAACCACGCGCTGGACACCATCACCATCCACTGCTTTGTCGGCCAGGTGACGGCCAAACGTGGGTGCGAGGTATTCCTGCCAACCAGCAGGCAGGCATCGTGTAATTACGTTGTCGGCAAGGATGGCGACATCGGCCTGTGTACGGAAGAGAAGGACCGCTCCTGGTGTACCTCCAGCAGTGAGAACGACAACCGGGCTGTCACCATCGAGGTAGCCAGCGACACGGTAGAGCCCTACGCCGTCACCGACAAAGCGTATGCCGCCCTGCTGAACCTTGTCACCGACATCTGCCGCCGAAACGGGATCAAGAAACTGGTGTGGTCCACGAACAAAAACGAGCGCATGAAGCACCTGAATGGGTGTAACATGACCGTTCATCGGGACTATGCCAACAAGAGCTGCCCCGGCACCTATCTGTATGAGCGGCACGGCGCTATCGCTGCAGAGGTCAACAAGCGGCTGGGGGCCTCCGGCGGCAGCACCCCCGCCGGTAAGGATACCCTGTACCGGGTTAGAAAGACCTGGGCCGACGCCGGCTCCCAGATCGGGGCGTACACCCTCCTGGACAACGCCAAACGGTCTGCGGATGCCCACCCCGGCTATTCGGTGTTCGACGAAAACGGCAAGGCAATTTACCCTGTCGCTGCGTTCAGTCCGTACACGGTCAGAATCAGTATCCGCGACCTCTATATCCGGAGCGGCCCCGGTAAGGGATACGCCAGCAGGGGCTTCATTTCTCCCGGTATTTATACCATCGTTGAGGAATCTCCGGGTACCGGCTCTTCCACCGGATGGGGCAAACTGAAATCCGGGGCTGGCTGGGTAAGTCTGGACTACTGCACCAGGGTATAACGGCGGACCCCGTAGGAGGCGCTGACAGCCCCGTGGAGGGCGGGGCGGCCCCGGTAATATAAATTCACGTCCCCGCCCAAAACGTCGCCAGACGGGGCGGGAGGCGGCGGGATTCGCCCTTAGAAGTGGGCGGCCCGCCGCGACATCGTAAATGCCAAAAAGGGGCCCCCCTTGCAGGTAATGATCCTGCGAGGGGGCTTTTCTTCTTGCGTATTTGGTCGAATACTGCTATTATATTTTCGCTGCCCCTACCCCTAAACTGGTAGCAGAGAGGGGGTGAGCGAGTGGAAATCCTTCTTAGCTTCCTAGTGTCGGTCGGAGCGGGTATAGCTGCCTACTATATCTGCAAGTGGCTTGATCGGCACGACCATGACAAGGAGCAGTAAGCCCACCCCAGCAAGGTTTGACCCCCGGAGAGTGCCTACCTCTCCGGGGGTCTGCCTTTTGTGAGCGAGTGGACTCAACTCAGCTTCTTAGCTGTGCTTATTATAGCACAGCTAGAATAGTATACGCAAGAGGGAATTTGAACTTTCATAGGAATGCCCGTGACCGCCCCGTGGAGGGCGGGGAGGCTCCGGGAATATAAATACCCGCCCTCGCCCTAAACTGCGCCCCACGGGGCGGGAGGCGGCGGGAATCGCCCTGGGAACGGGCGCCCCGCCTTTGGAAATATAGCTCAGACAGCCCCGATGTCGGATTTCCGACATCGGGGTTTTCTTTATGTCCGGGAGGAGTTGCTTCAACGGTGTTCGGTTTTCAAGGTGCGGTATATTTCAAACGGGGCGGCGATTGACTCCCCCGTGGCCGTGGGGTATACCCATGAGCGCCCGCCCCGGCGGGGCGGCTGGACTTGCACCAGCGGCGGCGGTTGCCGTCGGCCTTGCGGGCTGGGGTCAGTAGCTTAAAAATCCGGCCTTTACAAGTTCTTCCTCCGTGCCGCGTTGCAACAGGCGGTGTTCTTCTTCGGTAAAACCATAATAAACCTGCGCAACATGCGAGGCGTTCAATCGGTCTGCCTCGGCCCGCGACATGGTGACGTAGCCAATGATTTTGTGGTTCTTCCAGACGGGGCGCTCTACAGGGGTAAATACTGTATACATTTTGTGTACCTCCGTTTTGTGGTTTTGGGTTTTGTGGCCCATGAGCGCCCGCCCCGGCGGGGCGGCTGGACTTGCACCAGCGGCGGCGGATGCCGTCGGCCTTGCGGGTCAAAACAACAGGTCCATCAAATAGTCCAGCTCCAAGCCGAGTTCTTCAGACAGGATTTCTTCGGCCAAATCGGAATCCCCGGAGGGGACGGCCTCGCTAAGAAGCCGCTGGCGGCAAGCGTCAACCATCTGCTGGGCTTCCCGCTCGGAAACCCCGTCCCGGTCAACCAGGATCTGAACGATATGCCCTACCTCCGGATTCCGATACTCAACGGCGGGCGACACCAGCTCATAGTCTGCGGCCTGCCTCTCGGTAAGCGGGCCAACGTAGTCGATGTAGCCCCAAGCCTCGCGGCTGATTTCCGGAATATACCGGCGGCTGTCGAAATTGACAACCTCCTTCACGGTCTGCGTCCTGGGGAATGTGCCGGGGGCAATAGGCCGCATGACGGAGTAGTAACGGTACATGAAAAGCTCCTTTCTCCCCGTATACCCGGTAGGTCAGGTGTTTGGATTCAGGCGGCGGGAGCTTCCTTGGCCTCCGCGCTGCCGGCGGTCTGCTTGGCCTTCGCCGTGGACTTCTTGGCGGTGGCCTTCTTCTCGGCCGGATTCTTGGGGTCAGCGGGTTTGGCGGCGGGGGCCTCGGCCTTCTTCCCGCCGGTGGCCTTCTTGGCCTTCTTCTCGGTGGTCTTGCCCGCCTCGATGTCCTCGATCTCGCTCATGCGCTTGACGATGCGGCGGGCCTTGCTCAGCTCGGCGCGGAGCTTGTTCAGCTCGCCCTTCTTCGCGGTGATGGTAGCGGTCAGGGTGTCGGAGTTCACCAGCTCCAGATCGGCGAAGTGCTTGGACAGCTTCTCGATGCTGCGGAGCTTGTGGAGGTCGGCGCGGAGGGCGGCAATCGCGGTCTGGTTGGTGGCGATAGCGGTGGTGTACTCAGTCTTAGTCATGATGTTTTCCTTTCTCCCCGTTGGCCCGGTAGGACAGGCTGTATGATGATTTGTGGTTTACTGCTCCTGGATGAAGCAGACATTGCAAACGCGGTTGACTTCCCAAGCGATAGCTCCCGCATCATAGCCGTCGGGGAGTTCGCTGTGAGTGAGGATATCCTGGGCAATCTCGATGATATCCTGAGTGGTTAGGTGGGACTTGTGAGCGGCGAGGTCGTACAGCAGGTGGCTGTACTCTTGCTGGGTGCCTCTGGTGTACCAATTTTGGGTAATGCAGAGGGCCCGGAGGTCGTAGGCGGACAGGCGGCGGATTTCCTTGTAGTTGCTCATGGGCAGCTCTCCTTTCTTAACCAAGGTGACAGGCCTTGGCTTTGTAGCTTACGGTGTAGCCCCTGCTGGACTTGCAAACCCTCACGTCGGCCTCGTTGATACGGCGCTTGACGCCGAGCCGGTTACGGATGATGTGCTTGGCAATTTTCATGCGCTCGGCGGTGAGAGGAAGCTCGGAGGGGGCGTTGCTGCGGGCCTTACGGACCCAATGCTCAATGCGGGTCTTGCTGGCGGCGAGAGCCTCTTCTTCGGTCCCGTAGAACTTGCCGCTCTTGCGGCTCTCGCCCAGGACGTAGAAACGGTCGCGGCTGAGGATTTCAAGCTCTTGGTTCCAGATGGTATTGTAATCATCCTCGACGTGGGGAACGGTGTTGCTGGGGACCCGGCCGGCAATGACCTCGACGCCCTCCAGGTGGTCCGTGTCGGTCCACGCGGAGAAATCAGTCACCAGAATGCGGATGATCTCGGTCCCGTTGGTGAGGTCGATGTGAGCGCGCTCACCCTGGCTGCCCCTCATGCTGGCGGAGTTGAAGATGTACCCGCTGGCAAGATACTGGTTGACCCGCTCGGTGAACTTCCTGTTGATGTCGATGTACTTCATTTTTGCGGCCTCCTATATAAGTTTTAAGTAGTTAAAAATTTGTTTTGCGTTCGCTGTAATGATAATGTACCATAGCCCTTTTAACTTGTCAATGGTTTTTTTCAAAAAATCTAAAAAAAGTTTTGACAAGTTAAAACTAATGTGGTATCATACGATTTACAGGAGGTGGTTACATGGTCAGCTATAAACCCCTTTGGCATACTCTGTTGACCCTTGACCTGAAAAAGATGGATTTGGTTAAAAGGGGAACCGTTTCGACAGCAACGCTGGCGAAGCTGGGGAGAAATGAATATGTGGCCTTGGAGGTTCTGGACCGTATCTGTACCGATCTCGGATGCCCCATAGAGGCTGTCATAGAGATTAAAGCGCCGCAGGGTTGATGTCCTGCGGCGCTTTCCCCGTCAGGACTGGATCTGCTCCCGTGATTTCTGAGGCGAGTCCCCATCATCCAGCAGCTTTTGAAGCATCCGGCGGAAACGGTTATATTCTTTGATGCTTTTGAGGTTGTTCCAATCGGTTTTAGCATGCTTTTCTTTGAGAATCCGGTAGTAATCATCTCTTGTCATAGCCTTGTGCCTCCTCAAAACGCCCTATTCCTGATTAGACCTTGGGAAGATTCTCCAGGGCAGCTTCACGGGTTTTCCCGAATCGGGGATGCTGGAGTACGCCAGGGGCCGGAAGATAGCACCAGGTATCCGGAGAATAGTCGCAATACTCAAGAATACCCTCTTTCAAAAAGTCCCCAACAGTTCCAACGACACCAAAACATACTTCTTTATCGTCGCTCCATACCTTGCGGATAGTGCCGTCGTAACCACGTTTCTTTGTAAATTTCATCCTCAGATTCCTTTCTGCCCTCGTGGCCTCCGGGGCGGGCGGTGTATCAGTTATTTTTTCAGTGGGAGTCCACGCCGACGTAGGTGCCGGGCCCCACCTCCAGCAGCTCCCCGATTCCGGGGGCCCGCCGGACGTTCTTCTCCATAGTTGCCAGGTCCTCGGCGGTGACGTATTCCAGAGCCTCCGCCCTGGTGATCTCGGTCCGGGTGTACGGCCGGCCGCCGGTGCCGTTGGCCGTCTCTTTGATATACTTCAGCTTCATAGTTTTTCACCTCTCTGCCCTCGTGACCTCCGGGGCGGGCTGTGTATCAATCGTAGAACGGGCGGATCTGGCCATTCCAGGCTTCCCACTGCCATCCCCCGCGGCCGACGTTGAAGCGGATGTAGTGATAATCCGTGGCGCAGTAGATGGGGCGACGGTCGATCTTCCGGCCACTGGCGCGGCATTGGTTGTGGCGGTTGATCTCCTGCTCATTGATTTCATGGAGGATGGTAACTTGGCTGCGGTCAAATCCGAACTCCCCGCAAACCCAGTCCAGAGCTTCATCGTCGGTCATGTAGTGCGCGGCCCCGCCGGGAACACTCTCCGCCAGCTCCGTATATTGCGCCTGGGAAATGTTCTGCGTGAACTCATAGGGCTTCCACTCCAGCTCCCGGTCAAGCTCGGCTTGGAGAAACGCCAGCCGCTTTTCATATACTTCACCGTCCCGCTTGCAGGCGCGGTCCAGCTCCAGGATTCGGCTGTTCAACCGCTCGATCTCAAGGGCGCGGGCCTGGTAGACCTTTTTCTCGCCGCCAGCCTTTACAAAGGCCCGGCAGAAGGCATCCTTGTCACCGTCGAAATTGTAATAGGCTTCCTCAATCTTCTCATACTCAAAGGCCATGGGCAGGAAGCCGGTGCGCTCGATGAACTCAGACATCATCATTTTGAAAAACCTCCCGTATTTTTGTCTTGAAATTGTGTCCGGGGAGTGCTACACTGTATGTGTCCCCCGGTGGGGACCCGGCTTTGGGCCGGGCCCCCGGGGTGCGGGTTTTACGAAGCCTTCTCGCAGGACTTCGGCCAGACGCTCAGCAGAGCGTCATGGAGGGTGGCGTAGGACTGGCCTTTGTACCACCACAAGCCGTTGAAGTGCCTCATGTTGCCCTCCTTTCTGCCGTTCCGGTGTTGCCTCACCGGGGCGGCGGATTTTTTTGTCGTTCGGGATTTCCTGTGGTTTTCCCTCCTGACAGTTATTATTGTACACTATACGATACAAAAATACAATTGATACTGTACACAAAAATGTACAATATATTTTGTACACTTTTATGTACGTCGTGCGCTTGACATTTTGTACATAATTCGATACAATACCCAATAAGGGGGTGTATGCCATGCCGATATCTTATAGGAAACTTTTTGAACTGATGGACAGTAAGAAAATCAAGAAATATGATCTGCGGAAACTAGGTATCTCACCTACTATCGTAGACCGCCTTGTAAAAAACAGTGACGTAAACACGTCCACCATTATTCGCTTATGCGAAATTATGGACTGCCAGCCTGGAGACATCATGGAGTATATAAAAGAAGCCGGGGATAACTCCCCGACTTCATAAGGCTGTGACAGAAGCTGCAAAATCAGACTGTCACTTGTGTCACAACTGTCACAAACCTGTGACTGTGGTGACAACCTTGTGACAGTCCATTGTCACACGAAAAATGCTTGCACCTCAAGGTTTTGAAGCGAATTTTAAGGGCTTGTGACAGTTGTGACAGTACCTATTATGAAATATACGGATTAAAGAGAAAAATACCGTTTAATGCGCTTAATGCGCCCGTATGTATACGCGCGCGAAAAAGCTGTCACAACTGTCACAGGGCATAAAAAAACCCGGACGTTGGAACGTCCGGGCGCAAGGAAGTACGGTTACTCTTTAGCCTTATCAGACTTTGGGTCGCCCCTCCGGGTTTTAGTTCGGGGCGCACTGTTGGGGACCAGCTCCAGCAGATCAGTAAGCTCACAGTTGAGGGCTTCACATATCAAATCCAGATGGTCCAGACTGACCCGTGTAGCCATTTCGTTGTAAAGCTCACTGATTGTGTTCTTTCGTATCCCGGTCATACGGGAAAGGTCTGCCTGCGTCAACCGTCGTTCGCCAAGTCGGGTTGACAGTAAAATCCTAATCATAGCCGTTCTCCTTTGCGATACAGTATAACGATAATTTTACCGTTTCGCTTGGAATTGTTACAAAATATCGAATTTCGATACAATAATTTTTGACGCCTTTTCCCCTGCGGGGCGGCCCGCGAATATTGAGATTTTGAACGGCTGGTTTTAGCGTCCGTTTAGCGTCCGAGGACGCTAAAACAGGCAAAATTGAAGAAGGTACACAAAAAGCAAAAACCTCCAAGCCCTTGATACACAAGGGTTTTGGAAGTTCACTAAAATACAAAAAATATAGCCAAGACAGTTGGTAAGGATGAGGTCGGCGGTTCGAATCCGCCCAGCAGCTCCACAAGAAAGCCTTGTAGTTTCAATGACTACAAGGTTTTTTCTTGCTACTTTGAGGATTGTTTTCCCTTATTTTTTCCCTTTTCAGCTTTTGGAAGGGTATTTTCAGCGTCAAATCCGCAGTCGCTTACGGATTTCCTTGGCAATCCAGGAAAAGCAAAAGCGGCCCTGTGCCCGAATCGGGCACAAGGACCGCAGCAGGCCCGGAGGGGCGGGGGCCTCCGCCGCCTGGCGGTGCATATCTCACGCCACGCAGAAGCGGCGGGCGGTGATCTTCTTGGTAAAGTGCGCCGCTACGTCCGGCAGGGCTTTTCGCAGGGCCGCCGTGTCGATTCTGACGGAAGTGACGGGCTTCCAGGTGATACGGTACTCCCCGGCCTGGATGCTGTCCTGATCTCCCATAGCGGCCTTGATGGCGTCTTTCAGGGCCTCGGCCTCTGCCTGGGCTTCGTCAATCAGGGCTTGGAGCTGGCGCAGCTCCCGCGCCTTGGCTTCCAGTTCGTTGATGCTCATACTGTTTTCCTCCTTGTTTCGTCTGGCGGCTGGTTTGGTGCTCTCCGGAACGTCCCCGGCCTTCACTAAGCAGGCCCGCCCTTGTTCGGTATCAGAGAGATTGTAGAGGGAATACCCGGCTCGTCCCCGGTCCGTCCGTCGCAGCTCTCTGTTCCCTTACTGTGATTATATATTACTATATTTATATAAATATATCAATAGGCAAAATAGACAATATTTATATAAATAGATTGTGCATTTTATATATTGATATAAATATATTTTTGGGTATAATAAGGCTATAATGGAAGAGGTGCATACTAAAATCAAACCTCCCCAGGAAAGGAAGCATGGGTATGCCGGTGTCAAAAGCGCAGCAGAAAGCTGTTAATAAATATGTGAAAGAAAAATATGATCGTGTGCTTGTAACGTTCAACATGAAAGGTCATAAGGACATCATAAAAGCCCACGCAGCAGCCCAGGGAGAGAGCGTGAACGCCTTTATCAACCGAGCGATTATGGAGACCATGCAGCGGGACAGCACCGCGCAGCGGCCAGCAGAGGGCCAGTAAAAAGGAGGAAAGCCATATGAGCAACCGTGAGAGAATCATTGAATTACTGGATAACGTGCCAGAATACAAGATGGGCTATGTGCTGGCCTATGTGCAGGGCATCACCGCCGATGAAGAGGCGGATGACGCCTTTTGCGAACGGATGATTGAAAACTATGAAAATGACCCTGACCCGGAAAAGGATGAGAGCTATTCTCTGGAAGAGTGCAAAAAGGCGTGGGGGCTTGACTGATGTACCGGATCATCGTTAAGAAGAAAGCCAAAAAGTTTATTGACAAACTGCCCGTGAATGAAAAAAGGCGGGTTGTCGCGGCCATTGAGCAGCTGCCGAACGGTGAGGATATCAAGCAGCTGAAAGGCCATGCGGGGCTGCTCCGCCTGCGTGTGGGGGAATACCGCATTATCTACACGGTGGACAGTGGAGAGTTGATCGTATACGTCATTGACGCCGGAAACAGAGGACAGATATATAACCGATATTGACAAGAGCGCCGGACAATCTGTCCGGTGCTTCTTTTTATCGCCGCCTGGAGAAATACACGAAAGCCGCCCTTGTGCCCGATTCGGGCACAGGGGCGGCACTGTCTATTTGCTGGAAACGCTTTTGATATATGCCTCCATGCGGCCCGCGCTGGCCTGCTTCATTTGCTTTGTCACGTGGCCGTAAACGTCCAGAGTGAAGGAGGCTGTGGCGTGCCCTAGATTCTCCTGCACTGTCTTGATATCGTCCCCGGAGCGGATGGAGGCCACGGCGTAGGAGTGGCGCAGATCGTGAAAACGGGCGTCCGGCCTGCCGATCTCCGCCGCCGCGCGTTTGAAAGCACGGTATACGATGGAGTTTGTCAAGTGGTGGCCCAGCTCGTCCGTGAACGCAAAGCCGCTATCCTCCCAGAGCCTCCCGGCACGGAGCCGCTGGGCCGCCTGGATGGCCCTGTGCTGCTTCAGGAGGGCCATGACGGATGCGGCGGGGGTGATCGTGCGGCCCTTGCTGTTCTTGGGGACAGATAGGCGGTAAACACCGCCGCCGGATTCCCGGTATCGCTGGAGCTGCTTGTTGATGGTGATCGTCCCGGCGTTGAAGTCCACACAATCCCACATCAGGCCCAGAATTTCACCTTCCCTCATGCCTGTAAACAGCGTGACCGTCAGGAGCGTTTTCAACGGGGAATCCTGGATAGCGGCCAGAAAGGCGGTTATTTGCTCATCATCCAGGGGCGCAAGCTCCCGTTTCTCCTGGCGTGGGAGCGTGCAGGCCTCCGTGGGATTGAAGCGCAGGGAACCAATCAAAACGGCCTGCTGCAATGCCTTGTGAAGGACACCGTGGATATTTTTTACCGTCTTAGGGGAAAGCCCCTCCGGGCGTTCTTTTGCGGGCTTGCCCAGGTCGTTATAAAAGCTCTGTATCATCTGTGTGGTAAGGGCCTCCAGACGGACAGCGCCCAGGGCGGGCTTGATGTGTACTCGAATATCCGTTTTGTAGATTTCCAGAGTACGGGGCTTGATGCTGCCGCAGTAGGTTTCTATCCAGGCATCTAGCCATTGGCCCACTGTCTGCTTGCTGGGGGCGGTATAGGTGCCGCTGTCAATGGCGGCAGTTGCCGCCTTCAGCTTCTGGGCTACCTCCTTCTGCGTCTTGCCAGTGATGGAGCGCTGCACCTGCTTGCCGGTGCCTGGGTCTGCCCCCTCTGTATAACGGGCCTCCCAGTATTCGTATTTCTTTCCGCCGCGTGTGACGGTTTTCTTTCTGATCGTGCCGGTTCCATTTGCGGACCGCCTTGCCATGTGAAAAAACTCCTTTCTTTTTGCGGCCCGGTGTGCTATGATAAAAAGGCATACAGGGCCTATATTAGCGTGTGGGTGTCTGGTTATGCTTGCCGTCCCGGTGTTGGTAGCGCCGGGGCGGTTTTCTTATTCTCCTTGCAAATTTGGATCACTTGCTAAGGCGGCAACTATTGTAACGGCCAAAGCCTTACCATGAAGATTTAGCGCGTCAAAGAGATTGTCATATTCGTGTTTTAACTCATCAGATATTATTTTGTTGTTTGAAATTTCGTCAGGAACCTTTCCAAGAAGTGCAGCAAGTTCTGTTAGAGCAGATTTATCTTCATCTGAAAGAATAATTGCGCCTCCGGCACGAGACCTTTTAGAAATTTCTTTGGCTTTATTAACTAGGGGAATTGCGGCGTTAAGAGAAGGACTAACGTCATTGATATCAACAAGTTCGGTAATATTGATACCAAGAGAATCCGCAATACGCTGAAGCTGTGAAAAAGAGGGGTCTACCATTCCGTTTTCGTATTTTGATATCACAGAACGTTTGACTCCTATCATTTTGGCTAATTGTTCCTGAGTTATTGAAGCTTTTTTTCGGGATTTTCGAATGTTTTCACCTAGCATATACACCACCATCCTTTGTGGCATTGTATCCTGTTAGGAACAAAATAGCAATATGATTTGAAAATGTTCTTGACAGTGGAATTTTATCATGTTAAAATGTTCCTGTCAAGAACAAAATGAGATATTCCGCAATAAAAGGAGTTGTTCAAGTGTTTGGAGAATATTTGAGACAGTATAGAATTGACAATGGCTTGACACAGGCGGATTTAGCTGGGAAATTATCTGTTTCCCAGAACGCAATTTCACAATATGAAGCAGGGAAACGGCATCCTCCGATTTCGCGTATTGCCCATATTGCAAAGGCGTTAGGATGTTCAGTTGGTGACCTTGTGTCCGATTTGGACACATAACCAGAAAGGAGCGGAAACATGAAAAGCGTGATCGAGGCAATCAGGGACAGCAGCAAGGGCTTTGTAAATCCGTCCATTGAGGAGATTTGCAGAGATGAGAACGACCGGACAAAGGCGGCGGTGGATGCTCTGGAAAAGGCCCTGGGTCTGGATGACGGGTCATATGCCCCGGAGCGGGCGGCACTGCTGGACATGATGACGGAGCTGGAATCTGCTCGGGAGGAACTGGGCTTTCTGAACGGCTTCCGGGTGGCTGTCCGGCTCATGACAGAATGTGCAAAATGACCTCCGCCGCGCGGCGGAAGCTTATAGAAAGGATGTAAAACATGGAAAAGATAGCAATTTCAGTCCCAGAGGCGGCGGAGATGCTGGGGATGTGCCCCAAAAGCGTCTATCAGCTCACGCGGCGGGCGGATTTCCCGGCCTTCAAAACCGGGAACCGCACTATCATTTCTGTGGAGGGCCTGCGGGCCTGGGTACTTAAACAGGCCACAGGAGAGGGGGCGGCGGTGTGATGGCAGAACTGACAGAGTACGGGCGGGATTTCGTAGAAACGCGAATGATTGAGCTGTCCCGCTATGCCATGAAGCAAGACCGGCTTATCTTTGCCTATGATGACGTGGCGGTTTCCTTTGCAAACTTTGTCCCGTTTGACCCTAGAGGCGTCGAAGTGTTCCGGCGACAGATGGAGCCAGGAAAGCCCTGGGGCTTTTATATCGGCGGCAAGGGATGCCCGCAGCAGATGCAAGGGCAGGACTGGGAGAATGTTGCCCGTGCGCTAGGCCAGTCTTTTGCGGCGGACGTTCTGACGGCAGCGGCGGAAATTGCCGCGGGAATTGAGACCTCCGCCGCTGCGGAAAGTCAAAAAGGAGATGCAAAAGCATGAGCGGAGCGGAAACCAGTATTTACAATAAGTTGTCCGATGTTGCGGCGGAGGTTTCCAAGGCAAGGCCGTCCTCCAGGGCGTGGAAACCTATGTGGAGTATCACTTCCAAGATGGGCGGTACGGAGAATTGCAAGCCCTTATCAATCACAACGCCGGAAATGTCCAGGTGCTGCTGCACGTCATATCGTCTATGCTGAGTAAGGCGGAAACGGAGGCGGAAGAGTTGGACGCTATGCTCCATGATGCGGAAGAAAAAGAAGTATGTGCATGAGTGAAGCACAGGCGCGACGGCTGGCCGCCATGCTGACGGAGAGACAGCGGCGGGATATGCTCCTGATCGCAGCCATTCTTCAGGCGGAAAGCGGACCGCAGCAGGAGGAAACCACGAAAAAATAAGCACGAATTAGCCTTGCCGGAGACGGCAGGGCTAAACGTGCTTTTACGGGGGCGAGGGCAACGCATGGTAAACGAGGCTTTTTTGGAGGAAATTCAGAGCGGAAACCGGGAACATTTGCCGGAGATGTGGGACAGCGTGAAGCCATTTGTGGTAAAACAGGCCCGCCGCCGCGTGCGGGCATCCCAGACCGGAGGGGCACTTTGTTCCGTGGAGATGGAGGACCTGATACAAGAAGGTTTTATCGCATTTCTGCGGGCGGTGGAAACCTACCAGCGCGGCGGGCGCATGACCTTCCTGGGATGACTGGATTTGCACCTGAAAACCGCCTTTAATGAGGCCCTGGGCGTTCGCAGGGTACGGGACTACCGGGAACCGCTGCAATGGGCGGTAAGCCTCTCACAGCCCATCGGAGAGCCAGGAGGGGACACCCTGGCGGATGTGCTGCCGGGGCCTGATACGGGCCTAGAGGATGCAGAAGAAGAGATATGGCGCGAACAGCTATGCACTGCCCTGGTGGACGCGCTGGAGAAGCTGCCAACCGACTGGCGGCGGATTCTAAAGATGAGATACTGGTGGGGGAAAAGAATGAAGCAGATTGCGGCGGAGGAGGGTATATCACATCAGGCAATCGCCAACAAGACAGCCAGTGCGTTAAAGCGGCTGCGAAAGATGGACACAGCCGGACGGCTGCGGGAGTTTATATGTCAATGACAGGGGGCAAGTATGGCAAAACGGAAAAAGACCATCATAGCCGGACCAATCGTGAAAACCATCATATATACGGCTCCGGAGCCGCAGGACGGCAAGAGAGCCAGGGCGGAGAAGTCCCGCATGACCTCCGCCGCGCAAAAGGCAATGAACGACAAGACGGCCCGTGGACGCTTGGAAATGCTGCTGGCGGCGAATTTCACCGGACGGGACCTCTTTATTACATTGACATACCGTGACACTGATCTACCAGCCAACCGGGCCGCAGCGGTCAAAAATGTGCGGCATTTTCTGAAGCTGTTTCGGGAGCACCGAAAGGCCAGAGGCCAGGAGTTGAAGTACATATACACCACGGAAGAAAAGCACGGGGAGGCCCGCCTGCATCATCATTTGGTGGTGAGTTCCAACGGGGAGGACATAGAGATCATACGTAGCTTGTGGCCGTTTGGGGATATTGTGGACTTGGAGTATGTCGGGAAATTCGGTTATGAGACACTGGCGGAATATGTGACAAAGGAAAGCGTGACCGGGCGGCCCGTGGGGGCGCAAATGTGGACCGCAAGCAGGAACATGAAGAAGCCTATCGTGAAAACCGCCTACGTTCCCAATGATACCATGCTGGCTGTGCCGGTGGGCTGCCATATCATTGAGCGGGAAGAGAAGGTGACGGAGTTTGGGAACTATTGCTACATTAAGTACAGGTTACCCAGGGGATACAAGGAGCCGCCCGGGTGGGTGACAGCCGGAGAAAAAGGCCGATTGGAAGCCTTTTTACTTACTTGAAATAAGATATAACTTTAGGAATGGGGCCAGAGAAAAGACCCGCAAAGGCTTGAAGGAGAACCACAAAAGGGCTACCATGAAATCACAAGGGGCCAAACCGCGCGGGCGCGCATGTGCGGGAGGCCTGCCCAGAAAGGAGCGGTTTCATGAACAGGAAAGCCGTTGTGATTTGCAAATTAACGCCGTCTGGCGTGTTCGTTCCCTGCCCGGTATGCAGACATGGGAAGATGCTGCGGCTTCAGCCAGACACAAGCGCGGCGGGGCTTGTGATCTATTGCCGCCATTGCAAGCGGGAAAGCGTGGTTGATATCCGGGCAGGGGAGAGCCTGGACCGTGTGACGCTGCGGAAAATCAGCTAAAACAGGCGAAAAAACGGCGGTCCGCGACGCAAAAAATGGCGCAGCTTTGGGCTTGCAGGTGCTTGTGTGTGCGTGCGCGGGGTTCCTTGCAGCCCTCCCCCCGGTCAAAAAAAGTTTGGGTGGACTGTGTGAAAGACCGCAGGCCCCCCTTCGTGAGAGATTTTTTCCCCACGCTGGAGCGTGCCCCCGGTGTGGAAAAATGCCAAATCCTAGTCGGCATCCAATCGCAACGGGTCCAGGACAAGAGAAAAAGCCTCGTGGGCGCGCGGTGCCGTGTGGGCGCGTAAGGAAGTCCCCCGGCAAGAAAAAACACAGATAGTCAGGGCCGCTGAATGGCTACAGGAGACCCGCAGAAGGACGCCATTGGGAAAGCCGTCCAAGGAACCACGGGCGGCCCTTAGGAAGCACGGAGCGGCCACACAGCCCAGCTGCGAGGGGTGAAAAATTTACGCTTAGAAATCCGGGCAATCGGGGGTAAAAGTTTCCCTTTATTTTTCCCTTTAAGCGATTCCAGGCACTAGGAAGAAAACACCACGCGATACCATAAAACCGTTGAAACAAGGGACTAAAAGGAGCGGGAAACTGTGCGGGAAAATTGCTTCGCGCAATTCGAATCCGCCCAGCAGCTCCATAAAAGCCAGCCTTTTCTGCTGAAAGGGCTGGCTTTTCTTTGCTTTTTTGCACCTTTTCTCTGGATTGAATTTGAGGCATTTGCCGTTGACCACAAGCTACAGACAGCAAAAAACGGCCTGCCGGGATTTGCTTCCTGATGGGCCGCTCTTTGCTATTAACTTGCTTTCGTTTCATTTTTAAATCGCTCCCGTTCAGCGGTGATTTCCGCTTTCATCTCAACTATCAATTTTGCTAACAGTTCCCCGCACTCAGCCTCACTGTGGGCATAGACATTCCTGGGATATTTCTTGCCATCCGGCCAGACAGGGGAGTATTCTGGGTAGTATTGTAGGCTGGAAAATCAATCAAAAAATCAGCAGCCAGACGGTCAATAAACTGTTCTTGGGCTGGATGATAGATGGCTTCATGGAACGGTATCTCCACACCGACTCTCATGAAGCCATTATTTTTGATAAAATCTTCATGGCTGTGCAACAGGAAAAACGTAAACGAGCTAAGAATCCTGAAAATACGGTTGCCAAGAGTTTTGCACTTTGATAAAATTAACTGAACAAGGTAAATTGACCCGGCTCTGATAAATTCTAGTAGCCGCTTTAGGCGGAATACCTTTGATATGATGAGGCATTGCAGAACCCGCGTGGCTCAGGAATAGAGGTCTACCTTGAGCGGGAAAATATGTGGCTTAATGAACAGCAGATTTAAGTGCGGCCAATTGCATGGTGTGTTCTCACTCAAGCGGAGAGCGAGGATGTGGGCCGGAATATCAGATGGTGGATCAAACGAGAGTTTGAAAATGGCACCTCTGGTTACGCCGAATTTGTCTGCTTTGGCTACAAGCGGGGGAACAATGGGAAACTGACAATTGATGAACTAGATGCGAAAATTGGCCGGAAGATATAGATTGTCGGCGGTTTGATTCATAAAAGGAACCATTCAGGGCAGATAAGCGGGAAAGATTGCCTTGAACACCGGTATATCCAAGAGAGAGTCCTATTACTGGAAGAAGTCTGGAGGTTGGCGGATGAATATAAATTATGAAAACAATATTTATATTATAGACCGAAATTTTCACCTTGTGGAATTTGACAAGGCGGTGGCGGATCGTTATCCGGGAATCCGGGTGGGCGATCTGTGCTACCGGGCCGTCATGAACCGGGATGCGCCGTGCGCCCACTGCCCAATTGCGGACCGCTCGGACAATCCTTCCGTGATGTACTATGATTCCTTCTACGACGGATTTGTGGAGGCTGCCTTCTGCGAGCTGACCGGGGGTAAATACTGCGTGACGCGCCACAAGGTGGGCGTGGAGAGCGAACATATGAAGAAGCAGATCGAGCGCTCCGTCGGCTTCTTTGACGCGTACTGCCATGTCTTTTTATCTGCCTATTATGTGGAATTTTCCTCGGGGACCTATTCGGTGTTTATCCGCAAAAGGAGCCTTGAAGAGCGGTTCGGCCGAGACAACCGTTGGGAGAGCTTTGACGACTATATCCGCGATTTTATCTATAAGGACGATCAGGAAAAGCTCTTTCAGGCCAGCCGGATCGAGATGATGCGGAAACGGCTTCAAGAAGATGCGCGGTATGCAGTGGTGGTCCGAGAGCGTCCAGAAAAAGGTGGACGGTGGGTCCGTTTCGAGGTGAATCGCGGCATAGACGCTGACCATGCGCTGGTCAGCTTCATGGATGTCTCCGAGGAGAGAGAGACGAAAATCAAGCTGGAGCAGGTGGATATCGTCAAAGCGCTCAGCCGCGATTATACGGAGATCACCCAGGTTGATTTGGAGGAAAACACGTCCGTCCCCTTCAAGTCGCAGGGCGAGATGGTCGATGATGGCCACAGGAAAGTCCATCCGTATGATCAGACCTGGGCGTGGGTGATTGAAAAATATGTGTATCCGGCGGACCGTGAAATGTTTCGGAAGAGAATTTCCGCTCCGGCAGTCGAATGCGCACTGAAAGACGCGGATGCGCTGGTGATTCCCTTTCGGGCGACACTGGAGGGCGAAGTCCATCACTATCAGGTGAAGATCGTCACAGCGAGCGGTGACAGACGGCATCTGATTCTGGGCATCCGCAACGCGGACGCGGAAGTCAGGGCGGAGGAAGAGCAGAGGAAGGCCCTACAGGACGCACTGGCTGCTGCGGAGCACGCGAACAGGGCCAAGACCACCTTCCTCAACAATATGTCCCACGACATCCGCACCCCGATGAACGCCATCATCGGCTTTACCGCCCTTGCGGCGGCGCACATTGACAACAAAAAGCAGGTGGCGGACTACCTGGGAAAGATATCGGTGTCCAGTGAACACCTGCTCTCCCTGATCAACGACGTTCTGGACATGAGCCGGATCGAGAGCGGCAAGGTCAAGATCGAGGAAAAAGACGTGCATCTCCCAGACGTCCTCCACGATCTCCGAACCATTATTCAGACAAACGTGCACGCGAAGCAGCTTGAGATCTTTATCGATACCGCCGACGTGGTTCACGAGGATATCATCTGCGACAAGTTGAGGCTGAACCAGGTCCTGTTGAATCTGGTCAGCAACTCCGTGAAATTTACAAAGCCGGGCGGCATGATCAGTATTCGTGTGATCGAGAAGAGCGACGCACCCAGCGGCTACGCCAGCTATGTCTTCCGGGTGAAGGATTCCGGTATCGGCATGAGCAAGGAGTTCCAAAAGCACATCTTCGAGGCGTTTACCCGGGAGCAGACTTCCACCGTCAGCGGCATCCAGGGCACAGGCCTCGGCATGGCGATCACGAAGAACATTGTGGACATGATGGGCGGGACCATCTCCGTGGAGAGCGAGGTCGGCAAGGGATCAGAGTTTACGGTGTGCCTGCAATTCCGCATCGGCGGCGGTCCGGTGCGCTGCGAACAGATTCCCAAACTGGCCGGCCTGCACGCGCTGGTGGCCGACGACGATTTCAACACCTGCGCCAGCGTCACCCGGATGCTCGGGAAGATCGGCATGCGGGCGGAATGGACCACTTCCGGAAAAGAGGCCGTCCTTCGCACACAGCTTGCCGTGGAAAACGACGACGAATTCAGCGTTTACATCATCGATTGGGTCATGCCGGATATGAACGGGATCGAGACGGTCCGGCGCATCCGGGCGATCATCGGCGACAGCAAGCCCATCATTATCCTGACAGCCTACGACTGGACAGAGATCGAGGAGGAGGCGAGGAAAGCAGGCGTTACGGCCTTCTGCTCAAAGCCGCTGTTCATGTCGGAGCTTCGGGATGTCCTCCTGGGACACGTTGAAAAAGTTGCAGAGAAGCCGGAAGAGTCTGACGCGCTTTTCGAGGGCAAGCGGATCCTCCTGGTGGAGGACAATGCGCTGAACCAGGAAATCGCGGCGACCATTTTGGAGGAAAGGGGATTCGAGGTCGATGTGGCTGGGGATGGAACCGTGGCTGTCGAGAAGGTAGAAGCCGAGCCTGCGGGCCGATACGATCTCATCCTCATGGACATCCAAATGCCGCGCATGGACGGTTACGAGGCGACCCGCCGGATCCGCTCTCTGGGGGACAAGGCGGCTATCCCGATCTACGCAATGACGGCCAACGCCTTTGAAGAGGACCGCCAAAAAGCGCTGGACGCCGGTTTGAACGGACATATTGTGAAGCCGATCAACATTGCAAATTTGATGGAGGTTTTGAAGGAAGCCTTGAAGTGAACAGAGGCTTTCTGGAAGGTGGGCAGGACAATGAAAGACAAGATCAAGCATTTTCTGGCCGGCAGCCTCGCCGTCGTGTGTGTTGTGTGTATCACGGCATTCGCGGCACTGGCAGTTTATTTGAACCGTCAAAACGAACAGGCCATCGCCCAATTGGGAAGCATTTATATGGCAAATATCAATGAACGGATCTCCAAGCATTTCGAAGCCATCAGCGATCAGTGCCTGATTCCGATGACGACATTTTCGGAAAACCTTCCTCCCACGTGCGAGAACAATAAGGAGGCATATTACCAGTGGATGACCTACTATGGGCACAGCCGGGACTATGAGTCCATCAGCTGGTGTGATGACGAGGGAAACCTTGAGACGATCTACGGAGATCCACTCCAGTACTCCGGGCCCCCAATCTTTCTGGAGACGTTGAAAAACGGGGAGAGCCGGATCGCTGTTGGCTATAACGGCTCCGGGGAACAGGTCGTGCTGATGTGCGCGCCCGTGAGACTCAGTGTTCCGGGCATGGAGAACTGTGTCGCCATGATAGGCGAGCTGCCGATCAGTTATTTGTCCGAAATACTCTCGCTGGACACACTGGAGGATAAAAGCACCCTCATCTATTCTCTTGTCATCCGCAAGGACGGCACCTTTGTGGCCCGCAATTCCGCCGCGGTGCGGGACAACTATTTCGACCGGGTCCGCGCCGTATACGCAGAGACGGACGGCCAGACCCCGGAGAACTACATTGCCGAGCTTGAGGCTGCCATGCAGGCCGGCAGCGATTACTCCACCATGGTCCAGGTGGATGGCGTGCGGCAGCATATGTACGCGTCCAGCCTGCCCAACAGTGTGTGGTATCTGGTGACGTTCATGCCCTACGGCGCGTTGAACGAATCGGTGGAGAGCATGGGAACACGCTCCTTATCCGCTTCCGCGGCCGTCTGCGCGGTGATCCTGCTGTCCCTGATCGCCGTGTTCCTGCGGTATTTCACCCTGAACCGGGCGCAGATGAAGGAATTGGAGGAGGCCCGGCGGTTGGCTGAGGAGGCCCGGATTGCAGCTGAGAAAGCCAGCAGGTCCAAAGGCGAGTTCCTCTCCAACATGAGCCATGACATCCGCACGCCTATGAACGCCATTGTGGGCATGACGGCCATCGCCACCGCACATATCGATGATCCCCAGCAGGTGCAGAACTGCCTGAAAAAGATTACCATGTCCAGCCGTCACCTGCTGGGTCTGATCAACGACGTGCTGGATATGTCCAAGATCGAGAGCGGCAAGATGACACTCAACGAGGAGCTGGTATCCCTGCGGGAGGTCATGGACAGCATGGTCAGCATCGTGCAGCCGCAGGTGAAGGCAAAGCATCAGAAATTCAATATCTCTATCTTCAACATTACCTCGGAGAACGTGCACTGCGACAGCGTACGCCTGAACCAGGTGCTGCTGAATCTGCTCTCCAATGCCATCAAGTTTACGCCGGAGGGCGGCTCCATCGAGGTGTCCATTTACGAGGAAGAGTCTCCCAAGGGAGGGGATTATGTCCGTATCCGCATCAGCGTGAAGGATACCGGTATCGGTATGTCCAAGGAGTACCAGACCCATATCTTTGAATCTTTCTCCCGGGAGGACAACAAGCGGATCCACCGTACCGAGGGCACCGGCCTGGGCATGGCCATCACCAAGTACATTGTGGACGCCATGGGCGGCGAGATCACGGTGGACAGCCGGCAGGGCGTGGGAACCCAGTTCCAGGTGATCCTGGATCTGCAGCGGGCGGTGGAGCAGGTCGAGGATATGCTCCTGCCAGACTGGGTCATGCTGGTGGTGGACGATGACCAGCAGCTCTGCGAGAGCACCGTTGATTCCCTGCGCTCCATCGGCATCCGGGCGGAGTGGGTTCTGGATGGCGAGGACGCCGTTCGGATGGCTGCCCAGCATCATGAGGCGCATAATGATTATCACGTGATCCTGCTGGACTGGAAGCTTCCGGACATGGACGGCATCCAGACCGCACGGGAGCTGCGGCGGCAGCTGGGCGGCGATGTGCCTATCCTGCTGATGTCCGCCTACGACTGGACCGAGATCGAGGATGAGGCCCGGGCAGCGGGAATCAGTGGTTTCCTGATGAAGCCCCTGTTCCGGTCCACCCTGTTCTATGGATTAAAGCCCTATGTAGGCGCAGAGGAGGTTCAGACCGCCAAGGAGGAGCAAGCGCCGGAATTTTCCAACAAGCGTGTCCTGGTCGCGGAGGACAATGAGCTGAATTGGGAGATCGCCAATGAGCTGCTTCACGATCTGGGTCTTGAGCTGGAGTGGGCGGAAAACGGCGAGGTCTGCACGGAGATGTTCCAGCGCTCCGATCCCGGATACTATGACGCCATCCTGATGGACATCCGGATGCCCATTATGGACGGCTACGAGGCGACCGACGCGATCCGCGCCATGGACCGGCCGGATGCCGCGCTGCCTATCATCGCCATGACGGCGGACGCATATTCCGACGATATTCAGAGGTGCTTGAGCCACGGCATGAACGCCCACGTGGCCAAGCCCATTGACATCAGTGAGGTAACCCGTATCCTGAAAAAGTACATGGATGATTGATGGCTGTGTTTAGCTGAAACGGGCGTGTGACCGCGTAAGGCGGGGAAGCGCAGAACGGTCCCGCACACCCTCCCCCGAAATCTCTTGCTCAAAATAGTATATTTCTCTCCTTGATACAACTCAGAAATTCCCTGTTTAGCACAAATCCCTGCCTGCGGCGAGGATCCTTAGCTGGACAGGGAATTTCTTCACTTCCGACTGTGATTCGCTCCGCTGGGATTCGCGGTCAAAAATATTTGCTGCACAAAGCCGCCGCGGTACGCTTTTTCAGCGCCATACCGCCTCTTGCATTTACCTCAAATATGTTCTATACTTCCAATAGGATATAAGTGTCAAAGGTGGTATCCCTATGCTGGTTTTTTATAGCGTGATTGTTTTGGAAGTCATTTTTTTAATGGCGATCCTTGCAATCATGGCAAACACCAATGAGCTGCTCCCGCAGCATAAACGCAGACTGTTTCTGCTGCTCTTTCTCAGTGTGATCCTGGCGATCATTGCGGAGTGGTCGGGCACTGTGACCGTTCATTTCGGCGGGAGATTCCGGCAGGTCCACATCTGGACCAAGGTGCTGGAGCTCTCTTTGACGCCGGTTGCCCCGCTCCTGTGCGCGGAGATCCTGAACTGTTCCGCCGATCTGTCCAAAAAAGCCCGGTGGATCTGGCATGCTCTGATCCTGCACGCCGGGGTGGAGATCTTGTCCGCTTTCAGCGGATTCATCTTCTATGTGGACAGCAGCGGCCTCTTCCGCCACGGTCCTTTTTACTGGATCTATCTGGCGACCTACTTGTGCGGTGCTGCCCTTGTGCTGTGGACCGGCTATCAGGTCAGCCGTCAATACCAGAACCGGAACCGGATCATCCTGGTCCTGCTGCTGCTCTTTTTGCTGTTCGGCGTCGCCGCAAACCAGATCGACAAGAGTATAAAGTCCGCTTGGCTCACAGTCGCTATCGATGTGGCGCTGATCTATGTCTTTTATAACGATATGATCCAGCGCATTGATAAGATGACCATGCTGCTCAACCGCACCAGCTACAATAACCAGCTGTCCCGGCTGCGTGAGCCAGCTGTCATCCAGCTGTTCGATGTGGATCTTTTCAAATCAGTCAATGAACAGCACGGCCGTCTCTACGGCGATCACTGTTTACAGGTCATCGGCAGCATCATCCGGAACACCTATGGGAACTATGGAAAATGCTACCGGATCGAAGGTGATAAATTCTGTGTGATCTTGGAGACAGCCGGCGCTCTGGTGGATACGCTGAACGAACAGTTTCTATCCGCTATGGGGAAGCACCGCAAAACAGATCCGAATTTTCCATACATCTCTCTGGGCTATGCCCAGTATGAGCCATTCCGTGAGAGCCTCGAAGATGCAGTACAGACGGCGGATGCTGC
Organism: uncultured Dysosmobacter sp.; assembly: GCF_947631165.1. Lineage (GTDB taxonomy): Bacteria > Bacillota > Clostridia > Oscillospirales > Oscillospiraceae > Oscillibacter. Next base: position 82,072 of record NZ_CANRKH010000003.1, on the reverse strand, counting down.
CCTGTACCGCAACAAGGAACGCAATAAGATCAAATATGGCCCCATCCCTCACACCATGCTCCGCGAGGAACCGCTGCCTTCCGGGCAGGTCCTGACGGAAGGCCAGGAGTCCGCTTCGGCAGCGTTGGACACCAGCGGCTTGACTGACCGGACGTTCACAGCTTTTTCCGGCACTTCGGAGCGCAGCTATATCTATCTCTGCAACATGAACACCGGGGTATCCCGCTGGTCTCCGGCTGCGGTGCAGTATTTCGGCCTGCCGGGTGAATATATGTTCAATGCCGGCAAAATTTGGGAGTCCCACATCCATCCACAGGACCGGGAAATGTACCACGAAGATATCACAGCGGTCTTTTCCGGGCACCGTCAGGTCCACGCGCTGGAATACCGGGCCAAGAACCGCCTGGGAGAATACGTCGTTTGTACCTGCCGGGGCGTGGTGCTGAAGGGAGACGGCATGGCCCCTGACCTGTTTGCGGGTACGATCATCAATCACGGCATTGTGGACGATGTGGACCCTATCACCAATCTGCATAACAACGCGGAATTTACCAAGAGCATTTACCGCCTTGTCGAGGAGCAGACAGATGTCTGTGTGATCAAGCTGGGGATCGAGCATTTCCGTCATATCAACGCCATGTATGGCCAGCAGGGCGGCAACCAGGTGCTGCGGCTTTTCGGCATGGAACTCCAGGAGCTTGTAGGCGGCAAGGGGCGCGTGTTTCGACTGGAGGGGGCCAAGTTTGCCCTCTACCTATACGGCGCCGATCAAGATGAGGCGCAGGAATTTTTCCGTCAGCTCCAGACGCTGGCGGAGAACAACATCCAAATCAACAACCTGCAGATCCCGCTGCGGATCTACGGCGGCGCGGTGCTGTTGGATAGTTTCCACTCTTATAATGCATCCATCGTCCGCAGCAGCCTGATCTACGCGATGGAGCAGTCCTTGGAAAACTACCGCAACCAGCTGGTCTTCAGCAAGGATATTCGCAAGGGCATCAACACCAAAAATGTCCAACTTCACACGGATATTCACCGCAGCGCCATAGAGGGCTGCAGAAGCTTTTTCCTGTGCTATCAGCCTATCGTCTCCTTCTCCACGGGAAAAATCATCGGCGCTGAGGCGCTGCTTCGATGGAAGCAGGAGCCTTACGGCGTCGTGCCGCCGGACAGCTTCATTCCCTGGCTGGAAAACGATCCTGTCTTTATCCAGGTTGGAAACTGGATCCTTCGTCAGGCGATCGAAGAGACCAAGCCCATGCGCGAGGCCGACCCTGATTTTATCCTGAATGTCAATATCTCAGATACCCAGCTGGAGCACAGCGGCTTCCGCGAGGATGTCCTGAATATTCTGGACGACACGGGCTGTCCTCCGCGGAATCTGTGCCTTGAGCTTACGGAGCGCTGCCGCCGCTTAGACCTTGCCTTTTTGGCGGATGAATTGAAGTTTTTCCGCTCCCACGGCATCATCGTTGCCCTTGATGACTTCGGTACAGGCACCTCCTCCCTGACACTGCTGCTGCAGCTTCCCATCGACGAGGTGAAGGTGGACCGGGTCTTTCTCTCCAATATCTTTACCGATCAGAAGTATCGGTATATGATGGAGTGCATTACGAGGGGCTCCCGGATGGCGGGCTTCCGCACCTGCGTGGAGGGGATCGAGACGCGGGAACAGCACGACCTGATCGCGTCCCTCGCCGGTGATTGTTATCAGGGCTACTATGCCTCCAGGCCCATTCCTATTGGGGAGTTCCTGGATTTCTACCGCGAAAATATGGGAACATAAATTCCTGCGGCACGATCTTGTGTTTCGGTTTGAACAGGAGCAGCAAATGCGAACAAATTTTTTGAATTTGTCCGGGTTGCTGTTCCTGTTTTTTGTTTCACAATAAGTGTAATAAGGAATGGGGCGCTATAGGCTTGCTATCTGTTGTGCTATAATGCCTCCAAATGTTCTTTTGATAAAATCCCCAAAAACTGGTTAGTCAAATCCAATGCATTTAATAGGCGGCTTGCGCTCATTTCAAATGTTTTTTGATTCGGCAGATCAGAGATTCCTTCTTTCCTCCGGTGGCAGGAACATAATCGCTTATCAACACCGCAGCAAGAAGGTCGTTTGTATTTTGAAAAAAATTATGGGGGCGAAAAAGAAGATGATTGTAATACCTAATATCCGGCCAATTCTGAATATATCTTAATAAATCTGAAGTAATGGCATCCATATGTGACCAAAACATTTCTGGAGTATCCTTTCGAGATAAATCTAAATCTAATGCATAAAACTCAAACCGAAAATCTGAGAGAATTCGATCCATAGCATCGTTCATCACATCGTTTAATGTTAACATATACCTTTGAGATTGGAGATAATCAATTGACTTGTTAACAGCTTTTTCGGCTTCAGTGAGTTGCCTATAGAAAAAATTCAATAGATGCGCTTGGCGTTCTGGCGTACATTTATCGTAGTTTTCTTTTACTATTTTAAACCAATCGTTCCATGTGTGCTTTTCTTCTTGATAATCTTTCTCTTTGAATGAAACAACACATAATTCTGCCCATGTCCCGATAAAAGCACCAATGTGAAACTTTAATTCTCCATATACTGCATCGTATATACTGTTTGCTTTCCTGTTTAAATTCCTGGTGGTCGCACAATCAATTATCCATGCAACGACGGTAGATGCTACACAACCATACGAAAGGTTTTTGATTATGTCGGATAATGTGCTGCAGATACCCGCTGAGATAAAGAAAGAGAACATAAGAGTTCCTGAAAAGAGGGAAATAAGGCAAATATATATTTTGTGGTTCACCTTATTTGGTTTTTCGATAGTACGTTTCATAATCTGCATCCCCCCACTGTGTCCTATCGTACTGATGAAATAAATCATACGGTATATTTTACTGTTTTGCAACATTGCTTGAACTCATGTATGTTTCTCCGGCAGTTATTGCCTGTATTTCAAAAGTAATGGTTTTATAGAGAGAAGGTTTCAAAACCGTTAAAAGAAAACTAGTATACACCCCCTGATGTAGTACTTTCATTTTCCTACATCAGGGGGTGTTTTGCCTGTTGCCCGTTTTTGCTGGTCCTGTTCATGCACCGAGGAGTGTTTCTTTGTTTGCTGTACCCGTCTTGTTAAATGGGCTGCTATTTCTTACATGCCCAGAAGCTTTGGAAGGAATAGCGAAATTTCTGGAACATACGTGATTAACAATATGAAGAGAAACAATGTAATGATGAATGGCAGTTCTCCTTTGCCAACGACGCTCATCGGTTCCTTGAAAGTTCCCATGGACAGATACAAACAGGTACCAAAGGGCGGAGTCATGGTGCCAAGCTGGCAGTTCAAGATACAGATGATGCCAAACTGGGCAAAGTCGACATGATACCCTGCAAGTGTGGAGGACAGAATTGGCCCCAGAATCAAGACCAGAGGCGTCACATCCAAAAAGAAACCGCAGATTGCCAGAAAAATATTCAGTACCAACAGAAACAGGATCTTATTGGGGATCATTGCCTGGATGAACATGGCAATAGCCTGAGGAACTTTCTCAATCGTGATAAACCAAGTCAGTGCTTGGGCGGCAGCCGTCAGGAAGCAAAGACTTGCCGAGATCATGATTGCGTCTCCGCTGATTTTCAGAAGGCCTTTGAAGTCAAGGGATTTAAAGAAAAACATTTCCAGCACGAGCACGTAGACAATGGAGATGACAGCTGCCTCAGTGGCAGTGGTCAGCCCACTGTAAATGCCCCCCAATACAATGACTGGGAACATGATGGCGGGAATCCCTTTTACCAGCGCTTGACACTTTTCCTTCCAGCTATAAGCCTTTGCCTCTACAAGGCCATGCTTTTTTGAATAGAAAAATACGCAGGAGCACCAGATGATCGCCAACAGGATGCCGGGAACGAAGCCAGCGGTAAACTGCTTGGAAACAGAGGAGCCCATTGCAATGGACAGCAGCACCATGGGGATGCTGGGCGGAATCAGGATGCCCAGTGTGCCGCCTGCGGTAATCATGCCGATGGAAAGGGACTTAGGATAACCCGCCTCCACCAAATAGGGATACATGATAGTACCAATGGCCAGGATTGTGGCAAAGGTGGTGCCGGAAATAGCCGCAAAGAACGCACAGGCAAAAATGGTGGCGATTCCCAAGCTGCCAGGAATCCTGCCCAAAAAAGCACGGAACACATTGACCAGACGTTCCGCCGTCTCGCCGCGAGAGGCGATATTGCCTGCGATGATGAAGAACGGGATCGCAAGCAGGGAAAAGTTGTCCAAGCCAAAGTACATCTGTTGGAGCATGGTAACACCATCAAAACCCACCACATGGACAACGCCAATGGCAGATGCGATCAGGATCCCCACAGATACAGGCAGGCCTACCACCATTAACACGATAAAGACAATGCCGACCAGTGCCATTTATTCCATCCTCCCTTCCAGCAAGTCATTGTCCGGACGGAAGGCCCGCAGAAAGCTGACATAAGTCAGCAGGAAAAACCGGCCCCCCATGCCGAACAAGGCGATTGCGATGGGCAGATATGTGACCCAGTATGGAACACCCAGGGAAACAGTGCGTACATTCTGCTCGATCATGCCAACCATAGCCGTCCAGCCCCGTGTGCCTAACCAGATACTGAAGATACCACCGATGATATTGGTAACAACCGCCAGCATATTCCGCTTTTTTTCGCTGAGCAAATCCGTGACCAAATTTAAAGAAGTCAGCTCACCGCGGGTCAGCGCTACACAGGCACCCACAAAAGTGGTATCTACCATGATGACACGGCAAAGTTCGTCCAGCCAGACGAGATTGCCGGTCTTGGTGGTACGCAAAACAATCTGTGTGAATACAATAAGGGTCAATGCTAAGAAAACGGCTCCCAGCAGCATGGATTCCCATTTTGTAATCTTATCTATGATTCTCAATATCTTTTTCAAAATCTTCCCTCCATCGCCCCACTAAAAATCTCTAATTGCTCCTTATTTCTCCAAAATGTCGCAGGCGATTTCGTAGAGTGCCTTGGTGGAAGCATTTGTATTGACGATCTCTGCAACCACAGGCTGTGCCCGATCAGAAAAAGCGGCCAATTCTTCGGCAGTGGGGACAATGACCTCCACGCCGTTCTCCAGCGCGGTCTCTCTGCGTTCGGCATAATAATCATCATACAGGGTCAGGGCATACTCAAAACCCGCAGCGCCAGCCTCCAGCATCAGGGCCTGCTGTTCCTCGCTGAGCTTGCTCCATGCCTGCTTGGACATCAGATTCATGCCGCCGGAGATCACGTAGTGCAGTTCAGTATGATATTTCTCCTGTTCATGAAATCCCATGTCAACCATGGTTTCCAAACCGGTCTCCTCACCGTCAATCACGCCCTGCTGCAAGCCGGTATAGACTTCAGAGAAGCCCAGAGAAACGGGTGTTGCTCCCATAGCCTCCCACAGCTTAGAGTAAATGGGACTGGTCATGACGCGGATCTTCAGGTCAGAGAGATCGGCAGGAGTCTTAACAGTATGTTTTTTGTTGCTTAGGCTTCGAGTGGCGATATCGCTGTTTCCGATGGGGATCAAGCCCACAGCTTCGATCTCATTCCACAGCTTGGTGTGAAAAGTTTCGTCGTTCTGAACCCTTAAATAGTCCTCAATGGTACCATAAAAGAAGGGCAGCTCACAGACATTGCAGGCGGGTACCGCATTGGTCAGCTCGGAGAATGTCAGGCCAACCATGTCCAGTGTGCCCGCCAGAGCAGCCTGCATCATGGTGGATTCGTCACCCAGCTGGCAATCGGGATAGATATCGATGGCAATGGTTTCGTCCCGGGACTCCACATATTCCTTGATGTACTCTGCGAGGGACTGCCATATGCTGTCGCCTGTCTGGGGATGGCCGAATTTCAGAACGATCTTGTCACTGCTGGTCTCTGCCTGCTTGGATCCGCCGCAGCCAGTCATGATGCCGACGACCGCCGCCACAATAAGTACCCAGGCAATCATTTTCTTCATCATATCCAATATCTCCTTTTCCCTTTATTTTTAAAAGGATGTACTTGATACCATGAATAATAGCACAAAAACAAAGTTTTACGTTACCCACTTTCTTGTTGGCGGGATAGCGTAAAAATCAGTATATAAAAAATAAGCCTCCAAAAGAGACTTGTTTGTGGTCCTCCAAGCATAAAACGGTGGGATTATAGGCATCTTGCCCTGATACAAGGAGCCTTTTTCGTGAAATACGAATAGTGCTTCCAGTTTTTTTGGTAACCGCTTAGCAAGGCAAACTATTGGACGGGCGCTCTGAATCTTTGTAATATTTGAGCAAGGAACCACAACCGGGTTACCCGAAACATTGACAGAAAGGGAGAAAACTATGAGTTTACAAACAGAATCCAAAGACACATCATATTACATTAAAAGTCTTATCGGTATCATCATCATGTTTGGTGTAGGATTCCTTCCGCCCATTGCAGGCGTTACCGAATTGGGCATGAGAATTCTGGGCATCTTCATCGGCATGATCTACCTGCTGTGCGCGGTAGAGATTATCTGGCCCAGTATGCTGACTATCGTCGCGCTGGGTCTCTCTGGTTATTGTTCCGTCCCTGACGCCATCGCTTCCGGCTTTGGCAGCGATATCGTGTGGATGATGTTGATCCTGCTTGTGCTGGCGGAGGGAATCGCCTCCAGCGGCTTAGGTGAGGTCATGGCTCGCTGGATCATTACCAGAAAGGTCCTGAACGGCCGCCCGATGCTGTTTACTTTCATCTACATCGTGGCATTTGGCATCTGCGCTCCGCTGGTGACCTCCAATGTGACCATCGTCCTGTCCTGGACAATTTTCTACTACATCGCTGAGTATGCTGGCTACAAGAAGGGCGAGCGATACAGCACCATGCTGATCCTGGCCAGCTTTTTGACCTCCATTATGTATGAGGGCCTGTTTTCCTTCCAGAGCTGGCTGATCGCCTTGGCCATGATCTTCCAGGAGATGACCGGCATCGCTTTCAATCATGTTTTGTATTTCTTCCTGGGCCTCATTGCCTTGACTCTGATGTCCGCGCTGATCGTACTGGCTATGAAATATATATTCAAGTGCGATTTCGAAAAATTGAAGACCATTGATGTGACCACCTTGAAGAATGAAGAGATGAGCAAGCTGACTAAGCAGCACAAGGGCTACATTCTCTGCTTCGTCCTGATCGTCTTTTACATCATCGGCACCACTATGATCCCCACCGGTAACGTGATCCGCACCTTCTTGGACTCTGTTACGCAGGTTGGTTGGTTCACCATCGTCTTCTGCCTGGCAATCATTGTTCGTCTGGACGGCAAGCCCCTGATGGACTTCCCCAAGGTCGTAAAAAACGGCGCCGATTGGAACATTCTGCTGATGTGCGCCGCCGTTATCCCGGCTGCCCGCGCATTGACCTCTGATGGCACTGGTATCAAGGACGTTATGACCAATATCCTGGCTCCCATTTTGGGTTCTATGAGTCCTGTCATGTTTGTCGCTGTTGTGATCATCGTGATGCTGATCCTGACCAATTTGGGGAGTAATATGGCTACTGGCTTGGTCATGCTGACTATCGTTGTTCCGATTGCAGAGCAGATGTCCTTTAACCCCATGGTCATTGCCATGGCCATCATTCTGGTTGCCAACATGGGCTTCATCCTGCCGGGGTCCTCCGGCATGGCTTCCTACATTTACAGCAACAAGTGGCTGACTACGAAAGATATCTATAAGTATGGTCTGGTCTACTGCGTATGCTTCCTGATCCCTACCATTGCGGTGTATATCGTGGCAAGTTACATTATCTGATAGATAGAATAAAACCTCATACGGCTGAGAGAGCGCGGTAAAACTCTTTGATCTCGCTGAGTGCCGCTCTCTCAGCCACACTCAGCATACTGTATTTCTCATAGAGCAGGTAGTTGGTCAGGCCGGTGGGAAAGCCGGTGATAGGGATCTGGCGGATGAGGCCCTGCTGGATCCGATGGTCGCCCAGGGTCGCAAGACCCGGGACGAACGCAATGACGCTGTTGTCCGCCACTGCCTGTTTCAAAGCCTCAATATTGTTGAAGATCGTAAAGGTCCTGAACTTTCGTATGATGGGCGCAATCGTACGGTCCCGCAGAGAGGGATATACGTGGGTAAAAGCCAGGCGGTCCTCCAGAATTTCCGAGATATCAACGCTTTCCCGGTCAGCCAGACGGGACTGCGAAGATACGATCAGATCAAAACGATCCTCATAAAGCGGCTCAATGACCAGGCCCCGTTTGATCATTTCGTGGTGGATGTCGATCAGGTCACTGTTTTCAGCGGCGACCGCGATATGGGTCAGCCCCTCGCTGATGGCGTTGAAAGTGCGGCTGTACGGCAGCTCATGCACCTGCAGGGAAACATCGGGATTGGTCTCGACAAAGCGCCGCGCCAAATACACGGAAAGTGATGTGGCGACAGAGGGGTATGCCGCCACATTTACGATGGAGTTGATCCGTGAGCTCGAATCGAAGATGTTCCGCAGCTCGTCGTTTTTTTCCAGAATATCCTTGATGATCTCCAGAGCCTGCTTCCCCTCAGGCGTCACCACGATGCCCTTGTGGGTCCGCCGGAAAAAGGTGATGTTCAGTTCCTTTTCCAGAGATGAGATGATGGCGCTCAAGCTGGTCTGGCTGAGATACAGCTTTTTGGCCGCCGCGGAGATCGAGGAACAGTTTGATACCTCCACAAGATACTGCAAATATTCAACGTGCACAAATATCCCCCCACATAAATTTATTTTTTTAAGTAGTATACATGATTTAAAATAGAATGTAAAGGAGCAGTCATTATGAAACAGTACACGAAGATCCTTGCCGACTATCTGTCCGACTTGAAATATGAGGATATCCCCGCGGAGGTTTTGGAGCGGGCCAAGTTGGTGACGCTGCACACCATCGGCGCGGCGCTGTCCTCCATGCGCTCCAAGTCCGCACAGGACATTATCCGGATCGCCAAGACCCTGGGCGGAGGCGGCGTGGAAGCCACCATCATCGGTGATGGCACCAAAGTTGGTGTTGCCAATGCGGTGCTGGCCACCGGCACGATGGCTGATCTGCTGGACTGGGAGGACTGCGCTTGGACCGGCCATCCCTCCGCCGGTGCTGTTCCTGCCTCTCTGGCAGTCGCCGAGGCCTACCATAAGAGCGGCAAGGATTACCTGACCGCGCTGGTTGGCTGCTACGACATCTATCAGCGCGTTGCCATGGCCGTGCAGCCCTCTGACGAGCGTTTTGAACAGGGCTGGGGCCTGCACTGCTGGCAGATTTTTGCTCCCACCGCCGCTGCTGGTAAACTGATGGGAATCAAAGGCGACAAGATGAACCAACTGCTGGGAACTGCAGCGCACATGACGCCTGTTGCCATCAACGTGATCCACTCCAGCTTCAGCGATTTCTACCACTTTACCCATGGCCTAACTGCTCAGCTGGGCGTAGAGTGCTCTCTGATCACCGAAGCTGGCATCTCTACGCTGATGAATTCCCTGGAGGATGACGGCGGTTACTATTTGGGCGTTTCTGACCAGTGCGACTGGGATTGGTACGATAAAGACCTGGGCAAACGCCATATGATCATGGAATTGATGATGAAGAACTGGCCCGTGAACATGTGGATCCAGACACCCATGGACCTGATCGACAAGCTGTATCGGAAGCATCAGTTTGACCCCGACAGCATCGCCAGCATCGAGGTCTCTCCCTACATCCCCGAGCGTAGCGAGGAGGCTCCCGCCGATGGTTATGCCTCTCTGGTCCGTGCGCAGTTCAGCATCCCCTTCTGCATGGCCATGTACTTGAAGGGGCCCAAAGTCGGCTACGACTGGCTGGATGCCAAGTATCTGAACGATCCTGCGATCCTGGAGCTTGCCTCCAAGGTCCATGGCGTGGGCGAAACATCTCTGATCCCCCACAACTTTGATAAATTCCAGAAGGGCTCCTATCCTGTGTACGGCATGAAGATCACTATGCAGGACGGCACGGTCTATGAGGAGACCATGCAGTTCCCCAAGGGACATCCCCAGAACGATTACACCCGTCAGGAGTGTATCGACGTGTTCAAGCTGGCCACCAGCGACGTGATGAGCGAAGAGAAGCAGAACGCGCTCTGCGACTTCATTTTCAACATCGAAAACGTCGAGGACATGAGTGAGGTCGCAAAGTATATTACGCTGTAAGCCTGATTTTTCTGAGTTTGGAGGAATCGATATGTTATTTTGGCGTGCGCAGATCGGCCTGATCTCTCCGGGAACAGGCCCAAATATGGAAAATGACTTTCATCGGTATATCCCCGAGGGCGTCGGGATCAATACGACCCGTATCCCCTTCAGCGGCATGCCGTCTCCCGAAGGCTTGATGGATATGGTGGACTGCCTGGAGGACACTGCCAAGATCTTCCGTGGTTCACCCCACGAGTGCGTCATGTTCGGCTGCACATCCGGCAGCCTGATCGGCGGCCCCGGCTTTGACAAGACCTGCATTGAGACCATTGAGCGGGCCAGCGGCTGCCCGGGTATGACCACAAGCAGCGCTCTGGTAGAGGCATTTCACGCTCTTGGCGTAAATCATGCCGCCGTGATAACGCCCTATCCCGATAACACCAATGAGGTGGAGAAGCAGTTCCTGGAGGCCAACGGCGTTCATGTGACCAACATCAAGGGCATGACCTATCCCGAGGACGATATCGCCGAGATCCAGCCCAGCCTGGTATACCGCCAGCTCAAGCAGCTGGACAAAACTGGCGCCGACTGCCTGTTTATCAGCTGCACCGGATTGAATGTGCTGGACCTGATCAGGCTGGCGGAGGAGGACTATCATGTGCCGGTTCTCACCAGCAACCAGGTGACTCTGTGGGGCGCTTTGCGCCACTCTGGCGTAGGCACCAAGATCTCTGAACTGGGCAAATTGTTCACTATCTGAGTAAGCGAGGTAATCTATGAAACCCACGATTGAAGAAATGATCAAGGCCAAAATTCCCGGTCCCGAGACTGGGATTGAGGTCAAACACACGCTGTGTGATATTTGCTGTCCTGGTACGCATTGCGGAATCAATGCCTATGTAAAAGACGGCAAGATTATCAAGGTAGAAGGCACAGAAGGACATCCTTTTAACGAGGGCAAGCTTTGCCCGAAGGGTTCCTCCAACCGCCAGTACATTTACAGGCCGGACCGGGTCCAGACTCCTCTGCGTCGAGTGGGTCCCCGTGGATCGGGTCAATTTGAACCCATTTCCTGGGATGAGGCTTATCGGGAGATTTCCGACAAGCTGCTGGGTTACCGTGCCCAGTATGGTGCAAACTCTGTTGCATTTTTCTCCGGCTTCACCAAGTGGTATCGCCAGACTCTGCACCGCTTTGCCTATTCCTTCGGCAGCATCAACTATGGCTCCGAATGCAGCGTGTGCTGGAAGTCCACCGAGATGGCGTGGATGGCCACCTGCGGCACTATCATTGAGCCGGATTACGGCAACGCCAACACCATCCTGGGCTGGGCGCTGAACGGCTTCTACTCCAACCATACGGTGGCCCCCGCACTTCTGGAACTGAAGGAGATGGGCAAGAAGTTCATCATCGTTGACCCCAGGAGGACGCCCGCCACGGAAAAATTGGCAGATATCCATCTGCAGCTGCGTCCCGGCACAGATGGCGCCCTTGCCCTGGGCATGGCGAAGATCATCATCGAAAACGGCTGGGTGGATAAGGAGTTCATTGAGAAGTACGCCTACGGCTATGAGGAATACGCGGAATATGTAAAGCAGTTTGATTTGGATCGGGTTGCCAAAATCACTGGCCTGGACCCTGATGACATTTATCGCGCTACTGAGATGTATGCCACTAACGGCCCTGCCTGCATCCATGACTCCCCCTCCCCTGTGACCCATCACCTCAACGGTTTTCAGAACTATCGCGCCATCATCTGCCTGAACGCGCTGACCGGAAACTTTGACCGTGCAGGCGGCAACCTGCCTGTACGGGCGACCTACTACGATCAGATCGCAGGCTTTGACACCCATGAGCATGAATATTATCTGGAAAGACAGCCCGGCCCCCGCACCGAGGCGATCGGAGCCGGCCGCTTCCCGCTGTGGACCCGTCTGGTGCCTGAGTTCCAGGCTATGGATCTGTGCCGCCAGATTGAAGAGGGAACGCCTTATCCCATCAAGGCTGTGTTTGCAATGGGTATGAATGCCAAGATGTTCCCCGATACGCCCGCTTTCTATGAAGCGCTTAAAAAACTTGATTTCTTTGTCAATACGGAGCTGTTTATGACCGATACCTGCAAGTATGCGGATATCGTGCTGCCTGCTTGTACCTCTTTTGAGCGCGGCGAGTTCAAGGTGTACCCTGGTGGCTTTGCCACATATACCAATCCTGTCATCGATCCGCTTTACCAGTCCAAGAGCGATGTACAGATGCTGGCTGATTTGGCGAAGATCATGGATCTGGATGATGATTTGCTGAAAGAGGGCTACGAGGCCGGAATCCGCTTTATGACTCGGGATCTCAGCATTACCATTGAAGAAATGAAGGCAAACGATATGCCCATCCATGTGCCTGAGGCCAAGGAAGTCGTTCCGGGTGCGTATCTCGCCGCCGGCTGCAAAACTCCCACAGGAAAGTTCGAATTCAAGTCCACTATCGTTGAGGAGTTCCAGAAGAGCCATGGCCTGGATCCCATCCCCACCTTCCGAGATCCTCTGGACGATGACGCTAATGCCGAGGAATATCCCTTCACACTGGATACCGGAGCCCGCATACCCAATACCATTCACTCCAGACTGCACGAGGTGCCCTGGCTGCGGCAGATGAGAAAGTATCCCATGGCTGATATCAGTTTGGAGGATGCTGAGGAACTGGGCATCACCAGCAATGATTGGATCCGCATTTCCAACTCCTCCGGCAGTATTGAAGTTGCCGTGAACCCCTCTGCCAAGATCCGCAAGGGTGACGTCCACTTCTACCACGGATACAGCGAGGCGAATGCCAACGACCTGGTTGGCAGCTGGCATCTGGATCCTTACAGCGGCTTCCCCGGTTACAAGTCCAACCGCTGCAAAATTGAAAAGATTCCGATGCCTCAGCGTTATCTGAACAGGGACTGATGATATAAGAGAGTACAGCGCCTGCCGGGAAAACCCCGGCAGGCGCTGTGCTCTTTTAGTAGAGATGCCGCCCTTCTCCAGTAACAGAGAAAGGGCGGCAAAGAGAAAGGAAAGCTATTGAAAAGCGGTAAACGTCAATTAGCGTTCTTCGACCATCTTATCCATAATCCGCTTCATGGCAGAAGTGGTCCGTTCGTCTTTCCACTCCTCAGCGGGGACAAGACGAAGAGCGCCTGTGGGGCAGTTATGGACGCAGGCGGGCTGTAAACCCAGGCGGACACGGGTGACGCAGCCGTCGCACTTTTTCATTTTGCCGTCGGCACCATAGGTAGGAGCACCGAAGGGGCAGGCCATGGCGCAGCTGTGGCAGCCAATGCAGTTGGTGGTGTCATACAAGGTGAAGCCGGTCTCTTCGTCCTTGTACAGGCAACCGCAAGGGCAGGCACTGATACAGGGAGCATCCTCGCAGTGGTTGCAGGCCACGGACATAAAGGTGATCTGATTGAATTCGTTTCTTTGACGCTCCATGGCGCAGGTCACACGGAAGGGCTCTTCCAGACTTTTGATATCGATGTCATTCTGATCCATACAAGCCACCGCACACGCACCACAGGCGGAGCAGCGGGCGGGATCAAATTCAAAAACATAAGACATGATTGTTTACTCCTCTCGATCAAATATCAGATGCGGCAGATGTTTCCAGCAAGTCAACCAGAGCGCGGCCCAACGGATCTTCCATGATTCGGACTCTGCTTTTATCGTCGAAGGGTTCATCACTGCCAAGTACACGCTTAATCATATAGTTTTTCAGAACGCCGCTGATTTTGTAATTGTCCAGAATATTGATGCAGGCGATTTTGCCGTTTTCAATAATTGCACGGAACATTACATCTCCGCTGGGGCTTTCATAGGCCAAAATGTCGCCCTGCGCCCGGTTGTCGCCGATGCCGATGAAGTCCATTCCAAGAAAGTGGGTGATATTGTGGGTAAAGTTGCCCTGGAAGGACTCGTCTCCGCCTGCCGCGTTGCTGCCGGCGACAGTTCCCTGGCGCACGGCGTTCGCCCACAGGTTCACCACTACATACTGGTCGTGAATGATCTCTTTGGCCTCGCAGCAGTCTCCCACCGCGTAAATATGGGGGACACTGGTCCGCATTTTCATGTCCACGACTACGCCGCGGTTGATTTTGATCTCAGCCGGGTCCAGATAGGAAATGCTGGGGCGCAGGCCGAGGCACAGTGCCACGATCTGCGTTTTGATGCTGGTGCCGTCGCTGAAGCGGCACACGATGCCGTCCTCCTGTTCCTCCATGGAATCGATGCCCCGGCCAAACAGCAGGGAGATGCCCTTGGCCTCCAAACGGGCATGGATCACGTCCGCCACATCCGGAAGAATAGCGGTAGGGAAGATGCGGGGCGCCATATCCGCCATCGTGGTGGGAACCTGATGGGCGGCCAGGGCCTCCACGACCTTGATGCCGACCCAGGACGCGCCGATGACCAGGGCGGAGGAGATCCCGCCGTGGATGGCGTTCAGAAGAAGATCTGCGTCGTCCACCGTCCGCATGACGTACACATTGCGCTTGGGCAATCCCTTGATCGGAGGCATGAACGGATGGGAGCCGCTTGCCAGGATGATCTCGTCATAAACGGTTTCCGTACCGTCCTCCAGCACCACGGCCCGCTTCTCCGCGAGCACCCGCTTCACCGGTGTGTCCTCATGGAGGCGGATGTTCAGAGAGGACACGATCTCCTCCTTCGTTCCGAGGGGGAACACACCGCTGCGGGGAAGCTTTCCCGCGACGTAATAGGTGGTCAGCATGGGATTTGCCGGAGCCTCATGGGTGTTGGAATACACATGGATATCGCATGCGGGACATTTTTCCCTAAGAGCTTTGGCCGCGTGATAGCCGGCGCAGCCGAAACCAATAATTGCAGCATTTTTCACACTTCTAACCTCCCAATGGATTCTGCTCGATAAAATACTATCCTTTATCATGCGGGATGTCCAACAGTAGTTGTCGGTAGGCCTCTAACAAAAAAGGCGATAACACAAGCCGTGAAAACCGTGGTATGGTATTGATATCGATAAACGGTCCCCAAATTGAAAAGGAGGTTCATTATGATCCGAAATATCACTGTGATCGGCGGCGGCTCCACCGGCTATGCCGCGACGGCGTTTTTCACGGCAAAGGGCTTTTCCGTAACCCTGTACGACAACGACAAGTTTTCCGACGTTCTGGAAAACGTCCGGGAGGCGGGCGGCCTGCTGATGCGCGGCAGCGCCGGCTGCGGTTTCTATCAGCCTGCCGGGGTCACCACGGACCCGGAGAAGGCCCTGGCCGGCGCGGAGCTGATCGTGGTCTGCGTGCCCGCCACAAGACAGGAAGAGGTGGCGAATACCATCGCCCCCTGTTTGAAGCCTGGCCAGCACATCCTGCTGTCCCCCGGTAATCTGGGCTCCTTCTCCGTCCGGCGGGTGTTCGACCGGCACGGCATCGATCCCGAGGCGAACATGATCGCCGAGCTGGAGGGCAACCTCTGCCCCTGCCGGATCAGCGGCAAGGCGGAAGTGACCATCGGCCTGCCGATCCGCAAGAAGAAGGTGGCCGCCCTTCCCGGCAGCAAAACGTCCGCATTCATCAGCTTTGCAGAGGGCGTACTGGATTTCGTCCCCAACCGCAATGTGTTTGAGGGGGCGCTGCTGTCTGACAACTATGTGCTGCATATCGGCACGACGCTGCTCTCTGCCGCCAAGATCGAGGACATGGGAGAGGACTTCATCCTGTTTCAGCACGGCCTCAGCGACGCCGCGATCCGCTGCACGGACGCCATCCGGCGGGAGCGGATGGCACTGGTGGCGAAATTCGGCCTGGAGGAGCGGGACTCTGCCACAGAGTTTTTCGAAGAGCTGCGGGATTGGAAAAACCATCCCGAATATGATGTTTTCCGCACGCTGACCGGTCCCGACAGCCTGACGCACCGCTACGTTGCCGAGGACTGCTGGGCCTGCGGCGCTCTGGCGCTGTCCTGCGCGGAACGGCTGGGCGTGCCGATGCCGACCCTGCGGGCCATCATCCAGTTAGCCTCTTCCATCAACGGCACGGACTATGCGGCGGAGGGCCGGAATCTGGAGAACCTGGGCTTTGACAAGTCCCTCTCCATGGACGAGATCGTGGCCCGTATTTCTTGAGAGGACACGGGATGACGAACAAACTGACGGAAGAGATCCTGTTTCTCAGTGAACAGGACGTGCGGGAACTGCTGACCCCTGCGGATGCCATCGCCGCGGCGGAGAGCACTTTTTACCACATTGGGACCGGCGATATCGAGGTGGGCAGGATGTCCCTGATGGTCACAGATGAGGGCGGCAGCAATAATTTTCATTCCATGCCGGCCGTGCTGCGGGACAAGAAGGTGGCCGGGCTGAAATGGATCAGCACATTCGGCGCGCCTCAGCCCGGCTATCCCTTCAGCCACGGCAACCTGGTGATCCTGAGTGACACGACCACCGGGTCTCCGTTTGCCATCGTCGGCGCTACGGCCATTACCGCCATGCGGACAGCCGGCGGCCACGGTGTGGTGCAGGCGAAGCATCTGGCGAATCCGGACCCGGAGGTCTTATCCGTTTTTGGCTGCGGCGTGCAGGCCCGGGCGGGGATCAGGGGATTTCTGACCCAGTTCCCCACGATCCGCCAGGTGCGGGTGTTCAGCCGCAGCAGCGGCCCTATCCAGCAGGTGCGGGATGCGTACAGGGAGCGGGCGGAGATCGTGGGCTGCGCCACTCCGCAGGAAGCGCTGGAGGGGAGCCTGCTGGTGCTGCTGGCTTCTGGTGCGATGAAGCCGCTGCTTACGGCGGACCAGCTGAAGCCCGGCATGACCATCATCGGGATGGAGGGCTTCCGGGATATGGACTCCGAAATTTCCAGAAAAGCAAAGTGGTTCCTGGGCTACCGCCCACCGGATATGGATATCATCGAGGACCCTGAGCTGGACCCGGACGGGACGCTGTCCATCGACGACGTGTTTGGAGACATGACAGAGGTGCTGGCAGGAAAGTGCCCGGGCCGCGAGGACCCGTCCGAGATCATCGTTTCCACCCACATGGGAATGGGCGCTCATGATCTGAACTGCGCCTACCTGGCCTATTTGCGGGCAAAAGAGCAAAACCGCGGCGTTTCCCTGCTGCTGAACCAGTGGGAAGCGTAACAATTTGACCGAGATCATCTCCGAGCCATCCCGCCTAAAGGAGACCATGGCGGCCTGGCCTGGGTCGTTTCGGAAACGAAGCGGCCTTCCGTGTTTGAGAAGGGGACTGTATGATAGGACCGTCCGAGAGCTGCCGCTCTGGAAGGGACCTGTCCTTTACAGCCATTTTCCTCTTGGATCAGCAAGAGCCGGAAGGGAAAAGCCCTCCGGCTCTTATCATTTTTTAGAGAAAGGAAATGGTGATTTGAAAAATTATCGCTTGCGAACTGTAATCTTTCTGGCCCTGTGCTGTGACCTGGGCCTGTTTGCTAAACGGCTGATCTCCCCCCTGACGAATATTGTCACAGATGCGCTCCATGTTCCGGGGGGCATCGCCACCAGCTTTTCCCTGATGTTCCTTGTGATCGCCGTTATTCTTGTGCCGGGGGGCTTCTGCGGCACGCTGATGGGTGCTGTGCAGAGTGTGATCGCGTTATCCTTTGGCATGGTGGGCAGCATGGGGGCACTGGCACCTGTAGGCTATATCGTCCCGGGGCTGGTGATCGACCTGGTTCTGAAGGGGACCGCCAAAACACCGCTCTCCCGGGCGGACCGCATGGCACTGGCCAACGGGCTGGCCGCTATTAGCGCCGCCGCTACGGCAAATCTCATCGTCTTCCGCCTCAGCGGAATTGTATTGGCTCTGTATGCCTGTATTGCGCTTTCCTCCGGGATCCTCTGCGGGCTGCTGGGCGCGAAGATCGCGCAGCGCCTGACGCCTGTGATCGGTGTGCAGATCAGGCAGGATTTTAAGATCAAACCCATAAAGGATGGTGTTTCCGTATGAAAAAGAAACATATACGCGTACTGCTGGCGGCGGGGGTCATCCTGCTGACGGGCGTGGTGGCATGTGTCCACCTGGCTACAAGGACCAGCACCGAAGAGGGTCAGATACAGATCATGTATGAAGAAAAAACGGTCTCTGTCAGCCTGACGGAGCTGGAACTGCACCCCGTGCAAGGGAGCATTTCCAACGCAAAGGGCGAGACGTTCGAGATAGACGCTATGGGATTCCCGCTGGAAGAACTTCTCGCCTCTGCCGGCGTGACATCCTATGAGACCGTCTCTGTGATCGCGGACGATGAATACTACGCGGAGCTCACGTTCGCGGAGCTGCATGGGGAGCGGGAGGTCTACCTGCTGGAAGAGGAAGAGGGCGCACGGCTGATTGTTTTCGGCGACGCCAACAGCAAGCGCAACGTGTCCCATGTCGCACGGATCGAAATATCATGACTCTCTTTTTCAGCCGGCGGAACCAGGTCTATCCTGTCACCTGGAACGGCCGCTGTGCGGTGGAAAAGCACTTCACGCAAATAGAGGATTGGCAGCGGGAATATGATGTTTACCGTGTCCTGCGGATGCCGCATCCGGAACTGCTGGAAGCGCGGCCTGGTATGCTGACACTGGCGCGTTGCCCGCAGCCGACGCTGCTGGAGGAGCTGGAGCGGCAGGAGCGCGCCGGATTTTGCCCAGAGCCCTGGGACGCGCTGGCGGCATGGATCTCCGGGTGCAGCCGCTCCCTGGGACAGTTGCCTGCGGAGGGGAATCTGCGGAATTTTCTGTGGGACGCGGAACAGGGCACAGTGCTTGGAATCGATTTTGAAGGCTATATGCCCGGCTGTCCCAGCTGGTGCGGAGCGCTCCTGATCGCCGCACTGCTGGAGTATACCCCCAAGGACACACAGGTCAAGCAGGCGGCCGCGGTGCGGCTGGCAAAGCGGTTGGAGGTATCGGAGCTGGAGATCCGGATAGCGCGGGCCAACTTGCAGAAGGAACGGGCAGAAAAGCAAAAACGGCAGTTCAGCGGCATGATTCTCGCAGGGGGAAAATCCAGCCGTATGGGACGCGAAAAGGCCAATCTGCTCCTGCATGGAAAAACACTGCTGGAGTGGCAGGCCGATAAGCTGCGTGCCCTGGGCATCACGGATATTCTGCTCTCCGGCGCCAACTGTCCCGCCTTGCCGGGAACCAAGATCATACCAGATATACTGCAGGAGCGCGGCCCACTGGGCGGGCTGCATGCGTGTCTGCAGACGGCAGAGCATCCTCAGTGTATTGTTTTGACCGTGGATACGCCCCTGCTCCCGGCGTGGGTCCTCTCTAAAATGTGCTGTGCTCACGAGATGGGCGTCACCGTTTTGGGGCATCACGGCAAACAAGAGCCGTTGATCGGTGTGTACGATAAATCTGTGGGAGAGGTCATCGCACCGCTGATCGCGGAGCGCAGCGCACCGGTCCGCGCGCTGCGGGACCTGGTGGAATGGTCGGTTTACGAGTATTACGGCCCGGAGGAACTCCTTTTGAACTGTAATACACCGGAGGAATTCCAGCAGGCGGAAAGCTGTGATCTGACATGGCCGGGCCTGTGCGATGATGACGGCCTTTTTTCAGAAAGTCCGCGGAAGCCTGATTGCAGGAAAGGCTCCGCATGATTTGACTTGTGGAGCACAAATCATTTTCCAGGCTTGACATTGTGCGGGAATCCCATTTATATTATAAGTAACATATGTAATAACTCTTTAACGAAAGAGGCGCTAATGTGAAAATCAGTCAGGAAAAGCAAAAACGGCTGGCCCATGTGGCCCGCCGGTATTATCTGGAGGACTGGAAACAGAGCGATATTGCCAGAGAGCTGGGGGTCTCCCGTCCCCTGATCAGCCGGATGTTGTCCGAGGCGCGTGAGCTTGGCGTGGTGGAGATCACAGTCCATGAGCCTGGGGCCAAAGCGGCGACTCTGCTGGAGCGGCTGCGGCAGTCCAGCTCGATCCAGGGCGGCGTTTTGGTAGAGGACGGCGAGGGCGAGGACGCAACGAATCAGACGCTCTCTCAGGGGATTGTTGAGCTGTTGCGGCAGCTGGGTACCCGCCGGCTGGGTGTGGGCTGGGGCTATCTGATCGGGCAGCTGGTGACGTGGCTGGAGGAAAACTCCCAATTGAACAGCACAGTTACCGATATTTGCCCGCTGGTGGGAAACGCCAGTATTCCCGCCCGCAATTACCAGTCCAATGAAAACGTCCGGCTGATGGCCCAGCAGTTAGGCGCGACGCCCCATTTCCTCTATCTTCCGGCCCTGCCGGATAGTTTGGAGGAAAAACAGCTTTTGTGCTCCACGGAGGTCTACCGTCAGATCTATCAGGAGTGGGAACAGGTAGACACTGCGCTGGTCAACATCGGAAACTACCCCTCCAGCCCGGATTTTGCCTCGCTGGTCCGGTATGGCAGCCTGCTTCAGCGGCAGCATGCGTGCGGCCGGCTGCTGGTTTACTATTTTAACGAGGAGGGAACGGTGATCCAGTCGGAACAGGACTTCGCCATTCAGGTTCCCCTGGATACGCTGCGGAGGTGCCCGCATATCATCGGCATCTGCTCTGCCAATACCAGCGCAAGATCTCTGCGGGGAGCGCTTCATTCCGGGCTCTTTACGCACATTGTAGCGCGCTCGGCTCTTGTCCAATCACTATTTGCAAAGAATTAACATATGTAACCACTCGGACGTGAAATACACGCCCGAGTGGATTTTTCTATACTTTTCCTACAAATTAAAATAAGATAATATATAAAATACGGAGAAAATCAATACAGCGATTGACTTATGTAACATTGAGTGATATTATTACAGCACAAAAGTAACAATTTGAATGACGGGAGGAGAATTCATCATATGACAAAGAGTGAGTTTGCGGTACGTCTCAAATGCGCCTGCGCGTCAGTCCTCGCGGCGGAAAGCGAATTGACAGAGATCGACTCTAAATTCGGCGACGCCGATCATGGTTTGACCATGGCTAAGATCGCCGGAGCCATTTCAGCTGCCGTGGACGGAGCGGAGGGGGGCATCCAGGCTATGCTGGATGACGCGGCCATGGCGGTTATGGCCTTGAACGGAGGCAGCGCCGTCCCCCTGTGGAACACCTGGCTGGATGGGATGCAGGAGGCAGCACCTGAGGGAGATGCAGTGGATGTGACAGGCATCCAGGCAATTTTTGCCAAGGCGCTGGAGGAATTGAACGAGATGTCCGGCGCCAAAGTGGGCGACAAGACCATGATGGACGCACTGATCCCGGCCAGCGAGGCCATTGCGGCTTACAAGGGCGGCGATGAGAATGAATTGTTTGCCGCCGCCGCCAGGGCCGCCGCTGAGGGCGCGGAGAATTCCAAAAACTTCGTATCCAGGTTTGGCCGGGCCAAGAGCTATGGCACACAGACCATCGGGATCCCGGACGCCGGAGCCGTATCCATGGCCCGCTTCTTCCAGGGGCTGGCCCAGGCATGAGCATCGTGTCCTCTGCCCTGGCAGCGGGGCTTGCACAGATATCTAAAAATTTGAATTGGAGGGACCTCAAATGAAAAAGTTTATCAACGCTCCGGAGACGATCACGGATGAAGAGCTGGTGGGTTTGGGATTGGCCTATCCCGATATTCTGGATGTGGACGGCCATCTGGTCATCAGCAAGGACCTGAAGGATGCAAACCGCGTGACTGTCGTTACCTACGGCGGCTCCGGCCATGAGCCTGCCCAGGCCGGTTTTGTGGGAAAGGGGATGCTGGACGTTCAGGCTGTGGGCGACATTTTTGCCGCTCCCAACGGACAGCTGGTCTTTGACGCCATGAAGCTGGCCGACAAGGGCCATGGCGTGCTGCTGCTGACGCTGAATTACGCCGGTGATCAGCTTGCTGGAAAGCAGGCTATGAAGCTGGCGAAAAAGGCCGGTCTCAATGTCCGTCAGGTCATCACAGGCGAAGAGATCCAGTACGATCCCAACGGCGAGGACAACAAGCGGGGATTGGCCGGCGCGGTGGCCCTGTATCATATTGCCGCAGCCGCTGCCCGGGAGGGGAAGTCCCTGGACGAGGTCGCCGAGATCGCGCAGCGTTACGCTGACAGCATGGCCTCCGTCACCGTCAAGTCCACTGACGCGACCCATCCACAAAACGGCATGTCCTTTGGCGATCTGGGCGAGACGGATTTGATGGAGATCGGCGCTGGCCAGCATGGAGAAGGCGGCGGCATCCGGGTCCCCATGATGTCCGCGAAGGACACTGTGGCTACTGTGGCCGAAGCTTTGAGCGGTAAGCTGGAGCTGAAAGCGGGCGACAAAACCTTTGTTATGATCAACGGCTGCGGCGCCACCACCATGATGGAAATGCTGGTGCTGTTCAAAGATACGGTGGAATTCCTGAAGGCCAAGGACGTCGAGGTCGCCGCCAGTATGGTGGGCGAGATTCTCACCGTACAGGAGGCGGGCGGCTTCCAGATGAACATTGCCAAGTGGGATGACGAATTCCTCCGCCTGTGGAACACCCCCTGCCACACTCCTGCGTACAGCAAGGAGTGAGCCATGGCAGACGCGATCGGAAATAAGGCCGCGAAGGATTATCACTTTGATGTGGCTGCTCCGGAGCAGGGATTCTTCGCAAAAGGTCTGGGACATGGGGATTGGGGCGCGAAAAACCGCCTCTCCCGCCTGTTCAATCCTAAAAGCGGCAACACGGTCATGCTGGCCTTTGACCACGGCTATATCATGGGCTCCACTGCGGGCTTGGAGCGTATGGACGTGACCATTGCGCCCCTGTGCCAGTATGCCGATGTGTTGATGGGGACCCGGGGCGCCATCCGCTCCTGCATCCCGCCCACGGTCCACAATGCTGTCTGTCTCCGGGCAACCCACGACGCCAGCGTTCTCATTGATGATATGAGTACTGGTAATGGGATCGGCGCCGACATGGAAGCCGCTATCCGCATGAACGCTTCCGCCGTAGCCATGCAGTGCTTTATCGGCGGCGTGGGCGAGGCCCAATCGCTGGAGACACTCTGCCGGGCGGTGGATGCCGGGGAACGCTATGGCATCCCCGTTCTGGGCGTCACCGCTGTGGGCAAGGAGATGGCCCGCACGACCCAGTATTTCCTGCTGGCGACCCGCATTCTGGCGGAGCTGGGAGCATCCTTCGTAAAGACCTATTACTGTGATGACTTTGAAAAGGTGGCTGCCGCCTGCCCCGTGCCCATCGTCATCGCCGGCGGTAAAAAGCTGCCGGAGGCTGAGGCGTTGACCATGGCTTACCGGGCCATTTCCGACGGTGCCAGGGGCGTGGATATGGGCCGCAACATCTTCCAGAGCGAGAACCCCGCTGCCATGTGCCGGGCGGTGGCCAAGATCGTCCACGAGGGGTTTACCGACAAAGAGGCTTATCAGTTCTATCAGGAAGCTCAAAACCAGACATAGAAGGAGGGGCCTTCCGAAGAAGGCCCCTCCCGGGAACTGCGGCAAACGCTTATACGCGCTCCATCGGGCAAGGATGGAGACGCGGCCTTCGCACAGCAGTTTGATTATACACCGCGTTTATAAAAATTGCAATGCGGAGGCTCTATTTAAAAGAAAGAAGGAGTCTCTTATGAATGCAAAAAAATATTTTCCTATCGCTCTGTTTATTGGCCTCCAGGCCGCTGTTCTCCAGGCCATCGACCAGGGTATTTGTACATTTATCGTCCCCTTGGCTGCCGGAGGTGGCTGGATTTCTTTTCAAGCTTGGGCTATGTACTTCCTGGCTGGCTGCACGCCAAAGAATGGCCTGCGGGCCCTCATTGGCTATGTCCTGGGTATGATTGCCTCTATCGCCATCATCTTCTGCGGCGGCCAGTTGGGCAGTTTGGGCTTTTGGGCCATGCCCTTAGTACTGCTGATCCTGGTGCCCATCGTTCTGTATCTGGATATTGCCCCCGAGATGATCAACATGGTCCCCGCTGTCTTCGTGGGCGCAGGCGTGTTCTTCGGCATTATGAGTTATATCCCTGGCGCTACCTTTACCAATACTTTTATCAGTGAGGGGATCTACTGTCTGATCGGCCTGGCCTTTGGCTGGCTGACGATCATCTTCCGAGGCTGGTATGAGGGAAAATACGTCAATAAGTAATACAGCAGGCACAGCCTGCAAATAAAGAGGAGGATGATCCACAATGTCCGCTGCATATATGCATATCGGTATTCCCATCACCAACCGCAAGCCCGGCATGGTCTACAACGAGGGGGCCAAATTCTGGGTCAGCAATGTGGACGACTATGACTACAAGATCGAGTATCTGAAATTTGAGGAGGGCACGCCTTTCCCCGAGGAGATCCACCGAAACCCCCATGTGGCCTACAAGGTGGATGATCTGGAGAAGTACATCGCCGACGCTGACAGCGTGATCTGCGGCCCTATGGCCGCCAATGATAAGGGAGACCGGCTGGCTTTCGTCTGGAAGGACGGTGCGATCCTGGAGCTGTATCAGGAAGCATGATAGAAGGGAGTCCGTTTTTTGAGTTTTCAAAAAAACGGACTCCCTTGTTATGTTTCATCTCAGGACCGATTGGTGCAGGGTGGACAGCGGTTGTAAGGAACTTGCGTTGTGCGCTGCATGCCATAAAATATATTAAAATTATGTCCTACCATATCTTTCCCTGATTATCCTGTGATATAATATAAAAAATTATATATTACAGTGAAAGATATTATATGTTATTGCTGCGCACTCAGGGAAGGAGCTTATATGAAAGAGAAAACAAATAGCGGATGGATGAGCTGGCTGGCTGACCTCCCCAAGGTCACAGATACCGATAGCCGCCATGGCAGTTAACAAAGCGCTGCGGGCGGCGCTCAGCGCTCTGTCTTATCCGGACATCGACGTAAAAAAGACCTATCCCTTGGAACGAGAACTGAAAAGAATTGCCTCGTGGAGAATCAAAAAGCCGCATTTATACCACATTTGGGAGCACGAGGTGCCGTGTGGGGATCACAAGGTCCCCGTTCGTATCTTCACACCATCTGAGGACACACGGCACCTCGTGCTTCTGTTCTTCCATGGCGGCGGCTGGGCGACGGGGGATATCGACAGCTATGACGGCGTCTGTGCCGACATGGCGGCGCTGACAGGCCGGATGGTGATTTCAGTGGACTATCAGCTTGCGCCGGAGCATCCCTTTCCCGCGGGCCTGGAGGACTGTTACGCGGTTGCGCGGGAGATCTTTCTGCACGACAGCCTGCTGGGCACCAGGCCGGAGGAGATCGTTCTGATCGGGGACAGCGCCGGCGGCAATCTGGCGGCGGCAGTTTCTCTGATGGCCCGTGACCGGGGTGAGTTCCTTCCCGCCCGCCAGATCCTGCTCTATCCCGCTGTGGGGAACGACTATTCAGACGGCTCGCCGTTTCCCTCTATGCGGGAAAACGGGAGCGGATATCTGCTGACTGCCAAGCGCATTCGGGACTATATGGAGCTTTACCGTTCTTCAGAAGCGGATCTGGAAAATCCATATTTCGCGCCTCTGACCGTCAGGGATTTCTCCCGCCAGCCAGACACGCTGATCATCACAGCGGAGTACTGCCCTCTGCGGGATGAGGCGGAGTTCTACGGTGAGCTGCTGAGGGCAGCAGGGAACCGGGCTGAGATCGTCAGGATGCCTGACGCGCTGCATGGCTACTTTTCCCTGCCCGCCAGCTTCAAGCTGGTGAAGCAGACTTACGAGATCATCAACCGTTTTTTGAAGGACTGATTGTTTATGAAATACGCAGGCTTTCCCAGGTGGAGCCGCCTGGATAACGCGGCCAAAATTTTTCCATCCAACAGCAGCGCTAAGGACTCCAAGGTGTTTCGCTTTTTCTGCGAGCTGCGGGAGCCGGTGGACCCTCAAATTCTGCAATCCGCCCTGGATGAGACGGTCCGGCAGTTTCCCTTTTACTGCTCGGTAATGAAGCGGGGACTTTTCTGGAACTATCTGGAGGACAGCAGCCTGCGCCCTACGGTCAGCCTGGAAAACACACCGCCCTGCCTGTCCCTCTATTCCCCTGACCGCAAGGGCTTGCTGTTCCGCGTTTTTTACTTCGGCAGGCGGATCAATCTGGAAATTTACCATGTGCTGACCGACGGCACCGGGGCGGCGCAGTTTTTGTGTACACTGGTCCACCGCTATTTGTTGGAAAAGAACCCCAAAGATTTCTCCGATTCTCCGCCTAAGCTGACCTATACCGCGTCCCACTCCCAGCTCTGGGACGACAGCTTTCAGAAATATTATGAGAAGCCGCCCCTGCCGAAGCCTGCTCTGACGAGAAGCGCGTACCGCCTGCGGGGCGAACGGCTGCCGGAGAACCGCCTGTCCATTGTGGAGGGGCATATGCCGGTGGATGCGCTGCTGACTTGTTCCCGCGCCAGAGGTGTGACGGTGACGGAATTTTTGACAGCCGTGTTGATCTGCGCCATTCATGCGCAGATGCGCCTGCGGGACAAGGCCCGGCCTGTGGTGATTACGGTGCCGGTCAATCTGCGCAATTATTTTCCGTCAGAATCGGCCCGCAATTTCTTCACGACCATCAATGTCGGGTACGATTTCAGCCGCCGGCCGGACGACCTGGACGCTGTCACGGCCCATGTCCACCGGTGCTTCCGTGAAAATCTGACGGAAAAGCGGCTTCACGAACGGATCAACGCGCTGTGCTTTTTGGAGCACAACATTCCATTGCGGCTGGTCCCGCTGCTGCTGAAGGACTGGATATTGCGCACGGCGGCCCGGCTGGCTGACCGGCAGGCCACCGCTGCATTTTCCAACGTCGGCAAAGTCACCATGCCGGCGGAGATGGAGCGGTATATCCATTTGTTCGGCGCGTTTACCTCCCCTGACAAGATGCAGGCCAGCGTCTGCTCCTTCCAGAACCGCTATGTGGTCAGCTTTGCCGGGCCGTTCTGCAGCCACGATGTGGAGCGGGCCTTTTTCCGGAGCTTGGTCCAGATGGGGATCGATGTGGAGGTCGCGGCGAATTTGCCTTATGTGGAATAGGGAGGCGGCAGCGTGCGCTATTGTGAAAAATGCGGGGTCCATGTGATCGGGTCGCCGCCCTGCTGTCCCCTTTGCCAAGGTCCGTTGACCGGCGAGGCAGACGGGAATGGGAACGTATATCCGGATATCCCATTTGCCGGGAGGCCCCATCAGCTGCTGTTCCGCCTGCTTGCCCTGGGGACGGTGATCGCCATGGTCCTGTGTACTGCAGCCTTTCTCTGTCTGCCAGAGCACCGCGTGGCGGCTCTCTCCGGGATCGCCGGACTGGCCAGCGGCTGGCTCACAGTGGGGATCGCTTTCAAAAAACGGGGCAGGCCGCTGAAAGCAGTATTCTGGCAGGTCTGTGTGCTTTCCATCCTTGTACTGGCCTGGGATCATGGGATGGGGTGGCGGGGCTGGTCGCTGAATTATGTTCTGCCGGTTTTATATACCTGCACGATGCTGGCCATGGCTGTGATCGCCCGGCTTTTGCACCTCCGTCCTTCGGACTACCTGCTGTATCTGTTATTGAATATCCTGCTGGGGCTGATCCCGCTGGTCCTGCTGCTGTGCGGCCTCCTGCGGACCGTGTACCCCGCGGTGATCTGTGCCGCTGTCAGCGTGATATTTCTGGCGGTATTGATCCTGTTTGAAGGTCCCGCCCTGAAAGGTGAGCTGCTTCGAAGGCTGCATCTGTAAGCAGGGATGAAGCCGCCGCGGATGCGGCGCGGTCTGCCGCGCTCCGGCAGGGACAAATGACATACATTGTGAGATAGCAGCAAAATGCCATTGACAAAATCCGGAAACGTGATAGACTATTATATAGTTAGTATTAGCTAACCTCTGGCGAAAGGAGTGGAAAGCATGATTCAGATCACGATGAAAATTGAAGGCATGGCCTGCGGGATGTGCGAAAGCCACGTCAACGATGCGGTGCGGCGAGCGTTTCCAGTGAAAAAAGTGACCTCTTCCCATAAGAAGGGGGAGACCGTCATCATCAGCGAGGCGGCCATTGATGAAGCGGCCCTCCGGGCTGCCATCGACGCCACGGGCTACCATGTGCTGGACGTGAGGAGCGGGCTTTCTGAGAAAAAGGGGCTGCTTGGATTTGGAAGGCAGGCAAAATGAAGCGGGGCGTCATGCCCCGGCTGATGTGAGCGGCGTTCCGGGCTGGGGCGGGCGACTGCATCAGAGGAAATACCTGGGAGCCTGCATTTGAAACAGGGGGGGAAAATTCATATGGAAAACGATGCCTTCCGCGTGAAAACCGACGGCTTTCATGGGGAATTGTTTCGCCCTGCGCAGGACAACTATCCGGGAAAAGTGCTGATCTGCTTCGGAGGCAGCGACGGGAATTTTGGGCTGGCGAAACAGCTGGCCCGGATCTTCCAGACCTGCGGGCTGACCACGCTGGCTCTGGCCTATGTGATGGAGGAGGGATTGCCGGACCGGTTTTTCCATGTCCCTGTCGATACCCTGGAAGCGGCGGCGAAGCGGCTCCATGAGATGGGCTGTGAGAAGGTGGGATTGTGGGGCATCTCCAAGGGGGCGGAGCTGGCCCTCACCGCTGGAAGCCTCCTGCCGGGACTGGTCAACGCCGTGACGGCGGTGGCTCCCATGAGCACCGTGTGCCAGGGCTTTGAGATGAAAAAGGGCGTCGTTCTTCTGACGGGAAGCTCGTGGAGCTTCCATGGCCGGGAGCTGCCCTATACGCCCTTTGGACTCGAAAAGACCCCCTATGGCCGAATCATCTGGAAGAGCCTCAAGGCCCGGGAGGTGACCATGTTCGACCTGTATCTCCCCGTGGTGGAGCATCCCGCCCCGGAGGCAGCGATCAAAGTGGAAAACATCACTGGTCCTATTTTGCTGATCTCTTCCAAGCAGGATACCATGTGGCCCTCGGGACCTGCGGCGGAGAAGATCATGGAGCGGCTGCAGGCGCATGGTTTTGCCTACCCCTATCAGCATCTGTGCTACGACTGCGGCAGCCATCTGTTCGTCCCCATGGAGCTGCGGGCAGCGAAGTTTTTCCGGGGCGATCGGGGAAAGAACCGGGAACCGGGCCGAAAAGCCAGGATGGATTCCCTGGAAAAGACGCTGGCGTTTGTCAAAACGTGGTAGGGGGGAAGAATGATGTCCGAGATACGGGAAAATACCGTTCAGAAGACCCTCTGTATGCCCCTGTGGGGGCGGCTGCTGACGGCGAAGCGCTGCCCTGCTCTTTGTTTTGACTGACGCTGGTTTGCATGATGTCCATGATGGGCGGCAAAACGCCGGCTTCTTCATCTGCATCAACGGCGGCTTTTGGCTCCTGGTCCCGGGGCTAAACCCCGAAAGCCCCAAAGCACTCAGGTGGAATTCGACCATGTGACTTTCCGCTATCCCGGGGCTCAGCAGCCCGCCTTGTCCTCGACTACCAGTAAACGCGTCTGGCCTGCCGCTTTCCCCTATTATCTGCCATTGCCAATCTATCATGATCATGATAAAATCTCTGTTAACAAAAAAGATAGATCCTCTTGGCAGGGATTTTAACCCAGATAAGCTGTCCGCATCAAATCGCAAAGGAGCATTTATCATGAACTACAAAAAATGGCTTGCAGCCCTGCTGGCGGCCGTAATGTGCGCCGCCATCCTGACTGCGTGTTCCTCCACGCAGCCGGAGACCCCGGCCTCCGATGAAACCAACACGGACCAGCAGCTTCCGGATGAAACCGTCAGAGACCTGCAAAGCGAGTTCGTGGGGCCTTCTCTGGGAGAGTTCACGACCCAGGATGTCAATGGGAATGCGTATACCCAAGACATGTTCAAGGATTATGACCTGACGCTGGTCAATCTCTTCGCCACCTGGTGCACGCCCTGTGTCGCCGAGATGCCGGAGTTGGAGAAGCTGTACCAGCAGATGAAGGAACAGGGAGTGAATGTGGCAGGCTTTGTTTTGGATGTGCGCAATGAGAAGGGCGAGATCGTCCAGGAGGATCTGGAACGGGCGCAGGAGCTTGTGGAACAGACCGGCGTCACCTACCCTGTCCTGCTACCGGACGACACCTACCTGAACGGCCGTCTGACCGGGATCGAGGCGATCCCGGAGACCTTCTTTGTGGACAGGGACGGCAATGTGGTAGGCGGGACCTATGTCGGCAGCAGCGATCTGGAGGACTGGTTGGGGATCGTGGAACAGGAGCTGGCCGCGCTGAACGGTGACGCGTCATGAGGCGGCTGCTCTCTTCCCGCTGGACTGGAGCGGCGGCTGCCGCTCTGGGTCTGGCGATGATGGCCTATGGCGTCTGGCGCGGGGAACTGGCAGTGGTTTTCATGAAAGCCGTCAATATTTGCTTGGAGTGTATCGGAATTGGCTAGGAGGAAAACAAGTGAATGGCCCCGTCATGGGATTCAGGCTCTCTGGGCGCTGCTGACCAACAGCTATCTGGCCGGCTTTCCACGGGGAAAGATTTACAGGGGCAAATTGAAAAATCTCTGTGTACCAGGGATGAACTGTTACTCCTGTCCCGGTGCGCTTGGCTCCTGTCCCATCGGCTCCCTTCAGGCGGTCATCGGGAGCTGGAATTTCAAATTCGCCTTCTATGTGGCCGGATTCCTGGTCTTTGTCGGGGCGCTGATGGGCCGGTTCGTCTGCGGCTGGCTGTGTCCCTTCGGCCTGATCCAGGACCTCCTGCACAAGATCCCCTTTCCAAAGAAGATGAAGACCTTCCGCGGAGACAAGCTGCTGAGGAAATTGAAATACTTTATCCTTCTGCTCTTTGTGATCCTGCTCCCCATGTTCCTGGTGGACGTCATGGGGCAGGGGGCGCCCTATTTCTGCAAGCTGCTGTGTCCGGTGGGCGCGCTGGAAGGCGGTATCCCGCTGGTCCTGCTGAACAGATCCATGCACAGCGCCCTGGGCTGGCTGTATGCCTGGAAGAACGTGCTGCTCATTGTCACGATCCTTCTGTCCGTCATTATCTACCGTCCCTTCTGCAAATACATCTGTCCCCTGGGGGCTATCTATTCCGTATTCAATCCCATTTCTGTATTTCGCTACCGGGCCGACGAGAGCAAATGCACCCGCTGCGGAGCCTGCGCCCGGACGTGCAAGATGCAGGTGGACCCGGTCCAAAACGCGAACCATCCCGAGTGTATCCGTTGCGGTCAGTGCAAGAAAGTATGCCCGACCGGAGCAATCACCTCCGGATGTTTTCAAAAGAGCGCTCAAAAGAACCAAGGCGCGAAGGTCTGCGAACATGAAGAATGACGGCAAATTGAAGTGCGTACGACAATAAAATGATACAGTCAACGCGGGTGAAAAGAAGAAAGTACTCCTTTTCAACCGACGGACCGCTGGTCCGTCGATGCGCAAAGCGCATATGCGTTTCCCATGAAGTCAGGCACAGAGGACCGCATATGCGGCCATGCAATGCTGCCATTGCAGCATTGCATGGAAAAGATTCTTTTAGTGTCTTTTCAACTGTGCCGGCTATAGACGCGCGACATGCTGTGTGCTACAATAAAGACATCACAAAAAGCGGAGGTCCCTCATGGAAAATGTAATTGCGGAGCGCGTGAAACACGCAGCGCTGACAAAAGCACAGCTGAAAATTGCGGACTACTTCGCCCGTTATCCGGAGAAAGTAGGTATCAGTTCTTCCATGGAGGTCGCAAAGGAAATAGGGGTCAGCGACGCATCTATTACACGATTTGCAAGGGCGATCGGATATGATGGCTTTACGGATCTAAAGAACGACATCTATAATAGCCTAGCAATGCAGGCGACTGGAGGGATCGGCACACTTTCACTGACAGAGCGGTTCGATGCAAACAGAGCACAGTTTGCCAGCAGCAGTTCAAAAGCCGATTATTTGCGGCTCCTACGGTTCAATCTGGAGCGTACCTTCCAACAAAACAGTGACGAGCGATTTGATCATGCGGTTTCTATGCTGCTGGAGGCAAAGCACCGCTATGTTGTCGGTTTTCGCGGCTGCCTGGGCGTTGCCAGCCAGTGCGCATGGCTGATGCGGTTTTTGCTGGAGCATGTGATCTCCATTTCCGATGAAGGCCCCGGCGGTATCGGGACGCTGCAGGATATCGGCCCTGAGGATTGTATGCTGCTTTTCTCTCTCAGCCGCTATTATAAAAGCGACTTGCGGCTGATACGGTTGGCGCGGAAACGGGGCGCCAAGATCTGCCTCATTACAAACAGTGTATTGTCTCCTATAGCGGATTTAGCGGATGTCATGCTGCTTGCGGAGACAAAACACATGAGCTTTTTCAATTCTACCGCTGCCCTAAATCTGATCTCGGAGTATCTGATTACGAAATTGTCTCAGATAAGAAGTGATGAATATCATGAAAAGGCCAGCGAGCGGGATAAGTGGACAGAGGATCTCCGATTGTGAGAGGATTAACAATATTGCAAAAAGAGACAGGCAAAAGGCCTGTCTCTTTTTGCAATATTACCAAAAATAATGTCGTATTTATTTCAAACTGTCAATTGACAGTGTATTTACGACGTAGTATTATTTTTGTAAAGCTTACGACATGCGGGCGGATCATGAAGTATACGCTTCGAACAGTTGGCCGCTGTCCGCATTCCGTGAGAACGAGGGAAGGAACAGCCATGACAGTATATCTCAGCGAGTATATTTATCCTGAAGCAGAAAAAAAACTGCGGAAACACGCGAATGTAGTAGACAGCTTTGATCACATTGAGGAAATTGACGCCATCATACTGCGGAATATCCCTGTCACAGCTGAGATGATGGACAAAGCCAAGAAGCTCAAGGTCATTGCAAAGCACGGCGTCGGCTGCAATACCATTGATATCAAGGCTGCGAAGGAACGGGGCATCCAGGTGATCTATACGCCCACCGCAAATGCGGATTCCGTGGCGGAAATGACGGCAGGCCTGTTCCTGGCGATGCAGCGCCGCATCTGTGAGGCTGACGTTATGTGCCGGAACAGCGAGTTTACTACCATCGCGCCCAGAAATTTCCTGGGCACAGAGATCATGGGAAAGACCTTCGGTCAGATCGGCATGGGCAACATCGCCCAGCGCATCGCCCACATCATGAGCGCCGGTTTTGGCGTCAGAGTCCTGGGCTATGACCCCTTCATCTCCGCCGAGGAAGCGGCCAAGCGGGGCTTTGAAAAGGTGGAGACCCTGGAGGCACTGCTGGAGCAGTCCGATATGGTAAACATCAATGTGCCCCTGGTGAAGTCTACGGAGAATATGATTTCCGGAGAGCTGTTCGACCACTTTAAGCCAGGAGCGGTGTTTGTCAACGCGGCTCGTGGGGCGGTCATCAACGAGGATGATCTGTATGACGCACTGGTGTCCGGCAAGCTGAAGGCCGCCGCCTGCGACACGTTTATCCATGAGCCGCCCACGGCAGAAAACAAGCTGCTGTCCCTGAAGAATTTTATCGCCACGCCCCACCTTGGCGGCAATACGGAGGAGGCCCTCCGGAAAGCCGGCGCTGAGGTAGTGGAGGAGACGTTGAACGTTTTGGCTGGGAAAAAACCGGTCCACCCCGCATTTTGAAAAAGAAGGCATATAATAATGAGCGCCTCAAAATATAGAGCCTCATTTTGGACATAAATTAAAAATACGGGAAAAGAAAGGAAAGGGAGAAAACGAAATGAAACGGTCAAATCTTACTAAAAAAATGCAATTTCCAGATGGCATGCTGATTGTACTTGGGGTGATTGTTCTCTGTGTGATTATTACTTGGTTTATTCCGGCCGGTGAATATGCCCGAATCGAAAGTGCAACTGGTCGCCAAATTGTGGACCCGGACTCTTTCAAATTTATTGAAAGCTCTAAAATCAGTCTGCTTAGCATTCCTAGATTTATCGTAAATGCAACGATCGCCCAGGCTGAAATGATTTTCTTTTTGCTGACTATTGGTGGTTGCTATGAAATTGTTATGCACACAGGTGTTCTCCAAGCGATTATTTCAAGAATGACTAAGTGGAAAGTTCGAGATATGGCGTTTGTCCTGATCTTCACACTGGTATTTGCAATTATTGCCGCACCTGCTGGTGGAGTGGTGTCATTCATTGGTTTTGCACCTATCTTTGTGATGATTGCCCGGGCCATGGGATACGATGCTCTAGTAGGCGTGTCTTTAGTGTTGCTGGGAGGCGCTGTTGGTTGTGCCGCTGGGCCTATCACACCTTTTACTACCGGTGTGGCTCAAGAGATCGCAGAGCTTCCGTTGTACTCCGGCCTAGGGTATAGAGTAATTTGCCTGTTAGTGCTGTGGATCATTACGGCACTGTTTATTGTAAGATATGCTAGAAAGATACGGGAAGACCCTTCCAAGAGTCTGGTTTATGAGCTGGAGCAGGAGGAAAAAAATGCGGAGGTCCAGAACAATTACAGTGATAAAATTAGTCCCCGTCAAATCAGCATTCTGATCATTTTTATTTTGGGCTTATGTTTGATTATTTACGGCAGTTTGGAGTTGGGCTGGGGGAACCGGGTCCATATGCAGGTCTATCTGTATCTGACAGTCATTTTGGCTATCGTGGGTGGACTGAATCCTAATGAGACAGTGCGTGTTTTTATTAAGGGCGCTAAGGGTATGCTGGCTGCTGTTCTTGTGCTGGGCCTCTCCCGGGCCATAGGAATGATCCTAGATGAGGCGCATGTGCTGGACACGGTCATCTATGGATGTGCTTTAATGCTCAACAGCCTTCCCTCCTTGCTTCGGGGACCTGCATTGCTGATTGCTAATACCATTGTAAATATATTTATTGTCTCTGGCAGTGGTCAGGCGGCAGCTGTTATGCCTGTCTTTATCCCTGTGGCGGATCTGGTTGGTTTGACACGCCAGACCGCAGTACTGGCATTTAATTTTGGCGATGGATTTTCCAACTGGATTTTGCCGCATTCTGCACCATTGATGGGATTTATTGGCGCTACCAACATTTCTTATGGAAAGTGGTTTAAGTATTTTTGGAGACTGTTCATAATTTGGAATCTGATTGCGATGGTATTGCTGTTTATCGCGCAGGCCATAAATTACGGCCCATTTTAATTGAGCCTGAAGGAGAATGTGCCTATTATGACAAGAGAAGAGATTTTAGCGGCGGCACAGGCTATGGAGGCAGAGTGCATCGCGCTGCGTCGAGAATTTCACGAGTATCCAGAGCTGTCTGGGCAGGAGGACCGGACAATATCCCGCATTTGTCAAGAACTGCGAAGCGTTGGCATAGAACCTATTGAGGTGGAAGACGGTGGTGTCCTGGCAGTCATTCAGGGCAAAGCGCCAGGAAAAACCGTATTGCTCCGCGCGGACGTGGATGCTCTGCCGGTGCAGGAGGATACATGTAATCTGTTGAGGGAAAAGGTTTGCGTCAGCAAAATAGATGGTGTAGGCCATGTTTGCGGTCACGATTGTCACGCGGCCATGCTGGTCTGTGCGGGAAAAATATTGGCTACAAACCGGGATTTTTCAGGACGAGTGATACTGATGTTTGAGCGGGGCGAGGAAGGCGGTAGAAATCTCCGTTATTTGATTGATTACCTGCAAAAGAATCGGTGGGAAATTGACGGTGTATGGGGCATGCATCTCAATAGCGATATTCCAACTGGAAAATTTGCCATTCGAGATGGTATCCTGATGGCTGGCGGCTTGATGTATGATATTACACTGATTGGAAAGGGGGGGCATGGGTCTCGCCCTGATTGGGCAAATAATCCGATTGATTGTTTCAATACCATACAATCTGCGCTGAACACGATTCGGATGCGGGCAGTAGACCCTAACCTCGCGATCACCTTTTCCACTTGTAAAATATCCACCGCTCAACGATCTAATATAATTGGGGATACGTTGACCTTTGGCGGGACGGTCCGGTACTTTGATCTGGAAAACGCCTATCGGCCCTTCTCTTCTATGATGCGCCGCATGATCGACAATATTGCCGCCGCATTTGACTGTCAGGTGACATACAATCAGTTTGAGTGCATTGCTGTGCCGCTGATCAATAATAGTGACTGTTTTCACATTGCCCAAAATGTATTGACAGACCTGTTCGGTGCTGAGAATGTTGTCTCTGGGCCGTTGAAATTCGGATCGGAAACCTTTTCTTATGTGATGAATTTTTGGCCGGGAATGTATTTGAATCTGGGAATAAAGAACCCTGCCTTAGGAAGTGGATCAGGACATCACACAGCAAAGTTCGATGTGGATGAAGCTCAGTTCAAAACAGGCATAGCAGCCCATGTGGGATATTCGTTGGCGTTCCTTTCTCACCAGGGGCCAATTACTGGGTTCAAAAGTTATGATGGAAACATCTGGGACCTATTGAAAGAATAATTTTTAAGTGAAGAGGGACATGCATGAATCTGTTTGATAATACGCTCCGCGACGGCGGCAATGTGGTCGGCCACGGATTCAATGCTGAGCTGACGGTCAGCATCGTCAAGGGCCTGCTGGCTGCGGGCATCCAGGATATTGAGCTGGGCAACTGCAAGGGCCTGGGCGCTTATGACCAACTGGGGGCAACCAATGCCTGCAGCGACGAGGAGTATCTCCGGCTTTTGCAGCCATACCTGCCCCAGGGCCGCATCGGCATGTTCCAGCTGGCCAAATGCGCCAGGGAGGATAACATCAAAATGGCCGCCGATCAGGGCCTGAATTTCCTGCGCGTCGGTTCCAACGCCGGTGATGGCGCAGGCGCAGTAGAGACGATCAAAATGGTGAAGAAGGCCGGCCTGGTCTGCCGGTATTCTCTCATGAAGGCATATGTCCCCACGCCTGAAGAACTGGCCTCCGAGGCAAAAATGCTGGAGGACGCCGGTGTGGATAAGATCACCATCATGGACTCCGCCGGAACCATGTTCCCTGCGGATACCACCGCCTATGTCACCGCACTGAAAAACGCCGTTTCCATCCCTGTGGGCTTCCACGGCCACAGCAACCTGGGCCTGTCCCAGGCCAACGCCCTGGCCGCGGTGGCGGCCGGCGCCGACGAGATCGACTGTGGTTTGCTGGGTATGGCGCGCAGTGCCGGTAATTGCTCCACGGAACTTGCCGCGGCTACGCTGAAAAGAGAAGGCTACCTGCCGGAAGTGGACCTCTATCAGCTGCTGGCCTATCTGGACAATGAGCTGATCCCCGCTATGGAGGCCTATAACTATCATGTGGCGGTGAATCCCACCGATCTGATGCTGGGCCTGGCAGGCTGCCACTCCAATACGCTGCCCATGTTCAAAAAGGTGGCGGAGGAGGAGCAGGTATCCCTGCTGCGCCTGATCGCGGACGTTTCTGCCATTGACCGCAAGGCACCCACCGAGGAGCTGCTGCGCAAAGTCGCCGCAGCGCTGAAGTGAATGAGACGGCCGGCAGGTAAATGAACGGACGGAGATTTTCTCCCGGGCTGGTTGTCAGGCAGTTGATGGTAGAAAGCGTTCATAGATGAACCCGAGCTGTCTTTTGCATATGTAAGACTGCCCTGAAAATTACGCCGCAGGACAAAGAAACCAGCAAAAAACATCCGCTCTTGACCAGAGCGGATGTTTTTCATATGGGAGACGGCACAGCCGCGTGTCTCAAAACAGATCGCTGATGATCTGATCGGAGAGAAGTTCCAGAATATCGAGATCCCAGAGCATTTGAAGGATGGTATACCGGGCGCGTACCTCCTTGCCGTACAGCAGAGTGTTTTTCAGCATTGCCTGATCCACGCCGATCTGCCCGGGGAGACAGGGAGAGTCCAGCGACCGCAGCAGTTCCATGACCTCAGATGAGGCGGGCAGGGCGTCCAGCAGCTCTCGGATCTCATCCCAGTGGGCCTCCATGGCGTCAATACGGATCAGCCGGGCCTGCGTTTCGTTTTTCTGCGCCTTTGCTTCCATGGCGATAACGCCGTCAGCCGCCGGGCCATAGGCGGCGCGGATATGGGCCTCCCAGGCCTGGGTGTCATAGGTGCGGGCGGCGGCGCGGGCCGCGTCAAAATCTACATCGGCGGCTTTCAGCGCTTCCACCAGCTTCAGTACCAACACCGTGCCGACGCCTACCTGGGTCCCATGGGGGACCGGCTTCTGTCCGGCCTGCTCAAACATCATCTCCCAGTAATGGGACATATGGTGCTCACAGCCGGAGGCAGGACGAGAATTTCCATAGAGGCTCATGGCGACGCCGGTCAGGACCAGCCCCTCCATGATCTTGCCCAGCACCGCCGGATCGCGGTCCTTGGCTTTCCCCGCATCCTTCAGCACATCCTGAACACAGCGTTCGACCAACTCCACGATCCGTTCACAATAGTGCTCGCCGGTGATGAGCCGTGCCAGCTTCCAGTCGCACAGGCAGGTGAACTTGCCCAGAAGATCCCCCAGGCCCGCCGCGATCATACGATAGGGGGCGTTCTTGAGAATGTCCGTATCTCCGATGATCGCTGTCGGCGTTTGGGCGTCAAAGGTCGTTTTCAGATTATTGACGTTGAGGGCGGCGATGGACGAGGCGAAGCCATCCATGGGCGCCGCGGTGGCGACTGTGAAGAAAGGACGCTTTGTGCGGTGGCTGAAAAAGCGTGTCATGTCGTTGATGGCGCCGGTGCCGACGGCCACGACCAAATCGCAGTCCTCTGGCATATAGATCAGCAGCTCGCCCACGGTGGCCTCATCAAATCCGGTATGGGCCAGCTTTTGGATGGCTGCCTTGATATTTGCCGCGGACAGCAGCTCCATACACGCTTTTCCGGCAATATCGTAAGTGATGCTGTCACAGATCAGAAACAAGCTGTGAAAGCCCATCTGCTTTGCGAGCTTTGGCAGCTCCACCAGCGCGCCTTTGCCGATGCAGACTGCTTTCAGCGGCGCGTAGTGCTCTTTCCCGCAGGAGCAGGTGAAGTGTGTATCCAGATAATCCCCCAACGCATGGGGCGTTTCGTATAACTCCATAAGAACAGCCCTCTATCCAGCGATTTATGTTTTCTCAGTGCCCCAATCCTTGACCTGATTGACCATGTTGCTGCCCTTCGGCCTGCCGACGCCATGGACCTCAGCCGCCTCATACTGCCGCCACTGCTGCCAGTATTGCTGCCCGAAGATCGTTGCTTCATCATCCCAGGCATCCCGCAGTTCAAACAATCGCCTGCGCAGCCTTGCGGTGATCTCTTCATAACCCGCAATATCATAAAAATTATGGATCTCCCACGGGTCTGTTTCCAGGTCAAACAGCTGGGTCAGCTTCAGATCCTCCGTGCGGTACTCCACCAGCTTATAGCGGCTATCCATAACGCCGCGGATGCGGGACTGGAAGGCCAGATACAGCTCCGGCCGGGTCACGTAGTCCTTATCCTGGAACATGGGCGCAAAGCTGATGCCGTCTACTGATGAAGGGATCTCCATACCGCACAGGTCGCAGAGCGTTGGGAACAGATCCAGCAGATAGACATAGCGTTTGTCGATCTGATCCTTCGGGATTCCCGGACCGCACAGGACCAGTGGAACGCCGACACTGTGCTCGTAGATATTCTGCTTGCCCATCAGGCCGTGCTGGCCGACCGCCAGGCCGTTGTCGCCGGCAAGGACGATAATGGTGTTATCCAGCAGGCCTTTTGCTTCCAGAGCTTCCAGAATATGACCAATACACCAGTCAATATGGCTGATCATGGCATAGTAATCCGCGATGTGCTGCCGGATCGCCTCCGGGCGGCGGGGATATGCTTCCGTGTTTTCATCCCGGCCCTTGTTGGACCAGCCGCAGTTCACCACCGGCATCGCCATATAGTTGGGCGGCAGAGTGATTTTTTCGGGGTCATACATATGCTTGAACTGTTCCGGCATGGTGCGCGGGTCGTGAGGCGCAAGGAAGGAGAGATACAGGAAGAACGGCTGGTCACTGTCGTAAGCGTTGATGTAGTCGACAGCGGCGCCGGAAAACAGATCCGTGGAGTGGATCCCGGCGTTGATCTTCTCCGCCCGCACCTTTACCGGCGTGCTGTTGGCGGAAAAATCAGGGGTAAAGTGAATCTCCCGGCTGTAATCCCCGTCAGGCTTAAAGTCGTTCACCGGCACATTCCAGTGGTCCCACATACCGCCGAAGAAGATGTTCGCTCCGTTGTCAAAGCTCCGCGTGAAGCTCTCGACGCCGTTGTGCCACTTGCCGATCTCCATGGCATGATATCCGTTTTGCAGAAAACACTGTCCCATGGTGACGTCGCAGGGAGGAATATTGCGTCCGCTCTCCTCCAGATGGAACAGGGTCCTGCCGGAGTTTATCATAGCCCGGCTGGGCATACATACCGCTGAAGCCGTACCGCCGGGAATGTGCGCACGGGTAAACGAAGTCCCCATATGTACAAGGCGGTCCATATTGGGTGTCTGGATCTCCTCGTTTCCAAGGGCATGAATGGTGCCGCAGCGCTGATCGTCTGTCAGCAGAAATATAACATTAGGCCTTTTCAATGTGACGTTCCTTTCCCTGCGGGCTTGTCTGGGCACTGCCTGCAGATCATATAGTCTTCAAAAAATGTTTGTTTGAACGAAAGCGCAGCCGTGCGGCCAGCCATCCGCAGCGCTTCGATGGCCGCTCCGTATACCACCGGCATATCGGTGGTCAGCAACTTAGCCTGGGGAGGAGCTACTGCACGCAGCGCCTCCACATATTCTGGATTGGCGGAAAAGAGCCCACCGCCGAGGACCACAGTGAATTGATCCTCATAATATTTGGCCGCTGTGGACACCATTTCCGCAAGATGGTTGATGCCATGGGCGAATATTTTCTCACATACGGCGTCTCCCATGCGCCGTCCCTCAAAGACTGTATAAGCAAGAGATGCGATGAATGGACGCCCTCCGGCATAGATTTCCACGATGGATTCCTCCACCGGCTTGTGGAGGGTCCTATGCAGAAGCTCGTTTAGTACGGTCTTTTCTCCTCGGCCGTCTATGGCCCGCAGAGCCATATACACGGCCTCACAGCCCAGATCAAAGCCGCTGCCGCCAGTGTCGATCAGATATCCCCAGCCCCCAATATGGATGCAGGGTTTTCCTTCAGCCCGAACGAACAAGGATGACCCTGTTCCGGCCACCAGTCCGCAGCCGTCCTGGTGTCCCAGAACGCTAGAGATCACACTGTATGTATCGTCCCATATTTCCAGCTTTTCCACATCCAGTTGGGTGCGCAGCGCTTTGTAAAGCGCATGGCCGCAGTGGCAGTTGCCTGCGATGCCGCCGAATACAGCCGAAACTTTGCCCGGCACACAGCGGCGGACCCGGCCGATGGCCTGCAGCAGCAGATCCTTGGCTGCCTCACTGCCAATGTCCAGAGCATTGCAGCCTGTGGTGACGTCCCGGCATAGGATATGTCCGGCCTCATCAAATAGAAGAGTCTCTGTCTTTGTCCCTCCGCCGTCAATCGCAATAAAATATTCCAGGAGAACACACCTTCTTCCGAAAATTTCGGGCTGCAGAGCCTTTACCACCACTTGATGAGATCTGTGACCTCGTTGCGCAGCTTGATAAAGTCAGGGGCGGAGACTTTTCTGGGCCGGGGCAGATCATTGGTCAGTGACTGCTTGATTTTTGTCGGTTTATTGGTAAGAACGAGGATGCGGTCAGAAAGATAGACCGCCTCTTCAATGTTGTGGGTTATGAAGATGACCGTCGTGCCGGTCGTCTGCCACAGGTTGATCAGCTCGTCCTCCAGATGATACTTCAGCTGCAGGTCCAGCTGGCCGTAGGGCTCATCCATCAGCAGCAGCTCCGGCTCCACGGCAAAGGCGCGGGCAATGACGACCCGCTGGAGCATACTGGCAGAAAGCTGGCGGGGGTAGTAATTGGCGTATTTGCTTAGCCCCACGATGTTCATGACATGGTCCACGCGCTGTCGGGCGGTCTGCTTATCCACATGCTTGATGCGAAGGCCGTAGCTGATATTTTCTTCCACAGTGAGCCACTCCATAGTGGAGTACTCCTGGAAAATGTACGCAATATTCTGCTTCTTGGGGTCGATGGGCTGGCCGCCCAGGGTTATAGCGCCCCGGTCGATATCATAGAGCTTTGTAAGACTGTTGAGGAATGTAGTCTTGCCGCAGCCCGTGGGGCCGACGATGCACAAGAACTCATGCTTCTTGACGTCAAAGGAGATGTCATCAAGAACCAGCAGGTCTCCGAAACTTTTTGTCAGGTTTTTGACGCTGACCATGACTTCTTCAGACATTGCAGTTCTCCCCTTTTTTAAAGCGTGTTGTCCATATCGGCGGTGATCTGCTCGCGCAGGGCCAGAAATTCCGGCGACGTATAGTCCCGGGGCCGGGGCAGGTCCACCGTGTACTCCTTATGGACGGAGGTGGGACAGTTGTGAAGCAGGATGATGCGGTCAGCCAGATAAATGGCCTCTTCCGCGTTGTTGGTGACAAAGACCACGGTGCGCCTCGCCGTGTTGCTGATGCGTTCCACTTCCTCCTCCATGAGGTAGCGGGTCTGGGCGTCCAGATGGCCGAAGGGCTCGTCCATGCAGATCAGCTCCGGCTCGTTGGCATAGGCCCGGGCGATCCCCACGCGCTGCTGCATACCGCCGGAGAGCTTTACAGGGAACTGGTTTTCAAAGCCGTTCAGGCCGACCAGGTCGATGTATTTCTGCGCCCGCTCCCGGCGGATCTTCTTGGGAACTCCCTGCATCTTAGGACCGAATTCCACGTTTTGCATCACGGTATACCACATAAACAGGTTTGTGGTCTGATAGACCATACCGCGCTTGGGGGAGGGACCGGAGACCTTCTCACCGGAGACGACGATTTCGCCGCCGGTGGGACTTTCCAACCCGCTGATCAGGTTCAGGATCGTGGATTTACCGCATTGACCAGGGCCGAAAAGAACCACGAACTCGTTTTCGTAGACATTGAAATTCAGGTCGCTGACCACAAGATTGTCGCCGGCCATGGAATAGAATGTCTTGCTGACATGTTTGCACTCAATAACTGTTTTCCGCGTTTCACTCATTTTCCCCGAACCCTCCATCTGCAAAGTACGCGTTCCGCCCAGCGCATCAGCACTGCCAGGAGAAGTCCCACCACTGCGATAGCAATGATGCCCACAAAGATCTGCGTCATGTCGCCATTTTCCTGGCCGGCGGTGATCGTCCAGCCGATGCCCTCCGTAGAACTGACCATCTCGGCGGCCAGCACAGCCATCCAGCAGGTGGAAAGGCCGACCTGCATACCTGCGAAGATGTAGGGAACGCAAGAGGGGATGACTACGTGGAAAAATGCTTGGATCTCATTAGCGCCCAGCATGTAAGCCACGCCCAGCATATTTTCATCCACCTGCTTGGCGCCGGCGTATGTATTGACCACGATATTGACAAAGCCGGCCATAAAGATGATGAAAGTCTTAGCAGTCTCGCCGATGCCGAACCACACAATGGCCAGGGGGATCCACGCCACGCTGGGAATGGGGCGAACCAGCTCAAACAGCGGCTTGCAGACAGCCTCCACCATGCGGAAACGTCCCATAGCAATCCC
Source organism: uncultured Dysosmobacter sp. (assembly GCF_947631165.1). Taxonomy (GTDB): domain Bacteria; phylum Bacillota; class Clostridia; order Oscillospirales; family Oscillospiraceae; genus Oscillibacter. Next base: position 38,423 of record NZ_CANRKH010000003.1, on the reverse strand, counting down.
CAGGACCACACCGCACACGGAGGCCAGGCTGAAGCCGATCACCACGCGGCGAAGGCTCACCGCCAGGTGCATGGGAAGCGTCAGCTCACGGCCAATGGCATTGGAAAAGGTATAGGCCATGCGCTGCAGCACCTCGAGAGGCGTGGGCAATAGCAGGCCCACGGATGTGAACTTTACGCCCAGCGTCCACAGGATCAGTATGGCCGCAATACCGATCAGGGAGAAAAAGAGGGAGTTTCCCATTTCCTTGAGCTTGATCTTCATTCGGCTTTCCCTCCCCGTACAAAGCGTTTTTCAACGACGTTGAAGATGGCGGTAATGACTATGTTGATCATGCCCAGGCTGAAAATGCCCACCAGGATCAGGTCAGAGCGCAGCAGGGACCGGCCGATGGAGATCAGATAACCAAGGCCGCTGGTGGAAGCCAGCAGTTCCGCCGCCACCAGGGCCATCCAGGAGGAGCCCATGGCGACCCGCAGCCCCGCAAAGATCATAGGCAGGGCCGATGGGATAGCGACTGTGAAGAGCATTTGCATATTGGATGCGCCAAAGGTCTGAGAGACCCAAAGATGGATCTGTTTGGTCTGGCGGATGCCGGAGTAGGAGTTCAGGATGCAGGGAATAACAGTGGAGAAAAAGATGAGCACGGCCTTAGCCTGCAGGGAGATGCCAAAGACCACGATCATCACGGGGATCAGAGCAATGGGAGGGATGGGCTTGAGCAGGTCGAACACAGGGCGGATGATTTTATCGACGACCTTGAACCAGCCCATGGCAATGCCCAGAGGCACACCGATCACCGCACCCAAAACATAACCGGACATGGCCACCTGCAAGCTGGAAATGAAGTGCTTGGGCAGCGTGGCCCCGTCGGGAGCTTTCGAATGGAATTTTGTGATAAAGGTCTCCAGCACCTTCACAGGGCTGGGCAGAGAATAGGCGGGGACCAGTTCAAAAACCGCGGTGGCAAGATACCAAACCAGCAGAAATACGCACACAGACAGCAGGGAGATGACCTGATACTTTCTTTTCTGCTTTTTGGCGGTGTTGAGCTTTTCAGTATTCATAGACAACATAGCCTTTCTGCCAGGGACGGACATTCTTCTGGAATGTCCGTCCCTGAAAATGCGCCAAAATACCGGGCTTATTTCAAAGCGGCCAGTGCGTCATCAAAAACATCGGCGGCAATATTGGCCTTCACGTTCTCAAGGCCGGTGGAGTCAATCAGATCGCGGGACTCAAACCAGGAGGCGTAAGAGGTTGCAAACTCACCCAGAGTGATGCCGGAGGCCACTTCAGACGTCAGGAAGGGCTTGCCCTGGATAGATGTACGGGCCTCGTCAGGAGTGAGGGTTTTGCCGCAGTTGGTATACCAGTTCACAACGGTTTCCACCGCCAGATCCTCATCAGCGGCCAGCGCGTCGCACGCCTGATAGAGCAGAGTGACGAACTTCACGACATCGTCATAGCGGTTTTCATAGGCGTCGGCGGTACAGACGGTGGACTCGAAAAGTTCGCCGCCGATGGAGCCCAGTGTGGCGATGATCTCGGTGTTCATCTCATCCATATCATAGTAGCAATAGGGCTCGGTAAGCACGGCGTAATCGCCCTCGCCGGCGACCCAGGAGGAATATACGTTGGCGATCTCCAGGTTCATGATCTCACATTCATCAGGGCTGACGCCAATGGATTCCAGCCAAAGATTCAGGGTATAGTGGCCGGTGGTGCCGATGCAGGTGAGCAGCGTTTTGCCGCGCACGCACTCCGCCATCTCCTCGGGAGTTTTGGCTTCTGTGAGGGGATCGCCTTTGCGGGCCACAACATAGTTGCCGTCAGTGCCGTCCACCTGATGGGCTACCAGCTTGCAGCCATAGTTGGCCAGCGCGTAGACGAAAGCGCCGCCGGTAACGGCGATGTCCCACTCGCCCATGGCCTCATTGATGGGAGCACCGCCATTGAATACCAGCCAGTCGATATCAAGGCCGGCAGCCTTGTCCAGTTCGTTGGCCTGGATGTATTCCACCATGGAGCTGCAGTAGAAGGACTGCACGGCGACTGTCAGGGGTTCAGAGGACTTAGCGGCCGGAGCGCCGTCAGCAGCTGGAGCGGGGGAAGCTTCCGGCTCCTTCTCCTTTGCGCCGCAGCCGGTCATCAAGCTGATTGCCATGGCCAGAGTCAACAAGAGAGCGATTGTCCTTTTCATTGTTTTCCCTACTTTCTTTTGATATTTATTAAACCAACCATCCGTTGGATTAATACACGGGAAATTGTTTTGCGCGCTTATGCCAAAAACGCGAGGCGTTCAAGCCTGTTTTTCCGCACGGCGCTTATTGCTTTTCCACAAGAATTCGTAAAAGGGGCCTTCCTTTTCTATGTGTTTTTTTAAGTTTATCATCAGTGCTTGCCCTTTGTAAAATACTATTATATAATATTAATCATAGGTAAATATATATGGTTTGACGATAGAAAAAGTTTCCCTGCAAGGAGGAAGCATTTATGACGCTGCGCCACATTGAGATTTTTGTTGCCGTCTGCCTGGAGGACTGCTCCATTACGCGGGCTGCCAACCGCCTTCATATCTCCCAGCCCACTGTCAGCGTAGCCATCCAGGAGATCGAGGCCCACTATGGACACAGGCTTTTCGATCGTTTCTCCAACCGGCTGTACATCACGCCCTTCGGCCGCACGATCTATGACCAGGCCCTTCGCCTGTTGAATCTCTATGACGATATGATCAACGTCCATCAGTCCAGCAAGGTGATCCGGGTAGGTACTGGCACGGCTATTGGCAAGTTGCTGATGCCATCCGTCGTCAAAAGCTTTTCCGACATGCATCCGGAGATCCAAATGAAGATCTGTGTCAGTGAATCGCCGCGTCTCTACCGTATGGCCATGGAGAACGAGTTGGATCTGGTGATCGCGGAAACCGTGGATGAGATCGTGGGCCTGTCCCACCGCATGATCCAGCAATATCCGATAGTTGGCGTTTGCCATAGGAGCAATCCGCTGGCGGGCCAAGCTGCTGTGACCGCGGAAGAACTGGCCCGGGAAAATCTGCTTCTCCGGGAAAAGGGGTCATCGACCCGGTATGCAGTGGATGTATTTTTTAAGAATCACAATCTGAATGTAAGTCCTATGTGGGAGAGCTTTTCAGTGCAGACCCTGCTGAACGCGGCCCGGGAGGGGATCGGCGTTGCCTTTCTCTCGCTGGACCATGTTTTGGCAAACCGGGACCCAGAGCTTGCGATCCTGAACATTCCCGGCCTGGACGGCTGCCGCTATGTGAATGTGTGTTTTCACAAGGACAAATTCTTTACGCCGGAGATGACCGAGTTCCTTCAGTTCTATGAAGCGCATACAAGACAGCTCCTGGAGGATGGCCTGCGGTTCTATAGCCGGCACAGTTGAAAAGGATCCAAAGGCTCCTTTTCCCCACAGCGCTGCTGACGAACGGCCTCGCCTCCTTTTATGGTTCTCAGGGATCGGTTTTTTTAAGCAGCTGAAAAAGGATCCCGCCTGAAATCACGGAAAGAACTGTCCATGATGCGAACATCGGCGAATATCCGAACCGATCAACGACTTGACCATACAAAAAGGAAGCCGCGCCGGCTCCCAGATATGCTGAAAAATCCATCAAGCCGCTGACGGACGCCATGTTTCCGCTCTGGGCATATCGGGTCGGATAAACAGAGAGGAACGACGTATTGGCAAGAGAAACGGCCGCATAAATGAGGCTCAGACAGAACATTGCGATCATAGGCGTGATCCCCCGCAGGCAGAGGACAGACGCGCACACAGCGCAGACGGCGAAGGCTCCCAGCGACACACGGTGCTCATGCTGTCCGCAGTGCCGGAAGAATAACGGATATGACGCGCGGCCGAGAAAGCCGATGATCGGGATCAACAGAATAAAATAGGAGGACTGTTCTAGGTCAATGGCGAAGGAATCCACGAAGAAAACCGCCATCCACAAGGTGACATTATCCTTTATAATGCCATGCGAGACTGCTGGAAGCAAAATAGTCCGCGTTTCCCGGCTCCGAAGGAGCTGGAAAATGCTTTCATGCATGTCTGCATTTTCCGAAAAAGGCACTTGGACCGGCCGCAGGGAGCATAGAGAGATTGCACCCAGCAGCAGGGTCAGCGCGCCGGGAAGGATAAAGGCCCACCGCAGGCCGCAATGCTCGATCAGGTACAGATTGATCAGGATCCCCAAAATATTTCCGGTGGCGACAGATGTGACCATGACGGAGTTCTTTTCCCGCGCTTCCTGCGGATCGTACAGTACTGAAATGGTGCAGAGGACAGAACTCCAAAGCATCGACTGTGCGAAGGCGTTTGCGCACCACAGCAGAAAAAGCCCGGCAAACGGCGGAAAAAAGCTGAAAAAGACGTTGCTGATCCCAGCGGCCAGAAGTCCGGCTGAGATCATGGACCACGGCTGCCGCCGGTCGCTGAGGATGCCGTTCAATAGGCGGCCAGCCGCGTAAACGACGGAAAAGGCGCCGCCCAGTATCCCATACTGCTGGGCAGACAGGATCTCCGCGCTTTTCAAGGCAGGAGAGGCTATTGAGAGATTCAAGCGGGCGATATAGATGGCAGTATAGGAGAGATAACAGAGCGCAAACAGAATTTTCCGCCTTTTTTTCATTGTGACGCCTTTCCGTAGCGGATCGTATCCACATATTCGTGAGTCAGCTTTGACCGTTGGACAGCCTCATCATAATCTTTGGCTGAGAGTGCGATCACGATCGAATCCATAACGCTGATATGCGCGATCCGCGCTGAGACCGCTTCCATAGGATATTGGATCTCGTCGGAATAGACGGCGATGGGAATGTCGCAATGCGAAACGATGGGACTGTTGGGATAGCTGGTCACGCAGGCGGTCACGGCGCCCTTCGCTTTTGCCAGCTGCAGAGATTCGATGGTGGGGATCGTACGGCCTGAGTGAGAGATTCCAATTGCCGCGTCTCCTGGCTCGATATTTAGAGTGGAAACCTTCATGGTGGGGACATCCGTGAGGCAAAAAGCATGCTGTCCGATCTGCATGAGACGGTATTGAAAATCCATTGCCAGGGCGGCGGATGTGCCGACAGCATAAATATATACATGGCGGGCGTGGTGGATCGCTTCCACGGCCCTTGTCACAGCCGCACGGTCGATTCGTTCCGCGGTGTCATGCAGGGTTTTTACATTTGCGGAAAACACCTTATCCAAAATGGAGCTAGGAGCGTCCTGAGCACTGATATAAGGTGAATAATTGAGCTGCATGTTTTTGGAGATATCTGCGGAAAGCGATATTTTCAGCGCGGGAAATCCGGAAAAGCCCAGGGATTTGCAGCAGCGCAGCACAGCGGAACTGGCCGTGCCGGTGCATTTTGCCAATTGCCGTACCGTCATATGGATGACCTCTTCACCGTACAGGGCAATATAGTCCGCAATGCGCTTTTCAACGGGTGTCAGCGCGTCGTACCGGGTCTGGATCTCAAATAAGCAAGAATGAAAATCCATGGCAGCCTCCCAATTTGAGATTGACAAGTCATTATCTCAAGCTATAATAGAATTAAATTCTAAGATTGATTTATCTAATGGAACAAAATTATAATAACAATGCTCCACAGGAAAGTCAATACCGTTTGGAGGCGGAAGCATGAATTTGGCAGTTGAAACGTATGTCCCCCGAAAATATTATGATGATGCGGCGGCCATGAAGATCATTCGGAATGCCGGGTTTGATGGGATCGATCTATCCTTCTATTGGGCTTCACCGGAGAATGATCTTTTGGGCGGCGATTATTTGCGGCGCGCCGAGACCCTCAAACAGCTTCTGCGGGAGAACGGGCTTCAGTGCCATCAGACCCATGCGCCCTTTGATTTTCACTATGGCGAAGCGATGGACCGTTCTAATCCGCACTACCTGGGGATCCTCCGTTCCATAGAATCTTCGGCTCTGCTGGGGGCGAAGCAGATCGTCATTCACGGAATAAAAGTTCCCGAGGGGGCAAGGTCGGAAGCGTCTCTCGCCTATAACTATCAATACTATAAAAGCTTTGAGCCCTGCTGCCGCAAATTCGGCATCCAGATCGGCGTGGAAAATCTGATCACCAGCGTTTTTCCGGAGCCGCAGTATCTGAACCGAATGCTGACCATGCTGGACTCCCCGGTTTACATCGCGTGCATTGACCTGGGCCATGCGCCCATCGCCGGTACAGCTCCCCAAGACTACCTTCGGGGCGTGCTTTCTGGAATGGTGCAGGGCCTGCATGTCCATGATAATCATGGAAAAACAGATGAGCATATGCTGCCGTACATTGGCACATTGGATTGGGACGCGATCACGAAAGCGCTGGCGGATATACAGTATGCCGGTGACTTTACGCTGGAGATCTATCGCTTTTTGGATCAGTTTGATCCAATGCTTTTGGAGCATGCGCTGGCTTTCGCGGCGAAGGTCGGACGCTCTTTGATCGAAAAGATCGAAAAAAATCCATAAATGGCGCGGCATGCATGCGCAGGATGAAGGCGGAAGCTTATTTTTATAAGCTTCCGCTTTTGATTTGTCTAAAGAGGGCTGTGTCAAGCTCGAAAAGCTCAGCTGCAATTAAAATTTTCTAGAAATGTTTAATAAACTGTTTAATTCCTCGAGCCGCTGGGACATCACGTTGAATTTTATAGATTCCTGCAAACAGCAAGCCCTGGCAAATCGAATTGAACTGTTTATTAAACTGTTTAATCCAAAAACCGAAAAATATTCAGATTCGTCGATTTTTACATCAAAAGGTGCCGGTTGACTTTCAAAAATGTGTGTGTTATATAAAAATTACTTCAATTTTATTGGAGAAATTAAGCGAGTGAGGAGAACATGAGATGAAGAAGTTATTTGCAATGATGCTGTCCATCGCGATGATGGTCACCGTGCTCGCCGGCTGCGGCGGAAAGACTGCGACGCCTGACGCACCGGCCGAGCCTTCTACACAGGACCAGCCCGCGGATGTGCAGGAACCGGCTGCTCCGGAAAACGATTTGGGTGGTTATCCCGATCACAACATTTCCTGGGTCGTTTGCATGAACGCCGGCGCCGGCACGGATCTGGCGGTCCGTAAACTGGTCGATATCGTCGATCTGGGCGCGAATGTGTCTGTCGAGAATATTGCGGGCGGCTCCCAGACGGTGGGATGCATCGATGCGCTGTCCCGTGACCCGGACGGCTATACCATCATCTCCATGGCAAACTCCGGCCTGATCACGCAGCCCATTATGAACCCGGACCTGGGCTACACCCTGGATGACTTCAAGATGATCGCGATGCTGACTCCTGAGTGCACGGCTACGATCTGCGTCTCCAACAGCTCCCCCATCCAGACCTGGGAGGACTGGGTCGCCTTCGTGCAGAGCAAGGAGGACTTTACTTACGCCATCTCCGGCGCCGGCGGCTACGGTCAGCTGGGCCTGATCAACGTCCTGCAGCAGCTGGACGCTCCCCAGGGGACCCTGGTGGGTTATGACGGCGGCGCCGGCGCCTATCAGGCTCTGATCAATGGCGAAACGGATTTCGCGATCCTGGACGACAACGCCGTTTATTCCCACTTCAATGAGGGCGAGTGCAAGGTCCTGGGCACGATCTATTCCTCCCGCTCTTATTACCTGCCCGATGTTCCCGCACTGAGCGAGTACGGCCTGGAGGACCTGGATGTCCTGGGCGGCTGGAAGTTCATCGCTGTTGACGCCGACACCCCTGACGCTGTGGTGGACTATCTGTCCGAAAGGATCATCGCCGCGCTGGAGACGGATGAGTACAATCAGGCTATGCAGGAGATGGGCTTTGGCGAGTTCAACGAAGTCCTGGCAGGCGACGACCTGACCAAGCTGATGGAAGACACCGTTGTCCTCTATACGCAGCTGCTGAAGGACGCCGGCTTAATGTAAGGCCCCCTTCACGCCGGTGAAAATCAGGCCGCGCTTAACGCGGCCTGATTTTCGGTCATATCGGTCAAATGGAAATGCGAGGTGTAACGATTGAAAACCAAAAATCCCAGACAAGATCTGTTTTTGATGCTGTTTTTCATGCTGCTGGCGATTGCACTCATTTTTTACATCATTCCGAATCAGATCAAGATCACATCCATCATGGAGGCGGAGACCTTCAGCCCGCGGTCTGTTCCCTATCTCGCATCCGGCGGTCTGCTGCTATTTTCCACCGTCGGCTTTTTGCAGAGCTTGGCCGCCTGCATCAAGCTGCGCGCGCCTGAAAAACAGGCGGCAAAAGCGAAAAGAACGAAGGAGGAGTGGACCGACCTGCTGTTCCCCTATTTCATCTTTGTCTTGATCTTTAGTTACTATCTGCTGTTCCGGTATTTTGGGATCGTTATCGCCTCTGTGGTCGTTCCGCCGGTCATGCTGTGGTGCCTGCGATGCAGAAAGTGGTATATGTATGCGATTTATTACGTTTTCTTTGCGATCATGTACCTCCTGTTTACAGCGGTGCTGGGCGTCCCCATTAAGTAAGGAGGTATCGTATGCTTTCCATTCTATCAGAGATCATCAATGCGCAGAATCTGCTGATGATGAACGTCGGCATTTTTGCGGGGATCATCATCGGTGCGATGCCGGGACTTTCTGTGACCTTTGCCGTCACGGTGCTCCTTACGCTGAGTGTGGGCCTGGAATCGATCCCTGGCATGTATCTGCTGCTGGGCGCTTATGTGGGCGGCACCTATGGCGGCTCCATCACGGCTATTTTGATCAATACTCCCGGCACGCCGAATGCCGCGGCGACCGTCCTGGACGGCTATCCGCTGGCCAAGCAGGGCCGGGCGGGCGACGCGCTGAAAGCCGCCCTGTATGGCTCCACCATTGGCGGACTGCTCAGCGCCGCTGCGTTGATATTCCTGGCTCCGCAGCTGGCAAAGATCGTGGAGGTCGTCGCGTCCCCGGAGTACTTCGCCATCTGCCTCTTCGGATTGGCGGCAACGATCAGCCTTTCCAAGGACAATATCATCAAGGGCCTGATCTCCGCCATGCTGGGCTTGCTGTTCTGCTGCGTGGGGCTTGACCCCGCTTTCGCCACGACCCGTATGATTTTTGGGAGCCGCAGCCTTGTGGCTGGATTCAACAGCGTGACCTGCATGCTGGGCTTGTTCGCGCTCAGTCAGGTCCTCTTTGAGTGTAATGCGGCCAGAAAGGCAGGCGACCATGCCGGCACCTGCGGGATCAAGCTGACCAAATCCACACTCAAGCTCCTGGACATGCTGAAATACTGGAAAACCATTCTCAAGTCCTCCATTTTCGGCATTATCATTGGCGCCATCCCGGGCACCGGCGGCACTGTCTCCGCCATGTTCTCCTACAACGAGGCCCGCAGAAGCTCCAAACACCCGGAGGAATTCGGCAAGGGCAGCCTGGAGGGCGTTTTAGCGCCGGAGACCGGCAACAACGCGGTCACTGGCGCCACTATGATCCCGATGCTGGTGCTTGGCATTCCAGGCGATGCCATCATGGCCATTATGCTGGGTGCACTCACCATGCAGGGGATCACGCCCGGAGCGAGCCTCTTTAAGGCCGGCAGCATTTGGGTCTACGCCATTATGGGCGGCTTGATCCTGATCAATCTTTTCATGCTGCTGCAGGGTTCCCTGTTCATTAAGCTGTTTGTCCACGTCTCCAGGATCCCGGAAAATATCCTCCTGCCCTGCATCGTGACCCTCTGCATGATGGGCGCGTTCGCCATCAACAACAATCTCTTCCAGAACATTGTGCTGGTCTGCTTCGCGCTGGCCGGATACCTGATGAAGAAATTTGACATTCCCTCCATTCCCTTCGTGATCGCATTGGTGCTGGGCAGCCTCTGTGAAACCAATCTTCGCCGCTCTCTGACGGTCTCTCATGGCGATCCCTTCGTTTTCTTCAAGCGCCCTATCAGCTGCGTGGTCCTGCTGGTTTCCATTGCGCTCCTGTTCTATCCGTTTATTGAAAAGGGCATTCGGATGCTCCGTGAAAAACGCGCAAAGGAGAATACGCCAAAATGAGATACAGCATCAGTGCATGCAGCTTTTATAAGTCTCTGCTTCGGAAGCTGCTGGAGATCCCGGAAGATTTCGGCGTTGAGATCTTCACCGAGTTCGGAAGCGATGATCTTTGGAACCGGTTCTTGTGTGAATTGAGCGCCCACGGATTTCATGGATTCAGCATCCACGCTCCCTTTGCGTTTGTGGATATCGCAGCAGACTGCGACGAAGAGAAGCTCTTTGACACGCTCAGGCGTCCGTTCGACCTGTATCACCGGTATCATGGCGAATTTTATGTGCTGCATCCATATGGACGTGTTCCCGGCAGCGCGCAGGAACAGGATGACTGCCGCAAACGGTCTTTGGACCGGCTTGCGAAATTTCACGAGATCTGCAAACAGAACGGCGTTCGGCTTGGCGCGGAAAACCTCTGCACAGGCGCCCCTCCGCTTTTCGATCAGGAACAGTTCCTACAGATCTTCAAAGAGATTCCAGACCTCAGCTGTGTCATTGACATTGGTCACGCTCTGGTGACAAAGCTGGACATTGCAGAGGTCCAGCGCCAGCTGGGAAGCCGCATCTGTGCGTACCATCTCCATAATAACAATGGTTTATCCGACCAGCACGAGCGGCTGCGCAGCGGTATCATGGATTGGAAGGCCTTTGCCGAGAATTACAAAAAATATACGCCGGAGGCCATCGGCGTACTGGAGTATTTGGCTTATACGGATATGAAGACCTATGTGGATGACCGTGCGTTTCTGGATGACCTGCTGAAACAAAGCTAGTTCGTTTCGACCCGACTGCAAAACTGAAAAAGCCGGCTGAACCGCGTTGGAGTGTTTCAGCCGGCTTTTTATGCGGGATCAACAGCCCAAACAAAAATATATAGAAGAAAAGGTGGAATTCCGACCCAAAAATTGTTATACTTTTAGTGTTCTCAGGGGACAAGGGACAGGATATGTACAATATAGATTCAGGGGGATGACGTCATGAAAAAATCGAAAGTTACGGCGAGAGATGTCGCGAAGGCGGCAGGCGTTTCCCCCGCAACAGTTTCCATGATCTTAAACAATTACTCACATGTCAGTTTTACGGAAGAGACCCGCGTTAAGGTGCTGGATACCTGTGAAAAGCTGGGATATCAAACCATCGGGAATCGGCGGCTGAGTTTTGCTTCCGGAAGGATCTTGTTGATTGTCTGTCCCTCTTTTGCAAATCCCCACTATATAAAGGAGATCAATGGAATTCAGCAGCGCTCCCAGGAATTGGGATATGAAACCGTTATTTTCTGCACGAACCGCAGTAAGGATAAAGAGGCGGTTTTGGTTCGCGTGTGCCGGGAATTGCAGGTGGCCGGAGTCATCCTGCTGTATCAGCCGGATAATGCTTCGGCATTTCGGCAGTTGAATATGGAAAATCAAATTGTCCAGCTCTATGATTGCGCCGGAAGTTCAGATGTCAGCATTATTCAGATGGATAACTTCAAAATTGGGCGGATGATCGCAAAGCATCTCATTGGCCTGGGACACGAGCATATTGCGTATGTGTCCTTCCCCATAACAAAGACGCAGCCATCCAGACAACGCCGGATCGACGGCATTAAAAGCTATATGCAGGAGATGTCGCTGCCTCCGGAGGAATGCTTGAAAATATGTACGGTGGAAACGCTGCCTGTTGAAACATGCGGAAATTTGGAGGGCTATGAGACCGGATATCTTCTGGGCAGCTATTTACTGGATCACAATGAACAGGTCACCGCATTTGCCGCCATCAATGATATGGTCGCATACGGCATTATGGACGCGGTCTATGCGCACGGCAAGAAAATCCCGCAGGACTATTCACTCTGCGGCTGTGACAATCTGCCGGATTCTGAGTATCAGAAGATCTCTTTAACGTCAGTAGAACTCTTTACGGAAGCAAAGGGGCAGGAGGCCGTAACGCTCCTGGCGCAAAAGATCGAAGCCCAGAGCCGCAATACGAGCAGCTTTGAGGGCCCGGTCCGGATAACCCGTATCGAGTACGCTCCAAAGCTGATCGTTCGAAAAAGCAGCGGAAAATGTGCACGTATCCTGAAAGGCTCATCTTGAAACACAGTGCTTCCGAATGCCCCGGCCAGTATAGCGGCTGTGCCTGTGGTCAAAATGTCTCCCGTCAATTGAAAAAGGCAGCACGGCTTTTTGATTCTTTCAGAAACCTTTTCAGTAAAGAAAATTCAATTTCCCCCCAAATGCTTGAGTCCAAAGATTGTTCGTTGAGGTCATGCCCTAAAAAAGGACGTTGCCGTTTTGGCAGCGTCCTTTCTATGATATTGGGAAGAATCCGCTTGCTCAGGCCTGCAGTGCCTTATTCCGGGTCAGTGCGGAGACAACGACAAGCAGAAGCACAGAGAACGGGAAGGCGACAAGCACTGTCGCAAGGCCAAAGGGCTGGCCGGCCATCTCCCAGCCGATGGTCAGGATCGTACCGCCTACCATGGATGCGATACCGCCCCACTTGGTCACTTTATTGGGGCACACAACACTGGCCAGCAGAGAGGGGGTGATCCCCGCGCCGACGATCGTGCTCGCCCAATACTGAATGGCCAGGATGCTGGGGAAGAAGTTCAGCAGGATCAAGGACGCTACGCCAAAGACCACAATACTGATTTTGGTCACTTTGACAATCTGAGCGTCCGAAGCATCCTTTTTGAAATGCGTGAAGATATCAGTACCTACATTGGTGGAGCCAGAGAGCAGATAGGAATTGGCGGTGGTGAGAATGAAGCCCGTGCAGGACGCCATCATCAAGCCGCCGATCACCCACGGACACACGGTGGAAAGAGCAATGAAGGACTGAGAAGCAATGATATTGCTGCCAAAATACAGACGTCCAATGTAAGACAGCACGGAGACGGAGGGCAGCACAATGATGGTGCCCAAGGCCCAGCCGATCATGCCGATCTGTACGTTTCTGTCGCCCTTGGCCGCAGCCATTCTCTGATACAGGTTCTGATCGCCCAGAGCCAGCAGGAAGCCGGGAGCATAGTTTGCCAGATAATCTTTTGCGGTCCATCCGGCGGTAAAGGTCAGGCCCTGAGGAGCCAGCTCGGCTGTACGGTCCAGGACCCATCCCCAGCCGCCGATATGGCTGAAGATGTAGATAAAGGCGCAAACGAGGCCGGCCAGCATGACGCAGACAGAGAAGGCGTCGATCTTCACCACAGAGCTCAGTCCGCCGGAAACCGTCGCAATGATGACCACAACACAGGCAATCAATGTCATCAGTTCAATGTCGAATCCTGTCGTAGCGTTCAGCACGATACCCATGGCGCGCAGTTGATAGGAAACAATGGAAAAGCTGGCCAGCGCGATCACTGCGGCGGACAGCACGCGGGCATTGGTCCCGTAGCTGTCCTCGATCAGCGCGGCGGTCGTCATCTTACCTCTCTTGCGCACCAGAGGTCCGATCGCGTAGAGAATGACAATGGCCAGAATGCTGCCGGACGCATAGCAAATGGAGGGGAAGAGGCCTGCGGTATACGCAATGGAATTGATGCTGCCGGCAACCGCGCCGCCGCCCATCCAGGACGCCATAAAAGTAGCCATCAAAACGAAAGAACTGAGGCCCTTTCCGGCAAGAGCAAAGTCTTTGATGCTCTTTCTGTTTTCTTTTTTCTTGGCCAGATATGCAAAGATAAACACCACGACAAAATATGCCGCGATCATGATCAGCATTTTAGGCTGAGGAACCATTTGCGCAAAAGTCATGTGGAAACTCCTCTCTTTTTCTCTTAAAGTTATTTTAGGCGTTCAGGATTTTAGTGATTTCCGCGACTCTTTCGTCGGGCACTGCGAGCTTATTGGTGCTTGCGACCCACAGAGAGTCAAATTTGACGCGGTCAACAATGGCTTTCAGTACCGCAACGCTTTCGTCCGAATCGTTGAAGTTCTGGCTGAGAAAGACTCGGAGCTTGAATTTGCCTTGATACTGCTGGCTGAATCTGATAATGCTTTCCGTCTGCTTGGCGGGGGTAAACTCCAATTCGGGAAGCGGACGGTGATACTTTTTGAATGCCTCGTCTTCCACGATCCCGAACGCCCCGACGACTTCCTCTGCCAGGTTGGCAACACGCATATGCTCGCCAATGCCAAGCAGGTAGCAGTTCGTGACCAGACGGACCGGCAGGCCCAGCGCATGGACACAGTTGATGATATCCTCCAGATGTACGTTGGTCAAAATATCCCCCTGGCCATAGATCTCCACCAGATCCGGCTTGTCCTCCGCGATTTTCTTCTTCAGGTCCTCCAAAGAGTCTTCGATAGGTCCGAAGTCGTGCCATTCGCCTTGGTACTTGGTCCGGCCGCGATTGCATACGATGCAGTCGAAAATACAGGCCTTTTCAGGCTGGATGTCCACACCAAGCACCTTGCGCCCATCATCGCCTACTTTGATGTAATCATCCATTTTATACTTCAGATAATTCATGTTTCAAACTCCTTTTTGTGAAGCTGCCGAATCAGGCGTGCAGGATCTTGGAGATCTCCTCCACACGCTCCTCGCTGACCTGGTACTTGGGCCAGGTGCCCACCCAGAGGGTCGTATACTTGATCTGGTCGATGACCTTCTTCAGCTCTGCGACCTGCTCATCGGAATCATTGTAGCCCTTGACCAACAGAGCGCGGAGGGTAAACTTGCCGTTATACTGGTGGCTGAAGCGGATCATGCTCTCAGTCTGCTTGGCAGCAGAGAACTCCAGCTCCGGAACGGGCCGGTGGATCTCATTGAAGGTGGCCTCGTCGGTAAAGCAGAAGCCCGCGACGACCTCTTCAAACTGGGTCGCCAGCTCGACATGGCCGTCGATGCCCAGCAGATAGCAGTTGGTGATCAGGCGGGCAGCCACACCATGGCCGTGGGCGCAGTCCAGGATGCCCTGCAGGATCGGGTTGGTCAGGGGATCGCCCTTGCCGCCGGTAACTTCCACGATATCGGGCTTTTCCTCCTCGATCCTCTTAGCCAGGCCCTTCAGGGATTCGCTGGGGTCACCGAAATCGTGCCACTCGCCCTGATACTTGGTCTGACCTGCGTTGCAGATCTTGCAATTGAAGATGCAGGCCTTTTCGGGGTTGATATTCACGGAGAGGACCTTGCGGCCATCAGGATCAACCTTAACATGTTCATACTGCTTGTACACGAAAAAATCCATATTTGTACCTCCACTAATTGTTTTTTGAGATCACCGTTTCAACACGCGCTTGTTCTCACACTGCGTAACGCTTCCTTTCCCCTTCCTGTATAGTAAACGGATTTCCTGCCCCGTGGTGCTGGTATGCCGGTTTTATAGGAGTTGCTGTCCGGCAGCTGCGTGTCCGGTAAAGGAAGGAGCCATTCCATATTGATATGTTGACATGTCAATATAGGGATAGAAAAAATCGCACACACTGTGCGATGCCACACCGCTTAATGGACTTTGTTTTTCAAAGCGGCAATGAGCGTGATCTCGAGGGCATACTTGGGTGCTGCCAGCTGCGCGCCCACACAGGTCCGTACCGGCTGCGTCCCGTTTTCAAACCATGCGTCCCAGACGGAGTTAAATTCCGCAAATCCGTTCATGTCTGCAAGGTATACGGTCGCCGACAGGATCAAACTTTTATCTGAGCCGTATTTTTCAAGTGTTTTTCCCAGATTGTCTAAGCACTCCTTCGCCTGTTCCGCTACCGTACCGCCTCCGCTGGCCACCTGACCGGACAGATACAGCGTGCCGTTGTAGACTACAGCCTCATGGAATCTGCCGTTGCTGTTGTAACGATCGATATTCATTGACATTCCCTCCTTCCCAGTACATGTTCTTTTATTAGTGTCTTCTGGTGTTCATTTTAATCTCGTATGATACGTTTGTCAAGAAAATTCGACATGTTGACATATCAAATTTTAAGCGATATACTTAGATAAAATAACCAAGCCCTCAGGACTTATCAATCATAAACGGAGCATGCTATGAGTGATTATGAACGCATTTTGCAGCTGATTCTCGACGTGGGCACCGCTATGATCCAAAGCGGGGCGGAAACACACCGGGTTGAGGACAGCTTATACCGCATGTGCGAGAGTTATGGTTTCGCCGGATGTAATGTATGGGTCATTCCCAGCAATATTCAGGCGACTGCAATAGTGCCGGACGGCAGCTGCATAACACAGATTCGCCATATCCGACGGAGCGGTATAGACTTCGGGCGCCTGGATGATCTCAACGCGCTCTCACGCCGCGTCTGTGCGGAGAGACCGGCTCCGGGCCCCTTTGCTGCCCAGCTTGCGGCAATCAGCAGTCCCCCTCAACATGCATGGATAAATTACTTGGCGGGAGCGTTGGCAGGCGGCGGGTTTGGCGTTTTTTTCAACTGCGATTTGGCTGATGCCGCCGCAGCGGTCTGCACGTCGCTCTTAGTCACCTTCCTGAGCCGGAGCATCAGCCGGAAAGAGGATAATCCTTTGGTCGCAAATTTTGCGATCTCGTTCCTTGCGGAAGTCTTTATCATCTTTTCCGTGCGATATGGCCTTGGACACCATGTAGGCTATGTGGCAGCAGGCGTCGTGATGCTGTTGATCAGCGCATTGGGCACCACCAACGGCGTACGGGATCTGGTCAGTTTGGACACCCTTTCCGGCGTATTAAACATCAGCTTGTCAATCACAGGCGCTATCGGCATCGCGCTGGGGATCGTCCTGCCTCTGCGCCTGTTTTTGGATCAGGGCGTCAACGAAATCATGATCTTAAATCCCCGCATAGAAGTCGGACTGCTCTCCTGCACGATAGGATGCTTAGGATTCTCCCTGTGGTTTCGCGTCAAAAGCCGGCATATCCTTTGGTGCACTTTGGGAGCCTTTTTAACATGGTCCGCATATTTGCTGTGCTTTTACTACGTCTCCAATAACTTTTGGGCAACTCTGACCGGATCGGTGGTCTGCGCTCTTTTTTCACAGATCATGGCACGGGCCCACAAGGCGCCTGCGACGGTTTTTCAAACGATCTCTGTTTTCCCGATCATCCCGGGCACCGCACTGTACTACGCTATGTACGGCGTTGTGATCGGGGATTTCTCCTTTGCCTGCGAAAAGGGACTCGCCCTGTTGCTGAGCTGCTTCGGGATCGTACTGGGATTTCTGTTGGCCCAGGTGCTGAGCTTCCTGATCTGGCCAACTTCCATAAGCGGAAATAAAAGTGCGGGAAACAGCTGAGAATTCAGGACGAGGAATGGAAATGTCCTGCCAGAAGTTGGCACCGTTTACGACATATCTGCCTTGACTTTACCTATGGTTCTTTGATATGATATAAAGAAATATGTTAAGGCAATGTGTATTGTTATGAGAGGCCGTCACGTAACACAAAAGAAGGCATGTGATGGGACAAGTTCAAAACAATCAGAGAACGAAGAGGTAGTACATGAGCATCCCAGTATATGTGAGGATTCAACAGTTTATCAAATCAAAAATTGCCTCCGGTGAATGGGCCGAGGATATGCGGATCCCAACAGACGCTGAATTCAGCAAGCAGTTTGGATGCAGCCGTATCACCGTAACGACCGCATTGCGGGAGCTGGTGCAGGATGGGATCATCTATCGCGTGCAAGGGAAAGGCACCTTTGTTTCCAAACAAACCACCGCACGTCAACTGTATAAAAGCTCTGAATTGACGCAGTTGGCTGTATCCATAGATGCCCTGTCGATCCCCGGTGAGCATAAGTGCATTGGCTGCCGTATAGAGCAGCCTTCTGAAGAAGTGATGCAGAAATTAGGCCTTCAAAACAACCAGATCGTGATCGTCATCGAGCGCATGAAATATGTTGACCAGAAGCCATATGCATTGGAGGAGATGTTCCTTTCGCATGATGCGTTTTCCTTTGTCTTGGACAACCATATGGAAAACGCAGGGCTTTCTGAAATCGCAAAGATCTGTGGGCGGATTGTCGGTCCATGCTATGCGACTTCATCCGCGGTACTTTGTGATGAAAAAAGGGCCGAACTCATGAATATCCCAGTCGGAGCCCCTATTTTGAGGTTTGGCCTTGATCTGCGTGACGACCAGGATATGCCTATGGCATACGAAGTCGTTTTCACAGCAGGCAGCACAAATGAAGTTTGTGCAAAGTGAGACACTGCAAACGCATATGTAATAGCTTAGAGTTTGTTTGGTAATGAGCCGCCGCAGGAGACCTGCGGCGGTTTATTGATATCTAGTTGGAATGCCAAATTTAGAAAAATTTCAAGATCCCAGTTGACATGTCAACCTGCATGTGATATTTTCATAATAAATGACATGTCAACATGTCTAATTTGCGGACGGCTTTATTGGAAACCCGTAAATTGGCTGTTTGACGAAGCGGCAGGGTTGGACAACATGATACAGCCAGAGGAGGCAAACGCGATGAACATAAAGAATGCTATTCAGGCGGTCGATACGCATACAGCCGGGATGTCGACCCGCGTTATCATCAGCGGCGTTCCGGCATTAAAGGGGACGACAATGATGGAAAAAAAGAATTACTTTTTGAGCCATTATGATCATCTGCGGAGTGCCTGTATGCTGGAACCCCGAGGGCATGAAAACATGTTTGGGGCGCTGATCACAGAGCCCTGCGACCCCACCTGCGATTACGGCATGCTGTTTATGGACGCTGAGGGCTGTCTGAACATGTGCGGGCATGGGACCATCGGCGTGTCCACGGCGCTGGTGGAGCTGGGCATGGTCCCTGTTATGGAGCCCATTACGAACATTAGACTGGAAGCCCCCGCAGGGCCCGTGGATGTCACAGTCAAGGTGGAAAATGGCCGTGCTGTGGAGGTTTCCTTCCGCAATGTACCGGCATTTCTGTATCGAGAGAAGGCTGTCGTCACGGTGCCGCAGCTGGGCCGCGTGACGGTCGATATCTCGTTTGGAGGAAGCTTCTTTGCGCTGGTGCACAAGGAAGAGCTGGGGATCGAGGAGATCTCTGCCGATCGTCTCTCGGTAATTGTGCCCAGAGCACTGGAGCTGCGTAAATGCGTCAATGAACAGATGGTAGTGCGTCATCCGGAAGTTCCGATCGAAGGCGTCGATCTCGTTGAAATATACGGACCGCCCAAGGCGTCGGACGCAGATGTTCAAAATGTGGTCGTGTTTGGACATGGAGAGGTCGACCGTTCTCCCTGCGGAACAGGCACATGCGCAAAGATCGCGGCCCTTGTGAAAGAGGGAAAACTGGAACTGGGGAAGGAGTTTGTTCATGAAAGTATCCTCGGCACCAAATTCCGGGCCCGAGCGCTGCGCAATGTGAAGGTCAATGAGTTTGACGCCATCATTCCAGAGATCACAGGAAGCGCTTATGTCACAGGATTCAACACACTTTTTCTTGACGAACAGGATCCTTTTAAGGCCGGCTTTGTTCTTTGAGTCTGACAAAAAAGGAACTGAACCGCCTGGGAAGAAAATTCTCAACAGTGCACACCCTCAGTGGACGGAGACTGGTCATAACAGGGGTGCAGTGTTGCTCCCAAATGTTCTTTGCGTTCTTTTCAGATACTTAAAATAATTGCTGCATACAAACATTGGAGGTGTTTTCATGGATCCGACTTCTGGAAGCCAGGCCATCCAGCTGAAAAAAGAACTGAGTGCCGAGACATTTATTTTCCCATTGCTGTTCGTGGCCTTTTTCGCAATGCTAGCGGGGCAAATGGGCCTTGCAAATACGATCAATACGATGATGAACACAGCGTATCAGCTGCTGATGGATACAGTCCTCTATCTGACCGCAATCTGCGTACTGATGGGCGCGATCTCCGCTCTCCTTTCTGAGTTCGGATTCGTGTCTCTCGTCAATAAGCTCCTGCAGCCGCTTATGAGGCCAATTTATGGACTGCCGGGAGCGGCAGCTCTGGGAATCGTTACGACCTTTCTCTCAGACAATCCCGCAATCCTCGCTCTTGCGGAGGACCAGTACTTCCGCGACCGGTTCAAGCGCTATCAGTTTCCCGCGCTATGCAATATGGGAACCGCTTTTGGCATGGGACTGATCGTATGCACCTATATGCTGAGTCTTTCCTCCACGATGGGGGAATCTCTGGGTCTGGCCGTCATTGTGGGCCTTGCGGGGGCGGTGATCGGCAGCATTGTCAGTACGCGCTTGATGATGCGTCATACGAAAAAGATCTTTGGGCCGGACGCTCCGGCGCTGTCTAATGCGGCAGAGGGGATGTCGATCCCACCAGATATGCGGCCTGTCCGGCAGGGCAGTGCCGCGGGCCGGTTTATGGATGCCCTCCTGGAGGGCGGACATAGCGGCGTGAAAATGGGTATGAGCATCATTCCTGGTGTACTGATCATCTGCACAGTCGTCATGATGCTGATCAATGGCCCGTCTGTGGACGGTACATACACCGGCAGCGCCTATGAAGGCATTCGGCTCATCCCGATGATCGCCGAGAAGCTGGATTTTATTTTGAACCCGCTGTTCGGATTTTCTTCACCTGAGGCAATCGCCGTTCCGGTTACTGCCCTGGGCGCTGCAGGCGCATCCCTGGGCCTGGTCGCCACGCTGGCAGGCCAGGGACTGGTGAGTGGAGGCGATATTGCAGTGTTCACAGCTATGTGCATGTGCTTTAGCGGCTACCTTAGCACCCATGCCTCCATGATGGACAGCCTGCATTGCAAAGAACTGATCGGCAAAGCCATTATCAGTCATACCATCGGTGGTCTGTGCGCCGGCATCGCGGCACACTGGTTGTTCGTGTTGGTACAGTTTTTCGCCTGAAAAGTAAGATAACAGGTAGGCGAACTGCACTCCGGAATTCGCCCTGCGCTGCTGGGGGCATTGCCGCCTGTACGCGCTCCAATCAGCGGATTAAGGAAGTCAAGATATTTTGACCTTGGAATGATCTGAAGGAGGGCATCAATATGTTTGATGTAACAGGGAAAGTCGTTATCGTTACTGGCGGAAATAAAGGAATTGGCGAAGGAATCGCAAAAACCTTTGCAAAAGCCGGAGCCAAAGTCGTGGTTTGGGCACGAAATGAGGCAGACAATAAGCGAGTCTGTGATGAGATCATGGCAGCAGGCGGCGAGTGTGCTGCGTTTTCCTGCGATATCAGTGATGAGGAGCAGGTGAATGCTGCTGTTCAGAAGACCCTTGATACATATAACGGAAGGATCGATGTGCTGGTCCACAGCGCAGGCATCATGATGCAGGGTGATACAAAAAAGGTGCCGGCGGAGTCTGTCAGCGGCTTTCGGAAAGTGGTCGAGGTCAATCTGATAGGCGCATATCTTTGCGCTGCGGCAGTATTTCCCATTATGCGCAAGCAGCGGTTCGGGAGGATCATTTATATTGCTTCCGCAATTCATCAGCGTATGGCTGCCGGACGTGTTCCTTCCTATACAGCCTCTAAAACAGGGGAGATTGGATTGGTACGGCATTTAGCGATGGAAGGCGGCGAGTTTGGCATTACCGTGAATGCGATTTGTCCAGGAAGCACGCTGACGCCGATGCTGCAGGCAATGATAACATCTCCCGAGCAGCTTGCGTGGCGCAAAGGCCAGATCCCCACTGCCCGCTTGGCCACACCGGAAGATCATGCGTATCTTGCAATTTTCCTGGCATCAAAAGAAGCGGCCCAAATCAATGGACAAGCCATCAATGTTGACGGCGGTCAAACGCTGCCATGGGTTGACAGAGATACCTACTTCCAGGATGTTGAGGATCGTTAAGTGCCGGGGAAAATGACCGGATGACCTGCTTCGGGTTTGTGTTGCTATTATTAGAAGTCAGCTGAAATACGCCTGGGAGAAAAGCATTCATGAGCGGCGCAGAAGCAATAAGCGCTTGGATCTTCTTAATTTAGTCTACTTTTCCCTTCTTTATAATAAGGCATCCCCCTGATTGGGGGATGCCTTATTTCTTCTATTATGGACATTAACTTTCCTGCGGTGGCAGCTGACATTCATCAGAACTCATTGGCGCAATGATGCGGCGCAGTCAGAAATCGATGCCCTCTTTGCCTGCAGATTGTATTCTCTGCGATGGATGCATTTCCCGCCTCCGTGGGGCGTATCATGGACACGCGAAGCTACTTTCACGGGAAAGTCCTTCAAAGCCCTCATGCGGCAGAAGGACATTTATAAAGAAGATATCGGCGAAAAAGCGATGCAAGCACCGGTGTTCGGCGGTTAAAAACACTGCCCGTCAGGCGGTCTACTGCCGCTGATGCCGAAGACTGCGGGAGAAGTGGACTAGGTCCGTGGACATCCCGGAACATCCTGCCGCCCAACAAGAATAACGGCTCCTATCTCTGCCATACAAAGCTGGCCTCTCAGACGGGATGGCTTTGTAAGATTTCTTTGAGAAACTCTACAAACTGGACGGCCTCACAGCTCAAAGTGTTCCCTTTTGGATAGATCAAATACATTCTTGAAACATATCCGGGAATTGGAATATAAACCAGATGGTAAGGGGAAAGCAAATCATCCGATTCTGAAGTACCGATCCCAAACGCGTTGGTGCTGCTGATCAAGCGAAATTTCCAATCGGAGTTGTCTACATAAATGCGTTTCCGCGGATTGATGGCGCTGATCGGGAAATAGCTGGGGTGACTCAGATCAATAGGATGGATCACATTATTATCCTGATTATAGCGGCTGATATAGGGGTAGTCCTGCAGTTTGGTGAAATCGAACGGCTCCCCGGCCCTGTATCCCTCCAAGGCCGGATGCTCCTTACGGATCTTGACGTTGAGCGTCTGTTCGGTCAAAAACTCCTGCTCAAGTCCCGCTTTTGCAATGCAGTCCCGTTCCACAGCGTCGATGGTATCGGGAATGGAAATGATTCCGATTTCACTTTGATGCATCGCGACCGAAGTGATGCAGTCCGACAAAAGCCCCGTATTCATCAAAAAAGAGATACTCTTGTCCTTTTCATAAAGCTGGCAAAGTTTTTGGAAGGCCATGTAACAGTAATTCATATGCATGCTTACACAGGTAAATGTATGTTGGAGGTTACTTCTTTTAATTTTTTCAATGTTGTTACACTGCTCCTGAATCATATTGGCACATTTCAAAAACTGCTCTCCCTGCTCCGTTAACTTGCTCCCGTTGGCCGAACGGGCAAATACCTCAAAGCCCAATTCATCTTCCAGCGATTTGATTGTTCGGCTCAAATTGGAAGTGGAGGTAAACATGGCGTGTGCTGCTTTAGAAATGGATTTGGTTTGCGCACACGCAATGACATATTGAATTTGTAATAAAGTCATAAATAAAACCCTTTCTGCAAGTGATGAAACAGTACAACAACAATTTTTTGACATAAATATATACCATCTATACAGCCCATGTCAAAAGGATTTGAACAAAATAGCAACTCTGCTTTCGTTTTTTGACGACTAGCAAGCAGATGGGTCCCATGCTAAACTAAAAAATATTTATAAGCAAAATATTTTGCATGACGGCGTATTCTCCCACCATACGGCGTACCGTATGGACTGACCAACTTATTCCCCTTTTCTGTGCAGAATGACGCGGCCTGTAGTTTCCAAACAGTTCCGCCGCAGGGGATTCATATCAAGGAAGGAGGATAGGGAAAAGAAGAAGGCCGGCAGCAGAATGCGGCCCGCGTTATGTCGGCACTGCATTGGATCTCATCATTATAAAAAACAAAAGGAGGATCAGATCATGGCTTCTAAATTTGACTGGCAGGATGTCATCAGAGGCTTTAAAACTATCCTTAGCCGGAATGCGCTGCTGATTATGGCTTTTTATATCCTAAATCAGTACTCCACTTATTTTAAAAACGGGTTCAGAAGTTTGCTTGTCCTAGAAGATGTCGGTTTACCTGCAACGGTACTGGGACTGATGATCTCTATGTTTCTTGCTGTGGGGATGTTTACACGTTCCCCGTCAGGAAGCATATGCGATAAACGGCAGGATAAACTGAAAACGATCCTGATCATAGTGGGCGTTCTCAAAGCGTTCAGCTGCCTGCTGTACATCATTCTTAAAAACGAAATCGGTATGTGGATCTGCTTCTTCTTTGATGCGATTGTATGGTCCTTTACTACCGTTGCCGCCCCTGCGGTTCTGGCAAAGTCCGTGGATAAAAAGGCTATGGGAAGCGCCTATGCAATGTTTATGGGATTACAGATGGTCGCAGTGGCATCAGCACGCCCGCTTGGAGCGAAACTCTTTGGTATGATGGGCGCTGTGCCGCCAACTTTGATTGCCGCCGGCATCCAGCTCCTTGCTGTTTTGTGTGTGCTGTTTATGGACGGTGAAAAACTGGCGCAGGGCTTTTCTGCGGAAGAACAGGCGCCCACACTAGAGAAATCGGTGGATCAAAAGGCAATCGCGAGGCGGAATACAATTATGGGGATTTGCCTTGTAGCCCTGCCAATCTCCATTGCAAACGGCCTGCAAATGGTCTCCTATCAGATGGATTCCGGCTACGGTCCTGCGTATGCCAATGTTATTGGCTTAGATTACACGGTGGCAGCGTCCATCGGCGGTTCCATCACCGGCGTGGTCGGAATCATAGTTGGCTTCTTATGTGACTTCATGAATCCCTATATTCCTCTGCTGATCTCCTTCCTCGGACAAGCCATCGCCCCCTTTATGATTGGCAGCGCAACGACACAGTCCGCTTATAGCCTGGCGCTTCTGGTGTTCTTCTGTACAAAGTTTTACGAAATTCCTGTTCGCATTGTGGCTATGAAAAGCGTTTCCATGCACGAGCAGGGGGCAGCACAGGGAACGGTTTTGCTGGTCATGGATTTGTTTTCCATTATTTGTTCGACACTGTGCGGAGCAATGATTGACCAGTTTGGATACCGGCAGGCGTGGATCAACACTGGCATCATTGGGGTCGCGGCCCTTGTCGTGCTGGTTGTCATTGCGATGCTAGACAAAAAGAAGCGCGGAAAGAAAGCAGTCCAGATAATGTGATAGCAGCCAGGGGACCTGTTTGCAAATGAAAGGAAAGGACGCATAATAAAGATGAGTAAAGAACAGCTGTATCAGATTATTGAAGAAAATAAAAAAGATTTTGAAGAGATCAGCGATGCCGTTTGGGAATATGCGGAGCTTTGCTTTGAAGAAGTAAAATCCTCAAAATTACAGATGGAATATATGGAAAAGCAGGGCTTTCGCATTACAACACCCATTGCCGGGATGAAAACGGCATTCATGGCGGAATTTGGCTCTGGAAAGCCGGTTTTAGCCATGCTGGGTGAAAATGATGCGCTGGCCAATCAAAGTCAGGTAGCAGACCTTCCGCAGCAAAAGGCTTTAGTAGAAGGCGGGGCGGGCCATGCCTGCGGCCATAATCTCCACGGCACAGGCGCGATCGAAGGTGTCTGCGCTCTGAAGCGCTATATGGAACTGAACCATATTCCTGGCACGCTGCGCTATTATGCCTGCCCAGCGGAGGAAGGCGGCGGCGGCAAGGTCATTATGTGTGCGGCCGGGACCTTCCAGGATGTCGATGCCTGCGTTTCTTGGCATCCTTTTGCTAAATTTTCAGTGACGCGAAACCATCTTGCATTGATTCAGTTTGATTTGACCTTCCACGGCACGGCGTCTCATGCTTCCGGCTCCCCCTGGAATGGCCGGAGTGCGTTAGATGCACTGGAACTGACCAATGTGGGTATTCAATTTCTGCGGGAACATATCACGACTGACAGCCGGATCCACTATGCTATTTTAGACGCCGGCGGTACTGCACCGAATGTGGTCCAGCATACGGCAAAAGGGCGCTACTGTGTGCGTGCGTCAGATGTGGACTATGTAGAGGAATTATATCAGCGGGTACTTCGGATTGCACAGGGCGCAGCGATGATGACGGACTGTCAATTAGATGACCCGGATATTATGATTGCGTTGAAAAACAAAATCGGGAATGAGACGCTTGAGCAATTGCTAGTCGATAACATTACCGCATTGCTTCCTCTCTCTTATACTGAAGAAGAGCTGGCTTATGCACGGGAATTCCAGAAATATGGCACTATGCCTGACGCTCCGACACCTATTGACTTTAATTTTTACGATGAACGGCAAAATCCCGGAACAGGCTCGAGTGACTGCTCGGATGTCAGCCATGTCATTCCTCTGGCACAGCTGTATTCCTGCTGCGCTCCCATCGGGGCAATTAACCATGGCTGGACAACAACCGCAGTGGGTAAATCCTCAATTGCAAAGCGTGGTATGCATGTTTCGGCAAAGGCACTTGCGGGGACACTGTTGGATCTGTACCAAAATCCAGAACTGCTGGCGAAGGTGCGCAAAGATTTTCAAGCAGCAGGCGGAGGGAAACCCTACCATACTCTGCTGCCTCTGGATCGGGTACCCAAATAAATAAATTGCGGGCGGCGTCTTTGTGGGAATAGCAGCGCCGCAAGTCCTTGGGACGGGCAGAAAGGCGAGCTTTTTGGCTCTTTCCGGACACCCGTCCCATTGGGACTATCTATGACTAAAGATAGATAGAAGGTGAATGGAATTTGGACTATTTGGAAATTGCGAATTCTCCATCGATGTGGCTTGTATGCGCCCCTATTGTGGTGCTTGTCCTTGCTATCGTCATGGTTTTCTACAAAAAGACGATGCAGATCGCGGAGAAAGCAGGCATCAGCCGGGAGGATTGCAGAAAAGCATTCCGCACAGGGATCATTTCGGCGATTGGGCCTTCCGTGGCGGCGTTTGTCGTGATGCTGGGACTGATGACCGCTGTTGGCGCACCCATGTCATGGATGCGTCTTTCCGTTATTGGTAATGCCAATGCGGAGCTGCTCCATGCCGGCCTTGGCGCAGATGCGATCGGTCAGACAATCGGCAGTAAAAATTATGATATCAACGGTTACGCAGCGTCTGTTTGGGGCATGAGCATCATGAGCATCAGTTGGCTCATCGTTTTGATCTTTGCACCTAAGGCAACACAGATCCAAAACAAATTTGCTCAAAAAGACAGCCATCTCCTGGCACTGGTCAGCATATCCAGCATGACAGGTATTATGTCCTATTTGACTATGCAGAATGTAACTGCCGGCTGGGATATGGCGGTAGCTGCTGCCGCTGCGGCAGCAAGTATGCTGCTTTTGGGCAAAACATCCTCCAAATTGCCGTGGTTAAAGGAATACCATTTGGGAATTGCGATGCTTTTGGGAATGATAGCCGGCTCGGTCACTTCCCAGATGTTCGGATAGGAGAACCGCAATGGAAAACAAACAATCCTCAAAAATCCTCAATAACCCTCTGCCCCCTGAGGTCTATGTCAACGAATACCATAAGCCGTCAATACGTATCGGCACGGTGTTTTATCTGGTGGCATTTGTTTTGTCTTTTCTGCCAGCAGTTACGCTCTGGGCTGTTTATGACACCATTCCTTCGTTTTCGCAGATCGTGTCTGTTGCTGCTGCAATCATTTCGGCATCCATTGCCTGGTGGATCGTAGAACCGATCTCTTATTTCACAGTGCTGGGTACTGCAGGGACATATATGTCCTTCTTGGTCGGCAGCATGAACACTCGCATCCCCTGCGCCATTGCGGCGCAGAGTGTTACCGACTCGGAGCCTGGCAGTCAGCGCGGGGAAATCATGGCGACGCTTGGTATTGCCGGGTCTGTAGTGACGTCGGTGGTATTTGTATCGTTGGGAGCAGTCTGCGGATCGTTTTTACTCGGCAATCTGCCAGAGACAATCACAGCTTCCTTTCAATATGTTCCTGCAGCAATGTACGCGACTATGTTTGCAGGCACTATTGGTAAACGGCCAGACCTGATAGGCTTTGGTGTGATCACTGCATTGCTGCTTCTGAAATTCGGCGTGTTGGTGATCCCTGGCTCTTTGCTGCTGTTGACCAATGTGGTCCTCTGCGTACTTTTTGGGCTTTTTCTATATCAGCAATTTCACCGCATTTAAGTAAAAACTCTCCCTGTCTGGGTCAGAATACCCGGATTAGGGGGAGTTTTTGATTCTTGGCCATTCTTACAAATAAGCAGGAAGGCCTTCAATAAAATGTGCTATTAGAAGTCAAGCCTAAAAAGCGGATTAGCGAAAGATTGCGGATCGTGCAAAACAAGGACAGCAAAACTGGCCTGCTGCTTATGATGCCCTCCGGCGGCTTGTTTTTTGGCAAGTCCTTTTCTCAAGTCCAGATCCCTGTATTTTCAAAAATTTTGTGATTTGAATTGTAGGATTAGATTGCTCAATGTTCCTTTAAGTGTTTTACTAGTTGTGCTTTATCAGCATTTGATAGGAAAGCTCCTCGAATAGCATTGTAGTCCATCTGCAGGAAATCTTCATCCGTCAGCGGAAAAAACCGCATAAGAGCCTGATGTTCTTTGGCAAGGCTGGTAGAAGATACCGTAAGATTGTCTGTATTGACCGTGACTGCCAATCCGTGCCGGTAGAACGATAGTATTGGATGTGCCGCTGGCATTGATACAGCTCTCGTTTGCAAATTACTGGTAAAGCAGCATTCCAAAATCGTTCCTCGCTCTGCCAGAAGCTCCATGCAAGTTGGATCCTGAACCGCCGCTACGCCATGCCCAATACGCTGGGCTCCAAACTCCACAGCTTTCAAAATGTTATCTACACTACCGCACTCTCCGGCATGGATTGTAAATGGCAAACCCGCTTCTTTGGCTTTCCCGAAAAGAGCTTTGTATGCTTCCAGGGGGACCGCACCTTCTGGCCCGGCGAGATCCAAACCTGCCACACCATTTCCGTGATAGTGCAGAGCGGTTTGCAGGGTTTCTTGATTGTGTTCATCTCCCACAATCATACACAACAAGAGGCCAATCTTGATGGATGGAAATTCTTTCATTGCATGATGGACTCCCCGGATAACGCTCTCTACCACATTACTTTGTGTCAGTCCAAGCTCACAATGAAAAGCTGGTGCAAAACGTATTTCTGCATAAATCAATCCTTCCAAAGCCAATCGTTTGACTAAATCATATGCAGATAGTTCCAGAGCATCAGCATATTGCAGGATCCGCTTGGGCAAAGAGAACCGTTCTAAATAGTCAGTCAAGCTTTTGCATGAAGGGGATACAGAAAGGGCTGCGTGCAGGTCAGCAGGAATAGACTGACCGCATCTTTTTAAATACGTCTGGACAAACGGAATAGACAAAGATCCATCTAGGTGCAGGTGAAGATCGATCATTCCTTGGTACATAATGCCTCTCCTTCTCTGCCAGCTCATCCAACATTTCTGTACTGCATGCCAAATTGGGCCTTGTGCGCATTGCGGCTGCATCTTCATAGAAACAGTACCAGCAGCACATATCGCAGAGACTGGATGTTGGTTTGATGAGCGCGATCTGATTCATAGTGGAAGCCTTTTCTTCGGGGCAATTTCAGCACTGATATCTAAAAAATCAATTTTCTGCACAGATGGCGATAACAGCTTCCACCAGACGGAGAAATTCCTGTTTCACTTGGTTAGCTGTCTCCACCACTTCCGCGTGATCGAGTGGACGGTCCAGAAGGCCCGCCGCCATGTTAGTAATACAGGAAACGCCCACTACCTGCATTCCGGTGTGACGGGCCACAATGGCCTCTGGAACCGTGGACATGCCAACAGCATCGGCACCTAGAGCACGAAACATCCGAACTTCTGCCGGCGTTTCATAACTGGGACCGCTGGTCATGGCGTAGATGCCTTCCCGCAGATCAATGCCCATTTCAGCAGCCTGAGCACGGATCTTTTTCCGCAGTTCCCTGGTGTAAACATCACCCATATCCGGAAAACGGGGCCCAAACACATCCAGATTGGGCCCAATCAGAGGATTGGCGCCAGAAAAATTGATGTGATCAGAAATCAGCATCAACGTGCCCTCTCTGAAACTGGTGTTGATGCCGCCGCTGGCATTGGTCAGCAGAACAGTCTTGACACCCAGAAGCTTCATAACCCGGATGGGGATGGTGATTTCCTGCTGCGTACCGCCCTCGTAGTAGTGGACACGGCCCCGCAGCGCCATGACAGGCACACCGTTATACCGGCCAATCACCACCATTCCGCTGTGGCCTTCCACAGTGGGTACGGGAAAACCAGGGACCTCAGAAAAGGGGATGGAGACAGCATGGTCCAATCCAACACAGAAATCTCCCAGGCCGCTGCCCAATACCAGGCCAAGTTCAGGCACCAGATCTGTCTTTCTGCGGATATAATCTGCAGCATCCCGGATTCGCAATTCGATAGGATTCATAATCATACTCCTCATTTAGCAATGTTGTGAAAGAAAAAACGACGGGCAGGCTGTTTCTCAAGACCTATCCGCCGTTTTACAATGTTTTATGAGAAACAGTTAATTCCCCTGCTGCCGGGCACGCCCCAACAGATCGTCCACGTCCTGATCTGACATATTCCCAAATGCCGTCAGAGATTCTCGAATATGCAGGTCTGCCAAATGTACCGTTGGTTCCTTGGCAATTGCCTGCAAAATTTCATCCTCAAGCGGTGTATGTGCGGGTGCGCCCGGCTCCTGTACCATAAAGGAAGGGAAGCAGCATTCCCGATAGTTGTGGATCTCATAAGGCGGGAATTGTGTGAATTTCCCATCCGTTACGCACTCCGCCAGGCCCCAACGGTTTTCGTACTCCAAGAGCTGTTTTTCCATCTGCCGCTTGACGCGGAGAATCTCTTCGGATGGATGATCCCACAGCAGATTCGTCTGTTCCTCCGAGTCTGACGCAAGGTCAAAGAGCTGGTCATGGTCACCATAAGCGTGCACAAACTTATATCGTTGGCCGATCAGACAGCACCAGCGCTTGCTGCCGCGCTGATGCTCCACATATTGGACGCTCCGATCCTTCCTCGGTTTTTTTGCCAGCAGAGACTCGCCCGGCAGCGTGATGGGGCCAGGGTAGGCCGTTCCCGCAGCATCCAGGAATGTCGGAAGAATATCGTTCAGATCCGCAAAGCCTTCCATTTTCGAACCAGCGGCAATATGCCTGGGCCATCGAAGGATCATCGGGATGCGGCAGGATGCGTCATAAGGCAGGAACTTCTGATAAGTGTCCAGGTCTCCCAGCATTTCGCCATGGTCAGATACAAATACCACCAGTGTGTTTTCCCGCAAGCCTTCCTCATCCAGCGTTTTCAAGATCCGGCCCACATTGTAATCCATGAAGGATACCGCGCAGGCGTAGAGTTCCCGCATCCGATTGATATTGGTCTCATCTGGCAAATCCGCGATACACTGGTTCTCTGTGGCCAGCTTGGAAAGCGGCGTTTTGGACGATGTGTGCGGTGGAATGCATCCATCGTAAAGGTGTGCCCAATTTTCCGGAACGTCAAAAGGGGGATGTGGATGAATAAAGCCGGCCCAGAGCAGGAACGGTTTCGTGCGTGTAGCACGGCTTTTCAGATAGCGAATGGAGCGGTCGGCGACCCAGGAGGAGCTGTGCAGTTCCTCCGGCAAGAGAGACTGCTGAGGCTGCATATACAGCACATTGCGAACTCCGTGGATACTGCCAAGCTGCTCATAACCCTGATCCCGCAGAAATTGCGCGTATTCGTCCTCTGCAATGTCATAGACGACCTCGTCGCAGTTTTCAAACAGGTCAAAACCAGTGGCTCGACGCTCGGGCTGGAAGTGCATTTTACCGATGGCAGCAGTGGCATAGCCGCAGTCTGAAAGGATTTGTGCGAAGGTAGGCAGATCCCAGGGGCAAGCCTTTGCGTCAGGGCCGAAATAGTTGTCATCAAACCCGTGATATCGGGCAGGCAGTCCAGTGATCAGATTGTACCGAGCTGGAATGCAGACGGGATTGGGAGAATAGGCCCGCTCACATAGACAGCCGTCGGCAGCCAGCGCATCCAGAGCGGGTGTTTTCATGAATCCATCCGGCGCATAGGCATGTACATAGTCCCATCGAAGCTGATCCGCCGTGATCAGCAGAATATTGGGGGCATCAGCACGTCTTGGATGCAAGGCAATCTCCTCCATTCGCGTTCAATTCCAGCCGCCATGCTCTCAGGTCTTCCTGGAGCATTTTTTCCATATCCGCAGTGCTCTCACTTCCGGCCAGATTTTCTGTCTCCTGCGGGTCGTGCAGCATATCGAACAGCAGATATATCTCTTCCCGCTGATTGAATACCGCCTTATATCCCCGGCTGAGAAGCATTGTTTCTCCAAAGATCTGGGAGACAATATATCTCTTTGCGGAATTGCTGCCTTTCATCAGGGGAATCAAAGAGCGGGCATGACCATATTCCACTGGTGTTCCCAGCAGTTCACACAGTGTCGGGCCAAGATCCATCAGTTCCACCGGCGTGTCCACAGCCTGTGCGGTTTTTCCAGGAAGAGAGATGAGCATCGGTACACGGACAGAGGTCTCAAAAAACGTCTGCTTGAACAGCAATCCGTAGTCACCGTTTTCCTCACCATGGTCGGCAGTAAAGACAATAATAGTGTTGTCCAGCATATTCCGGCGCTCCAGGCAGTCAAATATCCGCCCGATCTGCTCATCGATCAGCGTCACATGGCCATAATAGCTTCTCCGCAAAGCCTGAATATCCGTATCCGTCATATTGTGCAGGTCCTCTGTCAGGCCAGGATCATATTTCCCGTTGAGCAGTTCGTCATATACACCTCTGGGTCGTTCGGCAGCTACCGTATGCGGCGCCTCCAAGGGCGCCGGAGGCTTCAGATCCCGGTAGCGCTCTACATACTCAGCAGGAGTGTCCCAAGGGTCATGAGGGCCGCCGAAGCTGACAGTAGAAAACCAGGGCTTATCACAGGGGACCTTTTCAAGATATTCCAGCGCCCGGTCAGCGATATACACATCCGCATAGTCCTTGGTGGGCAGTGGAGTAGGATGACTGTCATAGACATGGCCTTCCTGATACCTGCGGTGCATATCTTCCCGGTAACATTCCAGAAGCCCCCGCTCCTTTAGGTAGTCATAATAGCTGGATCTCTTCGTGGCATAAGTCCGGGGACCAGGCAGCTCATCTACAATCTGATAGCCGTAACTCTGTACCTGCCATGCCAAATCACGCAGATCCGGTGAGAATTTGTGGAGATGCACTTTTCCGAACACAGCAGTTTCATATCCGGCATCCCGGATGCGCTGCATCCAAGTCTGTGATGCCGGGGTCAGTCCCGCGGCATAATTATCCATTGTCTTCAACTCTTCCGGATAAAGTCCGGTGGCAAGAGAAGCACGGGCGGGCATGCAGAGAGGCGAGTTGGTATAGCAGTTAGAAAAGCATATGGCTCCGCTGGCCAGACGGTCGAGATTCGGCGTCTGCATAAAAGAACTCATATAACCAAAAGCGTCATACGCAAACTGGTCTGCCATCAGGAATAAAAGATTATATTTCACGGCGCCTGATCCTCCTTCGCAGGATTTATTTTGCACCCGCACGATTCATGAACTTTGCACCTACCAGCATCACAATGGTGAGGATAATCAGCACAATACAGATAGGCCGGGTTACAAAGATAGACAAATCGTTGTTAGACATGATCAATGCTTTCCGGAAATTGCTTTCAATCGTGGGCCCCAGAATAAAGCCCAGAATAAAGGGAACCGTCGGAACATTCAGCTTAGACAGGAAATAAGCCGCGATACCTACGATCACTGTTACCATTACGTCAAACCAGGAAGTGCTGTTGCTGTATGCGCCGACCAGACAGATCACAAACAGAACGGTGATCAGTGCGGCCTCCGGCACCCTAGTTATGTGAATAAACCCCTTAGACAAAAATCTAACCACAAGAAGCAGGATGATATTGGTCACGATAAAGCCGATCATAATGGCGTACATCGTTGCCCCATTATCCCGGAACAGGAAGGGACCCGGAGCCAGTCCGTGCATCATGAACGCCCCCAACATGGCAGATGCCCCGCCGCTGCCAGGAATGCCCAAGGTCAGGAGAGGAATCAAAGAAGTTCCGGTCACAGCGTTATTGGCCGCCTCCGGAGCCACAACGCCTTCCAGAATACCGGTTCCCAGCAGATCCCGCTTTTTGGAAAAGGTTTTCTCAATGTTGTAGCTGATAAAGGCCGCAATGGCAGCTCCCGCAGCCGGAATAGCGCCGATAATAGAACCCACGATCGTGCCGCGGCAGATCGCGCCGCTGCAATCCTTGTAATCCTTCAGACTCAGCTTTTCCTTGCTGAGTACAACGGCCTGCCCCTTTTCTTTGGAGTTCTCGGGATGTTTGTGTTCAAATCCTATAAAAATACGATTCAGAGCAAAGAAACTCAAAATGATGGGTGTCAAATTGAAGCCGGAGTATAGACGCAGACTGCCAAAGGTGAAGCGCTGAACACCGCTCTGCGCATCCATCCCCACCATGGACAGGAAAATGCCCAAAAGCCCTGCTACAATACCCATGATCAAGTTGCCGCTGTTCAGGCCCGCAATGACAGAGATGCCGAAAATGCCCAGCACAAAGTATTCTGGTGGGGCAAAATTCAGCGTCCAGTCTGCAATCACCGGGGCTAAAAACATCAGCAGGACTGCACTGACGGTGCCGCCTACACAGGAAGCAAAAACTGCCATAGAAAGAGCCTTATAGCTCTCTCCTTTTAATGCCAGCGGGTATCCGTCCCGCACGGTAGCGGCCGCCTCTGGCGCGCCAGGAGTACCAATCAGGATCGCACTGATGGAGCCTCCGAAACAACCGCCCGCAAAGCAGCTGAACAATGTCACGATGCCGGTGGCTGGATCAAGGGCAAAGGTGAAGGGGAGGAGGATCGCGATCGCCATGACGCCAGTGAACCCAGGAATAGCGCCAAACAGCAAACCAACGATATTTCCAAAGAACATACCGATGATGGTCTGCACATTAAAAACTAAGGGAAGGACTTCCAAAATCTGTTCCATGCAGCATCCTCCTTAAAAGCGGATTTTCATAACAAACCGCATCAGCGTGAACAGCAATATGCCCGTGATAATGACTGCGGCATAATAGCGCCAGTCTTTCGACCGCAGCACCGCCAGGAACAACAACGCACAAATAACAGCCGCCGCCACGATATTGATGAATTTAGCGCAGAGTACAGCGGCCACCGCCAGCACCATAGCCAGAATGACCTGCGCATAATCCGAAAACTGTATGGTGATTGTTTTCCCTTTCTGCACACCGATGGCCAGCAGGATCAGCTGAAGAACGCAGAGCACTGCCATGGCGCCGCACATGAGCCGCGGAAACGCCCGGGGACCGATATCGGTGGCGGAAGCCGCATCTTCAATGCAGTAGGGAATGGCAAACCATAGAACGATGGAAAGGAGCAGGAACAGGACAGCCGAGACAGCCGTCGTATTGATCGTTTTTTTCATTTCTAATCGACGGTTCCTTTCATTCTGCATACCCTCAATGGACAGAGGGTATAAAAGGGCCAGAAGCCGCGAAGGATCTCCGGGACTTCTGGCCCTGTCTTACAGGTGTTTTAGACCGTTTCCCGAACAGATTGCAACTGTCCGATCTGGACTCTGAGAATACGAGGTTTTAATCCAACGTGAAAGTCGTCTTTGCCATAGTGGTGAATTCATCCAGATAAGCAGTGATCTCATCAGAGGTTATGCCGGTGGGCTGGAAGCCGATCTGCTCACTTTCAGCAATGAAATCAGGATTGGCATAGACTTCATTGATGGCATCGTGCAGTTTTTCTACGATGGCGGCATCGGTGCCCTTGCGGATAGAGTAGTAATAGAAACCAGTGTAAGTAATGTCGATACCCTTATCCTTGGCGCAGGGAACGCCGGCGGAAAAAGCATCATCATCCGTGTAAGTATCGTCGCCAAACCAGAGGATAGGCACGATATCACCATTTTTCACATAGTCTGCTGCGTCTTTGAATGACGAGACACTGACATCCACCGTTCCAGCCATCAGGTTGGCCAGACCCTCAGAGGTATTGTTCTGGGTTATTGTATCGGATGCAATATCCATTTGATCCAGCAGGCTCTTCTGCAAAATGTACAGGGAAGTACCGGCGCCGCCGCTGCCGAACACAACGCGGCTGCTCTTGCCATATTCCTGCAGATCCTCAAAAGTCTCAATTCCTGTCTTTTTGGGATTAGCAAATAAGCAGAAATTTGTAATATTGTGGTCGATGATGGGAACATACTCATCCACAGAATACTGTACCTGAGAGACCAACGGGGTCACGGTCATCAGCCAACCGTCTGTCAGCAGGATAGTGGAAGTATTGGCCTCCTCACTCAGGTATTCCGTCGTACCCAGCTGTCCGCCAGCGCCGGCGGTGTTCTCCACCACTACGTTGACGCCCAGCACATCGGCCAGATACTTGGCAGTCGTTCGGACCTGAACGTCCAGGGCACCGCCGGTCTTGAAAGGAACCATGATGCGGAGCTCGCCGCTTTCGGGATAATCCAGCTTTTCGTCCTGTGCCGTAGTTGTATCACTCTCACCAGGGGACGTTTCCGCTTCTTTAGAACCGCAGGCAGTCAGAGTGAAAATCATGCTCATTGCGAGCAGCACCGAGAGAATTTTTTTCATGTGTTTTCCTCCTTGCTTTTTACATCATTCACATTTTTCTTCTTTTTCCTATCTATTTATGTTATAGTAAACATATCACAAAAAAATTTGAGTTATCGTGACAAATGTCCGATTCCTATGAAAAATTGCAAAATTGTACCTTTTGCCGAAAAATGATGCTGTAAATTGTGATAATTGCAATTTTCCGCGGTACAGTTTGCAGAGGAGGCCTCCTATGACGATTCAGGATGCAATGATCAAATATCCATGGCTCCACGAGATCCTTCGTGAATTGCCCGATGAAATGATCTCCCAAGTCAAGGTGCGCCGCTTTAAGCCAAATGATACAATGATTAAAGATTGCTGCAACAATCATTACACATTCATTATTTTGGATGGCATTTGCTATACGCACCAGACTTCCGAAACAGGAGATCAATTCACGCTCCGCAAGGCAACTGCCGGTGATGTGGTCGGTTTTTTCGGAATCTATCCAAATAAAGCGGATTTTGACGCCGCAATCTATGCAAAAACAACTCTGGAGGCGGCGATTCTTCCAAACTCTCTTGTGACACAATGCTTTGGCACTTACCCTGCATTTTCTGCCAATATCTCCCGCTGTGTCATTGAACGACTCCACGCTCTTGTCAACCTGCTTTCCGTGTGTACCAACAGTCCGTCCCATCTTGCCATCATCACATATTTAGAGTACAACTACATATTTTACGCCAAATCGTATCCAAAATCTTATTCGGGACCTATTGAAATATTGGAGAGCAGGCAGAACATTGCTGATTTTCTCGGCATTGACATAAGGAGTGTCTATCGTCTGCTGAAAAAGCTGACGGATGACGGATTAGTCTCTATTTCCAATCGAAAACTCTATATTGACAGGCAGCAATACGAAGCACTTCACCAGGTCCGTTACCGTTGGTCGGTATAGTCGCAGTTTCCGATTCATTATACAAATATTTTTAATGCGGGGAATTTCGGACCTGTCCCTGGCTTTTCAGACAACGGACGCGCAGTCACTTCCATAGCAACCGCCCACAGGCAAAAGTACTCCGGACACTTGCAGCGGTGATGAGAGGACACTGCAACTATTGCGGTGCAAGCGGAAACACGAAAGGTATTAGAACCCTCCATCTATATCTGATTACGACAACATCTGATTACGACAACATGCCAAATGTTCAAGCAATGCAGCCAAAAGAGCAAACTCACATGGGAAAAGTTCAGCTGAACATGGCGAGCTGCGTTGCTCCACCCAAGATATGTGTTAATTTATGGGGACCAAAGACTATTTAAAGCGCCGTATGGCTTAATAGGGCACGTAGTTCTGTGAGGGGCGAAGGCAGAAATGCCATTTTGTCTACTCGACAAATAATCGGCGGATGTACTCTTGTGAATACGGCTTCTAACAGTGGGAAAGCGAGTGCCATGACTGAGCATATCTTCCATAGCCCGGAAGGTGCTGCTTATCAGCCCAACAACTGGGCAAACCGGGTATTCAAGCCCTTTATAAAAGAGCTTCATAAGCTGCACCCGGAAGTTCCTGAGCTATCTCCGCATGAATTGAGACACACCAGAGCTACACTGTGGATCGCTCAGGGGATGGACCCGTATATGGTAGCTCGTTTGCTCGGACACAGCGATTTGAAGATGCTGACGAAAATTTATGACCATACCAGCATAGAGACACTGCGAAAATCCCTGCTCTCCGCAAAAGCAAGGAAGAGCAAGGGCAAGGAAACCGCTCCATAATCGAGGCGGTTTCTTTTTTGTGAGGGGGAGAACTAACCTCAAAATTAACCTTAAAAATTGGAAAGATGTCGTATTTTTGTCGTGTTTTCTAAATTATGGAAACCACACAGACAAAAGAAAATCCCTCAAAGCCTTGCGGCTCTAAGGGAATTTTCTGGTGGACGATACAGGACTCGAACCTGTGACCCCCTGCACGTC
>NZ_CANRKH010000002.1 GCF_947631165.1 uncultured Dysosmobacter sp. | reverse complement strand
CCGGGCCGCGCCGTAAAGGACCGGGTGCCGCTGGCGCCGGGCCAGCCGGTCCAGCCGCCGCCGCAGCCGGGGGGAGCAGTCCGCCGGGCAGTCCTCCGGCTCCGGGAGGGAGGCCAGCATGGCGTCCCGGGCCAGTGCCGCCGCCTGCCGCAGCGCGCCGTCTGTCATGTTCATACGTCGATCCCCTCCTCTTCCAGCAGCTTTTTCAGCTGTTTTTTGGCCCGGGTGTCCAGGCTGCGGACGCCGCTGTAGCTCAGGCCCAGCATGTGCGTCAGCTCCCGGTCGGTGTAGCCGTCGGCGTATTTCAGGAGGATCAGCTCCCGATACCGGGCGGGCAGGCGGGCGATGGCGTCCGCCAGGGCGTTCCCCTCCACGCGGAAGGGGATGCCCGCCGTCTCCTCGTTCAGCGGCTCCGCGGGCTTTCGCCGCCTGGCCCGGTAGATGTCGATGGCTTTGTTCTCAACAATGGTAACGACGTAGCTTCGCGTTTTGTTGCACGCCGGGTCAGAAATTTTTGAAATATTTTTCGCGATGGCGAGAAACGCCTCCTGCACCGCATCCTCAGCGTCCCGGCCGTCTCCCAGGACCCGCCGCGCCGTGTGGAGCATCAATCCCAGATAGCGGTCGTAGACCCGCTGGAACTTCCCTTTGTCCTCCGGCGCTTCGATCATCTGCGTGTAGACCAGCATCCCACCACCTCGCTTTACTGGCATTATATCACAGCGGCGGTCCGCTGTCTCCAGCTTTTTCCAGACTGCCTGCCGGGAAAATCTGCCCTCCCCGGCAAAATCCTGGGCCAAGGGTGTTGCATCCGGCGGAAAAATCGTATATAATGTCTGTAAATTTGTGATTATGTCGACCAGCGGGAACATTCCCGCAGGCCGGGACGTGTTATCAATCGAGACGATTACTGCGAGGTGCCGCGATGATCCGCTTAAAAGACGTGGAAATGGAATACGACAATGGAACGAAGGCCATCCAGGGCATCACCCTTACCATCGAGGACGGCGAATTCGTGTTTCTGGTGGGGCCTTCCGGTTCCGGAAAGTCCACCATCATCAAGCTGCTGACGGGGGAGGTGGAGCCGTGCGGAGGCCGCATCATGATCAACGGCTTTTCCGTCAGCAACATCTCCGGAAAGCAGATCCCCCTGATGCGCCGGACCCTGGGAGTCATCTTCCAGGACTTCCGCCTCATTGAGAAAAAGACGGTCTATGACAATCTGGCCTTCGTCATGCGGGCGGTGGGAGCGCCCTCCAAAAAGATCCAGGAGCGCATCCCCTATGTGCTGAATCTGGTGGGCCTGGAGGAGAAGGCCTCCCGCTATCCCACGGAGCTTTCCGGCGGCGAGCAGCAGCGGGTCGCCATCGCCCGGGCGCTGGTGAACAACCCGGATACCATCATCGCCGACGAGCCCACCGGCAATCTGGACCCGGACCGCTCCCTGGAGCTGATGGACCTGCTGGTGAAGATCAACGCCCTGGGCACTACCGTGGTGGTGGTGACCCATGAGAAAGACCTGGTGGACCGCTTCGGCAAGCGGGTCATCACCATCGACTCCGGCCACGTGGTCAACGACAGCGTGGGCGGCTATGTGGGAGGGACCATCCATGGCTAAGCACGATCTGGGATATTTTGTCCACGAGGGCGTTTCCAATATGTTCAGCCACGGCTTCATGAGCTTTGCCGCCATCGGCATCACCGTGGCCTGCCTGCTCATCATGGGCACCTTTACCCTGGTGGCGGTGAACGCCAACGAGCAGCTGAAGGACCTGGAGCGGGAGAACGAGATCCTGGCCTATGTGGACGACACCTATACCACCGCCCAGGCCAAGGCGCTGCAGAAGGAGCTGGAGGCGCTGGACAACGTGGCCTCCGCCACCTTCATCAGCAAGGAGGAGGCTACGGCGGCCTTCGCCGCCGAGTACCCCGAGGAGGTGCAGTTCCAGGACCTGGACCCGGAGATCTTCGAGGACCGCTATGCCATCAAGGTGGTGGATCTGGAGCAGCAGAGCGCCACGGTGGAGGCGGTGGCCGGCGTGACCGGCATTTCTGACGTCAACGCCCATGAGGAGATCGCCGGGGGCTTCGTCACGGTCCGCAACGTGGCCACCGTGGTCTGCGTGGCCCTCATCGCCATTTTGTTCGTGGTGTCGGTGTTCATCATTTCCAACACCATCAAGCTCACCACCTTCGACCGGCGGGACGAGATCGCCATCATGCGGATGGTGGGCGCCACCAATGGCTTCATCCGCTGGCCCTTTGTGTATGAGGGCTTCCTGCTGGGGCTGCTCAGCGCCGTCATTGCCTTCCTCTCCCAGTGGGGACTGTATGAGGCGGTGGCCCGGGGCGTGGAGAACAACGACGCCATGCAGCTGATCCGCATCATTCCCTTCCAGCAGCTGTGGCCCATGGTGGCCGGGACCTTTGCCGCCGCCGGCATCCTGATCGGCGTGGGCGGCAGCCTGTCCGCCATCCGGAAATTTTTGCAGGTGTGACGCCATGAGGAAAACTGTGAAAAAGACCTGCCGCGCGCTGGCGGCACTGCTGCTGTTGGCCTGCCTGCTGGCAGTGGACTTGACCCCGACGGTGCTGGCGGTGACCCAGGCGGATATCGACGCGCTGAAGGGCGACGCCAGCGACCTGACCGCCCAGCGCAAGGAGCTGCAAAAAAAGCTGGATGCGCTGGCCAGCGACAAGAGCACCGCCATCCAGCGGAAAAATCTGCTGGACCAGCAGATCGCCAATACCTCCTCTCAGATCGCCAACGTGGAGGCCCAGATCGACCAGTACGCCGCCCTCATCGCCCAGAAGGAGGCGGAGCTGGCGGACGCCCAGGAACGGGAAGCCGCTCAGTATGAGCTGTTCTGCAAGCGGGTGCGGGCCATGGAGAAGCGGGGGACCGTCTCTTATTGGTCGGTACTGTTCAAGGCGGAGAGCTTCACGGACCTGCTGAGCCGCCTGGACATCATCAATGAGATCATGAGCGCGGATCAGAAGGTCATCGACGACCTCCAGGCTCTCCAGGTGGAGATCGAGGAGGCCAAGACCTCTCTGGAGGGCAGCAAGGAGGAGGAAGAAGCCGCCAAAGCTGACCTGGTCAGCA
Organism: uncultured Dysosmobacter sp.; assembly: GCF_947631165.1. Classification (GTDB taxonomy): domain Bacteria; phylum Bacillota; class Clostridia; order Oscillospirales; family Oscillospiraceae; genus Oscillibacter. The sequence continues at coordinate 159,212 of NZ_CANRKH010000002.1, read as the reverse complement.
AGAAAAAAGAGCTGAACGCCCAGCGGACTGCCGCCAACAAGGTCATCCAGGAGCTGACTGCCACCGAGAACGAGACGGAGGCGGTCCTGGATGATATGGAGGCGGAGCAGGAGGCCATTCAGGCGGAGATTCAGCGCCTGAGCCGGGAGCTGGCGGCCCAGCAGGCCGCCCAGGGCAAGCCGGTGAACTCCAATCCCGGCGGCTACATCTGGCCGGTGGACAGCCGCTATATCACCTCCACTGTGGGCGGGCGGACTTCTCCCGGCGGCATCGGCTCCACCAACCATAAAGGCACCGACATTGGCCGGGTGGGCTACACCTCGCCTATCTATGCCTCCAAGTCCGGTACGGTCATCGTCTCCCAGCGCAGCAGCTCTTATGGCGAATATGTGGTCATCTCCCACGGCAGCGGCAACACCACGCTGTACGCCCACATGAGCACTCGCAAGGTCTCCGTGGGCCAATACGTGAACCAGGGCGACGTCATCGGCATCACTGGCTCCACCGGCAACTCCACCGGCCCCCATCTGCATTTCGAGATCACGGAAAACGGCGTTCGGGTGAATCCGCTGAGCCATGGCGCAGACCCGAAAAAGGGCTATCTCACCGGCTATACCCTGTCCAAGAGCGCCTGAAGCACATAAACGCGCCTTCCGCCCCATACCATGGAGCGGGAGGCGGTTTTTATGATCGGATTATTGTTGTGGAAAGAGCCGGGCGGAGGACGGCGGGCGGTGACACTGCGGGAGATCAGCGTGATGCACGCCCGGCTGCTGTTGGCGGAGGTGGCCCGGGGGCCTAAAACGCCGGAAGCGGTGGTCCGCCGCCGGGTCGCGGCGGCGGGGAAGCGGCTGCGGAAGCAGGGGGTCATTCAGGCGGTGTTGCCCCGGGACTTCTCCTATGGCCCGGCGCTGGCCAAAGCGGGGGTGGGGCCGGTGTCCACCCTGCCCCTGCGGCAGGCCCTGGCGGCGGATCATACCCGCTGGCTGCTGGCAGAGCGGGGCATCCCGGCGGCGGGGGCCAGGGTGGCAGTGACCGCCGGGACCCTCACCGGCCAGGTGGCGCGGACCGTGACGGAGCTGTGCCTCCGCCACCGCTACGTGCTGCTGGATCTGCCCTACGGCGGGGAGGAGCTGTGCCGTCAGCTGCGGCGGGAGTACGGCGTGTCGCTGCTGCTGGGACCCGACAAGGACCAGCTGGAGGGGGCGGAGGCCCTGGTGCTGTTCGATCCGCGGACGGATCTCACCTGCCGCAATCCGGCGGTGCTGCGGCTGTATGACGAGACGGCGCCCCTGCCGCCGCTTCTGCTGCCGCCCGCCCTGGAGGAAAAGCTGCCGGAGGGAGCGGACCGCGCCCAGCTGCTGGCGTTCCTGCGGGAGGCGGGCGTTCTCCGCCTGGGCCAGATCGCCATCGGATGGAAATGTCAATAGCAAATGCGAAAAAAATATAAAAAAATATAATCCCTGTTTTTAGGCGGTCAGGAAAGCGCGGCGACGCACTCCCGGAAAAGCATTGCCGCGGTTCTCCAGCCCAGCACCTTCCGGGGATAGTTGTTCATCCACGCTTCATGTTCTTTTATCTCTTCGGCGGACACGGACCCAAAATCTGTTCCCTTCGGGTACTTCCGCCGAAACATTTTGTTTTGACATTCGTTTGACCCGCGTTCGTAACTGCTATACGGGTGGCAGAAATAAACCGTCGTTCGCTTCCCCTGCCCGGTTATGGACCGTTCCAGCCTCTCCACGTCGGAGAATTCAACGCCGTTGTCAACCGTGATCGTGCGGAATACCTTTCGGAAGAGGGCCGGGCCGAATCGCTGTTCTATCCTGTCCAGCGCCTGAATGGTGCTTTCAATGGTCCTGTCCGGCATTTTCTCCATGATGTTATCACGGGTCAGCCGTTCGGTCAGCGCCAGCACCGCCGTTCGGGAAGTGTCCTTTGCGGAATAAACCGTGTCCATCTCCCAATGTCCGAACGTGCTTCGTTCGTCAACCTCCGCCGGGCGGTGTTCTATGCTCTCCCCGGCGGGCGGGCGCTTCGCGGTTTTGATCTTCCGATATGGCCGCTTCTTTTTCGGCTTTTCCGGCAAGTCGGCGTTGCTGATCGTCAGGAAAACGCCCTTCGCAATATAGCTGTATAGGGTGTTCACGCAAATATGGGTCCTGAATTTCTTTCCCTCCAACTCCGCTTCCGCAAGGGCCGCGGCGGGGGAACGGTGTTCGTCCCGAATCTTCCGTTCGATGTAGTCGGCAAATTCAAAGTCGTTCCCGATTTTCAGCATTGCCCCTTTCGCTTTCAGATTTTCCCTGTAAAGGCGGTCGGCTTCGTCCGGGTTGTACCGCTCTTCTTCAATCCATGTTTCCCCGTCAAGGTGGACCCAGCGGGCGCGCTTGATCTCCCGGTAAATTGTACTCACGTGAACGTGGAGAATGTCGGCGATTTCCTGTTTCCGCCGCCCCGCGTTTAATAGGTCCTCCAGCTTGTAGCGGTCCGCCCGCGTCAGGTGACTATAACAATGACCCATATATAAAAACCTCCCGTCAAGATTCCCCGCCCCCGCTTGTCAGCGTCGGGCGGGGTCGTTTTGTGTCGGGAAGCATTATAACACGTGCTTTATACTAACGCAAGTATAATAATTATTCGTTTCCGCCGGTCAGCCATTCGAGGGAAACCCCCAGCACCTTCGCAAGAATCACAAGTTCAAAATCTGCGACGAACCGGGTTCCGATCTCAATTCTTGAAATGCTGTCCCGCTCCAGCACGATTCCTTCCACTTGCAGACGGGCGGCAAGGTCCGTTTGTGTGATCTTCTGCCGGGCGCGCGCCTCCCGCACCCGGTCCCCGCAAAGGTTCTTCCGTCCGTGATAGTCATATATCTTCATTTTGACCCCTCCCGTGTTAAAGTTCAGCATTATTCTTGACTTTAGCACGGGAAGCATTCATAATTGTGTTAAAGGTCGGAACGCCAGCGGTTTTCGCGGCTCCGCCCTCAAAAATATAACGGAGGTTGTGAAAATGGGCTTGTTTGGTGAAGTTCTTTGCGGCGTATGCGGCAAAAAAGCCGGGTTGACCCGGTATAAAACAAAGGACGGCGCGTGCGTGTGCGCCGAATGCGTCAAGGCTGGCGGCGGTCTTATGGCATTGACCCCGCAAAAGATGACCGTTCCCGAAATCCGCGCGGCGATTGCGGCCCGGACGGAGGGCGCGGCGGCGGCAACGGCGGCGGCGGAATGCGGCGACTTGCAAACCGCCGAATCTATGTATCAGGCTTGTAAAATGGTGGGTTTTGGTGTCGCGGTGTCCGATAAATGGGGGCAAAACCATTTCCGCGTCATCGAAAAAGCCCTTATGGACGGCGAAAAGGTCCTTGCGGTCTTTTTGGGCCTCCACAACTACAAATCCGCCAGCAAGCACGAACAGACATACGCCTATGCCCTCACAAATAGGCGGCTGATCTGCGGCCAGCAAAACCTTGTCGCCGGGGACAAGCTGAAAACCGTATATCTCGACAACCTGAACGACATTACCGTTGCTTCCGGCATTCTGAACGGCACGTTGACGATTGACACGATGAAGGAAACCTTTTCCGTGTTCGTCGGCGCGGACCCGGCCCGGAAGATTGCCCCCAAACTCCACGCGGAAATTGACGGCTTGCGGCGCGCGCAAAGCGCCCCGGCCTCCGCTCCCGCGGCCCCCTCCGCCGCCGACGAAATCGCAAAGTTCAAAGCCCTTTTGGATTCCGGCGCGATTACGGAAGAGGAATTTTCCGCAAAGAAAAAGCAGTTGCTGGGCCTCTGATCTCCCGAACAGAAAAGCGGCGGGCACTTCGCCCGCCGCCGTTTTTTATGCTTGCGCGCCCGCCGCCGCGTCCAGCGTCTTTTCAATCCATTCATTCAAGGACATTCCCGCGGCCTGCGCCGCGGCAAGATAGATTTCTTTCTTTCCCTTCTTCACCATCGGATAAATCCGATCATAGTTCTTTTCGTTATACTTGCGCTTCGCGTCGGTTGCAGACTGTCCGCGGGGCGTTTCATATTTTCCGGCCATGTTTTCGCCCTCCTTTCGGCTCCTATTGTAACACGCTTTTGATACTAACGCAAGTATATAAATTGCACAATCTAACGTTAGTATATTTGTATAGTTTTTTCTCTTTTGCCCTCTTGACTTTATACTAACGTTAGTATATAATAATAATCAGAAAGAGGGAAACAAAAGCTGCCCGGTTGCCGGGGCGTAAAGTTCGGCAACGGCCAACCTTACGGGCCGACACGGAAAGGGGGCCGACACGGTAAACCACGACACTTCAACCACTGTTCAATATATGGGAGGTAATCAGAATGAAAAAGTTTGAAATCGGCAAGTCCTATGTCACCCGCTCCATCTGCGACTATAATTGCAAGTTCGTTATCACGATCACGGGCCGCACCGCTAAAACCGTTTCTTATAACTACATGGGCGAGGCCCGCCGCTCCAAAATCCGCATTGACGACGACGGTTGCGAGTTCATCCAGCCGGACCGCTATTCTATGGCCCCCACCTTCCGCGCTGAACGTGAAGTTCAGCCGGAAGAGGCCCCCGCCGCCGACGTGGAGGAAACCCCGGCCCCCGCCGCCGCTCCCGCTCCCGTAGAGGCTCCCGCCGCCTCGAACGTCGTTACCATTGCCCAGCCCGTCGATGACGGCACGGTTATTTTGATGATCGGCCAGCGCGTCGAACGGAATTGCGGCGCTTGCTTCCCCGCCGTGGGCGGCACGATTGCCGGGTTCGTCGATGTTCCCGACGGGCGGTTTTTCCGGGGCGGGTCCTTCGCCCTTGTCCGCTGGGACGACAACCCCGACGTTCCCGAACGCCTCCGCCTCTGCGAGATTCACCGCCGCGGCTGGCGGTCCCCCGGCGGCTCCCCGCTGGGCGTGTTCGTCCGATAAGATCAGCGCGGGGCGGCGGTCCGCCGCCGTCCCGCTCGAACGGAGGGATTGACAATGCAAAAAATCGGTGCATTCTATGTTTACCGCGGCGAATGGATTTGCCCTTTTCCTCCCGGCTGGGTTCTTGACCGCGAACAATGTTCCGGGCGCACTTCCGGGATTCCGATTTACAAATCACTTTCCGACGCGCAAAACGCCATTCGCAAAAGCCTTGACGGAAGCAATGCTTCAACCCCGCGCATAGTAGCAACTTGCGGCTGGGATGAAGTAAAAAAAGACTGGTTTCTTGAATAGCTACAAATAGAACGGAGGAATTATAATGCAGGAACACAGAAAAAGGCTGAACACGTATGAAAACGGTATCTTCGTTTCCCGGACCGTAACCACGAACCTTTATTACAGCATAGGGGCATATCAGGAAGGGGATTCCGACATTGACGACGTACCCGTTGCAACCGTGGCCGATCTATGGTATATGTGGCAGGAAATGAAGCGCGACGACAGCGCGTGCGGGGAACGCGGCTGGAAGTATCACTTTTACCGGCACGAAATCACGACGGAGGAAAACCCGCTTTCTGGCAAGCCGGAAACCGTCGATTACGTCACCCCCGGCAAGCTGTACCGCCGCGGGAACAAAGTATTCTTCAAGGGGCTTTGACCCCTCCAGCAAAAAAAGCCCGCCGGGGTCATCCCCCGGCGGGCTTCGTGTATCTGTCCGAATCGGACAACTGCGCGCGGCGGTTTACTCTCCGCCGCCGTCGTCGCTCTTTTTCTCCCGGTCCTCCGCGTTGCTCCCGGCGCTCCCGCCGGTGTTCCCTCCGCCGCCGGTGTCGCCGCCGCCGGACGTGCCGCCGCCGGTGTCAGCCTTGACGGATTGCGTGCCGAAATAAAAACTGATGATGACCGTATAAATCATCATAAAGTTTTGGTCCAGCCGCCCGATCACGGTTAGAACCGCGAAAACGACGGTCAGCAGGATAGTAACGATTGATTTTACCGTCAACAGGCGGTTTGCGATTTTCTCTTTCATGTTCGTTCCCCTTTCTTTCAGCCGATGACTTTACAGGCGGATTCCGGGACCCAGCCCAGCCCGTCGATGTGTACGCCGCATTTCCGGCCCGGATAGTAATATTTGACCGTGTACGTGCCGTTCACGGTCTTTCCCTGTCCGTTTCCGAGACTGTCCCGGTAGAGGGGGCCGGAATACTGCACCTTCGCGCCGACGCGCATTTTCGGCGCGGCGGCGGCGACGGCCTGAACGTCCGCCGCGTTGACCCAGCCGTAAACCGTGGACCCGCCGCCGGTCTGCTTGATAAGGTGGTAAGGGTGTTTCGCGCCCTTCGCAATGGCCGTCACCTTCGCCGTTCCCGGCTTGCACGCGGGGCCGGTTGCCGCGTTCGCGTTGGAATAGTGAACGGCCCCCGTGAACCGCACCACGTCGCCCACAGCGAACGCCAGCGCCCCGGACGTATCGGAGGACCCCCCGGACGTTCCGGGGCTTCCTGCGCCCGCTGTACCGCCTCCCGTGGGGGTTTCCGCGGTCGTGTCGTATTCGAGATACGGCAACTTCCCGTGTTTGGTCCACTTCCGCCCGTTCATGCCGGGGATTGCCCCGATGTTCAGGCACGCCGTTTCCTGCACGCAATTTTTGAACGCCGGGGAACACTCGACGACTTTTCCGCCGCCGACATAAACCCCGATATGCCCGGACAACCAGACGGCTTCCCCCGGAATGATCTTCCCGAAATCCGTTGAAACGTCCTTGCATACTTTTATCATGCTGTCCGCTCCAATGTCGGGAACGCCGTTCACGGCGTACCCCGCGCCGCCGTATGTCCGGGACGCGTCGCCGCACCATCCCCAAAGAACGCCTTTCAGCAAGCAAACGCAATCGAACCCATACACGGGCGGATTCTTGTTTGCCGCGGCCTTTATCATCTGCGTTCGCGCGGCCTGTTTGTTGTACGAATGGTTATTGCAATACCGGGTCACGTTCGCGCCCGTCAGGGGCGCGCCAAAACAGCCCATGACGTACAGCGTCGAATAGTTCCGCACGATGTTTTCCAGCTTCTCAATGAAAACCGTTGCTTTCATCTTTCCCGTTCCTTTCCCCGTGTCCCCGGCGGGGGACCCGGCGTATTTGTCGAAATAGGCTTGCCCGTAACCGGCCCGCTTGATCTGCACGGCCAGCCCGGTGTCCGCCGGTCGCTCGAATTTCAGCAAAACCGCGTCCGACGCTTCCCGCACCGCGACGGCGGTTTTCAGCGCGAACAGGACGGAGGCGTAACCCGTGTCCAGTTCGTGAATCAGAAATTCAAGCTGGGCTTCGAGGTCGCCCACGGACGCGCCCCGCGCCTTGACGAAATCCAAAAGCGCCTGTTTCCGGCTCCAATAGGTCCACTGTGCGAGGCCGTACCCGGCGGAATCGTGGACAAAGTTTCCGTATGCCCCCGAATCAACCGCCGCCGTGTACGTGTCGTCGGTGTACCCCAGCTTTTTTTCATAGCTGTTTTGAAGGTTCGTCGGCTTCAATGCGCTTTCGGCGTACAAATTCCCCATAAGGGCCGCGGCCCCCGCCGGGGTCAGGCCCTTTCCGATCAGGAAATTATAAATCTGCTCTTCAACTGTTTTTCCGTTCAAACCCATTGTGAAACCTCCGATCAAGGTTGAATGTTGTTCAGGTCAACGGGCATTCCCTCCGTCGCTTTCGGGGCGGATTGCTTGATCTTCACGACGTTTTCCGCCTTTGCTTTCCACGCGTAAAACCCGGTCGCCGTGATCGTCGGCCCGGCAATGTAGGTCAGCAGAACCGAAAGTTGCGACGGGTCCACGAACACGGCCCAAACGCCCACGCCGAACCCCGCAAAATAGGTAAAGAGAACCGCCGAAAGAACAAGTTTTGAAAACTCAAACTTCCGGCGGCTCTTCTTCGTTTGCTCCGTTTTGCTGTTCCGGCGCTTTCGCGTCCGGCCCGTCCCCAAAAGCAGGACGGCGGCGAACCCTCCGATCAACCCCGCGGCGGCGCTGATTAGATAGTTCATGCCGCCTCCCCCTATTCTTCCCGGTCCTCCCGCTTTTCGAGGCGGTCCAGCCTATGGTGTGCCTGTTTCGCGGAAGATTCAACGGCGGTCAGGCGGGTGATTAGATCGGTGTTTGTTTTTCGCTGTTCCCGCTGTTCTGCCTTGATGTCGTCGATTCCGCCTTTGATGTACCCGATTTCGGTTAGAACCGTAGCGTCGTTTTTCGCCTCCGCCTCCGTGTCCTTCTTCCCGTTGCGGGCGAATGCCGCATACCCGAACACGATAGCGCAAAGCGTACTAATAACGCTGATCGCCGTTAAAACCGTTTCGCCCATTGCTTTTTACCTCCGTTTTGGATTTGAGAAAGCCCCGGCGCGCTTGCGCCGGGGCCGTCCGTCGGGCGCGCCGTCACTCAACGTCGGTGATCTCCAGCGCGTCCAGCAGTTCCTTGACTTCGGCTTTCAGCCGGTCGGGGACCTGCGCCATAGTCTTTTTACCCTTCACGATCAGGGTGGCATACACAACGGCCATCGTTCGGACCTCCTTTCTGCAAAAGATGTATGCTAAAAGCAGGAACAGCGCGTTACTCACCGCCGCCCCCGCCTTCCGCCTCCAACAGCGCCCGCACCTTTTCGCGCAAGCGTTCCGGGACTTCTTCAAGGGTCTTTTTGCCCTTCCTGATAAGGTCCGCATATACCTTTTCCATCGGTTTTTCCCCCTTCCTTTACTCGCTGTAAACGGCGGTTTCGACTAACTCGTAAACGTCGCAAAGCGCCATTTGAAGGTCCGTCACCTGTTCCGACAAGCTGGCGTTTTCCGCGGAAAGCCGCTTGTTTTCCTCCGTCAACTCTTCAACGGATTTCGGCTTGTTCGCAATGCTGGTCGGCGTATGCTTCACGCTCATTCAAAATTCCCCCCTGCCGAAAGAATGAAACAGTCGCCGACGGCCTCGTTCCGCTTCACCTTGATTCGGAAGTTGAAAGCCCACGTGTCGGCGGTCTTTTTGTCGTTGGTGAAAAAGAATTTGCTTCCGCTGTTCACGGCCTGCGTCACGTCCTCCCACGTGGGCGCTTCGTCGTTCGCGTTGTTGCAGACTTCAACCGTGAACGTGGCCCCCGCCGGAATCTGCCGGGTGACGCTCATAATCGCTTTTGTAATCATGTCGTCAGCCGGAAGGGGGGTGGCCAGCGTCAACTCAATTTCGGTTTCGTTCTTGCTGAACGTGTACGTCCGGGTGGCGCTCCCGCCGTAGTTGTCCGCGGCGGTGATCTTCAACTTGTGGGACCCGTTCAACAGCTTCAACCATTCGTCGGCGGTCACGCTGAACGTGTATTCCTGCCCGCTGGTGGCCTGATACTCCCGCTTCTTCGTGTCGTCGATGTACTCCGTCACGGTCAGCGTCTGCCCCGCGTCCGGGTCCGTCGCGGTGTAGGCTTGCGAGAACGCCCCGGTCTTTGCGCCCAAGTCCTTGTCCGTGCCGTCGATGGTGGGCGCGGTGTTATTGATGACCGTTCGTTTTTCGCTGGTCTTATACGCCGATTCCGCCCCGGCGCTGTCGTAGGCTTTCACGCGGTAGGTGACGTTTTTCCAGCCCTTCGTGATCGCGTCCGTGTACGTGCGGTTGATTCCCTTGTAAACCTGTTCAAAAACCCCGTCGTCGTGCTGGCGTTCCAGCACGTACCCGGACAAATTGTTGTCCGCGTCCGTGGAGGCTCCCCACGTGACCGTCAGATTTTCGCCGCCCCGGACCGTCGCCGGAACGCTGATACTTTCCGGGACCGTGGGCGTGCGGTTCCAAATGATCGTGTACGCGCCGTCGCTGTCCGTGGAATCAGATACCAAGATTTCAGATTTCAGATTACAAAGCGGGCGAACGCCGTTGAAGCCGTCGTACGCGCTGTTGGTGATCAGCGAGCCGGTGGAATGGACGCGGCGGGCAGTGTAGGAATCCGACGCGTAAGCGTCCGCCAGCCAGTAATACCAATACGCCGTTGCGGAAAGCCCCGACGTTTTGTATTCGCTTTTTTCCACGGCCTCCGCCGTCGGGTATGCTTGCCGGGAAGCGTCGTTGGTGAACAAGGCCAGCTTCGTGCCGCAAACCGCGTCGCCGGACAAGCCAACCTCCGTACAGCTTGCGAAAAACACTTTGTCTTTGCAAACCTCCGTCCCGCCGCCGTCCACGGAGGCTTTGCCGACGGTGTGGGAGGTTTCCAACAGCGCCGCCCGGAAGTTCGCCGAAAAGCCGTACAGAAAGCCCGCTTCCGCTTCGTATTCGTTGTAATTGCTCCATACGTTCGCATTGTTCGGGGGCGCGTCCTGCCCGTGCTGGGCCGAATACCACGCGCCCGCCGCCGCCGCGCTGTTCAGCCATAGCCGGATATTAGAGTAAATCCAGCGGTTATTGCCGTACTGCTTGCGGTTGCTGTCCGAATTCGACGCTTCGATTGCGTCAAAGCATTTCAGCGAAATAATGCGGTCCGTAATCAGCGTCACGGCCCCGCTGGGATAGCCCGCGTGGTCTTTGTCGGCGATTTTCCAAATGATCGGCTTTCCGTTGTAGAGCGTGCCGGTGTCCTTCACCAGCGCGCCCACGGAAAGCGAACCTAAACTTTTTGCCATTTCGCTTCACTCTCCTTGAATAAGTCGTGAAATAGTTTGTCGGTTTCCCGGATTAGATGATGACAATTCCCCTTCGCCGCGTGGCTCCGCCAGCTTTGATAGGATTGTTCCACCTTCGCAAGTGTGATCTTGCCCGCGTCCAGTAGCTTTCTTTGCTTCCGCAACTTCCTTTGTTCGTTACATTTGCTTCTGCGCCTCACTTTCCGAATCACCTTCCCGGAATCCGTCAAATAGGTGTGGAAACCCAAAAAGTCAATGCCGTTTTTCAGCGGGAAGATGTTTGTTTTGTTGTTCAGGCGGAGGCCCAGCCCCGCAAGATACCTTTCGATCTCCCGGCGGCAATACTGCAAATACGCCTTGTCCTCATGTATCAAATAAAAGTCGTCCATATAGCGGCCATAGTACCGAATCCCCAATTTCTCTTTGATGAAGTGATCGAGGCCGGACAGATACATGACGGCGAACCATTGTGACGTTTGGTTGCCGATGGGGATTCCGGGGTTCTCCGTGCTGTCAATGATTAAGTCGATCAGCCACAGCAACAGCGGGTCCCGGAAGTATTGCCGGACCATTTCTTTTAATGGCCCGTGCTGAATCGAATAAAAATACTTCGATATGTCGCATTTAAGGACCCACCCGTTCGCATATCCTCCGTCCTGCGCCCGGACCGGCGGCAATCCCGCCGCCCGCCGCTCCGCGTCCGATTTCGCCTTGCGCTCGAAATAGTACGAACGCATGAAATCTTCGAGGCGGTATAATCCGTAATGGGTCCCGCGGCCACGCTGGGAAGCGTAGTTGTCCGCGATAAAAGATACAGAAAAGGCCGGTTCAAGGATGTTGTCGCAAAGGGAATGTTGCACGACTTTATCCTTGAACGCGTTTGTCATTACGATTCGTTCTTTCGGCTCATACACCCGGAAAATGTAATATTCCGACGGTCTGTATTCGCCCGATTTCAGCAAATCGGATAAGAGGCAAAGGGCTTCCAGCAAATTCGCTTCAAACTTCGCAACGCTGTATTTCTGTCTTTTGCCTCTCCGCGCTTTCAGGAATCCCGCGTAAAGGTTCCCGAAATCGTAAACAATCGTGAAATCGTCGGTCTTTTGTTGCATGGGGAAAACTCCTTGCCGTGTATAGAATCGGCCTTGCGGGGGCGGCGGAATCTCCCGGTTGTCCGGGTCCATGATTCGCCGTCGCAATGCGTCATCATCGGACCCGCCGCGCGCCCGCGGCGGGCGGAAGCTGGTTCCCGTGGGCCTTGCTTCACCAATCTTGTATTTACCGTCGCTTCCGCGGCGGAGGGATACGCTTTCCTTTGATGGTGGTCCTCTGCTTTCAACCCCTCGCGGGGTTTACTCAAAATCGCGGTAATCCACCAGAGCGGGCGAACGCCGTTGTTGCCGTTGTACGCGTTGTTGTTGTTCAGCGTGCCGGAGGAATTGACGTTGCGGGCATTGTAGGAATTCGACGCGACAAAGCGCACCCCAAGAAAAGCGCCCGGCGGCTTTCACCGCCGCGGCTCGTTCCTCCGTTGATAGTCTGCGGCCCGGCCCCGGTCCTGTTTCGTCCATGTGGCGACGGGGCGTTTCACGTCAAGCACCTTCCGCGCCCATTCCTCGCATTGTTCCTTTGAAATCAGGTCGCTTTCCCGCGCCTGTTCGATAAAGAACAGCATGGTTTTACACTTCGTCATGGACTTTCGCTGATGGTAACGCCGTTCCCGCGCCTCCGCCGGGTCCGCAAGGTCAAGTTCGTTCGCCTCCTGCACCCGCTCGAAAATCTCCAGCGCCGTGTCGTTCATCCTCCGCACAAGGTCCGCAAACCGTTTCGGAAAACGCCGGGCGCTGGTCATCCGCCGCGTGTGCTTCGCCAGCTCCTTCGCGTTGCTTATGATCTTGAATTCTTTTTCTTCTTCCGGCGGCTGTTTGGCCGGTCCTTGCTGTGACATGATAAACGCACTTCTTTTCCCGTATGGTTTCGATCTCCGCCGGGTCCCCGTCGAACAAGAACCCGTATTCGGTGACGATAAGAACCGCCCTGCGCCCGGTGTACGTCCTCCCGCTGATCGTCAGCCGGTCAGCGTCTGCTCACCCCGCGCAAGGCGGTTCCAGTTCCACGAACAGATTTCCGATAATGCAGGATAGTTCCCGCGGCGGACACGCGTATTCCCTCAACATTCGATTCGTTGCCGGGCGGCGTTCCAAATGCCCTTTACCAGCTTGATTCCTTCCAGCGAATCAAACTGCACCAAATAGGGGTTGCCGGTGATATTGTTGAATAGGCCATCTTCCACGCGGGCCACCCGGCTTTCCAGTTCGCCCACCTTCCGCAACGCCTCCGCCGCGTCCGCCTCCGCCTTTTCCGCGGTCGCCTCCGACGCGTTCCACTTCGCCTTTTCCGCCGCTGTAACGTGCTTGTCGGTGTCCTGCACGTGTTCGATCAGGTCGGCAATGGCCGCGTCGTAAGCGCCCATAGTTTCGGGGTTCACGTGAATGTCGCTGTTGTTGGTGTGGGCGTTCAGTTCGATCTTCGAGGCGAACCCGTCGAAAAGCGCGCCATGTGCCGCGGGGTCTGCGTTGTGCTTTTCAAGGTCCTTTTTCGTGGCCGTAACCACGTTCGGGTCAATGTTGAAAGAAATAATCCCGGTGTTGGAATATTCGATGTGCATTGTCACTTCGACTTCCCCCGCCGCCCCGCTTGCAATGATGACTTTTTCGGTGTCCGGGGTGTTGCAGATTGCGAACGCCTGTCCCTCTTCCGTCAGCGCCGCCATTTCGCGGATTGTGAACCCGCCCACGTCGGAGGGGATGACGGCCACAACGTCAATCATGTTCGGGGAATCCTCATTGATCGACACGCTTTTGACCGCCCCGCTCCACGTCTGATTTTTCAGTTCCGTTTGCGCGGGGACCGGCTGATAATAGGACCCGCCGCCGTCGCCGACGGCCAGCGTCGTGATATTGACCTTTGTTCCCGTCTGCACCGCGATAACGCCCAGCCTTGTGCCGGTGTCGGTGACGACGGTTCCGTATGTTCTTTCGGGCATTTTTACAACCTCCTGTTCATGTCGTCCGGGTAGATTTCAAGGGTCCGTTTGTAAACCACGAACCCCGCCGCGGCGATGACCGCCGCCGTCGGTTCAATGTCGCGGGCCAGATACGGCCATATCTCCAGCCGCTGTTCCATAGAGTAGCACCCGCCCACGGTGACGGTTCCTTTCGGCGCTTCAAGCTGGTATCTGATCGCCTCCAAATGGGAACGGAGATTTTTATAAAACCGCACCCGTTCGAGGACCGCCGCTTGCTGTTCCGCCGTCACGCCCGTTCCCGCTCCGATGATGACCCGGAACGTGTACGGTTTCCCCCCGTATTCAAACCATTCTTCAACCCTTGTTCCGGGGAATACGGCCCCCAGCGCCTTTTCAACGGCGTATTTCGTCCCCAGCCGCCGGTGAACCCGCATACTGCTTTTGATGGTCGCCCGCTTCGCTTCGATGGAATACGAAACGTCGTACCAATCAACGTGAAGGTCGTATGCCAGAATATCAAGGGTCTTTTCGTCCAGTTCGTCGATTCGGGGGTAAATGATGTTCTTTTCGATCTCCGCCGCGGTGACGTGTAGTTGCTCCGCAACCGCTTTCGCCAGCGCGATAATATCGGGGTCAGCTTTCAGGGAAGGGGGGAGGGACCGCAAATAATCCGCCGAATAAAGGTCGCTGTCATTCACGTTCCGCACCCCCGTTCGTCATCGTCGCTTCCCCTTCCGCGACGGCAACCGAACCGTCGGGAACAACGGTATATTCCGGGGACCGTACTTCCACCCGCTTGATACCCGTTCCCATAAGCATTTGAACCAGCCGGGAGGGGTTCACGTCCCGGCCCATTCTTCCGCCCTGCCATGCCTTGAAATCGGCGACGGCGGCGTTCACGTTCGCTTCGACTTCCGGCACGGTCAGCGTTCCGCCCTCTTCCGTGTAGTACGTGAAGTCGATTTTGTATTTCACCTGTTCCGGCGCGCCGACGGTGACGTGATCGGTCAGTGGCCGCACTTTTTCATCGTTCAGCATTTCCCGAACCAGCTTCAAGGTTTCTTCCGTCGGAAGCGCCCCGCCGGACAGCAGAACCCGCACGTCAACTTCCCCCGGTTCCGGGGACGTGGCCCGCACGTCCACGATCTGCGCCGACGCGCTCTTTGCGAAATACTCATACCCGCCCAGCGGCCCGGCGGTGGAATAGGTTTCGACGCTCTCCCGCATTCGCTCATAAAAGGCCGCGTCGCTCTCCCGGTCCGCGCCCCCGGCGCTTTCGGTCGTGTTCTGCACCCGCTCGAAATATGGGAAAATGTCGATCAGTTGCGAGATTTGCCCGGCGGTAAAGCCGTTCCCGGCCTCTCCCGTCGTCAGGCATTCCGCTTCCACGTCGCCGGTTGTTTCCCCGGCCTGAATCGTCAGGTCCTCCGCCGTGGCAAACATGATTTCGCCGCCGGGGGTGACGCGGGTTCCCGCCGGAACGACGGTCGCAACCTCCAGCGGGACGGACAGCGTGAACCGCAACGTCGTTTTCGCCGCCGCCGGTTCAAGCCTGTATGCGTCCTTGAACAGTTCCGCGAGGGAATCCAAATAATCCCCCTCCGCATACCGGGGGACGTTCATTTTCGCGGAAAAGTCGATTGCCACCCGTTCCTGAATCATAATGTCGGCCAGCCATAGGATGAAGAGGCGGGCCGGGTCCGCCGGGTACAGCGTCCGCCCGGTGAACGCTTCATACGACTGTACCAACAGGCTTTCCAGCGTCGCCGTGTCCGTGTCCACAAAGGAAATTTCCGGGTAGCCTCTAACCTCATTCGACAATGATATTCACCTCCACAACAGGAATCAGCGCGCCGGGCAGTTCGCCCAACTCGAACGACACGTTCACGATCTCCGCCCGCGGTTCGTATAGGGTGATCGCCTCCATGACCTCTGAAATCAGAATGGGCTGGGCCAGTTGAACCGGCTTGTCAAGGAAGCGTTGTGCAAGCCCCAGCCCCCGGTCAAGGGGGACGGAGAACCGCGGCGTTGTCAGAATCATTGCGATATTCTGCAAAACCTCTTCAACCGTGGATTCCGGCGCAAGATTGATCTTTCCGGGCGTGTACGCCTTTACTACATAAGCCATTTTCGCCCCTCCTATCTTGCCGAATACGATTGCATGGTGACGTTGACGGAGGCGACAAGCAAGTTCCCCTTGCCGTCATAGCGTTTCAGGTCGTTTGACAGCTTCGTGACCACCCATTGATACGTCCCGTATGCTTTCGGGCCGATGATAAGGGGGTGGACCTCCCCCCGGCGCATTGCCTGAAGCAGTTTCGCAACCTCCGAAATGGGGTCAACCCCCAAAAAGGCGGAAAAAAACATGGTGAAGGACATACTTTCAACGCCGGTCCCGGTAAACTCTAAAAGCGGCTCTTTCAAATGCCGTTCGTGGGTGGCATAGGAAACCGACGCGTCCCATTTCAGCCCGTCAAACGTCTTGACCGTCTGCCGGGACACGGAAAACGTCACGTCGCCCCAATTTCCGATTACGGCCATGCGCTAAATCCCCCCTATCACGAACCCGTCGCCGTCCTCCGTGGGAATGTAAATGCAAAGTACAAAATCCCCCGGTTTCGGCAACCACGGCTTTATAATTAGATCGTGCTTGTGGTTTTCAAACGCCGCGTCGCCCGCTCCGCCGCTTTCGTACTCCGTCCGTTGCGGCACGTCGTAATCGGGAATGAAGGGCGGGTTTTTCAGCACCTTCAATTCCCCGGACACGAAAGTTCGCACCTTGTCTTTGAAGGTGACGCGGGCCGTGCGCTCCGCCTTGTTCACGGACGAAACCCAGCCCGTCCGCACAATATTTTTCAGCAAGGTTATATCGTCCATTAGTAGCCCTCCAGCACCCGGCGCAAGGTCAGGTCGGTTTTATACCCGCTCCGCGAAATGGAATGCGCCGCGGTTTCGATGATGTATTTCCCGTCGAACGCTCCATATCCCGAAACCTCCACGTTCACCCCCGCAACCAGCCGCGCGTCCCCGGTCAGGCCGAACGACGCTTTGAATTCGCCTTTGTTCTTTTGCCGTAGGCGCTTCATAGCAAGTTGCCGGGCCTCTTCCCGGCTGTTGACCTTTTCGTTGATCTCCAGCACTTGCCCGGATTTGTCCGCGTCCCGCGGGGTGTACGTGTATTCAATGGTCGTCGCCGTGGCCGGGTCTGTATAGGACACGTGGCATTTGCTGTATGCCGCGTCGTGCGTGCTTGTGGAGAATGACCAGCTTTTTACGTCCGCTTCGCCCTTTTTGATGGTCCGCACCGCGGCTTGACCTTCAAACTCCGCTTCGTCGAAAAGCACGATCATTTTTGCGGTCACTTTCAGGCTGATTCCCGCGGCCTTGCAAAGCCTCTGCAAAAAGGTAATGTCGGATTCCTGCAACTGTTCCTTCCGGGTGTAATACGGGTCGGAGGGCGAAAGAAACATACAGGCAAGGCCGTTCCGCCCGGCGATTTCGTTTGCAATCGCTGAAAGATTGATTTGCTCCCATGCCTGCGTTTTTTTCTGCGTCCGGGCCGTGGACGTGTGCGGGATTGACGTTCCCTTGATGGTGACTTTCGCGGGCGGGCCGGACCCGTCCACGGTGTCAACCTCGAACGTCCCGCAATCCAGCACCCGGTCTTTCCCGTCGGAATCCCAATTTCGCTGGATGATGACCGCCGAAATCTCCGTGCCTTTCCCGGCGGAAGGGGTATTAAGCCAGCTTCCCAGCCATACCCCTTCCCGGTCATCCATCGTGATTTGTAGATCGTCCGTTTTGTCCTCTTCGTTGTCCGTGTAGGACAGCGATTGCAAATACTTGTTCGCGTCCGGCGTAATGTCCGCGCCGTCGAAAATCACCCGGACTTCCGTTCTGCGTGCGTTCATTTCGCCACCCGCTTCCACGGCGGCAACTCCGCCGAAACGCGGGGGTCAGGGTCCGGGATGGACAGCGTGACCCCCGCGGGGAAGATGAAGAGGCGGCGGAATTGCGGGTTCGCCTTTATGATCTTGTCGGTGTACGCTTCGTCGCCCAGCGTTTTATAGGCGATTCCGTCCCACATATCCCCGGCAATGGTCGTGTATTTAGTCATACCTCCGCCGCCTTTCGTCCTCTTCTCTTTGCCGCAAGCGTTCGTCGAATTCCTCCATCAACGCTTCATCGTGCTGGCGCAAGGTTTCTTCAATGTCCCGCGCCTGTGCTTCGCTCCCGACATGGAAAACCGGGGCGCTGTGAATCACAACCGACGTTTGCCGGGAGGTTCCCGCCGTCACGGTCGGGGCGTTCACGCCGTCCGGGTTTCCTCCGCCGCCGGGCCGTCCGCCGTTCCCGCTCCGCCGCATTTCTGCGATTGCCGCAAGCAGGGCAGGGGCAAGGGCAACGATTGTCGCGTTGTTCTGCATAAGCTGTCCCGTCTGCGCCGCGGTGTAAACGGTCCTGTTCCGGGCGTTGGTGATAAGTTCCGCGCCCGCTTCGCCCGCAATAAAGGTTCCGGGGGTCCGGGGCGAACCCGTGGCCAGCCTGGGGATTGCCAGCGGGGTCAGCGGCGAAATGCTCACGCCGGGAATCTTGTTCACCAGCCCGATCACTGAATTTATCCCGTTGATGAAAAAATTGATTTTGCTTTCTGCGAATGTGATAATCGCGTTTACCACGGCCCGGAAAGCGCCGCTCACCGCGTCGCCGATTGCCGTTCCGATTGCGGTAAATTGCTCCTTGATCGTGGACCAAATACCGGCGAAAAATTCGCCGACGGGCGCGAAAACGGCTTGAATTGCCGCCCATGCCTCCGAAAATTTTTCGCCGAACCACGTTGCCGCGGCGGAGAAAATTTCCACTATGCGCGCCCACAACCCGGAAAAGAACCCGCCGACGGATTCGACGATTCCCGAAAACACGGATATGATCGGCTGAACCACGTTGTCGTTGAACCACTGTGCCGCGACGGAGAAAAGGGCGGTCGCAATCTCCCACAATTTAGCGAAAATTTCGCCGATTTTTTCGACAATCGGGCCGAAAATAGTAATAATCGGCTGAATCACGTTGTCGTTGAACCACTGTGCGGCGGCGACGAATGGGGCCTTGATCTTCTCCCATACCTCCGCGAACCACGCGGAGGCCGCGCCCCATGCCTCTTTGATCTTCTCCCATACTTCGAGGGCGACGGCCTTTACCGTGTCCCAATGCTTCACAACCAGAACGATTACAGCAATCAAGGCGACGATTCCAATTACCACAAGTCCAGTCGTGGAAGTAAGGAACGCGAACGCTTTTCCCAGCGCCGATGTGACCGTTCCGGCGATTCCGGCGACTTTTGCCCATGCGCTCGCCATTGCGCCCGCAATTCCTCCGTTGATCTGAAATTTAAGGAACGCCATTGCCGCTTCAAGCGCCTTGCCTTTTATTAAGCCGAACGCAAGTTGACCCGCCTTGATTCCCACGTTCAGCGCAAGTAAAGCGCCGATAACTTTAACAATCGTCGCCGCCGTTTCGGGGTTCGCCTGTACCCATTCATTGACCTTCCCGATCACGCCGGTTAGGTTCTGCACGGTGTCCCGCAACGTCCCGTTAAAGAGGTCGCCGACGGTAGTTGCCAGCCCCTCCCAAGCGGATTGCATAAGCGTAATATCGCCGTTCAGGTTGTCCAGCCGGGTGTTTGCCATCTGTTCAGCCGCGCCGGAACAGTTGTTGATAGATTCGTACAGCTTGTCATAGTCCGCCGCGGAAGCGTTCACAAGGGACAGCAAACCGGCCATGCCCTGCTTTCCCGCAATCGTGGAGGCATACGCGGCCTTTTCCGCCTCCGACAATCCGCCGAACGCGCCGCGCAATTCCCCCATGACCTCTTGAAACTCTTTCGCGGTTCCGTCGGTGTTCACAAGGGAAACCCCCAGCGTTTCCATAGCCGCGGCCACTTCGTCGGTGGGGTCCGCAAGATTCGTAATGATGTTCTTTAGGGACGTGCCGGATTTTGACCCCTTGATTCCCGCGTTCGCCATAAGGCCGATTGCAACGCTCATGTCCTCAATCGTATAGCCCATAGCGCCCGCAAGCGCGGCGGTCTGCTTGAAGGTTTCGCCCATAGTGCCAACGTCTGTATTTGCATTCGTGGCCGTCGCCGCCAGCACGTCTGCGAACCTCTGCGATTCCTCCGCGCCCATTCCGAACGCGGTCATTGCGTCCGTCACAATGTCCGAAACCGTCCCCAACTCTTCGCCGGAAGCGGCGGCAAGGTTCATCACCCCGGCAAGGCCGTTCATCATGTCGGAGGTTCCCCAGCCCGCCATAGCCATATATTCGAGGGCTTCCCCGGCTTCAACGGCGGTGAATTTCGTTGTCGCGCCCATTTCTTTAGCAAGGGCGGTCAAATCCTCCATTTCTCCCGCCGACGCGCCGGAAATCGCCTTGACCGTGGACATTTGCTCTTGAAAGTTAGCGGAAGGGGTAATGAAAACCTTGTAGAACGCGGCGGCGGCGGCTCCCGCAACCGCTGTCGCCTTTGTCAGTTCCGTTTTCAGTTCCGAAACTCTCTGCTTGTTCTTTTCGATTGCTTCGCTGAGATTTGCAAACTTGCTTTGCTGATCTTTAAGTGTGTCATACTGCTTTTTCAGCCCGGCGGTGTCCTCCGAAAGATTATCGGTATTGATTCCCGCTTTCCGCAACTCTTCGGAGGTTTCGGAAAGCTGTCTTTCCTGCGCCTCCAGCTTTGCGGTCGTGTCGGCAATCTGCTTTTCACAGCGTTCAAACTTTTTTCGCAAAGCCTCCGTCGGCTCTTCGGTTTGCTGAATTTCCGCTTGTAGCCGGTCGTGTTCCTGTTTCAACTGTTCCAGCTTTTGCCGGTTGCCCTCGACGGCCTCTTTCTGCTTTTGGTAGGAAGATACGTCGCGTTGGACCTTTTGCACGGCCTGAATCGACGTTTTCAGTTTATTTGCCGTACTCATAGCCGATTTGAAAGAACCGTTGAAATCGTCGCCCAGCGACGCTCTAAGCCTGAACAAAAATTCATATTCCTTCCGGCTTGCCACCGCGTTTCCCTCCCTTCTTGACAATTCGCATTTTTTGTATTTTAATTATGATGTGTTAAAGATAAGAATTTTTCCGAACAACAACACAAGAATGGAGGTTATGCCATGTTCGGCGAAATCACGTATTATCAAGAGGAAAGCCCCGGTTTTTTCAAGCCCGCAAACACGTTTTCTTCCATGTTCAACACAAATTCCGGCTATGGCCAGCTTGAATGTGAGATGACCGCGCTTGCCGGTTCCTTCCGTGCCGTGATTCCAGAATTCGACTTCTACGTGACGCTGGGTAATTTCTTTTGGAGCATAGGGGCCGGGCGTTGTGTCGTCGCCGCTTATAAACTTGCAAAGCGGTTCGGCGCGCTTCCCGATTATGCCGCCGCCCGCCTGAATGCCATACAGAAAAGCCCCTTCCGTGACAAAACCGTTGTCATTACGGGCGATTTGTTCCGCATGGAGCGCCCGGAAGCACTTTTTGAAGTTAGGAAGCGCGGCGGGTTGACCTCCGACAACCCCGTAAACACGATGGATATTCTTGTTTTGGGGTCGCAAGAATGGTCTGAAATGAACGGCGGTGTTGCCTCCCGCAAGGTTCAAAAGGCGGTTGATTTGCAGAAAAAGGGCCGCAAGATCGCCATTATATCGGAGGACGATTTTTATTCCATGCTGAACGAATGACCCAAAAGGGCGGACCGGCGTTACTGTCGGCCCGCCCTTCTTTTGTCCTCTTCATAAGCGGCGTTCACGTCCCGAATCCACGTCGAAAACTCTTCGTGCGTCATATCGAGAAAAAAGGGAATCCCGGTGAATGTCGCTTGCGCCATTCGGTAGGTTTCCCGCCGCCACCATCGGGCCGGGCTTTGCTTTAATAGCCCGATTCCGTTAAAAAACGGCGGACCGCGGAAGTGATCTTGTTAAAGTCGTTCAGGGGCATAGCCTCCAGCACGTCGCTTCCGATCTTCGCGGCCCGCGCCGCGATTTTGCATTGATAGTTCGCGGAGATTTCCGGTGCAATCGCGTATTCGTTGTTCTGTTGCATTTCGGTTTCGATTGCCACCATGTCCCGGCCCGTCAGCCGCGCGAAATCAAAGGTCAGTTCCGTATAGGTCCGGCCCTCATACTCGAACGGCTTTCGGAAAACGTGCTTGTAAACGCCCGCGTCAGGCTTTGTGGCGGCGCTCTCCGCCGGGGGCATAGGGATAAGGGCCGCGGCCTCCGCCGCGTCTGTGGCCGGTTCTGCGCCGATTCCGGCGGTCTTTTCGGTATTGTCGTTCATGTTCAATTCCTCCGTTTTGATTTCAGATTGTCAGATACAGAAAAAGGAAAATCCCGGCGGGGGAGAACCCCCGCCGGGTATTCGTTACGCCTTGCCCAGCGCCTTGCGAACGTCTGCCAGATAATCAACCCCGTTGACCTCATATTTGAAGTTCAGAATGTCGATTTCCAGCACCTTCACGCCGTTAATGTAGGTCGCGTAATAGGTCACGGCGTATTCCCCGGACGCTTCCGCGGAGGCGGCGGGGGCCAGCTTGCCGGGGGCAAACTTCGTCGGCGTGACCATAAGGACGTGTTTTACGGCGGTCTGCACGAACCGGCCCGCGCTGTTGTCCCACGCTTGCTGGGCGGCGCGGAGGTCAAGCTGGTGATTCCGCGGCTCCGCCAGCTTGATCGCGTCTTTCGTGACAGAACGGAAATTAAGCGTCAGGGTCATAGCCTCGATATGACCCACGAACGCGCCGTTGAACGCGCCGGAAATGCCCGCACCCTTGACCTCTTCCGTGATCTGCGAGATTTCGGGAAGCGTGACTTCCGCCATGCCGTAAAACTCCGTCGCGTCCTCATACACGGCAAAGTTGGTTGTGCCGTTGTCAACCTTCATGTTCTTTCCCTCCCTTTTATGCCGTCAGCGCCGCGGAAACGTACTCCACGTCGTATTCAAGCACGAATTCGCATTCCTTCATCGGGCTGGGCGGGGTGATAAACACGTGGAAAACAGCCTTGCCCGCCATCAAAGCGGTTTCGGTGTTTTCGTCCTCCCGGAATTCCACGCGCCCGCCCAGCAACTGCTCTTCCGAAACAAGGCCGTTCAGCCAAATATTCACGGAATCAACAATGCTGTCGATCAGCCGCCGGGTCATCTTGCGGTCAACCTTGCTCCAATAGGTCAGGACAAGGGAATTCGCCACCCAGCCGAACGTCCGGGACACGCTGATAAAGTAGTTCTTTACGTCCGTGTCCGCGGGGAAACAGGCGGTTTCGTCGCCCCAAAGCACATAACCGCCAATGAAGTTCAGCGCGGTAACAATGCCGTTGCTGTTCAGGTAGTTTGCTTGATCGAGGTCCAGCAGAACAACTGTGCCGTCGGCAAGAACCGCGCTGTCCATCTGCAAAAGTTTGTTGGAGGGGCTTTCCGCCGGGCAACCGCCGTTGTCCGAATCGGTCAGGCCCATTCGCCCCGCCGCGGCGACGGAGGCGTGAAAAACCCGGTCCCCCAGCTTGAAGAGGGGCCAGCAAAGGATTTGTGTTTTCGCGTTGATGTTCTTCCCCTTCTTCCACGCGGGCGCGTCGGCGTAGTGCTTCACTTCGCCGGTGTCAATGTCGCAAAGGGCTTTCCCCTCGAACACGCCATTGATGGAAGCGGCCTTTGCGGACATGATCGCCGCAACCTCCGAATCGTGGGACCAGCCGGGGGCCAGCAACAGGTCAACGACGATTCCGTATTTCGGAAAAACCTTGTCGATCAGTTCAAACCCGGAATATTTCTTCGTTTCGGGGTCGAACCCGCCGATAATGTCGCCCTTCTCCACTCCGTCGGGCTTCACCTTGTCGAACCCGATTGTCAGTTCCCCGGTTTCGGCCTTGATTCCGCCGCCCTCCAGAATTTCGACGATCAGGTTCTTTCCGTCGTACAGGGTGTCGTAATCCTCCCCGGCCACGAAATAGGGCTTTTTCTCGGACGTTCCTTCGTCCTCGTTCTTCACCTTGACGCTGGTTTTGATCGCCTCGAACGGCAAAAGAACCTGTCCGTCGGCGACGGGGTATTTCGTTTCGGCGACGGTTTCTTTGTGCTTCGTCGGGTCCAGCACGTTCACGAACACGACTGGGGCCACGCCGTAAAGCTGGAATTGCGAATAAATCATTTCGCAAATCGGGTATTTCTGCCAGTCGTCAGAATACCCCAGCGCGGAAACGGCCTCCGCGTAACTCATGCACATAATGGGTTCGTTGGTCTTTCCGTCCTCGACGGTATGGACCGGGGCCACACCGACGACGAACGGCACGCCGCAATCGGCCTCAACAGGGGTCGAAACCGACGTGTCAACCTGTCGCGTGGATACGCCGTGGTAATATTCGGCCATCGTTTATACCTCCCTTTTCCGGCTCATAGCCGAAATAATGTCGTTGTAATGCTTGTGCGCGATATTGCCGGGGGTTTTGACCCTCGCGGAATAGAACGCCAGCCGGTTGATGGGGACGATCAGGTTTTTCACCTGCGGATAGTCCTTCACAACGTCGGCAAGGTAGGCCAGCACGTCCTCCCGGTTGCCCCGGAAGATCGCGTTTGCCCGCAACCGCCCGCGGGGAATGGAGGGGCCGACATAAACGAACGTGTCTGCGGCCTCTGTGCGGCTCTCTGCGGCCCCTCCGCCGGGGGTGGTGTCTGCGGTCCCGCTCCCGCCGTCGCGGTCCTCTGTGCCCGCGCTGGTGTCCTCTGCGCGGTCCTCCGTTCCGCCGCCGCCCGTTCCCCTCTCTTCGCTCCCGTCCGGGGCCTCTTCGTCGGTCGCACCAGCGGGGGAGGCGTGGGCGGTGTCGCCGCTGGCCTCTCCCGCGGCCTCTGCGCCGTCCTGCGCGCCGTCAGCGGCGGGGGTGGTATAATTCCCTTCCCCGCCGTCGTCGGCGGCCTCCTGCGCGTTGTGGGCCTCCAGCGCGGCAATGATCGCGGAGCGGGCCGCGTCCTCTTCCACGGCAACGCCGTTTTCCACGGCCAGCGCGTACAGGTCGGCGCGGGCCGCGTTTTTCTTGAATTTGATTACTGCCATATTTTCTGAACCTCACTTTCGATTGCGGGCATGACCCATTCGGTCATCATTTCGCCCAAATAGTAAGGGGCTGTGCTGTCCGGGTACACGATCATTTCAAGGGGCGGTTTCAGCAGAAAGCGCCCGTCAATCACGTTGTCCCGGAATAGGGCAATGCGAATCCGGGTCAACAGGTTAAGGACGCACGTTGCGCCCTCTTCGCTGTTCTCCGAATAGGTGGCCGCGACGATTCGCACCATGCACGTGCTTTCCGGGGGCTGTCCCTCTTCCTGCGTGTCGGTGCTTTTGATGTACTGCAACAGGATATAGGGGATTCGTTCGATCTCCGCCGCCTTGTTCGGCAAGCGCATTTTGTGAATCTCCGCCGGGCGCTCTTTCGGCTTCCCGCTCTTGCGGTCCACCCGGACGGGCAAAAGAATATCCTTCGTTTCGTCCTTTACGAACACTTCCAGCGCGTCAAGCAGTTGTAACGGTGTCAATCTCTGTCTTTACCTCCTTTCCCGTTCCCTCCGTCCTTGACTTTTCGCTTTTTTTATATTTTAATATATTGTGCTAAAGGTCGGAATTTTTAGCGTTATTAACACATACGGAGGTAAACGAAATGAACGGACAAATTAGCGTGTTTGATTCTGTGTCCCCGGCTGGCGGCTCCGCCGCCGATTCTGAATCATTCGGTTGTTGTCATCGGTTCCGTCAATGTTCCGACGCGGGCCGGTGTCTGATTCCCGATCTTGACTATTCTTCCGCCTGTTCCTATCGGAAGAACCTTGAAAAAGGTTTGATTTTTTACGGGAAAAACGCCGCCGGTTTCTCGCTTTCGGAATACCGCGACTTTTGTTCCCGCGTTGACCAACTGCCGGTTGAAGTACATATTGAATACTGCCGCATTATGGTTCACTTTTGGTTCACTGAATTTGCGGCTTCTTCTGTCTTATGGGACAATTCGCCCGCCCTTCAATCGCTTTGTGAAGCGGGCTTTTGTAAAGCGTCGCCATGCGAGGACCGTTTTCTTTCTCTCTGCAATGACAAAAAACTTCGCAAAATGCTTTCTTGCCACCCTGTTTACGGCCCTGTTTGGGATTCCGTGCCGCCAAGTGACGACAAGCGGAAAAAGAGTTTTCTTTGCGCGTGGATAAAGATGAACGCCGTCCCATTTCTTGAATCTTTATCGGGCAAGTATTCTCTTGTTTCTCTCGAACAGACATACCGCGAATATTCCCACGAATACTATCACGATTTTTTATCAGGTAAGGAAAAAGAATTCCTTGTGACCCTCCCCAAAAAACGCGACGATTTCGGTCTGTTCAATGCAACATGATTTACCTTCCGTAGCCGTTCAAAATCCGGGTTACTTCATGCTCTATCCGTTTGTTTATGGTATCTTGAACCTTCTCTTCGACTTTCTCCAAAACAACGGAATTGTCGGCCATTGTCGCGGTTGAAAGCCCCATGATCTCTTTAACGGGCAATCGTTCTTTCCGCTCCCGCTCGAATATGCCTGTATGTCCCGTATTCTTCATTCTTGCAATAAAGGCGTGAACAAACGGCGTTTGCGAGTTGCTTTTTAACATTTTCGCTTTGACGGTTGCGCCCTGCGTCGGAACGGTCGGCGTTACGCTGTAACGATAAAGCGGTATTTTGTACCCGGCGAAAGTGATTGTCCCCACGATTCCGCCGTCTATGGTCTGAATTTTCGTTTTGATGTTCGTTTCAGCCCGTACATTTTGCCGTGATATGGCATACACGCTTGTAATCTGTTTTACCGTTTCCGTGCGAACGGTGCTGTTCGCACGCTGAATGACGCTCCGCAACGCTTTTTCAAGCCCGTTCGGGACCTCCGAAAGAATTTCCCGCACCCGGTCGATTTGCTCTTGCGCAATTTCGATCATTCGATATACGCCCCCAAATACATGATGACTTCCCCGGCTTCAACGTCGGTTGCGGTGATCGTGTAAAAGGTGTCCCCGAATTCCACGGGCAACCCCTCTTTCGGAATCTTTTTCAGCAGGGACAGCGGCGCATAAAGCACCGCTTCGACGCGGGAAATGCCGTCCGCGTGGTCCGTGGACGGCTTTTCCCGGCCTTTCACGCCGCCTTTATTGAAGATAACGGGGCCTTTGTACCGGGTCCCGTCAATCCAAAATTCGAGGTCGTCCGCCATTTCTGCGCTGTTGTGAAATATCCGCGTCAAGTCCCGTTCGACTTGCGCTTTGAAGTTCATTCCCATTACAGGACCTTCGCAACGTACCAGCTGTTCACCTCATGCGGCACGGTCAGCGGCGCGCTGTTGATCTGCAAAAAGCGCCGGTCCGGGCGGCGCTCAATCCACGTTTGCGGTGCTTTGTCGGCCTCCACGGTGACAAAGCCCTTGCCCTCTTCCGGGATGAAGGTAATTGCGCCGTAGTAGATGGAATACAGCGCGGCGGTGGACAGCATAGCAAGATGACCGGCGGGGACAAGGGGCTTTTCCTCCGGGCTGTCGGGTTCGGTCCAGTCGTCCAGATACCACTCGTTGTACTGGTAGATGTCCAGCCCCAGCTTCTTGTAGGTCCCGACGTAGGTTACGCCGCTGGGAAGCATACGGGGGGCAATCACCGCAATGTCATAAGAACGGGTGTCCAGCACGTCCTTGACCTTCGGGTGGTTGATGAACGCCGTTACCACGTCCGCCGCCATCACGCAAATGTTGCAGTTGACGAAACCGTTTTTCTGAACCGCGGTATGCCACCGCTCAAGGTCGCCCAGCGGGTCGGACGTGTCCTTGTTCCATTTCAGATTGTCGGTCACGATGGTTTCGGTGTTGGTAAAGGAAAAGTCGATTTCCTCGTTCAGCCCTTCGCCGATGACGGGGATTTTGCCGGTGAAGATCGCGCTTGCGGCCATCCACTCTTCGCGGCGAACGATCATTTCGTTCAACTCCCGCAAATCCTCCGCCAGCTTCTCCACGGCCCTTTGCGCCGGGGTCCGCCCGCTGTACGGGTTTTCGCCCGCGCTCCGATTCAACAGGTCGTCAACGGTCGTCACCTTGTTAGGGGCCAGCAGGGCCGGGGTGTAAGACTTCGTTTCGTACCCGCTGTTCAGAATGGTTTTCCCGCCGATTTTCGGGTGAACAAAGGGGGCAAGGGCGCGCCCGCCCTTCACAAAGTCCACGTCAACGCTCTTCGTAACGAACGTCCGGCGGTTCTTGAAAAAGGTATCGCGGAAAAAGGTTCGCACGGGGGGCATACGCCGGATAATGCCGCCCAGCGTGCGCGGGGTGTAAATGTCGGTTTCAATAGCCATTTTTTCAGTCCTCCAATTTTATTTTTTGGTGTTTTGGGGTCAACTTGCCATTTCAGCGCCGGAAAAGTTCAGTGTGAACAGGGTTTCGCCCTGCGCCTTGAACGTGAATTTCTTTGTCACGTCAACGCGGAGGACCCACCACAAGTCCGTTGCTTTCTTTTCCGCCGCGCCCTGCACGGTGATTTCCTCGCCGGTGTATTGCTCCGCAAGTTTGACCGGGAAATAATGCCCGGATTGCTCTTCCGGGTTATTCGGGTTGAATTCCTGCCACGATTCAACCTTTTTGATCTCCCCGGTGACGGCCCCGTTCAGTCCGTCCCAAGTGATCTTTGCGGTTCCTCCAATCAGGCTTCCAACCGTTTTTCCGCCCAAATCAGAAAAGGCGTGTCCCGTCGGCGGAACAGAAACACGGTCACGCCCTGTCAAGGGTCCGCCTTTTCGGTTCCTTTCAGGAAAATTCCGATCTTGCGGAACGCCTCTTTCACGTCCGCGGACTTGACCCCTTCCGGCCACGTCAGCGCCTCGGCGAAAAATTCGCCGGTCAGGTAGACGACAACCGCGCCGTCGGTGGAATCCGCCGCCGCAATGCCGTACACCTTGTCTTTGCTCTCTGCGTCGGCCTCCTTCGCCTTGCCCTCCGCCAGCACGACGGGGGCCAGCTTGCGAATCTTCCCGTCGGTTGCGACAACCTCCGTCGCAACGGGGTATTCCCCGGCAAACACGTTCACGGGGGCGGTGCTGTCTGTCTTGACTTCGTACATGGTGTTATCCTCCTTTACTTCGTTTCGGGAAACAGCGCGTCAATGGCCGCGTCGATCTCCGCTTGCGCGCTGTCGCCGCCGGTCCCCTCGCGTCCGCCGCCGGTCCCCACGTTCCCGGCGTTGCTTTCCTTCGCGTCCGCGTCGCGGTCAGCGACGTATTTTCCGCCCTGTTTCTTCTGCTCCGCGACAATCGCTTTCGCAACGTCGCCCGCGGCAATGGGGTTCGCAAACTTCGCGTCGTTCACGATGTTTTCAAAGCCCGCCAGCGCCACGTCCTCGATGTCCTGAATGCGCTTCCGCTCCGCCGCCGTCGCCTCCCGCTCGATCTGCGCGGTCAGGTCCGGGAAAGCGGCTTTCAGGTCCGCAACGGTTTTGATCTCTTCGTTCTTCATGTCCTGTCGCTCCTTTTCGGTGTCTTTTTTTGGATTTTTGTTATTTGAAAAACCGCCGGACGTGTGGGCCGTCAGGCGGTTTAACAACGAAACGGGCATATTCGGGAAGCGTTCAAGGTCCACGGAAACGCTGTTGACGATGACTTTTCGGGCGTTTTCAACGGTGGTTTCCGCGTCCTCAAACATAAGTTTATCGCAAAACCCCGCTTCGACGGCCTGTTTGCCGTCCATCCACGTTTCCGCCTCCATGATCGCGGCGATTTCTTCCGGCTTCTTCCCGGTTTTCAGGGCGTACCCGTTGACGATGGAATTATTGATAACCCCGATTTCCTCCATCATCTTTTCAAGTTCGGCTTTCCCGTAATAGCCGATCAGCCCCATTTTCGCGTTGTGGACCATGAAAACCCCGTTGCCGGGGATTTCGATTGTGTCGCCCGCCATTGCGATTATTGTTGCGGCGGACGCGGCCCAGCCGTCGATCTTCACGGTGATTTTTGCCGGGTTGTCCTTCAACCGGGTGTAAATCGCGTTCGCGGCGAACACGTCGCCGCCGCCGCTGTTGATTCGCACCACGATTTCGGGGACCTTCCCCAGCGCGGTCAGTTCGTCGGAGAATTCCCGCGGGGTGACTTCATCCCCCCACCACGTGGAGGAAGCAATATCCCCGTAAAGGATAAGTTCCGGCGGGTCGTTTTCCTCCGCCGCCGCGCGGAATTCCCAAAAGTGCCGGTTATTCGGCGGGTTGATTGCTCCCGCTCCCGGTTTGCGGTCCTTCGACATTTCCTTGTGCCTCCTTCAATTCTTTTTCTTCGCGCCGCAACTGCGCGACATTTCGGTAATAATCGGACCCGTTCATTTCGACGGCCTCCCGTGCGCGGGTCGAAAAGCCGTTTTGCACCCGCTTTTCCGCCGCGGAAACTTCCTGAACCGGGTTCAAAAGCCCTTGCGCCGGTCCGTTCCATTCCGCGGTTGTGTAAGCCTTGCGCCTGATCGGGTCAGTGAAAAAGCCGGGCGCGGGGATTCTTCCCTTTGCCACGGCCTCCGCGAACCACTCTTCATAGATCGGCTGGCAGAAATCCGCCGCCAGCCATGTCCTATACATACGAAACATTTTCCACGCCTCCAACAGCGCGCCGCGGGAGGCCGTGAAAGAGGAATTGAACGACTTTACCAGCAGTTCGTAGGGGATTTCGAGGGCCGCGCCGATCTGTCGGCAAATGGCAACCACGAACCCGTCAAACGCTGTGTTTGGCCGTCCGGGGTTCATGTCGTGGGCCTTTTCCCCTTCGTTCAGGTCCACGATTGCGCCGGGGGCAAGTTCAATCGTGCTGTCGTCCTCCGCGTCAACCTGTGCTTCTTCCGGGATGACTTCGCCGAACGGGTTTTCACTCGACGCGGATTCCTTTTCGATGAAAACAGTGAACATTCCCGACACGACGGCGGCGACTAACTCCGCGTCGGTGTACCGCCCAAGCTGTTTTAATGCCTCAATGACCGGGGCAAGGAACGGCACGCCGCGCCGCTGTCCGATTCGCTCCCGGTTCATAATGTGAAGCACGTTCCGCCGCCCGGTCCGCTTGCCCCATGCTTCAACCCGCGTCCACCCGGTTTCTGTCATGTCGTAGGACAAGGGGTGGTGCTTGCTGATATGATAGGCCACGACTTCGCCCGCGGCGTTCGTTTCCACGCCTCCGACAATGTGCGGGTCGGCAAGCCCGTTCGGGTTGCTCAATCGGTCCGCCTCGATCAGACAAATTCGGAGGTCGTAAGGCATATTCACCCGCTTTGTGACCGGGAGGGTGGCCAGCACGTCGCCGGACATAAGCCAATTTAGAAATGCAAGCTGTTGGAGTTCGTAAAAGTTGTCCAGCCGCTCCAAATCGCACGCCGGGGAATCAGCCCACAAAGCGAATTCCCGTTCAATCAGCCGTTCGAGGTTCCGGGCTTCGCTCTCTTCAATGCCCAGCGCCTCATAGTCGATTTGACTTTTCAGGCGGAGGCCGGTTCCGACGACGTTTGTTCGGCACGTTTTCAGCGCGCCGGTTGCGAGGGGAACGCCCATGTATAGGTCACGGGACCGCTGGCGGAGGGTCGAAAGATTATCTTGTATATCCTCTTTCGCGGACCCGCCGCCGTAAAGCCACCCCATAAGCGATTTTTTCGTGTGGGACGCTCCCGAATTCCCGTACCCGCTGTCCATGATTTCAAGGCCCCGCCGGGCCTTTGCGCGTTTCAGGGCGTGGACCGGGGAAACCGCCGCAATCATCCTGTCAAGCGCATTCATACCGCTTCACCGCCCTTCTTCATAGGTCCCGCGGCACGGCGCGGAATACCCGGTTCCGCCCTCCGCTCTTTTCGATGTTCTCCAGCCGGTCAACTTCGTTCTGCCAGAATTCAATTTGCTTCCTGATCTCCGCAAGGTTCGCCCGCGTCAGGCTCCGCGAACCGATGGTGTAACTTTGATGTGTCGTTACCTCCAATTCGGCTTCCAGCCATGCGTTCAGGTGATACCGGGCTGTTTCAAGCCGCGTCTTTTTCAACGCCATTTAGAAAATCCCTCCATTCGTCCGGGGCCGTCGTCCGCGTCGTTTCGGCGCGGGGGCCGGGGCGTTTTCGTCCGGCTTCTTCAAAACCGGGTTCGCAATCTCCAGCGCAACAGTCGCATAGTTCCGCACGTCCAACGGTTCGTTGCGCTTGTACCCGCTGTCTTTCATGGTCCAGACGTATTGTGCCTTTCCCTTTTTGTACGTGATAACCATTTTTTCGGCGGTCAGGCCGCGGAAGTATTCGGGTGTGTACCCCCGGTCTTTGTCCCGCGGGAAATGGCAATAGCCCGGCCCCTCTTCCTGCACGGCCAGCCGCTGATACAAGATCGCCTTGCCCGTGTCAACTCCGATTGTGAAAAGGGGCGCTTTTACGATGTTCGCCGTTGAAGGTTTGTTGTAGTACGGCACGTCCGCGCCGCCTTTGCCCTTGATTGCAAAGACGCGCCGGGCGGTCCTGTCCTTGCAAAACCTGTAAACTTGCGTCGTGAAGTGTCCGCCGGAATCAACGCAAGTACACGTGATTTTCAGCCGCCGCCCGTCGGAGGTCGTGAAGGTTTGGGATAGAAACGCGTCGAGTTCGTCCCAAACGGGCTTCAATTTCAGGTCGCCGCGGATAACCTGATACCGAATACCCCAGCTTTCCTTTTCCACGCCCCAGCCGACAACCTCCAATTCAAAGCGGTCATCCTGCACGTCAACGCCCGCCGTCAAAACAAGCACTTCTTCCGGGACCTCGCAATTATACCGTTCGCGCCGCTTGTAAAGATCGTCGGTTTCGATCTGTTCGCCGTCCTCTTCCCACGTTTCCCCCATTTCAAGGTTTGTCCACGCTTTCAGCAGTTCGACGTTGCCTTTT
The DNA here is from genome assembly GCF_947631165.1 of uncultured Dysosmobacter sp. Taxonomy (GTDB): domain Bacteria; phylum Bacillota; class Clostridia; order Oscillospirales; family Oscillospiraceae; genus Oscillibacter. Next base: position 126,700 of record NZ_CANRKH010000002.1, on the reverse strand, counting down.
TTCTTTTCTTCGTTCGCGGTTAGGAATTTTTCGACGATCTCCCGCCATTCAACGAACAGGGAAGCAAGGGCGTTCAAATGAAATCCCCGAACCTTCCGTTCGGGGTATTTCGCAATGAATTTTCCCTTTTGCGCTTGCTCTTTCCACTCCGTTTCAGACGAAACCACGCCGCACGCCGGGCAAGTACACCCGATTTCGTCCAGCTTGTCCCGGTCAAAAACGATGTTCGCCCACGAAAGCGGCGTGTAAGCGCCGCACGCCGGGCAAGGCACGTTCCATTCCTCTTGTGTGCTGTTTTCAAACTCGACGGCAATTCGGGACGTTTCCTTATTCGTCGGCGTGGAAACGCATACTTCTTTTTTGTTCCAGAACGTCGCAAGCCGCTTCGTCGCAAGCAACAGGGGGTCGCCCTCATTGCCCGCGGTCGCCGGGTATGCGTCGATTTCGTCCGCAAGCAGAATCCGAATCGGGCGGGACCGCAACCCCGACGGGCTGTTTGCGCCCACCATCGTGACATGACCGCCCGGAAACGACTTCTTCAAGATCGTGTTTCCGCTGTTCCGCGACTTTTCGTTGACCTTGCCCCGTAGAACCGGCGTGTCCCGCAACATAGGGGTTAAACGGTCCTTTGAAAAGGTTTCCGCAAGCTGAATCGTCGGTTGCATTACCATAATCGGCGACGGGTCATAGTGCATATAGTAGCCGATGGGGTTTAGAATCAGCGCGTCGGTTTTGCCGATCTGCGCCGCCGACATGATGACGACTTTTTGCACCCGCATATCGCAAACCGCGTCCATGATCTCGCGTTGATATGGGGCGCGCGACGTGCGCCAGCGGCCCGGCTCCGCCGCCGATTCGGAGGACAACCGCCGGTATTCGTCCGCCCATTGCGAAATTGTCATGTCCGGGGGAGGGGCAAGCACGGAAAAAATCTGCGTGAAAAGGTCAACCGTCGCTTTCTTCATCGTCCGGCCTCCTTTCCCCGTCCTCTCCGAACGCCGTTTTGAAGTCGGACAGTTCAAGCAAGGCTTCGTCGATCTCTTCTTTCAGCAGGGCGAATATTTCCGCCCGGTCAGATTTCTTCGCAAGTATGGGGGCCTGTTTCGCCGGAATCGCCATCAAACGCGATTTGAAGTTTACCAGCATATCCTTCATAACGCGTTCTATGTCCTCCGACGCGTGAAGCGTCCCTTCCTTCAACTGCAATTCGTATTCTTCGTTCTTCCGCTTCGCCCGGACCAGCTTTGCCCGCTCCGTGTTATAGTCAATGACTTCTTCGCTTTCCGGGTTCCGGCGGCGGAGGTAGTTTATATACCTGTGGTTCGTGTCGATCAGTTCGTACAGGCCGGGGCGGGCCTCCACAATCACTTTTTCGTCGCGCAACTGTCGCACGCGGCGTTCCGACACGTCCAAAAACCGCGCGACGGCCTTTGTGTCGTAAAGTTTCACGGGTTTTCGCCCCCCTCCAACGTCTTTTCCGCCGAACCTCCCCCCATATAAAAAAATCCCCGGACCCCGGAAGCGGAAAAAATTTTTTCGTAGCTAAAGATAGGCCGGGCCTCGACGGACCCGCACCCCGGAAATTCCGCCAAAAGGACCCGCGCCCGCGGTCAAATTTCCGGGCCGTCGTCGCCGCCGTCGTCGGTTTCGTCGTCGATTTCGCCCGTGTCGGGGTCTATCTCGAACGCGCCCGCCAGCCTCTGCTTCGCAAGATTGTACTTGCGTTCTTCGAGGCGAACGCGTCGGCTTTCAAGTTCATATCCCTTGATAGAATCCAACAGCTTAATGATTCGCCCGTGTACTTTGTTCCACTCCGCTTCAAGCGTCATCACCCTGTCGAACGCGCTTCCCTTGATGACCGTTACAGTTCCGACGTTGTACCCTTGCTTTTCAAGGTCCCTTTGCCGGTCCCCGGTCATGTCCTGCAACGCGGCGATTTCCCGTTGCAGTTTGTCCAGCTTCTTTCTTTGCGAGGTCGTGGAGGGCTTTTCCCCGTCCATTTCCCACAATAGATCGTCCTGTTGTTTTTGCAGGGCTTCCAGCTTTTCTAATTGCTGTTGTAATCTTTCCTGCCCTTTCGGTGTCCGCACTTCAACGGTTCGGTCTATATACATAACGTCCGCCCCGGCCTTTTCCACGGCGGCGATTTTGCTTTGAAGGTCGATTTCCTTTGCGAACAGTAATTGCAGTTCGGCAAGCATATTCTTTTCGGTGTCAAGGGTGATCGCCTCGATATACTCCCGCTGTTCCGGGGGAAGGTCTGCAATGCGGACCGTAGAATATGCCCCGTGTGTTTCGGCGTTCTTATTGCCCGGCGGCGCGCCCGCTCCCGCGGCGTTCTTATTGCCCGGCTGTCCGCCGCGCTTCCGGGGCGGCTTGCTCTCTTCAAGGGTTTTCGCCCACCCGTCCGCGCTCTTCCATTTTCGGACCTGTTCGGGCTTCGTCCCGCCGACGGCCTCCGCAACCTGTCGGGCCGTCATCGTGCCGCCGGAATCAAGCCAAATTTTCCGGGCTTTTTCCCGCGCCTGGTTCCGCTCTCTTGCCACGCTCCGCACCTCCCTTCGTTTGTTTTTCATTTTTCGCCCTGCGCGTTCCCGCGGAAGCGCGCAAAAAACGGACCTTGCAAAAAACAAGGCCCGTTTACAGGCTTCGAGGCGGCGGGAGGAATCGCCGCCCCGAATCGTTTTACAATCTTTTCACTGTACCCATTTTAGCAGAAAAAACAGGCAATGGGTGGCAATCTTATTTTCGCGGGAATTGATACCGCGAAATCGCCTTGTTCCGGGCGAACCGCTCCGCCAAATGATCGAGGGCGGCGGCGCGGATATTGCGGCATTGCCGCGGGCTGTAATTGACCTGTTCCGAAATCTGTTCCCATTGCTGGCCGTTTATGTAGAACCCCAAAACAACCGCTTTTTCGCTGAACGCCAGCCGGTTCAACTCCGAAAGAATTTCCCCCCTGATTTGCTCCATGCGGGCGTTGTCCCGGCGGATTTCTTCGATGGTCTTTACAACCGAACGCGGGACGTTCAAAACGACGTTTTCAACCGGGCTTGACGTTCCGCCCTTCGCGCGGGGCATACCGTCCATTTTCATTCCGCCCAGCGTGTTATAATACTGATCTTCGAGGTTTTTTATAACCCGCTCGTTCAGCTTGATATTTTTCGGAATATCCCGGTAATAATGCAGAATCGAAATGACTTTTTCGCGTTTCATTGCCTGTTCCTCCGTGTTCCTATTCCTCCGCCGCGGGGAGGCTTCCATATACGGCGGGCGAACCTCCGTTGCTCCAGCCGCCTGATCTCCGCCCTGTAACGCTGTTCCATGAACCGCGCCCGCTCCCGGTTTTCCCGCCGGTTCTGGCGGCCCCATTCGGCCTTTTCCAGCGCCTCCGCGCATTGCTCTTTCAGGTCGTCGAATATATCATCAATCTTTCCGAATACCGCGGAAAGCGCGTCGGCAAGTTCCCCGATGATCTCCGCCAGCCTCTCCGCCGAAATGCCAGCCGCTTCGAGGATTTCCGCAAGGCCGCTTTTCGCGGGCGGCGATTCAAAGTATTCCCGCGGTTCCTTTTCCAGCTTGTACCCGTCGTCCATCGGTTCACCCCTCTTCCAGCCGGTTCAGGACGTACAAAAGCGCGTGAACGTCTTTGTCCCAATCTCTCGACGGCTCCCCGATTTCCGCTTTGCTCATGCAGTAGGAAAGAAAATCGTTTATCAGCTTCACGGCGCGTTCCGCCTCCGTTTCCGTCGGCTCCGCCGCGGGCGGGGAAGAGGCGGGCGGCTCCGCCGGTGCTGGAGGTTCCGGCGCGGGTTCCGTCGGCTCTTCCGCGGGCGCTTCCTGCGCGGGCGGCTCTTTCGGCCCTTCCTGCGGCCCTCCGTGGGCCTCCGTGGGCGTTTCCCGCGCGGGTGGTCCTTCCACCCGTCCGCGCGCTTCCGGCGCTTCCTGCGCGTCCTGCGCGGGCCGGGAGGGGGCAACCGCGGGCGGCGTGTCCCGCTCCGCCGGTTCCGCCGTGACCGGCGGGGGAGGGGGCGGGGCGGTTTCTGCCCGCTCCGCCGTGTCCGGCTTCCACGCCCGCGCGTCCTTGATGGAAATTGCGCCGGTCCGCTGATACTCCCGGAACGCCGCGGCCTGTTGCTCCGCCGTCAGGCCGGACAACTCATACGCCGCCGAAACATTGATTCGCTCCGCCCGCAATTCCTCCGCGAACGCCGGTTGCAGATTCCGAATGATCGCGTCATACCGTCCGATCTGCGCCGGGCTGGTGTGAAGCACTTTTGCGAGGAAATCCCGCGTCCCGTCAAACTGCACGTCGCCGCCGCTGAACACGGTTGCGACGATGTTTTGCAGGGCTTCGACGAACCGTGGTTTCGTTTTCGCTTTCTCCAACAGTTCCCGCATATACCGCACTTCTTCGATTCGGTCCCATGCGGTCTTTTCCCGCTGTGAATTCGTCACGATCAGCAAGAACCCGTCCCGTACTTCCTGATCTTCCGCCGCGGCCTCGTTCGGCTCCACGGCGCACGGCAAGAATTCATATTGCGGTTTCCCTTCTTCCACAAGGGCAAGGGAAGCAAGGCGGCGGCGGTGTCCCGCAATGACCTTGTATTTCCCGGCTTCGAGCGGGACGACGACAAGGTTTTGCAGGACCTTTCCGGCGACTTCGATTGCCGTTTTCAGTTCGTCGATCTCCCGCATGGAATAAAAATTGTCCTCCGACGGCACAAGGTCATAAACGCTGATTTTCTTTATTTCAGCTTCCGCCGGGCGCGCTTTCGGCTCACCGCCCGCGGCGGCTTTCCGTGAAGCGTCGTTCAAAATCTGATTCAAGTTGAATTTTCCCATTTTGCGCCCCTTTCTGTCCGAATCGGACAATCAGCAATGAACGCCGATTCTTCCGCGTCCTTTTATCGGCCTGAATGCCTTTCGGCATTCCTCCGCGCACCCGCAACCGGGATAATACCCCAAGCCGCAAAACCGCTTGTCCGTGAAGTCGTCAACGTCCAAATGGTCGCAAATTTCGCATTGATACGCGCGAATCTTCGCTTTGTTGTTTTTGCAGTATTCGGGGACGGCCTCTTTTTCTTCGATCATGCCTTGCCCCTCCCCAAATACTCCCGCACAAAGGCGATATAATCCATTGCCGCGGCGCTCCGTCGGCTGTATTCCGCAATGGGCGACTTCGCAAAGGTGCTTTCGGTGACTTTCTCCGAATAGCGAATGTGCGTTTTGAAAACCGGGTATTCGGGCTTGTCCTGCAACCACGCTTCGCCCTGCCTGTCCGCGTCCGTCCGCTGAAAACAGGTAATCAGGCAACCGGCCAGCCGCAACCGCGGGTTCAGGTCGTCCCGCGTATTGTCGATTTGCTCTTTCAGTTCCGCCAGCCCGTCAAAGGCGTATTCGTCAATCTTGATCGGAATAATCACTTCGTCGGAGGCGACAAGGGCGTTGATCGTGGAAATGTTTATATCCGGGGCGTTGTCGATAATGCAGTAATCGTAAAAATTTTCCGTCGCAATGGTGTTCAGCGCGGCGCGGAGGCGCGTTTGCTGGGGGCGCGTGCTGTCCATCAAAACTTCCATGTTCGCCCGAATCAGGGTCATATTTGCGGGCATTACGTCGATATTCTCGAACCGGGTTTTCCTGATGACCTCCCACGGGTCAAGCCGCCGGGCGGTCAGAACGTCCGAAATGCTCTTGTCGTCGTAGGAATGAACCCCGAACGCCTTTGACGTGTTGCCCTGTTTGTCGTTGTCGATCAGCAGAACCCGCGCGCCGTGATACGTTGCGAGGATGTGGGCCATGCTGTCGGCGGTCAGCGTCTTTGCAACGCCGCCTTTTAGGTTGATGATTGATATTGTTTTCACCGCGCAAACCTCCTATTTCGATTTTTCCCGCTCCCGGCGGGTGATTATTTGCGGACCTCCGCCGCCATTTCCGAAACCGTCCGGGACAATACAGCTTCCGCCCCTTCCGCCGCGTCCGTCAGCATGACAAGCGGCAAAATGCGGTTCAGGTTGCAAACGCCGTTCCACGTCTGCGCCTGTACGCCGATTCGGACCCCTTCGACGCGGTTATTCGGCCCCGTTGACGGGGTGAACGACACGTACACGCCGTTCAAAACCGCTTGCAAGATCGCTTCCGTCATTTCTGTTCCTCCCGCTCCATTTCGGCCCGCAAGTCCTCTTTGATGTAGTAATTCCGCCCATGATACCGGCAAATCTCTTCGGCCTTTCTCCCGAACGCTCCCCAGCCGCCGATCTCGACGATTCCCGGTGGCGCTTCCGCATAGTTCAGCTTCCCGATCTTGAAAAGGTCGATGTAATCGCAAGCCTGAATCAGTGAAAAAACCGCTTCCGGGTCAATGACGGGTTCGCAAGAAACCCACGTTTTGACCCCCTGCCATTTCGCCGCCTGTAACCCCGCCAGCCTCTCCAGCGCGGGCGCGGCGTTCGGCTCCGCCGCCGACGGCTTGAAATAGTCGTTTGTTGTGAACGTGACCCCGAACGAATCCCCGGAATCCAGCAAATCAAAGTCCCGTTCCGCCCGCAAGCCGCCCTTCGTCAGTATGTTTACATGGTTCCCGGATTCCTTGATTGCCTGAATCACGGCCCGCGTCGGTGTCGTGTCGATTTCGGCGGGGTATGGGTCGCACGTGAAGCAAAGGAAGATTGTTTTCCCGGTCATCTTCTCCCGCTCCAACTGTCGCCGGACGGCTTCGACGATTCCGGCCCGCGGTTTCGGATTGTCAAACCCGCAATCTTCGCCCGCTTTTGTCCACCGCTCTTTCATCTTCCGGGCGTAGCAGTAGGAACAACCGTGATTGCACCCGGTATAGATGTTCACGGCAAGTTCCCCATATTCGCCCGCACGCCCTTTCGGGGCATAGATGGGTTTATTCATTGTCTGAACCTCGCTTTCTTGCACCTTGACCGCTTCAAGCAGGAAAAACAGCGCGTATGCGGCCCGCGGCGGTCCCCGATGGTGCAAATGATCTTCCGTTCTTTGTCCCGCCTCCCGTGCGCGCAACCGGCGCATTTCCCGAAAGACGGGCATTCCCGGCAAGTTGTGTATTCCCGCGGCATTCTTCCCGCCTCACTTCCGGCGGCGCTTTTTCCGCCGCTTCTTCGCCTTGCGGAAGGGGGCCGCGGGCGGCTCCGCCGGGGCGGGAGGTTCCGGCGGAGGTATGACCTCTTCCGAAATCACTTCGATTTCCTCCACGTCCGCCGGGTGAAACACAATAGCCGCGCCGGGGTCGTATTTCTCCGCCGCCCAATCCGCCTTGAATTTTTCAAGGTCGTTTTTGTACCGGGGGAACGGGTGGACCTGTTCGGAATAGTAAAGCGCCATCATCATTTTTTCGTCGTCCGGCGCGTTCCAGTCCTGCAAGTGATAACCGCTGTGCTGGTCGTACTCCCAAAGGGTCGCCCGAATAATCAGGCCGTCGAAATACTCATTCGCGCGCTGGATATTCTCGAAATCCCGGTATGTCATGCCCTGCCCGGCGCACCGCTCCCGGATTTCCTGAATGGTTTTCCCGCCCGTTTTCAGGCGGCATTTTACGACTTTCGGTTGATAGTTCATATTTTTTCACCCGCTCGAATCAGAATATTTGTGTTTGGTCCGTGTCCTGTTCCGCCGGTCTGATATTCTGCTGGGTGTTCAGCGCCCGGCGGCAAGCCTCTGTGATCTCTTCGAGGCGGTCAACGAAACGGTCATCCACGACGCTATAAGGAAATATCACCGCGGCAATCAGCAACCCGGTTTTTGCGACGATGTATGAAAGCCCGTCCGCGGTCTGTCTCTCGAATAGCTGTGTTACCTCCAGCACGTCCTCCAACGGCAACAAATACTTGCTTTGAATGAAGATGATTCCGCTTCGCGTTTTCAGCGGCTTCACTTCAATTCCGCTGTATATGATCGAAACGTCATCTTCCGTTATCAGCCGTTCCGCCGGGTCCGTGTCGTCAAAGTTCACTGTTTCCGGCATTTCAACCCGCCGAATGCTGAATTTTTCCCGTTGCTTTTCGGTTATGTCGAACACGGCGCAAAGGGTTTCTTCGTCCAGTACGGGAATCCCGTTCAGCGGGTAGGCCGCGTAACCGTCGCCCATCCATTTCCCCAAAAGTTCGCCGCCCTCTCCGATCTTGTCGAACAGTCGGAAAATCCCGGTCCTTTTGCATAGGGCAACCAGCTTTTTCATTTTCACGGCGTTTCGCTCCCTTCCGCCGGTTCCTCCCAATTCCACCAGCCTTGATTCCCGCGGGCCGGAATCGGTTTTTCAAAGCGCACGGGGTCTTTCAGGACCCACGCGAACCGCCCCGGCGAATAGTCGCCGAACAGCTTTTCACTTGCCGTCAGGCTGTCCACGATCTCTTCAACGGGGACGCAATCGACAATTTCGACGGTCCCGATCACGGCCCCGAAATCTTGCGGCCAGTCCGCCGGTAACAGGTGATAAAGAATCTCCATGTCCTCGACGCTCCAAATGCGCTTTGCCGCATGGACCGCGACGCGGCCCCGAATGTTCGTCCGCCGCGGGCGGGTTTCGTACCCTTTCAGCCCGGCGACGATTGCGAACGCGTAAGGCTGAAATACCGTAAAGGCTTTCATACCGGCGCGGCCCCCTCTCCCGGAATGACCGTGATTTTCCGATTTGCGAACCACTCCGCTTCAACCTCCGTCGGCGTGTCGGTCGTCAGGTTCCACAACTTGAACGCCCTATGCGTCCCGCTCGACGGGTCCCAACGCTCGAACCTGTACCGGCTCCGCTGTCTGTGCCGGTCCTCCGCGTCAAAGATCGTCCCCGGAATCAGGTTCAGCGGCGCGCCGTCGGCGGCGCGGGCCGTCTGTATCTTCATTCCTGTTCCTTCTTTCCGTTGTAGATAACCACCATTGACGGGAAGGGGGCGGGCGGGTATGCGTTGCCCGCTTCGTCTGTGAAGTGCAACCGCCCGCGAATAAACCTGATTTCTGCTTTCCCGTATATGTAGTCGTGAAAATACGTCGTGTCCGTCCGGGCCGGAATCAGCAGAACAACGGTTGTTCCGGCTTGTGCCTCTTGAAACGCCTTGCGAACCCATTTGCCAAGATCGCGCCCATACGGAGGGTTGCAGAATACAGGACCCCCCCGCAACATTCCACGGGCTTTTCAGCCCGTCGGTTTCCGGGGTGTAGTACGCCGGGCATTTTGCGTTTTCCGCGGTCGCCGCCGCGTCAAGGGTGAACCCGAATTCTTCGTTCAGCCGGTCGAAAAATTCTTGCGGCGTGCAATAGTCCATTTTCTTGCTGGACAAAAGCGCGGCATTCATCATCGGCCCGCCTCTTTCTCTTTGCCCTCTTTCCACGTGTTCAGGGCGGAAAGCACGTCAACTTCCGTTGCCCCTTCAATCTCGATGTGCCGCCGCTCCCCGATTGCCCAGCCGGTGATCTTCCGTTTCGGCGGCTTCTTTGCGGCGGCGGCGACGATGTTTTGCAAAACCCCGCCGACGGCCAGAATCAGGATGACCGTTCCGGCCCACGTCCAAAAACTCGAAAAGATAACTGCCATTGAAAAAACCTCCTTCAAAAAAGTGTTTCTTGTCCGATGTTCTCCAAGTCCTGAAACCGTATTTGCGCCATGACCCCGGCAAGCCTCTTCGACGCGGCTTGCCAGTAATCCGGGTCCGCCTCGAATGCGAGGAAGTCAAAGCCCATTTCATAACAGGCAATACAGCTTGACCCGCTCCCGGCGTGTGTATCAAGTATCTTGTCGCCGGGGCGCGCGTAGTTCCCCAAAATCCATTTATACAGGCGGACCGGCTTTTGCGTCGGGTGTATGGTTTCCCCCGTCGCTCTGCAACGCGGCCCGGTTGATGACGACAACCCGCGTCGGGCAATCGAACGACGAATACGCAAGTTCGCAATCGGACTGTGAAAGCCCGTGCTGGCCCTTGTCCCAAACAATCCAGCCCCGCGTGCCGCGGTTCAGGGAAGGGACAAAATAGTTCCCACCGAAAATGATTTGATTTTCGGAAACCCGCTCCAACTCCCGGAAGTATTCGGGCGGCGGCGGTTCTTTGTCCCAGCCCTTCCGGGCGTGAAATTTGCGGTTGTGCTTTACGTTGTCGTGAACCCGCTTCCGCTGTCCGTCGTGGCCGATTCCATACGGCGGGTCCGTGATCGCAAGTTGAAAGAATTTGTCCGGGATTTCTCGCATTGCCTCCATGCAATCGGCGTTGTAAATTCGGTTCAGGTCAAACACGGTTATTCCCCGCGGCCCCGCAAGGTCAGCATTTTTTCCCGAACCAGCTTGTCAACCACCCGTCCGGGCGACTTCAACCCGGCAATCAGCATAATCCGTTCGAGGTTATACGCCGTCTGCGGTGTGACCCGGACCGTCAATTTCCGCGTTGGCTTCCTGTTCTGTCCCATTCCCGCCGAACCTCCATTCTTTCGTGTTTGGGTTGCCATGAATCCACCGCCGCCCGGCTTCGTGCGTGAAGTCCAAAAAGAGGACCGCGCCATTGAACCGAACCCGGAACGCTTCGAGGTCCGCCGCCGTCACGTACTTTCGCCCGATCAGCTTTTTCATGTCCCGCCATACCTCCCACGGCACAAAGAAAAAGTCGTTTCGGATTCCCACGCATACCGCGGACAGCGCGCCCCGCTCCGCGTGCTGTGCAAGGGCCTTTTGCTGTTCGTCGGTGACGGTTTCCCGCGTCATGCGGTCCGTCGTGGTATATTTCGCCTCGAACACGATTGACCGCCCGCCCGCAAGCGTCCCTTGAAAATCAGGCTGGGCGCGGGCCGTGAACCTCCCGTTGAATATCCCGTTCCCCAGCTTCTTTAGAACCCTGAACGGTTCCGGGGTTTTGTCAACCGTGGCCAGCCCCCGCTGGTCGTAGAACACGCACCCGGCTTTTATGTACCCCTCGAACGAATGCCCCTGCGCGTTGTTGACCTTGTTTTGATACTGCAAGGCCAGCTTCTTTTGGTCTATCTGCATACTTCACCCGCTTTCCGTCGGTCGTACTCCCGGCACGGGAACGGTTCTGATTCGTGGCATTCCTCGCAACAGGCTTCGCAAGTGTAAAGCCCCCGCCGGTTATAGGGACACGGGAGAATCGCGGTGATCTCCCGCCCGCACTTCCAACAGGTCAGCGGCCCCGCCGCGGGCCGTTCCGTTCTATCCATAATCCGCCGCCCCTTTCTCCCGCTCCAGCGCCTGAATTGCCCGGCGTAACGACTGAATGTGACCGTTCCGCCATGACAGCGAACCGGGGCGGATTTCCGTTATCATGTATTCGAGGTTCCATATATCCCGGTCAATCCCCGGCCCTTCCGGGCAGTTTTTCAAAAGTTCGCCTTGCCGGAATACCCGCTTCCGCTCATATTCCGCCCGGTTCATTCCCGGCCCCTCCGCTTTTCGTCCTCCGTCGCTTTCATGTCGGCGGCGTGGAGGGCGTACACAAGGGGCGATTTGCTCATTGCCTCCGAAAGTGTCCGGCTCCCGCCGCGGGCCGCGTCATCATACGCCCCCATGTGCCAGCGGATTGCCAGCGCCTCTTCATCGGTCAGCGGCATAAACCGCCCGATCAGGAACGCCGATTTCTCCCCGTGGCCGAACGGGAAGCGGTCTTTGACCCTGTACCGCGGCGCGCCGTCCGCGCCCGGCTCCGTCGGCTCGTAATAGTTCGCCTTGCAAACGTCGTGAAGCAGGGCGCAAATTGCCCGGCTTTCCGGCTCTCCGGGGCGGGAGGGGTCCGCAATCAGGGCGTAATACACGTTCAAGCTGTGTTCGACAAGCCCGCCCGGATATGCCCCGTGAAACTTCGTGGAGGCCGGGGCGCTGAAAAAGTCCGTCGATTCCAGCCACCTCAAAAGGTCCGGCGCTCCCGCTCGGCTGATCTGCGTTGTGTAAATTTCCCTGAACCTCTGTTCGTTCGTCATGTCGGTTTCCCCCTTCATAGTTCAACGATTCCGCCGATTCGGTCCACGTCCGCCGCCGTGACCGTCCGCCGCCGCAATATCCCCGCGATTGCTTCCCCGAACCGCTCCCAGCGGTCGGAAATCATCGTGAAATAGCGCAATTCCGGGTTCAGCTTTGCCCGGATTGCAAGGTTCCGCACGTCCTCGCCGGTGATCTCCTTTTCGATCTTGTAAACGGCGACTTGCCCGGTGTATTTGTTGACCTCCCGGCAAACGGCAATCAGCTTCATTCGCGGCCCGGCGGAAGGGGCCTGGGCCTCCCGGTCCTCCGCGTCCCGCTCCCGGTGACAATCGCATATTTCGCCCGCGTCGATGTGTGCGCCGCACCGCGGGCATTCCCTGTAAGGCGTTCGCGTTCCCATGTCTGCACCCCCTATTCCTTTTTCCTCAATTTCAGATAGATTGACCAGCCCGTTAAATCGTTGTGTTCGTATGTGACCCCGTAAACGTCGTCCGTCAGGGTCCAGCCCGGATATTTCCGTTCCCAAAACGCCCGGCCCGGTCGCTCCCGTGCGATTTTCTCGATCTGCCGCCGGTTGTACCGCCCGTCGTTGGTCCGGCTTTGCGGCTTTTCGAGGTTGTGGGAAGAGGACCAACGCTTTTTCCCCGCGGCCTGTTTCACAAGGTAGGTGCAAAGGGCGCTGATTCCGTTTTCGTCCCCCTGCAACCTGTCCGCATTGCAAAAGCCGATCTTGTCCCCCTGTTTCTGTCCCTTTCGCTTCCGCTTCCTCCATAGGCTTTCCACGGTGTCGCGGTCAAGCCCGCCGGACATAATGATATGATGATGAATCCGAACCGGCTTTTCCCCGTCCTTCCCGGTGCTGTACGCGGTGACAAGCATATATTTTAGGGGCGGCAACCCCTCTTTCTTCCGGGTGTACTGGACCCGGCGGAGGTAGTTTGTCACTTCCTTTTCCGCGGCCTCAATGGTCGGCGGAAGATACTTCCGGCCATACGTGGCCGTCACGTGCAACGCGTCCGGGTCATCCCCGAAATTCAAGTTCGCTTGCTGGGTGAAATACCGGCGGGCGTTCTTGTCGTTCAGGTTCTTTTGTTTCGGCTCCGATTCCCGGACCTTCTTTGACCGCTTCCCACGGCTGGCCGCTGTCCTCTGCGCGTCCGAATAGGGGAATATATCGACTTCCCGATATTGTGACCCGCAAAAGATTTTCTTTTCTCGCATGAAACTTCGCACAACGCTTCACCCTCTTTCTGTGAAAGATGAAGCGGGCGTGTCGGTCCTTCCTGCGCCCCCAATGACGGGGAAGGGTGGAGCGGGACCCCCGGCCCCATGACCCCCGGTTTTCGCTGTTCAGCGTGACAAGGCTTTGCAGGAAAGATAATACCCATTACAAGCCCGCCACGCCGCATTAAAACGGCGTTTTTTGTTGACTTTTCCGCCGATTTGTGCTATACTTTTGATAGGTTGATAGATGATATTTTTTCATCGGCGGAATCCGCTTCGCCGGGCTGTGGGAGGCCCGGCGGGGCGGTTTCTTTTATGCTGTTTTTGCGGCGGCGGGGAGGGGGTCAGCCCTCCGCCGCGCCGGTTTCGTCGGTTCTGCTTTTCTGCGCGTCGATCACTTCCGCGAACATACGGGCAAGGGCCGCGGCCATTGCGTCGCCCCGAATTTCCGGGTCGAATTCGTCCAGCGTCTGCAAGATCGCGTCGGCGGCTTCGCCGATGGTATCTTGCCGGGCCTCTTCCGCGGTCGCCTCTTCGTCGATGACAGATACCAAGATTCCAGATTTGAAATTACAAAGCGGGCGAACGCCGTAGTAGCCGTCGTACGCGCTGCTGTCGAGCAGCGTGCCGGAGGAAGCGACGAGGCGGGCATAATTCCGATATTCCGGGAGGCAACTAAACGGGGTAAGTGTCCAGCACCATTCGTCCACAAGGGGAATCAGGCGGCGGAAGCGCCGGTAAAGATCGCACGTCAGCAGGGCCACCCGGTCCGTCGCGGTCCCGTAGTCCGTCATTCCGTCGTCGGCGGTCAAGTCGCTTTCAAACTCCATGAAAGCGTCACGGTCCGCGCCCTCCGCAACCAGCGCGTCAAGGAACGGCCCGTTCAACTCCCGGCGCAAGCTGGACGCGCGCCAGTCGTTGCAGTTGTCATCGTCGAACGCCCGGTTGAAAACGGAGTTCGCGGCAATGGCCAGCGTCCCTCCGTCGCCGCGGGCGGTCGTCAGCTTGACCCATTCGATTCCCCCATACAGGAAGCGCGCCCCAGCGTCCACGGCGCAAAGCTGATATTTTTTCGTTATCATGGTGAATCCCCCTTAATATTTCGGCTTGTAGCCGTTTTTTACGTCCCTGAACACGTCCCGGACGGTCTGCCCGGCGGCGTAGTAGATGACCGGGAGGAAGAGGGCCAGCGCCTCCCCGCCGATTGCGAAATAACCCCGCTCCGCGTAGGCATACCGCGCGCCCACGATATACAGGGCGATTCCCGCCGCGGTCAGCACGGCATATTTCAGCACGTTCACGATCAGCGCCCGGCGGCGCTTGCCCTTGTACCGCTCCGCGCGGGCTTGTCCCGCTCGAACGGTCGCGGCCCTTGTCCGCGCCTGTGTCTGTGTCATTTCTCTTTAACCTCCGTTTCAAAGTGAAGTCCGGCTTTGAAAGCCTCAATACAGCGTTCCGCGATAAGGTCGTGCAACCTTCGCAACTCGACAAGATCGTTCATGCTCCCGCCCCGCATAGGCGCGGGCCGCTTCCCGATCTCTTCCGCTCTCTCGATCAGCCCTTGAATTCGGGCGTTCATTCCCGCCGCGTCCATGCGTCAAGCCTCCGAAAGCACTTGCGCCCGCTCGACGCGTTCGGCCTCCGCAATAACGACGGCCCGCCGGTTCTTGTCCAACAGTTCCAGCGTGACGCGGACGTTCACCCCGTCCGGGGCCTTGCGATAGATGACCGCCGTTATTTTCGGGTAGACAATCCCGTTGAAAACAACCGGCGCTTCCTCCATCATTGCGGCTTTGACTTCATTTCCCTTCATCTTTCGCACCGCCCTTCCGGGAAACCTCATACGTCGCCCCGTACCGGCGGCGCTTGCACCGCCAGCACGTGATCTTCATATTGACCCCGCCGCCGATGCGCTTTATTTCGTGCCGTCCGGCCTTTTTGATTTCGAGGAAGCAGGGCAAGCAGAATTGACGTTCCACGCCTCTTCACCCCCTCCCGCCGCGCCGGGAGGACCGGCACGTTTTCCAGTGTGACGCATAGGCAACGGGAAGGTCGCGGGATTCCTCTTCCGGGCGGGCGGCACGGCCTCGAATCACCGCGTTTTCGCCCTCTTCGTATGTATAGAACGAATCTGTCCCGCCGCCCTCGATCACGAACACGGGTTCAGTGTCCACGGGGACCGGCTTTCCGTCTGCGCTGTACGCCCAGCCGATTTCCTGCCCGCAATAGCGGCAAACGCTCATTGCAAAAGCCCTCTTTCCGCGCTGGCCTTTGCGCCGATCTCCAGCATTCCGCGGAGAAAAACCAACGTGTCCCGGTCCGCTTCCGCTTCCGCCTCCCATTTCAAAACCTCTTCCGGCTTCATCTTCCGGGCGGTCAGCGTGGAGATTCCGCACCAATAGTCGCCGGGGCGGATTCCGTATTGCTTGCAATACCGCCGCTTCGCCTGTTCGCCGGTCGCGGCCTGAATGTGAAGCACATTCCGCCCGGCGCGGGAAACTGCATAGACGTTTTGCGGCCTGTCCTTTTTCACGATCTGCGCCATGTCGCACCGCCTTTCCGTCAGGTCCACAACCGCCGCGCAATGCAGACGGCTTCCGGGCTGTATTCATTGCCCGGCCTGAAATAAACGACGTATTCGTGAAACGGCGCGGTTTTCCACAGCATATCAGCGAACCGAACGCCGTTCCGCCATGCTGTCTGGCGGTCCCGCTCCAAACGGACCCGCCGGGCCTCTTCCTCGCTCTCGAACCGCTCGAACAGGCACGAACCCCCGGCAATGTCCAGCGTTGCGCGGGACGATAAGAGGTCATGCGGCGCGGGTTCGTACACGGTCCATTCGGCTTTCCCGTCGCCCTTCCGTGAAACCTTCATGTAGAACGGGCCGGTCCAGTCCGGGAAGGGAATCTTCACTTTCATTCCGCCGCCTCCATTCTCAACCACCAGCCGGGGTTGTTCCGCTGATCGTTGTTCGGGCAGTTCTCCGCGTCGCAATTCTCCGCGGCGCACCCGTCGCAAAACGCCCGGTGAAATGCTGTGTCCCACGGCCCTTCAAGGCACGGGAGGGACCCCAAGAATTCGCCCAGCGTTTCCGGGCTTTCGGTGATCTTTTCAAAGTTCGTCATCCCGCTTCGCCTCCGTCGATAGCCGCCGCGACGCTCTTTCCGCGCCGCCGCAAGTTTTCTTGAAACCTCTGTTGTGCGATAACCGGGTTATAGGCGGGCCGCTTGCTATGGTTCAAAAGAACCCGCCCGTCGTCGCCGACGGATTCGCCGCGCTTCAACTCCCGGTAAACCGCCGCCGTGGTTACGCCCACTTCGTCGGCAATGTCGGCAACCCGCGCGTTCTCCGCGTACCGGGCCGCAATCAGCTTCCGGGCCGAAAAATCAATCATCTTGTATCGCCGCACCGCTTTTCACCCCCGTTTCGTCGGCAATTCCCCTTGTTTTGTGATAAAAAAATAAGTGCGGAAGGTTCTTTGAACCTCTCGCACTTAATATTACAATCTCCGCAGATCGCCATCGGAGCAGCTGACACTTGACATTCCTGGCCGCAGACACTATAATATTAGCCTGCCATAATGTGTGTAGAGGGCTTTTTCCCTCAAAAGATAGCAGAAAGGATTTGCTGCCATGGAAAGAGAATACAAGATGAGCGCCGCCCGCGCCCAGGAACTGCAGGAGGAACTGAATTACCTGAAGACCACCCGCTCTGACGAGGTGGCCGAGCAGATCAAGGTGGCCCGGGGCTTCGGTGACCTGAGCGAAAACAGCGAGTATGACGAGGCCAAGAACGAGCAGGGCAAGCTGTACTCCCGCATCGCCGAGCTGGAAGAGATCGTCCAGCACATCGTGATCGTGGACGAGAGCAACGCCTCCACAAACGAAGTCACCATCGGCTGCTCCGTTACCGTGGCGGATGCCTCCGGCCGGGAGCTGCCCCCGTATAAGATCGTCGGCTCCCAGGAGTCCGACCCCATGCATGGGATCATTTCCGAGGAATCCCCCTTCGGCAAGGCGCTGCTGGGCGCCAAGGAAGGGGACACCGTGACCGTGGAGGCCCCCAGCGGCAATATCGTCTACACGGTGAAGAAGATCGAGAGGTAAGCAGCCATGTCTGAACAGAAGAACGCCCAGCAGCCTCAGGAGCAGGACCTGAGCCAGCAGACCAGGGTCCGCCGGGAAAAGCTGGCCTCCCTCCAGGCCGAGGGCCAGGACCCCTTCCAGCAGACCCGCTTTGCCTGGGACGCCACGTCCCAGCAGATCAAGGACCAATTCGACGCCATGGAGGGCAGGACCGTGAAGGTGGCCGGCCGTCTGATGAGCAAGCGGGGCATGGGCAAGGTCAGTTTCTGCGACCTCCAGGACCGGGACGGCCGCATCCAGCTCTACGCCCGCCAGGACGAAATGGACGAGGCGGTCTATAAGCAGTTCAAGAAATACGACATCGGCGATATCGTGGGCGTGGAAGGCGAGGTCTTCCGCACCCAGCGGGGGGAAATGAGCGTCCGGGCCAAGGACATCACCCTGCTCGCCAAGTCCCTGCTGCCCCTGCCGGAGAAGTTCCATGGCCTCCAGGACAAGGAGCTCCGCTACCGCCAGCGGTATGTGGATTTGATGGTGAACCCGGAGGTGAAGCGAAACTTCGTGATCCGCTCCCGGTTCATCAAGCACGTCCGGGAGTTCATGGACGGCCGGGGCTTCATGGAGGTGGAGACCCCGGTGCTGAACACCATCTCCGGCGGGGCCACCGCCCGGCCCTTCATAACCCATCACAACACCCTGGATATCGACATGTACATGCGCATCGCCACGGAGCTGCCGCTGAAGCGGCTGATCGTGGGCGGCATGGACCGGGTGTATGAGATCGGCCGCATCTTCCGCAACGAGGGCATGGACCCCAAGCACAACCCCGAGTTCACCACCATCGAGCTCTATCAGGCCTACGCCGATTTCAACGATATGATGGACCTGTTTGAGGACCTGCTGTCCTCCGCCGCCCAGAAGATCCTGGGGACCTATCAGGTGGAGTGGCAGGGGGAGCAGATCGACCTGACCCCCGGCTGGCCCAGGATGCCCATGCACGAGGCGGTAAAGCAGTACTGCGGCATTGACTTCATGAGCATTACCTCCGACGAGGAGGCAGTGGCCGCCGCCAAATCCATCGGCGTGGAGCTGCCGGAGACGGCGGACAAGACCTGGGGCAACGCCCTGTACGAGTGCTTTGACCAAAGGGTGGAGGAGAAGCTGGTCCAGCCCACCTTTATCACCATGCACCCGGTGGACGTGTCCCCCCTGGCGAAGCGTTCCCCCAAGGATCCCCGGCTCACCGAGCGGTTCGAGCTGTTCATCTGCCGCAGCGAAATGGGCAACGCCTTCTCCGAGCTGAACGACCCCATCGACCAGCGCCAGCGGTTCCAGAAGCAGGTGGAGCTGCGGGACAAGGGTGACGACGAGGCCGGGATGATGGACGAGGACTTCCTCACCGCCCTGGAGTACGGGATGCCCCCCACTGGCGGCCTAGGCATCGGCATCGACCGCTGCGTCATGCTGCTGACCGGCGCGGACACCATCCGGGAAGTCATTCTCTTCCCGACAATGAAGCCGCTGGATTAGAATTTCTGCAAAAATATTCGATTATTTGAAAAGTATCGAAGAAAGAGCGGCATAATTTCCTTGATTTGTTGTGATACAGAAAATGTGATTTTAGGTTTTGCGACAGATTTACGACAAACGAAAAGGATTTGGTATAGCAGAAGAAGTACCAGCCAAAAGGCTGGTACTTCTTACTGTTTTTCAGATGGGAGATTCGATATGAGAGAGGGAATCTTAATCCCAGATATGCAAAGTGGTCGTGCCGATATCCATTTCAACAGTGATGACTGCTATGGTGGTCTCCACTGCGGCACTACAATGGAGGTCTGGTGGAATGATCACTGGAAACCCACTCGTATTGAAATGAAGGGGTAAGATTGGTATCTGGTGGGAGTTAAAACGCCGGATATCCTTGGCCTGAAAGTCCGAATCTGACCGCCTATACCGCTATGCTCTCCAAGGCCGGCTGCATCGCTGTCAGTTTGGCCGAGGCTATTCCAGTGTCGTGGAGCCAAGCCTCCAACTCGGCCCCGGTGAGAATCACCGGCATCCGGTCATGGACGTTGATAATGGTATCGTTGGGCGCTGTGGTCAGGACCACAAATCGTTCCTCGCCCTGAAAGGCACTCCAAAGGCCGGCCAGGTAGAGCACATCTTTGCCCGACAATCGAAAGTGGTACTTGGTTTTCCGCTTATCCCATTCGTAAAAGCCCGTGGTAGGTACCACACACCGCCGCTCCAGTAGGGACCGGCGAAACATGGGCTTATCCAAAGCCGTCTCGCCCCGTGCGTTGATAATGACCCCCCTGCCTTTGAAACTGGGAAATCCCCAGGTCATCGGCTTGGGGGCCATTTTTTGTTTTCCAGCATCAGGATCGGGGCTGAGTTGGTAGGAAATATCTCTCCCGTATGGATACTGGAAGCGCCAAACCTGGACTGTACTTCAGCCACAATCTGGGCGATTTCCTTGGATTCATCGGGTGCTAGGCTGTACCTTCCGCACACAGCAGTCCTTCCTTTCAGGGATGAAGATTCCTCTGTCCTCATATACTGAGGGCATGGAACCGGTCATTTTTCATTCGGATATGAACAATTTCTATGCCAGTGTGGAGATCCTGTTCGACCTCACGCTGAAGGGGAAGCCAGTGGCGGTGGCCGGTGACGAGGAGGCCCGCCACGGCATTGTGCTGGCCAAAAACGATATTGCCAAAGGCCTTGGCGTTCACACCGGCCAAGTGCTGTGGGAGGAACGGCAGCAGTGTCCGGGCCTTGTCTGTGTCCCGGCCCACTATGACCGCTACCTATACTTTTCTGGCGCGGCGAGGGAGATCTACACCAGCTACACTGACCAGGTAGAGCCCTTTGGCCTGGACGAGTGCTGGCTGGATGTCACCGGCTCCACTGGCCTGTTCGGGGACGGCCCCACCATTGCCAACGACATCCGCGCCCGCATCCGGCGGGAACTGGGGCTGACCGTCTCGGTGGGCGTCTCCTTTAGTAAAGTATTCGCCAAACTGGGCTCAGATATGAGAAAGCCGGACGCCACCACCGTCATCATGAAGGAAAACTTCCGAGAGACCACCTGGGCGCTGCCGGTGAGCGACCTGCTCTATGTGGGGCCCGCTACCACACGGAAACTGGTCCGGTTTGGGATCACTACCATCGGGGGACTGGCCCAGACCAATGTAGACCTTCTCTACTGGCTGCTTGGCAAGAACGGGATCATGCTTCACCGCTTTGCCCACGGCATGGACCGATCCGGCGTGCGGCCCTACTACCTGTCTCCGCCCATCAAAAGCATCGGCAACTCCACCACCGCGCCCCGGGACCTGGTGAGCCTGGACGATGTGAAAATAACCCTGATGGCCCTCTGCGAGAGTGTGGCAGCCCGGCTCCGGGAGCAGGACTGTGTCTGCACCACGGTGGCGGTGGGGATCCGGGACAACCGGCTGATCCACTATGACCGGCAGATCAGACTGGCCCGTCCCTCAGCGAATACGATGGATCTCTGGGAAGCGGCGGTGGAGCTGTTCCGGCGGCACCACACCGACGGCGGCCCAGTGCGGAGCTTGTCGATGAAAGCAAGCGGTCTGTCTCTGGCGGAGGGGATGGAGCAGATGTCCCTCTTCCCGGAGGAACAGAAAGCCCAGCGTCGGGCTGCGATTGACCGGACGCTGGACAAGCTGCGGGCAAAATACGGCTATTTTTGTATCCGTCGGGCAGTCACGCTGCTGGACCCGGCACTGGACCTGGACGCCAAAGGGGATCACATCATCCATCCCGTGGGATTTCTGGGAACACTTCGCGAGTAGTCAGCATCGTATAAATTGGAGCGTGGTTAAAATTCTTTGGGGTACGGGTTTAGTTGTAAAACCCATGCCTCTGGTATTGTTTGTTCAATCAAGCTGCGGTTTAGGTTATACCAGCTTTTACACTTATCCAGAATGATGGCATCTGAGGTCACCACATTTTCCATGCGGGAGAGCAGGCCGTCCACGCTGGGGTGCAGCTCTACCTGGACCTTCACGGCCTGCTCAGCCGCCTGTTCCAGCAGCAGCGCCCGCAGCCGTCCGGAGTTGGACACCTGCTGATCCAGGTAGAACAGGGCCTTTTCCACCCCCAGCGTCTCCAGCCGGGACAGTAGCAACTCTACCGCTTTTACCGTTTTGTCCACGATGCGGTAGGTCCCCCGCAGCCCTGCCAGATCCCGGATGGTGCCGTCCATCCCTGCCAGCAGCAGGGAACCGGACAGGGCCACCTCCAGGGTGATAATGGTGTTGAAACCGTCCAGGACCAGCTCCTCGGGGGCCTGAAGCAGCTCCTTCCGCCGACGCTCCGCCAGCGCCGCGTCTGTGGAGGTGATCCGGGCCAGGGCCAGCCGCTGGCGCTCGCTGAGCAGGTGGTGGTTGCCGATGAAGGTGGACGCTGATTTTACATCATAGCCCCGATTCAGCAGGAAGCGCAGCTCCTGTGCGGCGGCGTTTAGCCTGTCCAGCGATTTTGGCCCGAACTCAGCCGCGTCCTTCGGCTCATAGCCACGTCTTACCGTTTCCATATCATCTTCCCCCACCAATCACACATCATTGCTCCACAAATCTATCTTTTTTCTCTGTTCAAATTCCTGTATTTCTTCCGGGATAGCAGGACGAATGCCCTCTTTGCCACAGTCTTGGCAGCGGTCTGTGGGAGATACCCTGGAGAACAGGAAGTGGCAGTGATCACACACATATATCATTTTCCTCGCCTCGCTTTCGTGCTCACTCAGTTTAGCATGAAGCGGAGGCTTTTTCAATCTATGACCAACCGGAAAGGAGGCCAACCGCATTGAAATGCCAGCTAAAATACAAGTGGGTCAAGCTCCCGCGGGACCAAATGCCGCCGGGCAAGGGGATCATGGGCGCATGGGCGCGGCTGGCCTCCAGAGACCGGGGCGGAGACGCCGGACACCTGCTGGAAGATATCATCTAACTGGAACTGCTCCGGCGGGGCTATGAGGTGGCCATCGGCAAGCTGGGCGATAAGGAGATCGACTTCATCGCCACCAGCTCGGGAAAAAGCGGTATATCCAAGTGACCGAGACCATGGCCGTGCCGGTGACCCGGGAGCGGGAGCTTGCGCCGCTCATGGCGATGCAGGATAACTATGAAAAAATGGTCATCACAATGGAGTCCGCGCTGGATAGCGACATTGGCGGGATCAAGCTCGTAAACGCGCTGGATTTTTTGTTGGATGCGGAGACTTGACCGGCCAAATTGATTCTTTTGTGGGCGGAGTTCGCTATGCGGGCTCCGCCCTTTGTATTTGCTGAAGGAGGTCTCAATATGAAAACGGCATTCCCCAAAGTTTTTCGGTAAGGACGGCTGACCGTGGCCTTTCTGGCCGCCCTGATCCTTTCCCTTTCACTCTGTCCCGCCGCTCTTGCGGACACAGACGGCACCGAGCCTAAGATCACGAATCAGCCCGACTAGCTCGTGCTGCAGCTGGGCGCCTAAACTGACCGGCCCGGGCACAAGGGTGCCTTTTCCACCTATGCCTACCTGCTGATCCGCAACGAGATCTATACCCAGCTGGAGTATGCCACCCGACGCGGCAGGGAGCTGGCCACTGATCCGGAAGAGCTGCCCTACACATTACTGGATGATGATAGCGTGGAGCAGGCCGAGTCCTGCAATGTGCTGCTCAGGCTGCTGGAACAGGGGGAAGCCGGTGCGACCGGTGTCATTGCAAAGGGGTTCCAAGCCATCCGCCTGCTGGCAGATGGATACTCCAATCGGGAGATCAGCGAGCGGTTTGGCGTGCCCGCTGACCATGTGACGGCTTGGGTGGCCAAGGTCAGAAAAAGGCTGCGAGAATTAAACTGCAATCAAGCATTGGAGGAATTTTGATAGAGCAGGTAAAGCTGATGAAGCCACTTTTTGATGGAAACAATTTTAATCAGGCAGGGCGCAGGATGCGGGCGGCTTTTTGGGGGAAGGTCACTAACGGCACAGTATGTTATCGCCTGTGGCAGAGTACCGGTAAGCCAGACATTTCATATCCCAGAACGGAAAATGACAAGTATCTCCTGTATGTTGAGATCAATGAGTATCTGGTGCCGCTGCGGGAGACCGGGAACAGCTATGAGATGGATATCGACCTGCCCGGCTTCAAGAAGGACGAGGTCAGCGCGGATCTGAAGGACGGCTACCTGTCCATCAGCGCCGCCAAGGGACTCGACAAGGATGAGAAGGACAAGAAGGGCAAATACATCCGTCAGGAGCGGCATGCCGGGGCCTGCAGTCGCAGCTTCTATGTGGGCGAGGGTGTGGAGGCCAAGGATGTGTCCGCCAAGTTTGAGGACGGCATTCTGAAGATTTCCCTGCCCAAGCAGGAGCAAAAGCAGCTGCCCAAGAGTTCCGCCATCGCTATCGAGTGATCCGATAGTATGACAAGAGGCGGCTCACAGCCTATAACATGTAAAGGGAGGTCCCGGGAGTGATTGCTTTTGGGGCCTCCCTTTATTTCTGGCCTGTGTAGATCATCGACCTTGTTGTTTTCCTAACACTTGCACCTATGAAAAGGCTGGGGCGCTACAACCTGTGTTTATGAGTTGAAATCAAAACAGTAGGCTGCTCCGCTCTCGTTGTAGTGCTCGTTGGGGACCCATAAAACAGATCTGTCTGTCAGGTTGTAGATTACGCTGTGAACGGTGCAGCTGTTGCCGTCATCATTGTCCCATTTTCTGCGGCCCACAATGGACAGGATATCCATAGCCGCGCTTTCATCCGCAACAACGCCGTCCGTCCGGGCCAGCTCCTGGCTGATACGTTGATAACGGTCATATCCCTTTTTCTGTTCATCCGACTGATAATAGCCGGGCTGAAGGATAAAGTTGGTGATCCACTGGTAGTCGCTGACTCCCTCGGCAGTCCCAATGTGGCTGTCTGCATCGTTGTAGGTCACTACCAGCTCCCGTTTGGAGCCATCGGTATCCTCTGCGCCGCCCGACGCGCCTACCCATTCCAGAATGGCGCTTTTCCCACTGGCGTCGGCCACCATGTAATGATAGGAGGTCTTTGCAGAATCGTGCAGGTCATAACTGGAAGCGATCTCCACCGCCTCCTCCACATCGTCCGCATAGTCCAAGATCAGCCGCAGCAGCGTGGTGGAGGTCAGATCGGGCCGGTCCGTGTTTTGATCCGTGGGTACTCCGTCCCCCTGATAGGTCATGTAAATGCCGCAGGCCACCCCCACGTCATTGATTCCGTCCAAGGGAATGTAGGGAACGGCCAGACAGGTGATCCGGTCCACCAGCCCGTCTATGTTTTGATCCACGTCCAAGCCCAGGAACTGGAGGTCTACTGTGGAGATGGATGCGTGACGCCCCTCATTGGCCTGGGTGCGCACAATACAGGTATTCGTCTTGGAGAAGTCGTAGTTCCGTGCAAACAGCCGGTCGCCGTCCTCTGTGGCGGCGGTAAAGGAGGAGCAGGAGATCTCCGATTCGCTGATATTCATGGGGATAAGCCCCTTGGTAATATTTCCGGTAATAAAGGAGATCAGCTCCCGGTCGCTTTTGGCCCCGCCCTGGGCAATGAACGCGTCTAAGTAGAAGCCCCCCTTGATGTCCATGGAGTAGACAGCGCCGTCCTGATGGCTGTCATCCCGCTCCCGGAGCAGGGTCATACTGGTCAACGAGCCGATCTCGTTGTGCCAAAGGGCAAATATGACAATGACCAGAGCAAACATCAGGATGGCGGCAGCAAGGATAAGGCAGAGGAGAGTTTTCTTCCAATGCTTTTTGGGTGTAACTGATTGTTCCATTGCAGGTTCCTCACAATTCATAAATGTTCATAAAATTTATCGCAGAAACAGGTGCAGCAGTTTCCCGTACAGCTTCTTTTGATAGGGCTGGTAGCGCATGGGCAGATCCATCCAGGTCTTCTTGTCTACAATGCTCTTGCAGTGAGAGAAAGCGTCGAAGCCGGTCTTGCCATGGTAAGCCCCCATGCCGCTCTCGCCTACGCCGCCGAAGCCCATCCCGCTGGTGGCCAGGTGAATGACCACGTCGTTGACGCACCCGCCGCCAAAGCGGAACTGGGACATAGCCTGCCGGATGCGGGCCCGGTTCTCGGAGAACAGGTAAAGGGCCAGGGGCTTGGGCCGATCCGCCAGCCGTTCGTACAGTTCATCGAAGCGGTCAAAAGTGAGGATGGGCAGGATGGGTCCGAAGATTTCCTCCCCCATCACCGGGTCGCTGTTGGCAACGCCGTCCAGAATGGTGGGCGCGATCTGCAGCGTCTCCGGTGATGTCTGTCCGCCGGCCGCCACCTTCTCCCTGTCCATGAGTCCCAGCAGCCGTTGGAAGTGCTTTTCGTTGACAATCCTGCCGTAGTTCGGATTTTTCAAAGGGTCCTCCCCATACTGCCTTACGATCTCTCCGCGCAGCGCATCCACCAGCTCGTCTTTGATGCCGCTCTGACAGAGAATATAGTCCGGGGCCACACAGGTCTGTCCGCAGTTGAGGTATTTCCCAAACACGATGCGCCTGGCCGCCAGCGGGAGCTTGGCGGTCTCGTCCACGATGCAGGGGCTTTTCCCGCCCAGCTCCAGCACGGCCGGGGTCAGGCGTTCCGCCGTGTGCCGCAGGACCTCCCGCCCCACCGCCTGACTGCCTGTGAAAAACACAAAGTCGAATTTCTCCTCCAGCAGGGCGGAATTTTCCCGCCTGCCCCCAGTGACCGCCGCCACATATTCAGGAGGGAAGCACTTCCCGATCATTTCCGCCAGCAGGGCGCTGGTGGCCGGGGCGTAGGCGCTGGGCTTGACGACGGCGGTATTGCCCGCCGCGATGGCGTCCGCCAGAGGGTCCAGCGTGAGCAGGACCGGATAGTTCCACGGGCTCATGATGAGGGTATTGCCATAGGGGGACGGCTTCTGAAAGCTCCGGGAGGCAAACTGGGCCAGCGGCGTCCAAACGGTACGCTCCTTCACGAAGCGGTTTACATGGCGGAGCATGTAGCTGATCTCGCTGCACACAAGCCCGATCTCGCACATGAAGCTCTCATACCCGCTTTTGCCCAGATCGGCGGCCAGGGCGTCCGCGATCTCCGGCTCATAGCGGTCTACCGCATTTCTCAGCCGCTGGAGCATCTCCTTTCGGAAGGATACCGGCAGCGTAGCCCCGGAATGGAAAAACCTGTGCTGATTCTCGACAATTTCATGAATATTCAATGTCATTCCCCCCAATCTGCCGCTCTTTCATAAAACAGCCCCAGCTCCTCCGCGTCCATCAGCCGGGGTACGGGGTAGAGAGGGTTGGCCTCCCGGGCGGCGTGGGCGGCCATATGAGGGACATCCACCCTCCGGATCTCCGGCAGCTTTTCCGGGATGTTCAGCCGCCTGTTCAGGCTGCGGATGGCAGCGATGAAGGCCGCGGCTCCCTCTGCCTGACCGTCCGTTTCCTTCACCACTCCGGCGCTCCGGCCCAACTCCCACAGCTTGCGGTGGACGCAGGGGCCGTAGATCTCAAGCCCGATGGGCAGCAGCACCGCATTGGCCAGACCGTGGGGCGTGTTGTACTCCCCGCCCAGGGAGTGGGCCACCGCATGGACGTAGCCTACATAGGACTTGGAGAACGCAATGCCCGCAATGTGCGCGGCGTGGAGCATATTTTTCCGGGCGGTGAGGTCGTTGCCGTTTTGATAGGCGGCCTCGATATTTCCAAACACCAGCCGCACGGTCTCCAGGGCCAGCCGCCGGGTCTCTTCTGTGGTGGAGCCGCCGATATACGCTTCTACCGCATGGGTCAGCGCGTCCATACCGGTGGTTGCGGTGAGAGCGGGGGGCAGGGTACGGGTCACCGCCGGGTCCAATACCGTGTAGCGGGGGATCATGGTGAAATTGTTCATAGTGTACTTGTGCTTCCGCTCGCTGTCGGTGATGACAGCGGTGACGGTCACCTCGCTGCCGGTGCCGGCGGTGGTGGGGATAGCGATCAGGGGCGGCAGGCGGCGAAGCACCCGCAGCAGTCCCTTCATCTGGTTGACGCTCCGCTTGGGATAGACGATCCTGGCCCCCACCGCCTTGGCGCAGTCCATGGAGGAACCGCCTCCAAAGGCGATCAGGCACTGACATTTTTTCGCCAGATACTGCTCTCTGGCCTCCTCCACGTTGTGTACGGTGGGGTTGGCGCGGGTTCCGTCATAGACTGCGCAATGGCATCGGGTCTGCTCCAGCAGCTCTTCCAGCGGCCTGGTCATGCCCGCTTCCCGCAAAGGGCGGTCTGTTACCAGCAAAACGGAATGGATATTGAGCTGATCCAGCAGCGCCGGGATGCTCCGGATGCTGTCAAACCGCTCCGGTTCCCGATACGGCAGCAGAGGCATCGCCAGCCGGAAGGCCAGTTGAACGGTTCTGCAATAACACTTCATCAGCGGGTTCATCATTGCGGAAGCCCCTCTTTGCTGAGTGCTTTCAAGTTCGCTGTGATAGAAGTCAGCACCCTGTAGAATGTCTCCCGCGTTTCCCCCGATAAATCTCCACCTGCCAGTTCAACCGCCAGACTGGCCCGCTTGCAAAGCTGTTCCGCCACGGCTCTGCCGCGCTCTGTCAGCTTGAACAAGCCCCGATACAGGCTTTTGTTTACGACCTCCTTGACCACAAGCCCTTTTTCCTGCAGGACCGCCACCGCACGGGAGAGATCCGACTTGTCTTTGCCGCACAGCTCGCACAGCTCCGGCCCGGTGATCCCGTCCTCATACCGGTACATCACGGTCAGATATGTGGCGTAGGGTCCTTTCAGTCCATAGGGCGACAATTCCTCTTCCGCCAGCTTGTGCCAGCACCGGGATATTTCAAAGATAGATAATGTAAACTTCTCAAATCGCTCAATCATGTCTGTTCCTCCTGTAACATGCCAAGAAGTTGTAAATTCAACTTCTGTATTATACAAATAGAAAGTTGAATTGTCAACTAACGATATTCCACAGTTTTTCCTTCCATGCATGAATGTGGAAGGGGATTGTTTTAAAACTGGAGCTGGCAGAGCAAATGACTTTTGAACACTTGAATAGATTTTTGTATGTGAACCTGTTCAAGGGAATTGCCGTGGGGAACCTGCCGCGCCCTGCGCCCAGAGGCTGGAAGATCACGGAGCGGGAGTATGTACGGAACCTGGATGAGCTGTAACTGATCAAGGGCTGGATATGAATTGATTCTGAAATACCTTCCTGAAAATGCCACGGACATTGTTTCGTCAAAATGCCCATGTGTGACACACACGTTGTGCTTAATTCCTAAAAATATAGATTAAATTACAAAATAGTGGACGAAAATATCGGGTTTTTATATAGTTATTGCCATTGACAAAATGACGGAAACTACGTATGCTGAGGTCAACACAAGGGAGTGCGAACGGAAAAACGTTCACACTCCCTTGTGTTTTTCCAGAAGAACCACTCGTGTTTAAGGAGGAATTATGATGAAACAAAAAAATTTGCTGAGCCTGTTCCTGGCCTGCTGTCTGGCCTTTACTCTGACCGCCTGCGGCGGAAAAACCGAGGAACCCGAGGCCGGCGGCGGAGATGCCGCGCCGGCCGAAGAAGCCTCCGGTGAAACCATTACCCTGGGTATGATCGGCCCCTTGACCGGCAGTCTGGCCGTTTACGGCACCCATATTGAGAAGGGCGTGAAGCTGGCCATTGACGAAATCAACGCCGCCGGCGGCGTTGCCCTCAGCGACGGTGCCTGCCAGTTGGCCGTGGAAACCAAGGATGACCAGGGTGACCCCACGGAGTGCGTCAACGCCATGAACGCCCTGATCTCCGACGGCATCCAGCTTGTGGTCGGTTCCGCCACCTCCGGCTGCACTTCCGCCATCACCTCTGTGGCGAACTCCGAGGGTGTGGTGATGATTACCCCATCCGGCACGGCAGACTCCCTGACCACTGCTATGGATTTTGTGTTCCGTACCTGCTTCCGTGATTCTTTCCAGGGTGAACTGGCTGCTCAGTGGGCCAAGGACGAGGGCTATACCAAGGTGGGCATTGTTTACTGCTCCGCCGACACCTACTCCGCCGGTCTGCGGGACGCTTTTACCGCCGCCTGCGGTGATAAGGGACTGGAGATCGTAGCCGAGGAATCCGTGGCTACCATGACCGAAGTGGACTACACCAACCAGTTCAACAAGATGGTCTCCGCCGGAGCCGAGATGGTATTCACTCCCTTCTACTATGACGTCATGGGTCCCTATCTAGTGCCCCAGGCCCGCAGTGTGGGCTTCACCGGCGTGCTGCTGGGCGCCGACGGCGTGGACAACACCGAGACCACCATTCCCGACGGCGCGGATCTTTCTGTTTACAACGACGTGTACTTCGTGAACCATTACTCTACCGAACTGGCGGCCAGCGATGTTTCCACCAACTTTGTCAAAAACTATGAGGCCGCTTACGGCGAGACTCCCAATAACTTTGACGCGCTGGCCTATGATGCGGTGTATGTCTATAAGACTGCCATGGAGGCCTGCGGCGCCTCCGATGCCGCCAGCGTCCAGGCTGCGCTGGCCGACACCAGCGCCGCCTATGACACCACCTGCGGCAGCTTCTCCTTTGATGAGACCGGTACCCCCATCAAGAACGGCGTGCTGATGGGTTACACTTATACCGCCGGTGACGAGGATGTTTCCAAGATCACTGTCAAGGCCCTGAGCCTGAGTTGACTGATTTAAAGGTGAGGGGGAGGCGAAACGCCTCCCCCTCCACCGATTTTCCGCTGATTCAATAGGAAAGAGGGAACGATCCTATGATTACATTTATCCAGTTTCTTATCACGGGATTACGGCTGGGAAGCGTCTATGCCCTGATCGCCCTGGGCTATACCATGGTCTACGGCATCATCAAGCTCATTAATTTCGCCCACGGTGATTTCATTATGGTGGGCGGCTACTCCTTGTTTTTCACCATTCCCATCATGATGAACGTGGGGATACCCGGCTGGCTGGCGGTGGTGCCCGCCATCGTGGTCTGCGCCTGTGTGGGGATGTTGGTGGAGCTGCTGGCCTACCGGCCCGTCCGCAAGACCGGCAACAACCTGACCTGTCTCATCACCGCTATCGCCATGAGTTTTGTGCTGGAAAATCTGGCTCAGGCTATTCCGGCCATCGGGCCGGACCCCAAGGTGCCCTACACGCTCTTTGCCAAGACCATCTCCGTGGGCGGCGTCGCCATCAGTCACGCCACCATCATCACGGTGGCGGTCTCCGCCGTCATCATGGCGGCGCTGTACTTCTTCACCCAGAAGTCCCGCATTGGCTGCGCCATGCGCTGTGTGTCGGAAGACAAGGAAGCGGCTACCCTTATGGGCATCAATGTCAACCATACCATCATCGTCACCTTCGGCATCGGCGCGGGGCTGGCAGCGGTAGCGGCGCTGATGTACATTGCCCAGTATCCCAAGGTGTTCACCACGATGGGCGCCACTCTGGGCATCTATGCCTTTGTGGCAGCGGTGCTGGGGGGCATCGGCTCCCTGCCCGGCGCTGTGCTGGGCGGACTGCTGATCGGCATTGTCCAGTCCGGTGCCAACACCTATATCAGCTCCTCCATGTCTGATACCTTTGTCTACCTGATCCTCATCATCGTGCTGATGATCCGGCCCGCCGGTATCCTCGGAAAGAATGTAGGTGAAAAAGTATGAAACAGACTTCTATCAAGGCCCGCTATCTGGTCAACCTTGCGGCAGCGCTGCTTCTCTTCGCTCTGGCTGTGGTCATCGGCATGACCGGCGGCAGCACCATGAAGCTCAAAATCACGCCTTCCCTTTGGCAGTGCAGCTATCTCATCATCATGGCGGCCTCGCTGAATCTGGTGCT
The DNA here is from genome assembly GCF_947631165.1 of uncultured Dysosmobacter sp. Classification (GTDB taxonomy): domain Bacteria; phylum Bacillota; class Clostridia; order Oscillospirales; family Oscillospiraceae; genus Oscillibacter. The sequence continues at coordinate 95,601 of NZ_CANRKH010000002.1, read as the reverse complement.
GGGGTTCCTGGGGCAGCTCTCTCTGGGCCACTGCGGCTTTATGGCCGTGGGCGCCTATGCTGCGTCACTGTTCTCCCTGGCACTCCAGCGGGCGGGCTTTTACACGGAGAAATCGGGACCCGCTTTTATGCTGGTGCTGCTGCTGAGCTTTCTCATCGCCGGCGCGTCCGCGGCGCTGCTGGGGCTGCTGGTGGGCATCCCGGCCCTGCGGCTGAAGGGCGATTATCTGGCCATCATCACGCTGGGCTTCGGCATGATCATCGTCAACCTCATCAACAACCTGCCCTTCTGCGGGCAGCAGGGATTGTCCCAGGGCTCCGCCTCCTCGGCTCTTTATGCCACCGGTCTGGGCTTTTCCAACGACGAGAAAATGCAGTATCTGTGGGTGGCGGCACTGGTGGTCATCCTGTGTATGACGGTCATGTTCATGTTCGTCCGCTCCAAATACGGACGCTGTATCCGGGCGATCCGGGACAACGAGATCGCCGCCGCCGCCTCCGGCATCAATGTCAGCTATTACAAGGTGATGACCTTCACGATCTCCGCGTTTTTCGCCGGGATCACCGGCACCCTGTACGCCTGCTGCAACGCATCGCTGTCCACCACCTCATTTGCCTTTACCAACGGCTCCATTCTGAACTCCGTGTTCATTGTGGTCATGGTGGTGGTGGGCGGCATGGGGTCCCTCACCGGCTCCGTTATTGCCGCTGTGGTGCTGTTCCTGCTGAACTACACCATCAAAAACGGGGCCTGGGTGGCCGCATTGCCCGCGTTTTTGCAGAATGTATTCACCTACCCCATGCTGGTCTACTCCATCGCCCTGATCGTGGTCATCATGTTCCGGCCAAGAGGCATCATGGGCAGCCGGGAATTTGCCCTGTGCGATATCCCCAAGTGGCCTGCATGGATCAGTTCCTACTTTGCATCCCGCGGGCTGGAGAAATCCGCAAAGAAGGAGGCGGCAAACCATGGCTGAGAAAATCACGCCCGTTCTGGAAACGAAGAAGCTGGGCATCTCCTTCGGCGGCCTCCACGCGGTGCAGGATTTCAACATCCAGATCTACTCCGGCGAGCTGGTAGGCCTCATCGGTCCCAACGGTGCCGGAAAGACCACAGTGTTCAACCTGCTCACCGGCGTCTATGTGCCCACCGAGGGTACCGTCCTGCTGGACGGCGTACCGCTGAATGGAAAGAAGACCCATCAATTCGTAGAGGCAGGCATCGCCCGCACCTTTCAGAATATCCGGCTGTTCAACGACATGACGGTCCTTGAAAATGTCAAAGCCGCCTGTACAAAGGACATCCATTACAATCTGCTGGATGCCACCTTCCGCACATCGAAATTCTGGAGGGCGGAAAAGGCGAGCACAGACCGCTGCATGGAGCTGCTGGCCATCTGCCATCTGGAGGACAAGGCGGATCTCCTGGCCTCCAGCCTGCCCTATGGCCAGCAGCGAAAGCTGGAGATCGCCCGGGCGCTGGCCACCAACATGAAGGTTCTGCTGCTGGACGAGCCGGCCGCGGGCATGAACCCCACGGAGACGGCGGAGCTTCTCTCGTGCATCAATACCATCCGTGATCGCTTTGGCGTGGCGATCCTGCTGATCGAACACGACATGTCCCTGGTCATGAATGTCTGCGAGCGTATCCAGGTCATCGACTACGGCCAGACGATTGCTTCCGGCTTACCGGAGGAGATCGCGAAAAACCCAAAGGTCATCGCCGCCTATCTGGGCGAGTAAGGAGGGAGAACCATGCTGGAAATCAAAGACCTGAATGTCTTTTACGGTGCGATCCACGCCCTGAAGGGCATCTCCCTTACCGTGGGGGACGGAGAACTGGTCTCCCTTATCGGCGCCAACGGCGCTGGAAAAACGACTACTCTGCATACGATCTCGGGCCTGCTGCGGGCCTCCTCCGGCTCCATCGTCATGGATGGCTACGATCTGCAGAAGGTTCCCGCCAACACCATCATCGGCATGGGCCTGGCCCATGTTCCGGAGGGGCGCCATGTGTTTGCCCGCATGACAGTGGAGGAGAACCTCCGCATGGGCGCGTACATCATCAAAAACCAGAAAAACATCTCCGAGAACCTGGAGAAGGTCTACAGTCACTTCCCCCGGCTAAAGGAGCGGCGCCGCCAGCTGGCAGGCACCCTCTCCGGCGGCGAGCAGCAGATGCTGGCCACCGGCCGGGCACTGATGACTGGCCCCCGCATCGTGCTGATGGACGAGCCGTCCATGGGCCTTAGCCCCCTGCTGGTAAAGGAGATCTTCGCCATCATCGAGGAGCTGCACAAAAGCGGCATCACCATTCTGCTGGTGGAACAGAACGCCAAAATGGCCCTGGCTGTCAGCGACCGGGCCTATGTGCTGGAGACCGGCACCATCTCCATGGAGGGAAGAGCGGCGGACCTGGCGGCCGACGATCGGGTCCGCAAGGCATACCTGGGCGCATGAGAGGAGGAAAAACAATGGAAAAATTCGTGATCACCGTGGCCCGCGAAACCGGCAGCGGCGGCCATAACATCACCCGCAAACTGTCCGACGTCCTGGGGATCCCCTATTACGACCGGGACCTGCTGCGGAAGGCGTCGGAGGTCAGCGGCATCCACGAGCGGCTGTTCGGCGCGGCGGATGAGCGCATCGGCCTGAAGGAGATGCTGTCAGCGGCGGAGAAGGTCTATACCGGCGAGATACTGCCGCCGGACAGCGACGATTACATCTCGACCCGGAACCTGTTCAGCTTCCAGGCCAAGATCATCAAGGAACTGGCGGACACGGAGAGCTGCATCATCCTGGGCCGCTGCGCAAACTTTCTGCTGGCGGACCGCCCCAACGTGCTGCGGCTGTTTATCCACGCACCTATCGAGGCCCGACTGGCCCGGGTGTCCGCCTACTCCCTGGCCTGGAGCCAGCGGGAAGTAGCCAAGCATATCCGGGTGGAGGATAAGCGCCGCTCCGCGTACTACCACTACTATACCGGAGAAGAGTGGCGGGACGCTGCGGGCTACGACCTCTCCCTGGATTCCGAGCGGCTGGGCGAGGACGGCTGTGTGGCCCTTATCCAGCGGATGATCCCCCTGTTTGTGAAATAGAAAAGAGGTCCTCTCTATGCGTTTTTCTGATCGGATATCCCGGATGGATACCTCCGCCGTGCGAAACGTGCTGGCTTTGACCGCAAAGCCGGATATCATCTCCTTCGCCGGCGGTCTGCCCGCCCCTGAGTCCTTCCCCCTGGAAGCCCTGCGGAAAGCCTCTGACAAGGTCTATCTGACCAAGGGCACCGCCGCCCTCCAGTACGGCCCTTCCAAGGGCTTTCAGCCCCTGCGGGAAAAGCTGGCCCGGCGGCACCAAGCCCAGGGGATCGCCTGTGCCGCCGACAACATCCTGATCGTCAGCGGTTCCCAGCAGGGACTGGACCTGGCAGGCAAGGTCTTTCTGGAGCCCGGCGATCTGGTGATCTGTGAAAACCCCACCTACCTCGCCGCGTTGACGGTGTTCCGCTCCTATGGCTGCACGATTCTTCCCATCGAGACCGATGCGGACGGGATGATCCCGGAGGATCTGGAGCGGAAGCTGGCGGAAAACCCGGACGCCAAGCTGATGTATGTGATCCCCACCTTCCAGAATCCCACGGGAAAGACCTGGTCTCTGGCACGACGGAAGGCTGTTCTGGCGCTGGCGGAGCAGTACGGCGTTCCCATTCTGGAGGATGATCCCTATGGTGCGCTGCGCTACGAGGGCGAACCGGTCCCATCGCTGAAGTCCATGGACACCACCGGTATCGTCACCTATATGGGCAGCTTTTCCAAAGTCCTGAGTCCCGGCATCCGCCTGGGCTGGCTCATCGCCGCGCCGGAGCTGTTGGATAAATACGCCAGCGCCAAGGAGTGCACCGATCTGCAGGCCAGCACCATTTCCCAGATGGTGGTGGATACCTACCTGGAGGACAACGACCTGGACGCCAATATCCGCCATCTCAACGATCTCTATCGGGGACGGCGGGACAGGATGCTGTCCATGCTGGCCTCCGAATTTCCCACCGATGCCGCTTGGACCCATCCCTGCGGAGGTCTGTTCCTGTGGGTAACGCTCTCAGAGGGAATTGACACCACTGCCCTTATGCCCGCCATGACTGCCAATAAGGTGGCCTATATTCCCGGCATGTCTTTCTTTGCCAATGAAAATGTCCGCAACTGTCTGCGGCTCAATTTCTCCAATGCCACGGACCAGCAGATCACACAGGGAATGCGGATCATGGGAAAACTGTTCCGGGAAGCCGGATAAAGGGGGGGATCGCATGAAAATCGAAACGGTCAGTATTCTGGGTCTGGGCGCGGAGGGCAGCATCGCTTTCCGCGCCCTGATGGGAAAGCCCTGCCATGTCCGTATTTTGGCCCGGGGCGCACGGGCTGAACGGCTGCAAAGCCAAGGCATCATCATCAACGGCACACCGTATCCTCTTCACGTGGCCACACCTGGAAAAGAACCGTCTCCGCAGCTTTTGATCGTGGCGGTAAAAAGTTATCAGCTGGAAAGCGCGCTGGATGATATTGCTGCCGAGACCGGCCCGGAAACCGTTGTCATGAGCCTGATGAACGGGCTTACCAGCGAGGAGATCCTGGGAAACAAACTGGGGCCAGAGCATGTCATTTACTGCATGAGCCGTCTGAACGCGAAAAAAGTGGGACAGTATGTGGACTTTCAGCCAGTGGGCAGTATCTGTATCGGAGAAAAGGACGGAACAGTAAGCGATCGCGTCCAGTCCATCCATGACCTGCTGAATGGCTGGGTGCCCTGTGTGATCAGCCGGGAGATCGTATTGGACATCTGGCGCAAGTATATGTTCAACGCCGCCTGCAACACGGTGCAGGCCATCCTGCGGGCCACCCATCTTTGGTTTCAAAAGCTGCCGGAAGCCTGCGCCGCTCTGGAATGCGTCATGCGGGAGATCGTCCTTCTGGGAAACGCGGTGGGCGTACCGCTTTCCCAGGCGGATATCCGGGCGCTTGACGGCTATTTCTTGCCGTATCCCGCCGACGGCATGTGCAGCATGGCACAGGATATTCTGGATAAGCGACCGACTGAGATCGACATGCTGATCGGGGAGGCGCTGGAACTGGGACAGGCGCATGGAATGGAACTGCCGGTGTGCCGTTTTGTATATCACATGGTCAAAACGCTGGAGCAGGTAAATGCCGGAGCATTGGAGGAAACCGTATGACGAAATCTCCCCTTCGCATGGAATACCTGTTTGCCGATCCGCCCTATGATCCCGCCGTATCCCCCGCTGATTACGATATGCTCTGTGTGGAGAGCAGCGGTGCGGAACTGTATGGTGAGATCATGTGGCCGGACGGCAGCTTTTCACAGGGCCGGCCCTGCGTCGTGCTGGTCCACGGCTATCCCGGCGTAGCGCGGAACGATGATCTGGCCTTCGCCCTGCGTCGGATCGGCTGTGTGGTCATCACCATGCACCACCGGGGCGCCTGGGGCAGCCAGGGGAAATACCTCATCTCCAACTGTGTGCAGGATGTCGTCCGCATCTGTACCCATGTGCAAAGCCGCGGCTTTTGCGAGTCTTATCACACTGATCCCCATGCTGTGTTTCTGGTAGGACACAGTATGGGCGGAAACAGCGTGCTGCAGGCCGCCCGCCGTATAAAAGGCATCCGGGGGCTGGTGCTGCTGGCTCCCTATGATCCCACCTGTTTTTTGCAGAGAGGGGAAGGGGCACGGCTGATGAAACTGCTTCGGACGGGATATATTCTGCGCAGCGATGGATCGGGCGCGATCCTGCGGGATATACAAGGGCATTTGGCGGACTATGCTTTTGGAAATGCCTATCCCGACATCAAAGATCAAAACATCTGCTGCATTACTGGAACACTGGATCAGATCGCACCGCCGTGGATGGCGGCTCCACTGTGGAACAAGCTGGCCGTCCATGAGACAACGGCTATTCAAAGACTGGTGGAACTGCCTGTGTCCCATGGTCTCTGCGGCGGACGGATCGCAGTGATCGAAATAGTCGCGCGGTTTATAGACGATGTGTGTATGGCTGCCCAGTAGGATTCATTTGGAGGAATCCGCTGTATTGGCAAAAATGGCCCTGGACAGCTTTGCAGAAAAGCGGGGCGAGAATGCGGAAACGGGTCTCCAACGGAATCATGAAAAAGCGAGAGCACTCTTGTTGAGGATGCTCTCGCTTTCTGATTTGATATGTTAATGTACGTATGGCCGTATATATGGATGTTTTAGCAACAGCTTTTTGGATAGGTACTGTGTGAGGATGGCATACCGCTGAACTGTACCTGAGATGCCTTTTCAGCACGAAATACCTGCGGAGACAGCGAGCACAGAGATTGCCGTGCAGTGTCGCCGATGGGCAGCTCTTTACGGGGCTTGGCCTCGTTGCAGCCTCTTCAGTACGCACTCAGAGATGCAGCTCGTCGTTTCCGGATACCCGGAAGGCGATGAGCAGAGAGACCAGGGTCAGTACCGTCAGGATGGTGGAGAGAGCCGCGGCGGTGCCGTAACTGCCCCGTACTACCTCAGAGTAAACGGCCACGGAGAGCGTCCGTGTTTTCGTGGAGTACAGAATGACGGAAGAGGACAGTTCGTTTATCACCGTGACCCAGCTGAGGATGGCACCAGAGAATACACCCGGCAGCATCAGAACAGTCGTGATACGGAAGAAGGACTTCAGCGGCGAGACGCCCAGGCTGACGGATGCCTCCTCCAAAGAGGCGGGGATCTGGTGGAGAATGGCGGAGCTGCTGCGCAGAGTATAGGGCAGACGGCGGATGACCAGGGACAGCACCATGATGATGGCTGTTCCGCCCCACAACCAGGGCCGCTTATTGAAGGTCAGCAGCAGCGTGATGCCCAGCACGGAGCCAGGGATGATATAGGGAAACATGGAGGCGGTGTCGATGATGCCGGTGATAATATTCCTGCGGCGCACAGAGAGATAGGCGATGGCGACGCCCAGAATTACGATAATGAAAATGGCGGCGGAGCCCATGCGGACGGTGTTCCAGATGGCGCCGCCCAGGGTCTGGAAGGCCAGAACGTAGCTGTTCAGGGAGTATCCCTTCAGAAAGACCATACGGTTGGCGTTGAGAAAGGAGGTATAAATCACTGTCACCTGGGGGATCAGGGAGAAGAGGACCACGCCGTAGAGCAAAATGTGGAGAACCGAGCCGCGCCAGCCTGCCACAGGCTGGGCCGCTGGAGCGCGCATGCTGTTCATGTTGTAGCCCCGGCGGTCTACATAGAACTTTTGCAGAAGGAACAGGACCGCTGTGATGGCAACCATCAGGGCGGCCAGGGCGGCGGCGAAGCTGGCGTTGCCGCCCATTTCGTTGACAAACTCCGTGTAGATCAGGGTCGGCATGGTGACATAGCCCTCGCCGATGAGTTGGGGAGTTCCAAAATCCGCCAGGGCGTTCATGAACACCAGCAGCGCGGCGGACAGGGCGGTGGGCGCGATCAGCGGCAGGACGTTGCTGGTGATCTTGCGGATACCGTGGATGCCCAGGCTCTCGGCCGCCTCCATCAAAGACGGGTCCATCCGCTTGAGGGCACCGGACACATAAATATAAATAAAGGGATAGAGTTTCAGCGTCAGCACCAGCACGATGCCGCGGAAACCGTACACCGTGGGGATGTCTATGCCCAGGTGCTCCGCAAAGAACGTGGTGACCCAGCCGCTGCGGCCACACAGCAAGATCCAGGAGTAGGCACCGATAAAGGGAGGAGACATCATGGCGATGATGATCAAAAGATCCAGCACACCTCTGCCCCGCACCCGGAAAAAGGTCGTGCAATAGGCCAACGGAATGCCGATCAGCAGGGTCAGCGCAGTGACGCAGACCGCCACGGACAGGCTGTTCCACAGGGCTTGGTAGTAATACCTTTTGCTGAAAAACTTGACGAAGTTCTCCAGTGTCCACTGGCCTTCTTCCCCCTGAAAACCCGAAAGGAAGAGGCATAGCAGCGGCCAGAGCAAAAAGAGGCAGAAGGCCGCCAAAATGACCAGGGACAGTATCTGCCACACGTCCGGACGCCGCTTAACCATGGCTGCCACCGCCTTCCATCAGACTGCGGGACAGATCCTCTGTAAAGACGTTGACGCGCCCCAGGTCGGGCTGGAGGAACAGAACCTCTCCCGGCTCGTACATCCGGCAGCTCCCGGTGAAGTCCTGGGCATACTCGATGGGGGGATAGCCCGGCAGGGCCACGCCGTCGGCAAATTCCAGGACATAGTTGAGGGATTTTCCCAGGAAGGTGCGGCTGCGGACCACAGCCCGAAGACCGGAGGCCGCGGGAGACAGCTCCTCGGGCCGGATAGACAGCGCCACCTGCTGCCCCGGAGCAACCGCGGCCCCCACCGGGCGGGGAATACGGCTGCCGTCGGCAAATTCCAGGCAGTCCTCCCGCGCCGTCGCCCGGAACAGTCCGCTGCGGCCGATGAAGGTGGCCACAAAGCCGTTGGCGGGACGGGCGTAGATCTCCATCGGGGTTCCCACCTGCTGGATGACGCCCTGGTTCATCACGGCGATACGGTCGGAGATGGCCAGGGCCTCCTCCTGGTCGTGAGTTACATAGCAGGTGGTGATGCCCACCTGTTTCTGGACATCCCGGATGGCGCCCCGCAGGTCCAGGCGCAGCTTGGCGTCCAGATTAGAGAGGGGCTCATCCATCAGCAGGACGCTGGGATGGATGACGATGGCTCGGGCCAGGGCGACCCGCTGAAGCTGGCCGCCGGAGAGCTGGGCGGGCATACGGTCCTGGTATTCCCGGATCCGCACCACGTCCAATATTTCATCGACACGTCTGCGCACTTCCTCCTTGGAAACTTTGCGGGCGCGGAAGCCGTATTCCACGTTTTTGCGCACGCTCATGTTGGGGAAAATGGCGTAGTTTTGAAACACCATGCCGATGTTGCGCCGGTGGGCGGGGATGTTCATCATGGGACGTTCGTCAAAGTACAATTCGCCTCCGTCCACGCCGTTGAAACCAGCGATCATCCGCAGCAGGGTTGTTTTTCCGCAGCCGGAGGGACCCAGCAGGGTGAAAAATTCCTCGTTGCGGATCGTCAGCGACAGGCCGGGGATCACCGTCTGCCCGCCGTACCGCTTGACCAGATTGTTCATTGTAATGGAAACGCTCATGGATCCTTGTTCCTTTCCCTGGTACCGAATCATTTTGCACGGAAGCGGAGAGGCCGCCCCACTTCTGCCTGCCGTCAGCCCTGCAGGTCGATGTACAGGTTCGTAAATTGCTCCAGCCATGCCTCCTTGCTGTCGATCACTGTCTGAAGGTCGTCCGTGCGCACGTTGATCTCGCTGAGGTCGGCCAGGATGGGAGAGCCGGTGACGTCCTCGCGGACAGAGCGCATGCACAGTTCGTTCTGGCACATGAGCTGGGTCTCGTAGCTGGTGCAGAAGTCCAGGAATTTCTGGGCGTTGGCCTCGTTGGGGCAGCCCTTGATGATGTAGGCGCCGTCGCCCCGGAAGATGACGCCCTCCTCCATGTAAACGATCTTCACGTTGTCCGCGCCGGCGGCGATGACGTTGGCGGCGCTGCCCTCGGAGGTCAGGCCCACGACGTACTCGCCGTCAGCCACGCCCTTGTACACGGCGGAGGAGCCGCTGAGGAGCTTGCCGTCCAGCTGCTGGCAGAACTGCTCCACATAGTCCCAGCCGTTGTCTGCGCTGCCGTCTCCCATGTCTTCCAGCATGTTGACCAGGTGCTCAAAGGCGGAGGAGGCCTTGGTGGGGTCAGCCATGGCAATGTGGCCCTTCAATTCAGGATTCAGCAGGTCGGCGTAGCCGTTGATCTCAATGTCGCCGATCAGATCCGTGTTGACGATCAGAACGCTGGAGATCACGTCAAAGCGGGTCATGCCGCCCTCGGTGTTCTTGTAGGCGTCCAGCACGTCGCCCTCGTTGGCCGTGGTGTAGTCCGCGAAGTACTCCTGGAAAGCTGTGCAGTTGCTGATGGTGCCGCTGAGCATCACGTCGCCCTGGGGATTTTCCGACTCAGAAGCAATACGAGACAGCAGCTCGCCGCCGCCAGCGGTAATCAGCTCCACGGTGATCCCGGTCTCTTCTTCAAAGGCGGCTATCAGTGCGTCAGTGACAGACTCCGGCAGAGAGGTGTAGACGATCAGGCTGCCGCTCTCTGCGGCGGGCGTGTCTGTGTCGCTGGAACTATTCGGAGACTGTGTTTCGGACTGGGTACCGTCGCCGCAGGCGGCCAGGGACAGGACCAGCACCAGGGCGGTCAGCAGAGCAAATACTTTTTTCATCTTGAATACCTCCTAAGAAATTGAATATCTGGGTTGATTTATGCCTGACGCACTGCGTCTTTCATGGCTTTCACGTAATCCGCCACATAGGGGACGGCGTTCCGTCCGTATTGGGCAATGAGCTTGACGATGGCGCTGCCCACGATGGCGCCGTCAGAAAGGGCGGCCATCTTTTTCGCCTGCTCCGGGGTGGAGATGCCGAACCCTACGGCGCAGGGGAGCTTGGAGTTGGCCCGGATCAGCTTCACCATGGCGCCGATGTCGGTGGTGATCTCGCTGCGGACGCCCGTGACGCCGAGGGAGGACACCACGTAGATGAAGCCGCCGGCCTCCCGGGCCACCGTGGCAATGCGGTCCTCCGAGGTGGGAGCCACCAGGGAGATCAGGTCCAGGCCGTACCGCTTGCAGATGGGGTCAAATTCGTCCTTCTCCTCGTAGGGAATGTCCGGCAGGATCAGCCCGTCGATGCCGATGTCCGCGCAGGTGGAGATGAACCGCTGGGAGCCGTAGGAGAACACCACGTTGGCGTAGGTCATGAACACCATGGGGACGGTTACGTCCCGCCGCAGGTTCCGCACCATGTCGAAGATCTTGTCGGTGGTAGTCCCGGCGCTGAGCGCCCGGACGTTGGCAGCCTGGATGACAGGGCCTTCCGCCGTGGGGTCGGAGAAGGGGATGCCCAGCTCGATGAGGTCGGCCCCGCTTTCCGCCATGGCCCGGACGACCTTGGCAGTGGTCTCCAGATCCGGGTCGCCGCAGGTGATGAATGGAATAAACGCTTTTCCGCCTGCAAAGGCTTTCGCAATGTTACTCATGGATGTCCTCCCCTCTGTATCGGGCGATGGCCGCGCAGTCCTTGTCGCCGCGGCCGGAGATGTTGACGACGATGATTTGGTCCTTTTCCATGGTAGGGGCCAGCTTTCTGGCGTAGGCCAGGGCGTGGGCAGACTCGATGGCCGGAATGATGCCCTCCATGCGGCTGAGGTACTCAAAGGCCGTCACCGCCTCGTCGTCGGTGACGGGCACGTATTCCGCCCGGCCGATGTCGTGGAGATAGGCGTGCTCCGGGCCGATGCCGGGATAGTCCAGCCCGGCGGAGATGGAGTAGACCGGGGCGATCTGCCCGTACTGGTCCTGGCAGAAGTAGCTCTTCATGCCGTGGAAGATGCCTGGGCGGCCGGTGGCGATGGTGGCCGCGGTCTCGGCGGTATCCACGCCCCGGCCCGCGGCCTCGCAGCCGATGAGCCGGACGGAGGGCTCGTCGATAAAGTGGTAAAAAGCGCCGATGGCGTTGGAGCCGCCGCCCACGCAGGCGATGACGGCGTCGGGGAGCTTCCCCTCCTTTTCCAGGAGCTGGGACTTGATCTCCTGGGAGATCACCGACTGGAAGTCCCGGACGATGGTGGGGAAGGGGTGGGGCCCCATGACGGAACCCAGGCAGTAGTGGGTGTCGCTGATCCGGTTGGTCCACTCCCGGAAGGCGGCGGAGCAGGCGTCCTTCAAGGTGCCGGTGCCCGTGGTGATGGGAACGACCTCCGCCCCCAGCAGCCGCATCCGGTAGACGTTCAGGGCCTGGCGCTTCGTATCCTCCTCGCCCATGAACACCACGCACTCCATGCCCATCAGGGCGGCGGCGGTGGCAGTGGCCACGCCGTGCTGGCCCGCGCCGGTCTCGGCGATTAGACGGGTCTTGCCCATTTTTTTCGCCAGCAGCGCCTGGCCCAGCACGTTGTTGATTTTGTGGGCCCCGGTGTGATTCAGGTCCTCCCGCTTGAGATAGACCTTGGCTCCGCCCAGGTCGGCCGTGACCTTGGCCGCGTAGTAGAGACGGCTGGGCCGCCCCGCATATTCGTTCAAAAGCTCCGTCAGTTCCGCCTGGAACTGCGGGTCCCGCTTGTAGTGGTCATACGCCTTTTCCAGCTCGATGACCGCGTTCATCAGCGTCTCGGGGATGTACTGCCCGCCATGACTGCCGAATCTGCCTGCTTTGTTTGTCATGATGCATAACCCTCCTTGATGGGAAAAATAAAAACGTCCTTGACAGACCATCGGTCTGTCAAGGACGAATAAAAACAATTACTCGTGGTGCCACCTTGATTCGCGGCGTCAGCCGCGCGCTTAGCAGAGTACCAACATACTCCCGGCAACTAACGTATGCCAACACGTCGCGGAATACTCAGCCGAGGCCTTTGACCGCGCCCTCAGTGGTCCATTTGACGGTTTGTTTTCTGCCCGGATCGCAGCATCCCGGACTCTCTGCAAGAGCATCGCCGCCGTTATCTCCACCTCAATGGTTTAAAGCACTATCAAATTTTGCCTTATTATAGTCCTCTCAAACTCCTTTGTCAATATGGTTCATCGCTATTTTTTCGAATTTCTTCTTTTTCCTAAATTATATACCACAACTTATTCTGCTGCTCCAGTGCATCAAGCATCAATTTGAGTACCGGCCAAATGATCATCCATGATTGCGAATATGATGGAGAGTCGTTACAGTACACCCGGCCATTTGAGGTTGTGGAACTTGTGCTCGGGCAGAATAAGTCTCCCCCTGTTCCTTCCACGTCAACCGGGATGAGCCCTGTTGTTTGGGCGGCATCCATATAGAGCAGTGATTTCTACGGCACTGACAATGGCTCGTTTTTTATCTTTGCCTTTCTGCTAACCTTTTAGCACCTTTTTGCTCTCATTTCAGTTTACCAAAAACAGGTGCATACCGTGTGGATGATGGTATGATAAAAAGCGCCCAAGTCATATTTCCCAAAGGAGCAACAGAGCGAACACAATGGATAAACTGATGATTAGGCTTAGTGAACTCAGCAATCCGCAGACTGCGTCGTTACAGCCACATTTTTTGCTGTAGATCAGGGCCATGGAGGGGATAGGAGCCATCACGGACAGAATAGCAATCTGCCGCAGAATGAGGGAAATTGGCAGGAACCAAATGATGCACGCGAACAGCGTATTGCAGCTATATCGGACTGCAAGGATTCGAAGAACCTGCGCCCGATAAGGTCGAGGAATCGCTGGTTCCAGAAGAACACCAATCATTAGCATTGCCAAAATCATGTTTGCCGGGCTGATTCCTCCTGCCAGACGAAATAGAAAATCGGGGAGGCGGATCCGAAAGATCTGCGCCAGTAACATGATCATATACGTCATAAATGGCGGTGACTGGAGCAGTTGGCGTCCGACAAAACAGAGCGAGACCCGTTTGCCGGAAGTGGCGGACAGCACCAGCGCGTAGGAAATGCCGCAGTTCATCGGGCAGTTTCCAGCATCAAACAGCGAGGCACCTACCAGCCCTTCCGTCGGCATAAAGCTTTGGACAAAGGGCAAGACGAATGCCCCGATGTTATAGCTGGATATCTGCAATGCGTAAAGCGCCCGCTCTTCCAGAGGCTTTCCTCTGGTCAGAAGCAATCCCAGACACAGAAGAATCAGGTTGCAGGAAAACGCCAGAAAGGCCAGCAGCAGAAGGCCCGTTTGAAAGGAAAAATTGCGGAAGCCAGAAATCAGCGCCGCTGGCAGTGTTAGATAGATCATGACGTGGGCGAGAACTTTTGCATCGTCCGTTTTCAGCACATATATCCGCTTCAGTAGATAGCCTGCGGCAATGATGGTCAGCAACAGCCCTGCTTTGCCGGAAAGTATGCTCATCAGTAAAGACTCCCTTCGTTAGATGATGGGTCAGCTTTGCCGAAATTCCCGGGTGGACATTCCAGTGGATTTCTTGAACAGCTTGCTGAAATAGTTCTGGTCGGCGTAACCAACTTCAAAAGCAATATCACTGGTCCGCATCTGTGTGGTCCGCAGCAGTTCTTTAGCCCGGTTAATGCGCAAAAGAGTCAGAAATTCAATAAAGCACTGGCCTGTTTCCTGCCGGAAAAGTGTGCTCAAATAGGAGGGATTGATGTTGACGTGCTTCGCTACCACGCCCAGGTCCAGCCCGGGACTCGTATAATTCTGCAGAATAAAATCCTTGGCCTGCTGGATGATGTCTCCGTTTTTTCCGCCTTTGCTTTGATCACGGAGCAGAATTGCCTGCGTGGCAAGATTGGTCAAAGCAGTCTGGAACTTGGAGAGGTCCTGGCCATAGCTAAACATCTGAACGATATTGGGAACATCGATTTCTTGGGTGAGGTCGTTTTTGGGGCCCAACTTCTTGATGAAATCCGAAACGGAGGACAGGATGTCCATGCAGATATAGGTCAGATAGAGATGGCTCATCTGTGCGTTTTCCAGCTTCTGCACCAGAGCCGCCGTAACGGCGGGGACGTCATTCAGGCTGCCGCTGACCAGCAAGGAGTAGAACATCTGCTTTTCCGAGGCAGTGTACTGCATGGAGAACAGGGCGTGACCGCAGTCTCCGGCCAGGAAAATAGCCGACTCCGACTCAGACGTATGCAGCAGGCTGAATGCAACCTGTGAGGAAAGCATGGAAGAGTAAAGACTGCTGACCGACTCGGCCGGTATTCCAATGACTCCCGTCATGCGAGAGAGCCCATAAGAGGCGGAGAGGGATTTTTGGATAGCTTCCAAGTATGTACGGGCTTTTTCCTGCAGCATTTCCTTGGAATCGCCGGAAACAATCAGGCAGAACTGATTGATCTCATCCGTGTACCATAGGCAGTCAGAGTGGGCCGCAGAAAAGGCACGAATCTCTCGGGAACAGTCCAGGAAGGTCAGGTAGGTTTTGTCGTCCACCTCTACCCGCCCTAGTTCATGGAGAATCAGGATGCAGCCTGTGTAATAGGCAGCGTCCATTTGAAGGTGCAGGCGGTCCAGCTCAGGGCCGATCCGCTGCTCGGAAAGAAAGCCGCTGCAAAGCTGGGCCAGAAACTTGTGGCGGCTTATCTCCAAAGACTCGTTTGCAAGCTCCTGCAGGGTCTGGAGAGAGCGCTTCTGCTGCTTTTCCTTATCGATTAACGCTGCAGTCCGCGCCATAGTTTTCAGCAGGTCGTCGGGCTTCAGCGGCTTCAGCAGATAGTCGGTAACGCCCAGCGCCAAGGCCTGCTTGGCGTAGGAGAAATCGTCATATCCGCTCAGAATGATGATTTTGATTTCTGGGCGGTTTTCCCGGACAAGACGGGAAAGTTCCAGCCCGTCCATGAAGGGCATTTTGATATCAGTAACCAGAATGTCCACCGGAGCGTTCTGGATATCCTGCCAGGCGTCCTCGCCGTTGGAGGCGTCGCCGCATAGGACATAGGGTCCGTTCTTCCAAATGGTGTTGGATTTTACATATTCGCGAAGCATGTATTCATCTTCGGCCAGATAAACATTATAGCTCATCGAAATCCTCCTTGATCAGCGGCACACGAATCTTGATGGTTGTGCCGCGTCCAGGGTAGCTGGTTAGCCACAAGGTATACTGTTCTCCAAACATCAGCCGGAGGCGAAGGTTGACATTAATCAGGCCATAGCTCTGACCGGATTGGGGAACTCCCTCCTGTATCTTTTCTCGGAGGATGCGAGTCTCTTCCTCATTCATGCCAATTCCGGTGTCGGACACTGTGATTTCCAGAAAGCCATTTGCATCCGAACGGGCCACAATCTCAATGCGCCCCTTTTCACCCTGGGCATACCGCTTGTTTTTGATGCCGTGGTAAATAGCGTTTTCCACGATTGGTTGCAGAATGATTTTGGGGAAACGAGCGCCCAGCGTGTCAGGGGCAACGTCGATGCTGTACTCCAAAATATCCTGGTACCGCTTTTGCATGATGTGGAGATAGTAGGAGACGTGATGTACCTCTGTATCAAAGGGAACTACGTCCATCCCGCTACGGAGTGTCAGACGGTAAAAGGAGGAGAGGGAGGTGATGAGGTCGATGGCCTCGCTAGTGTTGTTGCCCTCTGCCGCCCAGACGGCGCTATCCAGCGTGTTATACAGGAAATGAGGATTGATTTGAGACTGCAGAGTCCGCAGTTCCGATTTTTTCAGGTTGTTTTGCTCCGTCACGATACGGCTCAGGAGGTTCTTGATTTCGGTTAGCATGGCGTCAAAGCTCTGATAGAGCGCCATAATCTCCACCTGCTCGTTCATTTGGGGAATCTCAATATCCAGATTACCTGACGTGGCGGACTGCATCAGTGATTTGAGCCGCAGGATAGGGCGGACGATGTATCTGGACAAAAACGTGTTGATCAGGAGAAGCAACAGCAGGGATACCAGGAACATGGAGAGTGCAATGAGGCGCAGCTGGTATACCGCACGGAAAATCTCAGCGTTGGGTGCCGCGGATATGATGGTCCATCCGGTGGATGGCAGTGTACGGTGTACCACGAGCGCCGTTTTGGTTTTAAGAAGTCCATTGTCCGGAGCGTTCAGAATCTCACGGATTTCTCCGCTGCTCAAGACAGCGGTCCCTTTTGGGGAAAACAGGTTTGTCCCATCGTTGTCTACCACGAAGGTCTGCCCACTGGGGGAGGGCTTAGCGCGTTCCAAGGTGTCCTCTACGAAATTTTTGCTGACAGTGACCAGCAGAATACCGCAGACTTCATTTGTGCTGATTTTGAACACGGCGGAGGAGACTGTGAGCGCATTTTTTTCCCAGTCGCGGTCCCGCAAGGGGACGGAAACGCCCAGTACATGGACTATGCGGGGGCGTGCGGCCACCGCTGCGAACTGCTGGTAGGAACTGAAAGGATGCTTTAGAACAAAATATCCGTTGCGTTCACTGAAACAATGACCATCTATGCCCACCACGCTCATATCCAGAACGTACGAGTTGCTGGACTGGGTTTGCCGGATGATGTCGAATACTTCCCCCACAGCCCTGGCGTTTTTATAACGGGCTTCCTCACTCTTGCTGTTGAGGAAATTGGAAATGGTATAGGAGGACGTATAATTCATCAAGCGAGCGGCCTCTTTGATTACCATATTCAGTTCTGCGTCCACGTGCTGGGCGGTCTGTTCCACTTGGGTCTGAACCCGTGCCTCCACCTCCTTGGCGGCCACCCGATAAGCAAAGCCGATGATGAGAAGTGTTGGGAGAAGCGAGAACAGGAGAAAGAGGAGCGCAATGACCCGCTGGAGCGGGATGTGCTTGATGTGACGAAGAATCTGCATGGGGCCTCCTGTCAGATGGTGTTGCTTTCTGTAAACCTATTATATAAGTATATCGCCCAATTTGCCATACGGTTTTTCGAACCTCCAAAAAAAAGGAATGTTTTTTTAAAGAATAGACGTATCCAGACAAAATTATTTCTGTTAGAATGCAAGCACACAGGCCGAGTGGCCGTGTAATCAAAAAATAGGAGGAAGATGAAATGAAGTTCACAAAGAGATTGCTTGCGTGTCTGATGCTCGTTTGCATGATCCTGTCTCTAGTAGCATGCAGCAATCAGAAGCAGACGGAAAGCAAGCTTCCCGAGGGCGGTCAGACGGAAACCCAGGAGCCCACTGGCGAGGCCCAAAGGACGTTTGCTATCGTGTATCCCATTGTGCATCCTTTCTTCGAGCCCATCGGCGCCGATGCTGAGGAGTATGCCAAGACCAATAACTGCACTATTATTACCAAGGCACCCGATTCCTCGAATGCTCAGCAGCAGATTGAGATCATGGAAAATCTGATTTCCATGAACGTCGACGGCATTGCTATTGGCCCCACCGACACCTCCGCTCTGGTTCCCACCATCAATAAGGCAATTGAAAAAGGCATCAAGGTTATCTGCTTTGAGTCCGAGGCTCCCGACAGCGATGCGCTGGCCTTCATCGGCACTGATAACTACAAGGCTGGTCGCCATCTGGGCGAGGTCATCGGCAAGAACCTCAACGGCGAGGGCAAGATTGTCATTCTGACCGGTCTGCCTACCCAGTTCAGTCTGAATGAGCGCATTCGCGGCATCGAGGAATATCTAGCTGAGAAGTATCCCAACATCCAGGTTGTGGACACCCAGCCCAGCGAAGGCGATCCCCAGAAGGCCGTTACCTGCACTGAAAACATGATTCAGGCTCATCCCGACTTTGATGCCCTGATTGGTATCGATGCCACTGCTGGTCCCGCTGCTGCCTCTGTTTGGAAGGCCAAGGGCTGGCAGGATGATCCCGACCACTTGATCTTGACCTTCGACGACATGGAGGACAACCTACAGGGTGTCCGCGATGGTTACATCAAGGCGATCGTTGCCCAGAGACAGACCACTTGGGCTGAGCAAATCATAGATACGCTCAACGCCCTGTGCGACGGCGAGAGCGTGGAAGCCTACAATGATACCGGTTCTGTGGAGATTACGATTAATAACATTGACACCTATGTCGATGAGCCGTCCTACGTTGAAAAATAATATTGCGTAACCGGCTGTAGCAGACAAGGGTGTGTCCCTTGTCTGCTACAGTTATCTCTGAGGGAGGAACATTATGACCCAGAAAAAAAATGCTGTAAAGGCACTGGCTTTGAAAAGAGAAAGCACCATGATGCTTATTTTGATTGGAATTTTTGTTGTCATGTCCGTGGCACGGCCGGATACCTTCAAGACGGAGGACAACCTGTTCAATCTGCTAAAGCAGATCAGTCTGATCAGCATCATTGCCGTCGGCCAGACCTTTGTTTTGGCAACAGGCGGCATCGATCTGTCTGTCGGCTATTCGCTGGGCCTTGCCGGTATTGTGATGACAAAGCTTTTCCAACTAGGAATCAACTCTTGGACGGCAGTCATCCTGGGACTGCTGACCAGCGTGCTGGTTGGCTTTATCAACGGCCTGATTATCACCACGTTTAACCTGCCGCCCTTCATTGTGACCCTAGGTATGGCTAATGTAGCCCGCGGCCTAACGTACATCATCACCAAGGGATTCCCCATCGCACTGGATAACGAGTTCGTCTGGATGCTGGGCAATGGCTACTGGGGCTCGGTTCCCATTATGGCAGTTGTGATGATTGTGCTGGTGGTGATTTCCGCATACCTGCTGGACAGTACACGATTCGGAACTCGAGTAATCGCCATCGGCGGCAACGAAACAGCAGCCGTGTTATCTGGTATCAACGTTAAACGCTATAAGACCATGGTCTATACGTTGACGGGCCTGCTGGCCGGTATCGCCGGTGTAATCATGGTGGGCCGTCTGAACGCGGGCAACCCCAACGCCGGTCTGAATTTCGATACGGACTCCATAGCAGCAGCGGTGGTGGGTGGAACCTCTATGGCCGGCGGCGATGCCACCATAATCGGCACGCTTCTGGGCGCACTGCTGCTGGGCGTCATCAAAAACGCGCTGGTGCTTCTGAACGTGAATATGTACTGGCAGACCGTTGTCGTCGGCGCAATTATCATTGTGGTCTGCATTTTCGATAGCTATACCCGCACCAAAAGGAAATAAGGGGGTGCCTTTATGAGTGACATGATCTTAAAAATGAAGGACATCACCAAACGCTTCCTTGGCGTGGTTGCACTGGATCATGTAAATTTTGAGTTGAGACGCGGCGAGATGCACGCCTTGGTAGGTGAAAACGGCGCGGGCAAGTCTACCCTGATGAAGATTCTCGGCGGCGTTTATGTGCCGGAAGAAGGCGAAATCGAAATCAATGGCAAGAAAACCGTGATTACAAAGCCAATTGACGCTATCGCCAACAAGGTAGGCGTAATCTATCAGGAATTCAACCTTGTACCCACGCTGGATGTGGCTGAGAATATGTTCCTGGGCCGCGAAAAGATCAAGGGAATGGGCCATCTCTGCAAGAGTGAAATGGAGAAGCAGGCAGGCGAGGCCATGGCCCGGCTGGGCGTCCGTGATTTCGACCTACAGACCAAAGTCAAGTATATGAGCGTCGCCATGCAGCAACTGGTGGAGATTGGAAAAGCCGTGTTTGACGACATCGACATCTTGGTCATGGATGAACCCACAGCTGTTTTGACCGAGCGGGAGACAGAGGGCCTTTTTGAAATCGTTCAAAATCTGAAGACCAAGGGCATGTCCATCATCTATATCTCCCACCGGCTGGAGGAGGTCATCCGGCTCTGCGACCGCATAACGGTTTTGCGGGACGGCAAGATCATTGAGACCATCAACAATCAGAACCACGACACGGAAAAAGATTATATTGTCAGCAAAATGGTGGGCCGCGAGCTGGGCAACTATTTCCCACTCAAGATCACGGAGGCCTCCAATGAGGTGGCCCTTGAGGTTCGGAACCTGAGCAAAAAGGGTATGTACCAGGATATCTCCTTTTCTGCAAAAAAGGGCGAGATTCTCGGCATTTCCGGCCTGGTAGGTGCCGGCCGGACCGAGATTATGAAGAGTATCTTCGGTATCATCAAGCCTGACAGCGGGGAAATCCTGATGGAGGGCAAGCCTGTTCAGATTAAGAATCCCAGCCAGGCGAAAAAGTCCGGCATTGCCCTGGTGCCGGAGGACCGCAAACGGGAGGGCGTCGTTCTGGGCATGAGTCTGAAAGACAATATCTGCCTACCCAACCATGACCAGATTTGCCATTTTGGCCATGTGAACAGGAAAAAGCGGGACGAGCTTGCCGGCAAATATGTCGTGAACCTGCAAATACGCCCTGCGGATGCAGAGCGTCAGATCAAAAATTTCAGCGGCGGCAACCAGCAGAAGGGTGTCATCGCCAAGTGGCTGGCAGCTGGTCCCAAGGTGATGATTCTGGATGAGCCTACCCGCGGCATCGACGTGGGAGCGAAGGTGGAAATTTACAACATTATCAATTCCTTGGCCGCCGAAGGTGTAGCGGTGATTGTGGTTTCCTCTGAGCTGTTGGAGCTCCTTGGTATCTGTGACCGCATTTTAGTCATCAACAACGGCAGAATCTCTGGTGAGTTTGACCGTGAGAATTTCAGTCAGGATGCCATTATGCAGGCATCCTTCGATATGGGAGGTACAGAACATGAAAGAGTATAAGCTGTATATCAATAATGAGTGGGTAGACTCCGAGGATGGCAGGACCTTTGTTTCCTATCATAAGGCAACCGGCGAAGAGGTCAACCGCTTTGCCTCCGCTACTCTGGGAGATGTGGACCGGGCCTGCAAGGCGGCGCGGAATGCATTCCCCGTCTGGTCCGGGCTGGATGGCGAGACCCGCAGCGATTACCTACGGAGGGCTGCGGAAATTATGAAGCGGCGCCGCCGGGAGATGG
Source organism: uncultured Dysosmobacter sp. (assembly GCF_947631165.1). Lineage (GTDB taxonomy): Bacteria > Bacillota > Clostridia > Oscillospirales > Oscillospiraceae > Oscillibacter. Next base: position 74,187 of record NZ_CANRKH010000002.1, on the reverse strand, counting down.
CTGAGGTAGAAGCCATGGAGACCGGCAAGCCGGTGTTTGACACCTATGATTTTGATACTCGCGTTTCCATCTGGGCCTTTGAGTATTTTGCCGATCTTTGCAGAGAAATCAAGGGTGATGTGATCCCCTTGGGTGACATCAACAATCGTGACTTTGACTTTGTGACATATGAGCCCTTTGGCGTGGCTGCCATTATTGCCCCCTTCAACTTCCCCCTGCACCTGCTGACCCGCAGCCTGGCTCCTGCTCTGGCCGCCGGCAACACCTGCGTTATCAAGGCGTCCTCCATCACACCTACCACGGCCGCCATCATGGGCGAGGTCTTTGAAGAGGCTGGTTTCCCTAAGGGTGTCGTGAACGTAATCCACGGGCAGGGAAGCCTGGTGGGCAACGCCTTGGTCAGCAATAGGGAGGTCGATGTCGTCGGATTCACCGGTTCCGAGGAAGTGGGCCGCAAGTTGATGCACCTGTCTGCGGATTCCCCCGTGATGAAGAAGCTGGTTTTGGAACTAGGCGGCAAAGGCGGCGTAATTGTGGAGCCTGACGCAGACATCGACATCGCTACCACCTGCCAGATTGAGGGCTTTACTTTCAACCAGGGTGAGGTCTGCTGTGCCATGACCCGCGTCATTCTTCATGAGGATGTTTACGACGAATATCTGGCCATGCTGAAACATAAGTGCGAGCAGATTAAGATTGGTGATCCCCTAGACTATGAGACCCGTATGGGCGTGCTAATCAGCGAGGAGCACCTGCAGAAGGTGGACGCCCACGTGAAGCACGCTGTGGAGCAGGGCGCCAAGATTTACTGCGGCGGCCACCGCTACACAGAGAATGGCTGCGGCAGTGCCCCCCACTACATGCCTACCATCCTGACGGACGTGACACCCGATATGGATGTGTGGCACACGGAGATCTTTGGCCCTGTGTTGTGCGTCTGCAAGTATAAGGATATCGAGGATGCTATCCGCTTGGCAAACGACACCGAGTTCGGCCTGGGCGCCAATGTGTTCACTGAGGACCTGAAGAAGGGCTACCGCATTGCCCAGCGTCTGAACGCCGGTTCCGTGTGGGTGAACCTGCCCAATGGCATGCATATGGCTTGTCCCTTTGGCGGCAACAAGAACAGTGGCAGCGGCCGTGAATACGGATCCTATGGCCTCCACGAGTATCTGAAGGTCAAAAACAACATGTGGCGGATGCACTGATCACCATGAAGAGAGAACAGATTGGCAGTGTAAACGCCTGCAAGGTGGAGCGCGTCATACTTGAAAATAGCCGGATTGCCGCTGTGATTTTCAGTTATGGCGGTGTCCTCCAAAGCCTGAAGGTAAAGGACCGGGCCGGTAAGACCAGAGATGTTGTCCTGGGTTTTTCTGATTTCGCCGACTATTTGGATCAGGGCTTTTACATCGGCACTGTGATTGGCCGCTGCGCCAATCGCATTAGCGGTGCTTCCTTTGATATCGGCGGGCAAGCCTTCTCTTTGGAGGCAAACGAAGGGCCCAATCACCTCCACGGTGGTTCCCACGGCTTCTGGAACGTTTCCTTTGAGGTACTGGATGCTGCGGAAGATTTTGTGACTCTGCGCTATCTGAGTCCAGACGGGGACGGCGGATATCCTGGCCAGTTGGATACCCGTATTACCTTCTCCCTGACTGAGACGGCCCTGCGCATTGATTATACGGCCGTCAGCAACCGCGATACCGTGGTGAATCTGACCCATCACAGCTATTTCAATCTGGAAAAGGACCACAGAGGAAATATCTTGGATGAGACCCTGACGCTGTATGCCAACGCCTTTACCGAAATCGATGACGCCTGCTCCAGCACTGGCCGCATCCTGTCGGTGGAGGGGACCCCGTTCGACTGTCGGCAAGGCGCCCGCATCGGGGATCGTGTCTTTGCAGAGGATTCCCAGATGAAAAAGGGCTCTGGTTTCAACCACAACTATGTTCTGGAAAAGCCCTTGGGAACCTTCGGCCCAGTGGCCGAGGTGACCTCTTCTGACGGGTTGCTGACTATGCGGGTGGAAAGTGATCAGCCCGGTGTACAGGTGTACAGCGGAAATTATCTGGACAACAGTCTGACTGGTAAGAACGGGGAGGTTTACCAGCCTTTTGCTGGTCTCTGCTTGGAAACGCAGACTTACCCCGATGCAATCCATTTTCCACACTTCCCCTCCCCGTTATTGCCGCAAGGAAAAATCTATCAGCGAAAGACACGGTTTTCCTTTCGCTAAGATCTATAAAAGGCAAACGCTCAATAATTGCCCGTGGATAAAAGCGGGGACCCATTCTGAAGTGCCCCCAAAAAGTTAGACAATATTTGAAATTGAGATAAGGAAATTGTTTAAGCAGCCAAAAGGGCTTGTTGTCTGTGAAGAGCAGGCGGCAAGTCCTTTAGCTTTGCCTTGATGCGATGGTGGTTATAGTAATCGAGATAATCAATAAGTTCCTGCTTGAAGTGTTCCACAGATTCAAAGGTTTACAAATAAAGAAGTTCACTCTTGAGTAGGCCAAAGAAGTCCAAGTATTCCTATAAGTAAAGTAGGTTTCTATTGATTTATTAGAAATTTATGGTATAATAACCATTAACATACTATTGTAGTATGATTATATAGGCCAAGCAAAGAGTTAGACTGAAGTAAATATGGAGGGAATACTTATGAGCACACAGATCGAAAAAAAGAGATCATCTTACCGGGAACCGTTGATCCTGATCGTATTTGTCATTGTGGGCGCCATTCTGGGGCTGCTTCTGGGAGAAAAAGCGTCCTTTCTTTACCCCATTGGCCAGATCTGGCTGAACCTGCTGTTTGTTTTGCTGGTGCCGCTGATCTTCTTTTCCATTTCCAGCTCCATCGCAAACATCGCGGATACCAAGCGTGTCGGCAAGCTGCTGGTGCTGACTATCGGCATCTTTATCGTGACCGCCGCTATCGCCGGCATCTATATGTTTATCATCACCGGCATCTTCGGGGTGGATACTTCCATACAGATCGAGTCCGGAGAGGCTGCCGCCGCAGCGGCCTCGGCGGGTATCGGTGAGCAGATCGTCAATACCTTTACCGTCAGTGATTTTCCGCTGGTCATCTCCAGATTCCATATTCTGGCCCTGATCGTCTTTACAGTTTTCTTCGGTCTTACGGTTTCTATTCTCGGAGAACAGGGCCGTCCTGTGGCATCCTGGCTCAGCAATATGTCCCTGGTATTCTATAAGATGGTAGCCCTGCTGATGAAGCTGGCGCCTCTGGGCCTGATGGCCTATTTCGCCAATCTGACCGGCACCTATGGTCCTGACCTGCTCAAGAGCTATGCCCGGGGGCTGCTGATCTACTATCCCGCGGCTATCGTGTACTTCTTTGCGTTTCTTGCCCTGTACGCCTTTTTGGCGGCCGGGTCCTGGGGCGTGAGAAATTTCTTCAAAAACATCCTGACCCCGGCCCTGACGGCGCTGGGCACCCGTTCTTCCGCCGCCACGCTTCCCCTGCAGCTGGATGCCTGCGACAAGCTGGGGGTCCCCAGGGAGGTCAGCTCCGTGGTAGTCCCGGTGGGCGCCACCTGCCATATGGACGGAGCCTGCATTGCCACCATCTATGAGATCGTCCTCTGCTGCGCCCTGTTCGGTCATCCGCTGAACAATATTGGTGACTTTGTGTTCGCCCTAGTTATCGCGGTGGCCGGTTCCGTGGCTGTTTCCTCCGTACCTGGAGGCGGCGCTGCCATGGAGACCATGGTGATCTCTGCTTTTGGCTTCCCCTCCATCGCTTTGCCCGTGCTGCTGATGATGACCCAGCTCTTTGACGCAGGTTGCACCCTCATCAACTCCTGCGGTGACACTGTGGCCTCCATGCTGGTAACACGCTTCCTGTACGGAAAGGACTGGTACAAGAAGGACCTGAACAAGCAGGAAGCCAAGAGCTGAGGGGAGAATACCGCGATGAACAATAACGCACGATGTACAGAGATCCACTATGGGGAGTGTGCCGACCGGCCGAATGTCCACGGCATTCTCATCCCCGGAAAACGGGGCCGTCTCTTCTCTGTCCTTTATACTGCGGGAGGAGCCGGGCCGCATCCCACGGTCCTTTTGCTCCACGGGATTCCCGGCTGTGAGCGGAACTTTGATTTGGCACATGCCCTCCGCCGGGCAGGCTTCCACGTGATGACCTTTCATTACAGCGGCAGCTGGGGCAGTGACGGGATCTACTCTCTGAAAAACGACCTGGAGGACGCCGGTACCGTGCTGGACTATATTTTGGCGGACGAGACCTACGGTTTTGACAAGGCTCATATTTACGCTGTGGGCCACAGCATGGGCGGCTTTGTCTGCGGCCAGTTGACAGCGACACGATTGGAGATCAAAGGTGCTGTGCTGTTGATGCCCTGCGATATCGGCCGTTTGCCGTTGATCGCATGCGAGGACCCACAGGCATATCAAATGGTCCGGGAGATTTTTGATGACAGTGCTCAGTGGCTGACCGGCACGACAGGAGAGATGCTTTTGCAGGAAGTTGAAGAAAACAGGGAAGCTTTCCGCCTGGAAAATGTTGCAGACCGGCTGGCGGAAAAACCGCTTTTGTGTGTGGCAGGGACATTGGACATCTACACGCCGCCGGCACAGCACTGCACACCCCTTGGCCGTGCGATCGAGGGCGCGGGCGGCAGGCAATTTCAGACTGTCAGCTACCAGACAGACCACTTCTTTTCCGATTACCGGCTTGCGGTAGCAGATCAGGTCATTGCGTACCTGAGAAAACTGCAAACTGAATAGGGAAAAAGGACCCGCCTGCTGCCCTCAAAGCGGCTGGTGCGTTCCATATTAAACTTGGGGTCGGCACCATAAGTATGCTCCCAGCTGTCAAACTTCTCCACAGCGATCTGCCGGATGCGGGCGTCATCCTCTGCCGTCACCTCATAGGCAGCACCGCTGCCGCCCATGATGCAGCGGATCATGTGGGCTTTAAACTCCTCCGGGGCCATGGGGACAGGCAGATCGTCCCTGGTGAAACAAGTCAGCACCACATGGCGCAGGCCCAGCTTTTTAGCGGCCCTCGCCACATTCATGGGTTCCTCCGGGTCCGGCGGCAGGGGATGGCCGGTGGTGACATTGCAGAAGCGGCAGTTCCGGGTGCAGACGCTGCCCAGGATCATAAAGGTGGCGGTGTGCTGGCGGTAGCACTCTCCCAGATTAGGGCAGTTGGCCTCCTTGCACACGGTGTTCAAGTTCAAATCCCGCATCAGCTTCGCCACCTCTGCGACGGCCTCCTGACTATAGCGGACCTTCAGCCACTCAGGTTTCTTTTCCATGGCATCGCTCACTTCGTTTCCAGGACGGCGACCTGGGCCTCCACGACCACCTCATCGCCCTCCTCCTTCAGCCAGGCGCACAGAACGCCGGATTCCATGTCCGGACGCAGCTTCGGTATGGTAAGTTCTTTTCCATTATTACATGATCCTTTCTGATGATAAGGCTATATTGTGAAAGCAAATGCAGCGGAAATGTCTGCAGCGATAGAACCCGTTGAATATCGGGATGGAATGCTGCAAGCTTCAAACATTTCGTGGTAAAAACTTGCTTCCATCCGCATTTATGGCATACGTTGGTTCAATATAGCAGCCGTGGGTTCAAAAAGCAATCAATCTATCTTATTGAAAATAACGGTCTGTTCCTTCATAGATATTTTGCCAACCTGATAGCCATAGTCTGTCAGTTCTTTTTTATACTTCAAGAAAGAGTGATCTATTGGGATGCCTGCGATATTTTGTATTTCCGCAAATGTCAACTTAAAAGAATGGATTCCATTTTTCTGAATGTAGTCCCACAGAGCCTTGTATTTACTCATAATTTCATGCTCCTCCGCGTTTGACACAGTCTTTCATATGAGCGGGCGTTACATCAGCCAATCCATCAATTCCTCCGCCTGGTCTCCTGCCAAGTCGCGGCAGACCGCCGCAAAGCCCTCCGGGTCGAGGCGCTGTCCGCTCAAAAGCCGGGCGGCGGCCTGTTCATCCTCCACGGCGGCGCATGCTATCACAGCGTTGGATACGATGCCCCGCTTGGCCTCGTAGGGCACGTGGATGGGAAAACCGGCAAAAAAACCTGTTTTCTTAGGAGAACGCGGGTGTCCTGCCCCAGATCCATTCCCAACTGCGGTATTTTTCGTCCCGCAGGCGGCAGACCTCTTTTCTCTGCTCAGGAGACAGTGTTATATGTGGATCGTTGGCGGCCACCATCTGGTCTAACAGCCTGTCCCGAAATTCATCCAGCGTCATGGGCGTGTCCAGATGGTCCCGGATGTTGGTCACCGGACAGATGGCGGAAACCGTCCCCCTGGACCGGAAACATTCGTTTTTGTGGTGGGTAGTGATCTGGTCCAACACCGTGAGGTCAGACTGAAACAGCAGTGTCCCATGGTGCAGGACTCTGTCCCCAGCGGCACGCTGGGCGCTTCCGGAGATTTTTTGCTCCCGATGGCGATGTCGCAGGTGCGATTTTTCCGAGCCGGCACACCAATAGCGTTCAGCGCATCGATCACCGGCCGGAGACAGCGGTCGTAGTCCGCAAGCTCTTCCTGCCGGATGATGTAGGTGTAATTGATATTGCCCAGGTCATGGTAGACCGTGCCCCCGCCGGACAACCGCCGAACCACGGGGATACCCAGCTTTTGCAGCGTCTCCACCCGAACCTCGCGGCAGATATTCTGATAGCTGCCTACTACCACGGCAGGGGAGTTCTGCCAGAGAAAGAAGATATCGTCATCCCGAAATGTCTGAAACACGTACTCCTCAAACGCCTGGTTATAAAACGGATCATGTGAGTCATTGCGGAAGGTCCACAAGTTCAGCCCCCTGTTTCCAATCAGATCACGTAGTCGTTCCCAGCGCTGTCAGGGTGAGTCAAGTCCGCCAGCGTGATATGATCCAGATAGTCGTTGATGACCTTGTCCAGCCCCTGCCATACCGGCAGTGTGCGGCACTCCGCCGCCCGGGGGCAGGCATCGGCGTGTGCCTCCAGACAGGTCACCGGAGCCAAAGAGTCCTCTGTCAGTCGCAGGATACTGCCAACAGTATATTGTTCAGGGTCTTTTGTCAGTTTATATCCGCCGCCCTTGCCCCGAAGGCCGTTCAGCAGTCTGGCCTTCACCAGAATCTTAATGATGGCTTCCAGATATTTTTCTGAAATCTCCTGCCGCTCTGCAATTTCCTTCAGTGGGACATACCCTTCCGACGGATGCTCCGCCAGGTCGGTCATGACCCGCAGGGCGTAGCGGCCCTTTGTTGAAATCAGCACAGTTGCACCTCCTCTAATAATAAAACCTATTATAAAACATGGTAAATAGGGAATCAATACAAATTTTTTCCGAAAAGCTCTTGACATTGGCTGAATAAAAGCATATAATCCATATTAACCTATATGAAAGGTGGGTATTTGAATGAAATATCCCACAGCCTTCCGATGTTGGCGATGTTGATTAGGTCCATTTGCTATTCAGTATCATCATATTTTTATTATCATTCGGGAGGAATTGATCATGAGCAAGATTTATACATCCGCCGACCAGCTGATCGGCAAGACTCCGCTGCTGGAGCTGGTCCACATTGAGCAGGAAGAGGGACTGGAGGCGAAGATCCTGGGCAAGCTGGAGTATTTCAATCCCGCAGGCAGCGTGAAGGATCGTATCGCCAAGGCAATGATCGACGACGCCGAGGAAAAAGGCCTGCTGAAACCCGGCTCTGTCATCATCGAGCCCACCTCCGGCAATACCGGTATCGGTCTGGCCTCAGTGGCCGCCGCCCGGGGCTACCGCATCATCATTGTCATGCCCGAGACTATGAGCGTGGAGTGCCGTCAGTTGATGAAGGCCTATGGCGCGGAGCTGGTGCTGACCGAGGGTGCCAAGGGCATGAAGGGGGCCATTGCAAAGGCTGATGAGCTGGCAAAGGAGATCCCGGGCGGCTTTATCCCCGGCCAGTTCGTCAATCCCGCCAACCCCGCCGTCCACAAGGCCACGACAGGCCCTGAAATCTGGGAGGACACCGACGGCAAGGTGGATATCTTCGTGGCGGGCGTCGGAACCGGCGGCACCGTCACCGGTGTGGGCGAATATCTCAAGAGCCAGAACCCGCAGGTGAAGGTCGTGGCCGTGGAACCCAAGGACTCTCCCGTTCTCAGCGAGGGCCATGCGGGAAGCCACAAGATCCAGGGAATCGGCGCCGGATTTGTACCGGATGTGCTGAATACGAAGGTCTACGATGAGGTCATCGCCGTAGAAAACGACGACGCCTTTGCGACCGGTAAGAAGATCGGAAAGGCGGAGGGCGTGCTGGTGGGCATTTCCTCCGGCGCGGCGGTCTGGGCGGCCATTGAGCTTGCCAAACGGCCGGAGAACAAGGGAAAGACCATTGTGGCCCTGCTTCCCGACACCGGAGACCGTTACCTCTCCACGCCGCTGTTTGCGGATTGAATTGTATTACTTATGAAGGGGCGCCGCATAGCGCGGCGCCCCTTTCTTTATATCTTGTGACCTTATCGAAATTAACCAATCCATATCTTACGTTAGGTTCAATTTACCTTTGGGAGTGATAGAAATGGAAAAAACAAGATACGATTTAAACAAAGAACTGGCGCAGATGCTTAAGGGCGGTGTCATCATGGATGTTACTACGCCGGAGCAGGCTAAGATTGCTGAGGCCGCAGGAGCCTGTGCTGTTATGGCGCTGGAGCGCATCCCTGCCGATATCCGAGCTGCCGGGGGTGTGTCCCGCATGAGCGATCCCAAGATGATCCGTGGTATTCAAGAGGCGGTGTCCATTCCCGTCATGGCCAAGTGCCGCATCGGCCACTTTGTGGAGGCTCAAATTCTGGAAGCCATTGAGATTGACTACATTGACGAGAGCGAAGTTCTGTCCCCCGCCGATGACGTGTACCACATCGACAAGACGCAGTTCCAGGTGCCCTTCGTCTGCGGTGCCCGGGATCTGGGCGAGGCCATGGTCGGCATCAACGAAAATGAAATTGCCCTTTTGATGGCGGAGCGGGGCAAGTGAAATGGCGGTTGGGATTCTGGCTGTGCAGGGCGCTTTTGTGGAACATGCCGCCATGCTGGAGCGCCTTGGCGCAGAGCACTTTGAGATTCGCCAGCCCCGGGATCTGGAACAGCCTTTGAACGGGCTGATTCTCCCCGGCGGAGAGAGTACCGCCATGGGTAAGCTGTTACGGGATCTGGGATTGTTTCAGTTGCTGCGAGAGCGCATTCAAGCGGGCCTGCCGGTCAAAAGGCTCGGTCAAGGACTACTGGGAGATAAAGAAAAGAGGGCTGTGCTTGCGGCACCGCCCTCAGAACAGTTGCGTTTTATTCTTTTTTATTTCGCTTTCTGATGAATCCATAATCGTCCGCTGTCAGCACTATTTCACCAAACTTATCCTCAAAGGCGGCGATATGCGCAAGAATCAGCTGTTCAATCTCCTTATTCGCGGAACGGCCATTATAAGCGGCAATATATTTCAGCTTATCCATCGTCAGCTCAGGAATCCGTAATGCATAGTGCGAATTTTTGTGCAGGCCATTTGGCATATCTATCCCCCCTCTATTTTATTATTGTATCCAAAAACTCCGGGTGAATGTCATTTTGACAACAGGTGGACAACATCTTATAATAAAGAGGTGGACAACCACCTGACTGTAGTGTCGAATATCCAGAGATAAGGGGAGAGTATAAATGACCGAATTTTGCCTGGATTGTCTGAACAAAATGGACAGGACACATCTCACCGAGGCGGATGTTGTTTTACTGAATGATTTCTGCGAAGGATGTGGAAAAGTTGTTCCATGTGTTGTTCGCCCGTGGAAAAGGTATTTTGGAAACTGTGGCACTGGAAGAAGACAGGCGCAAAATAAACCTTCTGGCAATCAAAAGTCCTGACAAGATCGTTTATACAGCAAGAGGACATTTTGCGCTTCCTTGGGGAAAAACTTGCTTCCCGGCCTTGCATATCGGCAAAAAAAGCATATTTGCTTTACACGTCTAAAATCGAATACTGTCACTTCAGACCGTTTACCAGGTACAGCAGGTAAACGGTCCTTCATTTTACCAAGGGTGGTATCTGAATGAAACAGGAGTGATTGTAATGCTGTTTGCCATTGACCACGGAAATTCCGCCATCAAGACCCCCAACTTCGTGTTTACCTCCGGCTTGACCGATTACCCGGTGAAGCCCCCGGTGGAGATGGACGTGCTGGAGTTTGGCGGTACCTACTGGACGCTGTCGGGGGAACGCATCCCCTATATGCGGGATACGACCAAGGATGATCGCTTTTTTGTGCTGACCTTGTTCGCCATCGCCAAGGAACTGCAGCGGATCAATGCACTTCAGCCCCTGGTGGAGGCGGAACTGGCCATTGGCCTGCCCCCGGAGCACTACGAGCTGCGGAACTGCTCGGGTACTTCAAGCGCGGCAGCGTCAAGTTCGTCTACAACGCGTCCCGATCTGTCTGTTGATCCGTCAGATCCTGGTCTACCCCCAGGCGTATGCTGCGGTGGTACCTCAGGCCCAGGCCATCCGGCAGAATCCCCGCACCTTTGTAGTGGATATCGGCGGCTTTACTACCGATGTGCTGCTCCTGCGTGGGATCCAGCCGGATATGCAGGTGTGCCGGAGCCTGGAGCTGGGTGTGATCCCCATGTCCGACGGGATCATCGGTCGGGTCAGCGCCCTGCACGACATTAAGATCGACGACGACCATATTGCCGATGTGATCCAGGGGCGGTCCACCATCCTGCCGGACGATGTGCGGGAGACCATTCGCTCTACCGTGAAGAAGAGTTATGCCGCCGGTATTCTGGATAAGCTCCGGGAACTCCAGGTAGACCTGCGGGCTACTCCCGCCGTCTTTATGGGCGGCGGTGCGGCTCTCTTCCGTCCCTTCTTTGAGGAGTCGCCCCAGGTGGCTAAAGCGGAGTTCATCATATAGATTATGAAAGAAATGAGGCAGACCCCACTAGGGGAACGATATATGCTAACAGTATGAGAAGCAGCGGAGTATTTCGGTATCGGTGAACACAAACTTCGAGATCTTCTTGATCACAATCCCGACAAAAATTTGTCTGTGTGGAATGAAAACCGTCAGCTTATCCGCCGCAAAAGGTTAGAAGAGTACCTTGATGAATGTGATTCTATTTGACTTGAAATCCAATAAAGGGCATGATATAATACTCAAGCTTTACCATGTCCTTTTCTGAAAGGAGTATCCATGTCAGAAAAGAGACGAGACAATAAGGGCCGTCTCCTGAGAACAGGGGAGAGCCAGCGTGCCGACGGAAAGTATGAGTACAAGTATGTGGACGCGGAAGGGGTGCGAAGAAGCCTATATAGCTGGAGATTAGTTTCAACTGACAAGCTGCCACCAAAGAAACGCGCCTGCGAAGCACTCAGGGATATGGAGGCAAAGGTGCTCCGAGACACGCAAGATGGTATCAACTCGTTTGTTGCCACCAGAATGACTCTTACCCTCAGTGAACAAAGGGCAACGCGGTTTTTCAGGGCATCTTAAGCGGCTGGCGGCGTTATCCTCGTTGCCGGGCGGCAGCCCGGCTGCCTCGTCTGCCTTGCCAGCCGCTGAATCTGCTCCTGAAAAACTCCAAAGGACCTGCCAGCGAGAAAAAATCGGTGCTGGCAAGGAAGAGGACGACGGTGGGCTGACGCCCACCTAGGACGATGACGCTGCCAACGTTGATTTTAGCCGCCGGCAGGCGTGTTGCCCTTTGTCCACTGAGGGTAACGACTTCTGGGAAGACTATATCGCAACCAAGTATGAACTCAAGGCATCTACTCGAACAAACTATAAATATATGTACGAAAAGTACATCAAAGACAATATTGGGATGCAAGATATCGCCAGTATCAGATATAGCGACATAAAGAAATTCTATGGTGAGTTGCAGAAACACGGATTTAAGCCAAACAGCGTCGAGATTATTCAAACAATCTTGCATCCAGTATTTAATGTAGCGGTTAAGGATGGTTATATTCGAATTAATCCTACTGACGGAGTGATAGCTGAGATTAAGAAGAGCCATGACTGGGAGAAACCAAAGCGTCACGCACTGACAATTCCTGAGCAGGAAGCATTCGTTGATTTTGTGGCACAGTCTCCAACCTACAGCCATTGGTCAAATTTATTCACAGTGTTGCTTGGCACGGGAATGAGAATCGGAGAGTGTCTTGGCCTCCGTTGGGAGGACTGTGACTTTAGGGGTAAGATTATTAATGTAAACCACAACCTCATACATCGGGTCACAGAGGCCAAGAACATGGAAATACACATCACAGCACCAAAAACTAAGGCTGGTATTCGTATCATCCAATGTTTGATGATGTGAAGCGGGCCTTGCTGGACGAAAGGCTGAAGCAGATGGACATGGTTTTACACGGCCTGAGATAGATGATTATTCCGGCTTTATCTTTCAGAATCGTTTCCAAGAAGTTCTTATTCCACATTTGGTAAATCGGGCTATCTGGCGTATCATCCGAGACTATAACATCGAGGCAACAGAAAAAGGTGCAGTCCAACTTCCGCATTTCTCTGTCCATAACCTACGGCACACCTTTTGCACAAGGCTTTGCGAGAACGAGACAAATATCAAGATCATCCAAGAAATCATGGGGCATCGAAACATCGAAACTACGATGGACGTGTATAGCGAGGCCACGAAAGAAAAGAAGATGGAGTCGTTTGCTTACCTTGAGGGCAAAATTAAGATCAGTTGAATTTTACGACAAAATTTACGATAAATCACGGAACACACTGTGCAACACTAAGTAACAATGTGCCAAGAAAGTTGAGGAAACTGCTATGAACAGCTATGATTTGATAACTTATGTAACGGCATGCACCATAGCAAAACAATTCCCCACCATGAAGCCCCTGGACTGAGGAGACCCGTATCTTTCAGGCTTTGCAGACTTGAAAACCGGCGGTGCGGGCGGAGCCGAGTCGGATTTCCACCCGCCGACGGGAAAGATACCGCCTCTACCGCGACCGGTAGGGGCGTTTCTTTATGGGACGCGGACGGCATGGCTGACCATGGTTTGGATGGACCGCCCCGTTTTTCTGGAGCGGCGTCCTGCTCCTTTATGGGAACCGCTTTCGCTGGAGGAAAAGAGATGTTGAAAAATCCCGGGCATTTGTGATAATATATACTCTATATGATGTGAAACGGCAGGGACAGCCCTGCCTGACGAAAGGAGGCCGCGTTATGGCGGAGCGGATCACCAGCCGGAGCAACCCGCTGTGCACCCATCTCCGTAAGCTGGCTTCCTCCGGGGCCTACCGCCGCCAGTGCGGCGAATTTCTCTGCGACAGCCCCAAGCTGCTGCGGGAGGCCCTGCTTTATGACGGCGGCGTCCATACCGTGGTCTGCACGGAGGGAGCCGCCCTGCCGCAGGTCCCGGCGGGGACGCGGTTGGTCCAGGTGCCTGCCGATGTGATGAAGTCCGTTTCCCCGGCCCAAACGCCCCAGGGCGTTCTGACGGTCTGCGGCCTGCCGGACCGTTCGCTGCCGGAGCGGCTGGCAGGAAAGCGGTATCTGGTCCTGGACGGTGTCCAGGACCCGGGGAACGTGGGCACCGTCCTCCGCACCGCCGACGCCTTTGGGGCTGACGGCGTGCTGCTGGTGAACGCCTGCGCCGACCTGTACAATCCCAAGACGGTCCGGGCCACCATGGGGGCAGTGTTCCGCTGCCCGGCGTGGGCCTGCGGCGCGGAGGCGCTGCCCGGCCTGCTGGCGGCCAGCGGTCTGCCGCTGTACGGCGCGGCCCTCCGGGCTGACACCCGTGACGCCCGTGACGTGGATTACAGCCGCTGCGCCATCGCCATCGGCAGCGAGGGACAGGGCCTGTCTGCGGAACTGCTGGCGGCCTGCCGGGAGACGGTGCGGATCCCCATGCGGGAGCGCTGCGAGTCCCTGAACGCGGCGGTGGCCGCTGCCGTGCTGCTGTGGGAAGCGGCCCGGAACGACTGAACAAAGAGAGGGGGAGGGCCATGTCCGCGCTGAAATACTGGCTGTGGCTGACGGAGCTGCGGGGCCTGACCAATCAGAGCAAGCTGGCCCTTCTGCGCCATTTCGGCACGCCGGAGGACGTGTTTTACGCCGACTCCGGCGAGATCCTTCTGGCGGAGGGCATGACCCGGGACCAGGCGGCCCTGCTGGAGGACCACAGCCTGGAGGGAGCCGACAGGATCCTGGCGGACTGCCAACGGCTGGGTTTCCGGCTGTTGACCTTACAGGATGCCGAATACCCCGGCCGCCTGCGGAACATCTATGACCCGCCCTGCCTGCTGTATGTGCAGGGGCGTCTGCCCGCCTTTGACGAGGCGGCGGCGGTGGCCGTGGTGGGGACCCGGAACTGCACGCCCTACGGCGAGGTCTGTGCGGAAAAGCTGGGCTATGGCCTGGCCTCCGGCGGCGCGGTGGTGGTCAGCGGACTGGCCAGGGGCATCGACGCGGCGGGCCTTCGGGGCGCACTGCGGGCCGGAGGCGTCACCGTGGGGGTCCTGGGCAACGGCCTGGACGTAAAATATCCCTATGAGAGCCGCTATCTCTATGACGACGTGGCCGCTTCCGGCGTGCTGCTGTCGGAATATCCGCCGGGGACCCGCGCCCTGGGCCGCCATTTCCCCGTGCGGAACCGCATCCTGGCGGGACTGGCCGCCGCCGTGCTGGTGGTGGAGGCCCCGGAGAGCAGCGGCGCCCTCATCACGGCGGAGACCGCCGTGGAGCAGGGCAAGGAGGTATTCGCCGTTCCCGGTCCCATCGACGCTCCTGCCAGCGTGGGCTGCAACCGCCTGATCCAGGACGGCGCGGGCCTGACCATGGACGCGTTCGACATTTTGGAGCATTTCGCGGAGCGGTTCCCCGGCAAACTGCGGCTGGACCGGGTCAGAGAGGTCCCCAAAGTCCTGGGCTATCAGGCCCGGCAGGCGGCGGAGGCCAAGCCGGTGCCGCCGTCGCTGTCCCTGGCCAAGGCGGGGCTGACTGACGATCAGATCGCCCTGCTGCGGGTGCTTGACAGCGAGGTCCCGGCTCTGGTGGACGACCTGATCGAGCGGACGGAGATCCCGACCCGCCGGGTCCTGTCGGCTTTGACGATGCTGGAGCTGGACCGGTATGTGACACAGCACAGCGGCAAGCGCTATACCCGCGCCGTCACGCTGACAGAATGAGGCCCCGTATCCACAAGCGTTCAACACCGCTTGGCCGGGTACTTTTCCGTCATTCCGCGCTGTTTAATTTACAAGATCTGCGCCCCAGCCGGGCGCTTGGAGGTAACTATGGCAAAGCACAGCCTGGTCATCGTGGAGTCTCCCGCGAAGGCCAAAACCATCGGCAAATATCTGGGCAGGGACTTTGAGGTCAAGGCCTGCATGGGCCATCTGCGGGATCTGCCCAAAAGCACCCTGGGCGTGGACATCGACCGGGACTTCGAGCCGGAGTACAAGCCCATCAAGGGAAAAGAGGACATCATCAGCGATCTGAAAAAGTCCGCTAAAGCGGCGGACATGGTCTATCTCGCCACCGACCCGGATCGGGAGGGGGAGGCCATCTCCTGGCATTTGAAGCACCTGCTGAAGCTGCCGGATGAAAAGACCCGCCGGGTGACCTTCAACGAGATCACCAAAAAAGTGGTGCAGGAGAGCATCCAGGCCCCCCGGGACATTGACCAGGACTTGGTGGACGCCCAGCAGGCCCGCCGGGTCCTGGACCGCCTGGTGGGTTATCAGCTCAGCCCCCTGCTGTGGAAGAAGGTCCGCCGGGGCCTGTCCGCCGGACGGGTCCAGTCGGTGGCGACCCGTATGGTGGACGACCGGGACCGGGAGATCGAGGCCTTCCAGCCGGAGGAGTACTGGACTCTGGACGCCAACCTGCTGGGGAGCGATGTGAAAAAGCAGCCCTTCGCCGCCCGCTATCACGGGAAAAACGGCAAAAAGGCGGAGCTGAAGAGCGAGGCGGAAGTGAACGCCGTGGTCCGGGAGACAGAGGACCAGGCGTTCACCGTCAAGAGCGTGAAGCGGACCGACAAGCAGCGCAGCCCCTCGCCGCCCTTCACCACCTCCACCATGCAGCAGGAGGCCTCCCGCAAGCTCTCCATGACCCCCCGCCGCACCATGGCCATTGCCCAGCAGCTCTATGAGGGCGTGGACATTGAGGGCGAAGGCTCCGTGGGCCTGATCACCTATATGCGTACCGACTCCCTGCGCCTCAGCGAGGAGGCTATTGCCGCTGCCAGGAGCTTTATCGTGGGCCGCTACGGCGCGGCGTATTACCCCGCCCAGCCTCACCGCTACAAGACCAAGTCCAACGCCCAGGACGGCCACGAGGCTATCCGCCCCAGTAACGTAGAGCTGACGCCGGAGATGGTGAAGAAGGATCTGACCGGCGAGCAGTACCGGCTGTACCGCCTGGTGTGGAGCCGGTTCGTGGCTTGTCAGATGGCCAACGCCGTGTATGACAGCGTGGCGGTGGAGGTGGAGTCCAACGGCCACAGCTTCCGGGCCAGCTCCTCCAGCCTGAAATTCTCCGGCTACACCGCCGTGTATGAGGAGGGGAAGGACGAGGAGAAGGAGGAAAAGGATTCCCCCCTGCCTGCGCTGCGGGAGGGAGAGGTCCTGACGCTGAAGAACTTTTCCAAGGACCAGCACTTCACCCAGCCCCCCGCCCACTATACCGACGCGACGTTGATCCGCGCCATGGAGGAGCAGGGCATCGGCCGCCCCTCCACCTACGCCCCCACCGTGTCCACCATCCTGGACCGGGAGTATGTCATCAAGGAGGGCAAGTATCTGCGGATCACCAACCTGGGCCGTGTGGTGACGGAGCTGATGAAGGACAAATTCGCCGACATTGCCGACGTGAAATTCACCGCGAATATGGAGCGGGAGCTGGACTCCGTAGAGGAGGGGACGACCCCCTGGAAGGGTGTTCTGCGGGACTTCTACGGCGACTTTGACAAGAATCTGAAGCAGGCGGAGCAGGATGTGACCCGCATCAAGGTCCCGGACGAGGTGTCTGAGGAGATCTGCCCCGAGTGTGGCCGGAACCTGGTGGTAAAGTCCGGCCGGTTCGGGCGCTTCCTGGCCTGCCCCGGCTACCCGGACTGCTCCTTCACCATGCCCCTGGTGGTGGAGATGCCGGGCCGCTGCCCCAAGTGCGGCGGCCGCCTGATGAAGCGCACCGGCACCAGCAAAAAGACCGGCAAGCAGTACACCTACTACTGCTGCGAGCATATGAACAGCCGGGACGAGGCAGCGAAATGCGATTTCATGACCTGGGATGTGCCGGTGAAGGACGACTGCCCGGTCTGCGGCCACACCATGTTCAAAAAGGCGGGCAAGGGCTTCAAAAAGCCCTTCTGCATCAATGAGGCCTGCTCCAACTTCCTGCCGGAGGACAAACGGGGCTATCCCAGAAGGCCTGCCGCCGGGGACCAGGAGCCCGCCGGGGAGGAGCCCCAAAAGCCGGCGGCGAAAACCGCCGTAAAAAAGCCAGCGGCGAAAAAGACCTCAGCAGTCAAGAAGAGCGCTTCTACAGCCAAGAGGACAGCTGCTGCGAAGAAGGCTTCCGCCAAGAAGGCGGATTAACGCAGTTCCGCCGCCGTGGCGAAAGCAGATTGGAACATCGCTTCCAGTTCTAAATTGCGCCGCTCACTTTCGGTGTCACAGTATTTGTCCAAGGTCTGCCGAAGATCGTCTGGCAATTCCCGGCGCAGCCTTTCCAGATACTTGGGAAGCAGAAGACCTGTGTAGCGATAGGCTTCGGTGTTCAGGTAAGCTGAAAAGCGGTAATCCAGCGTATAGTTGTAAAGAGTTTTCATGAGTTCAGTCATAAATACACCGCCCGCAATTGAATTTTCAATTCAATTATAGTGAATTTGAAATTCAAAGCCAAGGGGGCATTATGGAGATTTTTGCAAATCGGTTAAAAGAATTGCGAAAAGCAGATAGGCGCTCATCCAAAGAGATGGCTGCATATTTGGGAATTTCGCAAAGAGCCTACTTGTACTATGAATCCGCAGTGCATTGCCCCGATGTACCTGGACTTATAAAATTGGCGGATTATTTCAACGTGACCACCGATTACTTGCTGGGACGCTCGGATCAGCGATAAGAGCTGTTTTCTGCAAAATTCAAAACAGAAGGAAAAATCTATGAATGTAACAGTCATCGGCGCGGGCCTTGCCGGCAGCGAGTGCGCCTGGCAGCTGGCGCAGCGGGGCATCCCTGTGACCCTCCGGGAGATGAAGCCGGAGAAAACGACGCCCGCCCACACGACGGCGTATTTCGCGGAGCTTTGCTGCTCCAACTCCCTCCGCAGCGACCAGCTGGAGAACGCCGTGGGCCTGCTGAAGGAGGAGCTGCGCCGTCTGGGTTCCCTGATCCTCGCCTGCGCCGACGCGACCCGGGTGGAGGCCGGCGGCGCCCTGGCGGTGGACCGTCACGGCTTTGCCGCCATGGTGACGGAGCGGATCAGGAGCCATCCCAATATCACCGTGGTCCCCGGAGAGGTGACGGAGCTTCCCGGCGGGGAGGTGGTGGTGGCCTCCGGCCCCCTGACCTCCGACGCCCTGGCGGACAAGCTGGGAGAGCTGCTGGGACAGGACACCGCCCTGCACTTCTATGACGCGGCGGCGCCCCTGGTGTCCGCCGACAGCGTGGACATGGACCTGGCCTGGTTCGGCTCCCGCTACGGCAAGGGAACGGCGGATTATGTCAACTGCCCTATGAACGAGGCGGAGTACGACGCCTTCTGGCAGGCGCTGACCACCGCCCAGGAGGCGGAGGTCCACGGCTTTGAGGACAGCAAGGTGTTCGAGGGCTGCATGCCGGTGGAGGTCATGGCCCGCCGGGGCCACGACACGCTATTGTACGGCCCTCTGAAATCCCGGGGGCTGGACGATCCCCGCACCGGCCGGTGGCCCTACGCCGTGGTGCAGCTCCGGCGTGACAATGCCGACGGCAGCGTCTATAACCTGGTGGGGTTCCAGACCCATTTGAAATTTCCGGAGCAGCGGCGGGTGTTCTCCATGATCCCCGCCCTCCACAGCGCGGAGTTTCTCCGCTACGGTGTGATGCACCGCAATACATTTTTGGACTCTCCGCGGCTGCTGGACCGCTATTACCGCCTGAAGTCCCAGCCCCGCATCTCCTTCGCCGGGCAGATGACCGGCGTGGAGGGCTATGTGGAGTCCGCCGCCAGCGGCTTTCTGGTGGGTGTGGAGACGGCCCGCCGGTTGTTGGGCAGGCCGCCTGTGGATTTTCCCCGGGAAACGGCCATCGGCGCCCTGGGGCTGTATGTCTCCAACCCGTCCATAACCCAGTTCCAGCCCATGAACATCAACTTTGGCATCATCCCGCCGCTGGACCACCGGGTCAAAGGCAAGCGTTTAAAAAACGCCGAGCTTTCCCAAAGGTCTTTGGCGATCATTGAGGCGCTGAAGCAGACTGTTTTGGAATGACCCGTCTGCCCGCGAGCATCTTGCGGAGCAGAGACACCGGGCAGCCGTCGCCGGGCGGCATAAAAATTTACAGCAGGAGGTGCTGGCATGAAGATCATCATAGATGCCATGGGCGGCGACAATGCCCCTATGGCCGCTGTACAAGGGGCGTTGGAGGCCCACAGGCTCCACAGAGTGGATATCATCCTGGTGGGCCGCATGGCAGACATTCTGCGGGCCTTGGAGGCCTGCGGTGAAAAGACTCTGCCCACCGGCGTGGAGATCCGGGACGCCAGCCAGGTGGTGGAGATCGCCGACGATCCCGCCACTGCCTTCAAGGTGAAAAAGGATTCCTCCCTGACAGTGGGCCTGAACCTGCTGAAGGCGGGAGAGGGGGACGCCTTCGTCTCCGCCGGTTCCACCGGTGCGCTGCTGGCGGGCGCGACCCTGGTGGTGAAGCGCATCCGGGGCATCCGCCGGGCCGCCATGGGTCCTGTGATCCCCACAGCAGGCGGCAAAGCGATCCTTTGCGACTGCGGCGCCAACGCCGCCTGCACGCCGGAGTATCTGCTGCAATTCGCCTACCTGGGCAGCTACTACGCCCAAAAGGTCTGCGGCGTGGAAAAGCCCCGGGTCGCCCTGCTGAACATCGGCGCCGAGGAGGAGAAGGGCGACGAGCTGCGCCACGGGGCCTACGCCCTGCTGAAGGAAGCGGGGGACGCGGGCCGCATCTGCTTTGTTGGCAACATCGAGGCCAACGACGCCATGCTGGGCGGCGCAGACGTCATCGTGGCGGACGGCTTCACCGGCAACATCATGCTGAAGAGCCTGGAGGGCACCGGCAAGTTTTTGCTGAAGGAACTGAAGAAAATGTTCCTCTCCAGCACAAAGACCAAGCTGGCGGCGGGCCTGGTGAAGGGCGATCTGGCGGATATGAAAAAGCTGCTGGACCCCAGCGAGATCGGCGGCACCGCCTTCCTGGGCATTTCCAAGCCCGTCATCAAAGCCCACGGCTCCTCCGACGCCCGGGCCATCTGCAACGCGGTGCTGCGGGCAAAGGAATACGCCGAGAGCGGCTTCATCGCGGATGTGGAACGGGACGTCGCGCTGATGAAAGTGGAGCGTTCTGTGGAAAATATTTGATTTCCCCTTGACACCGGGGTATCCCATGCCGTATGATTGCCTCAACAAGATTCCATGAGAGGTGAAAACAGCAATGTCAGTGGAAGATATTTTTCAGACAATGAGAGAATTGGTGGCGGAGCAATTTGCCATGGAGCCTGCTGAGGTGACCATGGACACGGCCTTTGAAGAGGATCTGGGCGCCGATTCCGTGGACCTGGTGGAACTGGTCATGGCCATGGAAGAGGAGTTCGAGGTGGGCGAGATCCAGGAGGAAGAGCTGCCTACCCTCAAGACCGTGGGCGACGCCGTGAACTACATCGCCGGAAAGCTGCAAAAGTGAGAGGAAGAAGCGCCCCGCCGTCCGCGGGGCTTCTTCTTGGGAATCCCTGATGAAATCGTGGCGCACGTCTTGGCGGCAGCTTTTCCGTCTGGCTGCGTCAGAAAAGCTTGAAATCCATCAGGATTTCTGCGCTTTTCTTTCTTGTCAGGCAAAAAATCTGCCTGCCGGTCCACACATCCCGATTTCATCAGAAGTTCCCTTGGAACGGAGAGGGTACGATGCAGGAACTGGAGAGAAAACTGAATTACACCTTCCGGGACCCTGCCCTGCTGCGGGAGGCGCTGAGCCACAGCTCCTACGCCAACGAGCACCGGGCCGCTCACCTGAACAGCAATGAGCGGCTGGAGTTTCTGGGAGATTCCGTATTGGGCTTTGTGACGGCGGAATTCCTGTTTGCCCAGCACCCGGATCTGCCGGAGGGCGACCTGACCCGCATCCGGGCGGCGCTGGTGTGCGAGCAGAGCCTGTATGAGGTGGCCCGCAAGCTGGACCTGGGCCGTTATCTGATGCTGGGCCGGGGCGAAGAGGCCGGCGGCGGCCGGGAGCGCATCTCCATTCTGGCCGACGCCACCGAGGCGGTGTTCGCCGCGGTGTATCTGGACGGCGGCATTGCCGCCGCGTCGGCGCTGATCCACCGCGTCCTGCTGGACGCCGAGCGGGAGGAAGTGGTGGAAGAGCGCCGGCGGGACTACAAGACCGCCCTCCAGGAGCTGGTGCAGCGTCAGGCGGATCAGGTCCTGGTCTACCGCATGGTGGGCGAGGCGGGACCAGATCACGCCAAGACCTTCCAGGCGGAGGTGCTGCTGAACGGCGAGCCGTTGGGCGTTGGCAGCGGTCACAGCAAAAAGGAAGCCGAGCAGGCTGCCGCCCGCACGGCGCTGTCTGCGCTGGAGCAAGCGTAAATGTACGGAAAGCGGGGACCACCATGGTGGTCCCCGCTTTTCCGTTATTTGGAGTGGAGAACGGCATGTCCGCCGTCAAAGCCGCTTGTACAGGACGATCTCCGGGCCGGCCCCCTGCGGCCCGTACTCGCTGACCAGCAGAAAGCGCTCGCCGGCGATGACTCCATAGAACCGGCCGCGCTCCGGGATCTGGATCTGCGCGCCCAGATAGACATTTTCATCCGCCAGCAGCTTGACATGCTGTCCGTTGGCAAGGGGGTATTCTAAGTTGACATAAAATCCAATCAGCGGAACAAGCTCACTGACGGTCAGCCCTGGAATGTCCAAGCTATTGCAGACGCCCAGCAGCTTCTCCTTCAGAGCGGCCAGGGCGCCGGGACCGCCCCGCTTCACACTTTCGGCGGCGGCGCATGTCCCGCCGAAGGGGCGGCCGCCGGTCTGGATGCACCCGCCGCACTGGCCCTTCACGGCGCACGCCCCGCAGCAGTCCAGGCCGCAGTACGTTGTCGTCATACACAGCATCTCCGTTTGTTGATGCTGCCAGTCTATCACATCGGAACGGTGAAGGCAACAGCATAAATATGACTGGAATTTACGCCGCGCCTGTGCTATACTATCATCATATGCAGATTTGAAATGAGGGGGGAACGATTTGTCGCTGCTGTCATCCATACTTCTGGGCGTGATCCAGGGCGTCACAGAATTTCTGCCGGTGTCCAGCTCCGGCCATCTGGCTATCGCAGAGCACTTGCTGAACATTTCGGCGGATGTTCCGGAGTTTTTTGATGTGCTGCTGCATCTGGGGACCCTGGCGGCGGTATTCGCGGCCTATTGGACAGATATCCGGGACATGGTCGTGGAGTTTTTCCTCGGCGTAAGCGACCTGGTTCACCATACGACCCCCACGCCGGTGCCGCCGGCCAGGCGGCTGATCCTGCTGATCGTCGTTGGCACCCTGCCCCTGTTCGCGGTGCTGCCCGTGAAGGATCTGGTGGCGGGCCTGGGAGACAATATGTATTTTGTGGCGGCGGCTCTGCTGGTCACAGGCTGTCTGCTGTTTGCCAGCGACCGGGTCCGGAAGGGCCGCAAGAAAGAGAGGAATGCCTCTCTGCTGGATGTCCTGCTGGTGGGTGCGGCCCAGGCCGTGGCCACCTGCCCTGGCATCTCCCGCTCCGGCACCACCATCACCGCCGGCTGCTTCGTGGGCTTTGACCGGAAATTTGCCGTCCGCTATTCCTTCCTGATGTCTATCCCTGCCATCCTGGGGGCCAACATCCTCAGCTTGAAGGATGCCGTGGAAGCCGGGATCAACTGGGCGGAATTTCCCATCTATCTGGTGGGCGTGGCGGTCTCCGCCGTGGTGGGCTACGCCTGCATCCGCCTGCTGAAGCTGATCGCTGAAAAAGGCAAGTTCGGCTTCTTTGCATACTACTGCTGGGCTGCCGGCGCATTGACGCTGATCCTGACGGTCATCCAAAAGTAGGAGAACTTGCCAGACGCGCAGCGCGCGTCCGCCGCGGGAGCGGCGTCAAGAGTTTTGCCGCAGGCAAAACCTTGAAACGGGCGGGCTTTGCCTGACCGTTTGAGTCCAATCAGCGGGGACCCCGCAAAATCAGGGATTTTGTGGGGGATCAAGTTCGGCTTCTTTGCATACTACTGCTGGGCTGCCGGCGCATTGACGCTGATCCTGACGGTCATCCAAAAATAGAATCCAAGATCACACCAGAAATCACCATTTGGAGGTACATACCGTGGCTTCCTCGACACAAAAGAATTCCGCCGCACCGAAAAAAAAGAGCGGCACATCCAAAAGCGGCTCCAGCCGCTCCAAAAAGACGCAGCCCCAGAAGCGCCCCATCCGCCGGGAGGTGGGCGGCGTGGTCCTGCTGGTGCTGACGCTGTGCGTGGCCGTGGGCTACTTTGGCGTCAAGGCCATTCTCATCGACTGGCTGGCCCTGCTCCTGAAGGGCCTGTTCGGCTATGGCTACTGGCAGGTGGCCCCCGCCATGCTGCTGGCGGCGCTGATCCTGCTGTTCCACCGGGGCCGTCCCGTTCAGCTGCGGGTCACCTGCGCGCTGCTGCTGCCGGTGCTGTGCGGCGCGCTGTTCCACATGGCGCTGTGCAAGGAGGAATTCCAGTCCGGCGTGGGCATTCTGCCCAGGCTGTGGGCCACCGGCGTTACGCTGACCTCCGGCGGCGCTGTTTCCGGAGCGCTGGCCATCGGCTCGGCGGCGGTGATCTCCGGCTTTGCTGCAGCCATTCTGTTCACGGTTCTCTTCGTGGTGCTGCTGATGACCGCCCTGCGGCTGACGGTGGGCGCTCTGATCGAAAAGCACCGGGAGAGGCCTCAGTACGAGGAAGAGCCGGAGCCGGAGCGGCCCACCATCCGTCTCACGCCGCTGGACCCGCCCAAGCGCCGCACCGAGAACAAACCCCAGATCGACATCCCCCTGGATGACGAGCCGCTGAAGGCGCCGGGGTCCGCCAAGCCCCAGGAGAGCCGCTTCACCAGCTTCTTCCGCCACAAGTCGGACGGCCAGCGGACCCCCGACCAGGTGCTGGCCGAAAAGGAAAAGACTCCCGCCATTCCCGCAGTGCCAGAGCCGCCCATGCCGCCCAGGCCCGCGCCCGTACCGGTGGAGCCCGCGCCCGTACCGGTGGAGCCCGCGCCCGTACCGGCGGAGCCTGCGCCTGTACCGGCGGAGCCGCCCGCGCCCCCGGTGGAGGTCCCCGCCGCGGTCCGGAAGGAAAAGACGGCGAAGGAGGTAGCGGCCCAGACCGCCGCCGTGACGGCGGAGATCGAGGAGAAGCTGGCGGAAGAGGGAGCGGCCTACCAGTATCCGCCCATTACGCTGCTCCACGAGAGCCGGACCAACAACCACTTGGAGGCCGGGGCGGAGCTGCGGAACAACTCCCGCCGTCTGGCGGAGACCCTCACCAGCTTTGGCGTGGACGCGACCCCTGGCGACGTGGTCCACGGCCCCTCTGTGACCCGCTATGAGTTCACGCTGGAGCAGGGGGTGAAGCTCTCCAAGATCACGAACCTGGCGGACGATATCGCCCTGGCCCTGGGGGCCACCGGCGTCCGCATTGCGCCCATCCCGGATAAGATCTCCGTGGTGGGCATCGAGGTGCCCAACAAGCAGGTGACCCCGGTGCTGATCCGGGACGTCATCGAGTCCCGGGAGTTCACGGAGCACAAGTCCCGCACCGCCTTTGCGGTGGGCAGGGATATCGGCGGACGGAACGTGGTGGGCAACATCGAAAAGCTGCCCCACGTCCTCATTGCCGGTACCACAGGCTCCGGTAAATCTGTGTGCACCAACTCCCTCATCATCAGCCTGCTGTACAAATCCACGCCTGACGAGGTCCGCTTCATCATGGTGGACCCCAAGATGGTGGAGCTGGCCCCCTACAACGGCATCCCCCATCTGCTGATCCCGGTGGTGACAGACCCAAAGAAGGCCGCCGGCGCTTTGCAGTGGGCGGTGTTCGAGATGATGAAGCGCTATAAGACCTTCTCCGAGTGCGGCGTGAAAAAGCTGGAGGAGTACAACCGCCTGGCCAAGAGCCGGGAGGATCTGGAGACCATGCCCAGCGTGGTGGTGGTCATCGACGAGCTGGCCGACCTGATGCTGGTGGCCGCCAAAGAGGTGGAGGAATCCATCTGCCGGGTCGCCCAGATGGGCCGCGCCGCCGGGATGCACCTGGTCATCGCCACCCAGCGTCCCTCGGCAGACGTCATCACCGGCCTGATGAAGGCCAACATCCCCAGCCGCATCGCCTTCGCCGTGGCGTCCTCTCTGGAATCCCGCATCATCCTGGATACCACCGGCGCGGATAAGCTGGTGGGCAAGGGCGACATGCTGTACGCCCCCCTGGGCGAATCCAAGATCCGGGTCCAGGGATGCTTCATCACGCCGGAGGAGATCGAGGAGGTGGTGTCTTTCGTCAAGCAGAGCGGCGAGCCCCAGTACGACCACGACGTCATTGCCAAGATCGAGGAGACCATGCAGGAGAAGGAAAAGGGCGGCAAGGGCGCCGCTCCCGCCGAGCCTGCCGCCGACGAGGAGGGCGACGAGCTGCTGCCTGCCGCCGTAGAGGTGGTGCTGGAGACCGGCCAGGCCTCTGTCTCTATGCTCCAGCGGCGCTTGAAGCTGGGCTACTCCCGGGCCGCCCGTCTGGTGGACCAGATGGAGGAACGGGGCATCGTGGGGCCCTTCGAGGGGTCCAAACCCCGGCAGCTCCTCATTACCCGCGCCCAGTGGGAGGAAATGCAGATGGGCGCTCCCGGCAGTGAAACGCCCCCAGAGGAAGAGGCCTGACAGGAGCGCCCCGCCCAGGGGCGCTTCCAGTGATGAAGCTTCCATCTTTCCGAAAGAGTTGTTATGCGATTTTTTCATAGAGGGGTTGACAAATCGGACGGGACATGTATAATAGATATTCGAACGCAGTGAAGAAGCCAGCTTCGCGAAACGGCGCCAAGCGAGAGGGGGGATGGTGAAAGCCCCTTGCCCACGCCGCGGAGCAGCCACTTTGGAGCGGTCCGTGTGGAGCGGAACGGCCCATCCCCGATAGCGGATGACAGGAGATGCCCATTTTCGGGCAGATCAGGGTGGTACCGTGGAAAGTATTTTTCGCCCCTGACAGCTGGTCAGGGGCGTTTTTTTCGCCCTTTGCGGCGGTGCTCATCACAAAAAATGCCAAGGAGGCAGTTACCATGAAGTTTTCCAGCAAGATCCAGCGTTGCGGGCTGTCGCCCATTCGCAAATTCCATCCCTATGTGGTGGCGGCGGAGGCCAAGGGCCGGAAGGTCCACCATTTGAATATCGGCCAGCCGGACATCGAGACCCCCGAGGCGTTTTTCGACGCGGTGCGGAGCTTTGGCGAGTCCGTGCTGGCCTACGCGCCCTCCCCCGGCGTGGAGACCTACCTGGAGGCCGTGCGGGACTACTACACCGGTATGGGCTTCCCCATCACCTGCGGCGATATCCTGGCCACCTACGGCGGCAGCGAGGCGCTGCAGATCGTCCTCCCCTGCATCCTGGAGGAGGGAGATGAGATCCTGATCCCGGAGCCGTTCTACCCCAATTACGAGACCTTCGTCCACATCACCGGCGCCGCCATCCGTCCCATCGAGACCAATCCTGATGAGGGCTACCGCTACGCCAGCCGGGACCGCATCGAGCCGTTGATCAACGAGCATACCCGGGCCATCCTGGTCACCAACCCCGGTAACCCCACCGGCGTGGTTTTGACGGAGGAGGAGCTGCGTACCTTGGCGGACATTGCCCGGGAGCACGACCTCTTCCTTATCAGCGACGAGGTGTACCGGGAGCTGGTCTACGGCGGACAGAAGCTTAGCTCTATGCTGGAATTTGAGGATGCGGCGGAAAACGTGGTGGTGGTGGACTCCGTGTCCAAGCGTTTCTCCGCCACCGGCTCCCGCGTGGGCGTCATGATCACGCGCAACCGGGAGCTGATGGCTCAGGCCGCGAAAATCAGCCAGGGCCGCCTGTGCGCCGCCACGCTGGACCAGGTGGGCGCCGCCGCTCTGTACCGCTCCATGACCCCTGAATATTATGTAAACTTGCGGGCGGAGTACCAGCGCCGCCGGGACGCGGTGGTAGCGGGCCTGACCAAGATCCCCGGCGTACGGTTCAATTCCCCGGAGGGCGCCTTTTACCTGATGGTGACGCTGCCGGTGGATGACACGGAAAAGCTCCAGTATTTCCTGTTGGAGGAGTTCGAGGATCACGGCGAGACCGTGATGTATGCCCCCGGTGAGGGCTTTTACGCAACGCCCGGCAAGGGCCGCAGCGAGATTCGCATCGCCTATGTCACCAACCCGGCGGAGCTGACCCGCTCCATTGAGCTGCTGGACCTGGGCATCGCGGCGTATAACGCCAGAAAGGAGAATGTATGATCCGTCATATCGTCATGTGGAAATTCTGCCCCGGCACCGAGGCAGAGCAGGCCAAATTCCTCAGCAGCCTCCGGGATCTCCAGGGCGTCATCCCCCAGCTGCTGCGGTCTGAGGTGGCCGTCAATGTGGGAAAGGGCAATTACGACGCCGTTTTGGTCAGCGAGTTCGAGAGCCTGGAGGCGTTGAATGCCTATAAAAACGATCCCCGCCATAAGGCGGTGTCCGCCCTGTGCAAGTCCATCCGGGAGGACCGGGTGGCCGTAGACTACGAGTTTTGATACGAATCACTAATAAAACGATTTGATCGTTTTATTGGGGCTGCGTATGCGGCCCGGCGGCGCAGCCGCCAGGGATGTTGTCCATACTTTTCTTGGCGCCGCAGGCGCGGCGGAGCAAAGTACCGCAATAAAAAACTTTTTAAAGTTTTTATCAAGAAACAGTATGAAAAAAGCGCCCGGAGCGAAACGCTCCGGGCGCTTTTCATTTTTTCACGCCAATAGCACTGTACGGGCGTCCAGCCGGCCGTCCTTCAGGACCACCACGCCGTAGCAGGGGCGGGCGTAGTCCCCGATGCTGCCGGGATTCAGGAACCAGGTCTTTCCCCGCCGGTCCACCATGGGCCGGTGGGTGTGGCCGAAGAGGAACAGGTCCAGCGATTGCTCCTCCGCCGCGTATCCGGCGTTGAGCATGGTCTGCTTCACGCCGTAGGTGTGGCCATGGCAGATCAGGACCCGCTTGTCCTCCCAGAACAGCAGCCGTTCCGCAGGCTCGGCGGGGCGGAAGTCGCAGTTTCCCGGCACCTGCTCAAAGGGCGTGCCGGGAAACAGGGCGTGGAGTTTTTCCCCATCCCGCCAGCAGTCCCCCAGGTGGACGATCAGGTCGGGGGCCTCGGCTTCCACTGCCCGCAGCATATTGGCAAGATTCCCGTGGGAATCGGAAAGGACCAGAATTTTCATAGCGTCGTTCCTCATATTGCCCTTTGTAACACGGAGGGCAGGATAGGAACAGTATACCGCCTTTTGCCTGCTTTCGCAAGAAAAAACCGCCAAAGCCCCGCCGTTGTCCGCGGCGGGGCTTCCTCCGTCACAGGTCCGTCTGGGCCGGCCCCTCCAGCAGGCGTCCCTGATAGTCGAACCGGGAGCCGTGGCAGGGGCAGTCCCAGCTTTTTTCATCCGGGTTCCACTCCAGCTGGCATCCCAGGTGGGGACATTTCACCGGCACGGCGTAGACCTGGCCGTCCTCAGCCCGGTAGACGCCCAGCTTTTCACCGTCCACCTCCACCACGCCGCCGTGGCCCTCGGGCAGGGCCTCCGCCGGGATGCGCCCCGGCTCCAGGACACGCCGTCCCAGCCCCCGGACGGCATGGGCGGTGTCTTTCGCCAGCTGCTTGGCGGAGGCGGTGGCGTGGAACCGCTGGGGAGAGAATACCGCGCTGTCCGCCATGGGCGTCCGGCCCAGAGCCAAGTCGCACAGGATCTCCGAGGCCAGCACCGAGGAGGTCATCCCCCATTTTTGAAAGCCGGTGGCTACCAGCCAGTCCGGGCGGCTTCCGGAGTAAAGGCCGATATAGGGGACGCCATCCATGGGGATGCAGTCCTGGGCGGACCAGGCGGCGGCAGTCTGGCAGCCCGGCCAGAACCGCCGGGCCGCCTGCCGCAGCAGATCGTATTTTCCGCCCTGCCGGTTCTCACCGGTGCGGTGTCCGCCTCCGCCCAGTAGCAGATAGACGTTCCAGGAGCGGAAGGAGAGGCCGTTCTCGTCGATCCCCAGGTAGCAGTCCCGGAGCGCTGCCGCGCCCCGCAGGGCCAGCACATAGCTTCGCTCCTGGTGCTGGCGGGCAAAATAGTAGCCGGGGGCGTTGATAAAGGGATAGTGGCAGGCAAAGACGATCCGCTCCGCAGTGACCCGGCCCTGGTCGGTGGCAATGTCGCGGCCCTCCACGGTCAGGACCCGGCTGTGCTCATATATGGTCAGGTCCTCCGCCAGAGCCGCCAGCAGCTTCAGGGGATGGAACCGGGCCTGGTCCCGCAGGCCCAGGGCCTGGACGGCGAAGGGCAGCTCCGTGTCTCCCGTGAGGAACACATCCATCTGCAAAGCCTGACAGGCGTCAAACTCCTCCTGCAGCAGTCCCGGTGCGCCTGTGGTGTATAAAAACGATGTGCAGTCCTCCAGATCACAGCAGATGTGCCGCTCCTCCACCAGCTTCCGCAGCCGTCGGACAGCGCCCAGATTGGCCCAGGCGTACTGGGCGGCGGCCGCCATGCCCAGGTCCTGGATGAGCTGATGGTATTTCAGACCGTGCTGGGCCGTCAGCTTGGCGGTGGTGCCGCCGGTCTGACCGCTGCCCAAGCGGTCCGCTTCCAGCACCAGCACTTTCACGCCCTCCCGCCGCAGGGCGTCCGCTGTCAGGATGCCCGCTAATCCGCCGCCGATCACGGCTACCTCCGTCTCCACGTTTCCCTTCAGAGTGGGGAAGGATGGAAGGTCCACAGTTTCTGCCCAGATAGATGTCATCAAAAAAACCTCCGTCATTGCTGCGATTTCCGTTCCTGCCAGGCGTGCTGTCCTTTGTCCGCTGAGGGCGGTCAACATGATTGAAAAGGCGCAAGCCAGCCTCTTCAACCGCCGGAACTGTTGCCCGGCACTGGACATGGATTTTCATAACGGCAGACAGAGCCGTATGCACAGCATGCAGTGCTGCACAGCAGCATCGTGTTGAAAAGGCGCCTATGGCATCCTTTCACGCATAGTATTGCCCAACTTTCCCCGGTCTATCGGTTTGACAGAAGGGAGCTGTTTTGCTATGATGATATTGGCCGTGGAGACACGGCGTACGAAAGAGAGGCACAAGAGATGGACAGCAGCTTTGATTTTCTGAATATGAGCTTTTTCACCAAGGCGTCTGTGTATCCCGGCAGCGTTGGCACCTTCCGCTACCGTTTCCAGCGCACCGGTTGGATGGGGGACGGCAGCATCCAGGCCTGGGTCTATGAGAACACCAGCTTTGAGCTGGCCCAGAATGTGGAGACGGAGACCTTCCCCTGGACGGAGGAGGGCGTGGAGGCCCTGCGGGCCTGGCTGCGGGGAAAGCTGGCGGAGCGGGGCGCAGAGCCTTACCGCATCCCTTATCCGGCTCCCAAGGCCACCTGAGATGTATTGGAACAGTCTCAGCGAACACCTGCGGAGCCAGTACGGCGGCAAGGTCTATAAGCTGGCCCTCTCCTCCGGCTGCACCTGTCCCAACCGGGATGGGACCCTGGGACGCCGGGGCTGCATTTTCTGCGACGGCGCGGGGGCCTTTGCGGCGGCGGGAGATATCCCCTCCCAGCTGGCCGCCGCAAAAGCCCGGGTTGTCGCCAAGGCGGGACCGAACGCCCGGTATATCGCCTACTTCCAGTCCTTTACCAATACCTACGGCCCGGTGGACCGCCTGCGGGCGCTGTATACCGCCGCCATGGCTCCGCCGGAGGTGGCGGTGCTCTCCATCGCGACCCGGCCCGACTGCCTGGGACCGGAGGTCCTGTCGCTGCTGGCAGAACTGAACCGGAGCAAGCCGGTGTGGGTCGAGCTGGGGCTTCAGACCATCCATCCCGCTTCTGCCGCCTATATCCGCCGGGGCTATGACCTGCCGGTCTACGACCGGGCGGCAGCGGCTCTGCGGGCCGCCGGCGTCACTGTGGTGGTCCATCAGATCCTGGGCCTGCCGGGGGAGACGCTGGCAGATATGGCGGAAACCGCACAATATATTGGCGCTTCCGGCGCAAATGGTATCAAATTTCACTTGCTCCATGTGCTGCGGGGCACTGATCTGGCAGCGGACTGGCAGGCGGGGAAGGTCCGGACCATGGAGCTGGACGCGTATATCGCCGCTTTGGAAGCGTGTATCCGCCGCCTGCCCCGGCAGGTGGTGATCCACCGCCTCACCGGCGACGGGGCCAAGCGGGATCTGCTGGCCCCGCTGTGGAGCGGCGACAAAAAGCGAGTCCTGAATGCCATCCACGCCGCCTTCCGCCGGGACGATCTGGAGCAGGGCAGCGGCCTGCCGGATCCATGACAGAAAAAAACAGGAGCGGGAAAACCGCTCCTGTTTTTGTGCGCCCGTCATCCCAGCGGCGTGAAGGCTCTGCCGCTCTCCAGCTCATGCCAGGTGAACACGCCGTTTTCCAGCGTCATGTAGCTGCGGGGCGTGCCCTCCTTGGGCAGGGCCAGGGAGCCGGGATTCAGATAGGTCAAGGGGCCCATTTCCCGCCGGACCGGCAGATGGGTGTGGCCGCACAGCAGATAGCCGGTCATGGGCGGCGGCGCGTCCGGACCGTAGAGGTGGCCGTGGGTCGCGAAAAGCTCCGTCCCGTCCACCGACAGCAGGGCGTAGTCCGCCAGCATGGGAAAGGCCAGCACCATCTGATCTACCTCGGAGTCGCAGTTGCCGCGGACGCACAGCAGCCGGTCCGCCGCACTATTCAGCAGGCCGGTGACGGCCATGGTGTCGTATTCCTCCGGCAGGGGATTCCGGGGGCCGTGATACAGCAGGTCCCCCAGCAGGACCAGCCGGTCCGCTTCTTCCCGGCGGAAGGCCTCCAGCAGCAGGCGGCAGCAGGCGGCGGAACCATGGAGGTCGGATGCGATCAGCAGTTTCATAAGCAGCGCTCCTTTGTTGAATTAGCCCCATTGTACCGCGCCGTTGGAAGAAATGCAATGTGAAAACTTGCGGGCGGCGGTTTTCTGGTATATAATACGAATACGCATGTGCTGAAACAGCAAAAACAAGATGGGAGCGATCATCATGGAATTGAAAGTCACAGACCTGCTGGATCTGTCCCACACCCTGGCGGGGACGTATCTGGCGGGATTTGAATACCCCTGGCAGGCGCTGGATGGCATCAAGGATCTGATCCTGACCTTGGGGCCGGCGCTGCCTCCAGACGAATATGACCAGCCCGCCCCCGGCGTCTGGGTCCACAGGACCGCTGAGGTGGCGCCCACCGCCTATCTGGGCGCGCCCTGCATCATCGGGCCTGAGACGCAGGTGCGCCACTGCGCCTTTATCCGCGGCTCCGCCCTGGTGGGCGCCAACTGCGTGGTGGGCAACTCCGTGGAGCTGAAAAACGTCATCCTCTTTGACAATGTGCAGACGCCTCATTACAATTATGTGGGCGATTCCATTCTGGGCTACAGGAGCCACATGGGCGCCGGCTCCATCACCTCCAACGTCAAGTCCGACAAAACACTGGTGGTGGTAAAAAACGGCGAAGAGCTGATTCCCACCGGGCGCAAAAAGGTCGGCGCGATCCTGGGCGACTATGCGGACGTGGGCTGCAACAGCGTGCTGAATCCCGGCGTCGTTTTGGGCCGGGGGACCAGCGTGTACCCCACCTCCTGCGTCCGGGGAGTCATTCCGCCCCACAGTATCTTCAAGGCTCCCGGCAGGGTCGTCCCGCGGGAGGAATGAAGGGCGGCAGGACCACCGGAGCGAAGCAAGCACGGCCGGGGAAGGAGCTTCCCCGGCCGAAAAACAGGGAGGCATGCAGTATGTACGATGAACTGACGGAAGTGGATATCAAAAAAATGCGGGAGGAGATGGACCATCGGATCCGGGTCCTGCGGCCTCAGCTGATCGAGGAGGTCCAGACTGCCCGGGCCTTTGGCGATCTCAGCGAAAACTACGAGTACAAGTGCGCCAAGCAGGCGAAAAACCGCAACGAGAGCCGCATCCGCTACCTGGAGCGGATGATCCGCACCGCCAAGGTCATTGAGGTCAAAGCTCAGACGGACGCCGTGGGCCTGTTCGACAAGGTGACCATCTTCAATGAGATGGTGAAAAAGGAGATGACCATCCAGATCGTCACGACCCTGCGGCAGGACGCTCTAAAGGGCCTTATCAGCAAGGAATCCCCGGTGGGCAAGGCCCTGCTGGGCCATAGGGCCGGGGACCGGGTCCAGGTGGCCGTCAATCCGGAGCTGAAGTATTTCGTGAAGATCCGGGCCATTGAAAAGGGCCGGGACGACGAGAATATGGAGATCAGCGCCTATTGAAAAGCGCGCAGAGCGCCGCCGTTTTCCGGCGGCGCTTTTTCTTATCCTTGACGAATTTGGCGGTTTCAGCTATCATGAAAATGCGGAGATAAAAACACGGCCCGGTCGGTAGTCCGGGCATACCCCCCGGGGGTATTAAAAAGATGCAAAAAAAATACCCCCCGGGGGTATCAGTAGCCTGCCTCCTTGGCTGTCCGTTCTCCGACGGAAATTTGTAAGGAGGACACGCACATGGAGAGCGGATACGCCAGACTGACCGTCTATTTTGAGGACCCCTTTTGGGTTGGCCTTTACGAGCGGGGCGGCGGCGGGACCTATGAGGTCTGCCGGATCGTATTCGGCGGGGAGCCGAGGGATTATGAGGTCCACGCCTTTTTGCTGGAGCACTGGCGGCAGCTGAAGTTCAGTCCATCCATGGCAGCGGAGGAACCGGCGGAGCGGAGAGCCAACCCCAAGCGAATGCGGCGGCAGATCCAAAAGGAGCTGAAAAGCGCGGAGACCAGCACCAAAGCCCAGCAGGCGCTGAAGCTGCAGCGGGAGCAGGGAAAGGAAGCTCGGAAGCGGGCCTCCCGCGCGGAGCGGGAGGCGGAAGCGGAGCGGCAGTTTGCCCTGCGGCAGGAAAAACGGCGGGAAAAGCGCAAAGGCCATTGATCCCGCGCCCCGGAGGGCCAGCCTTCCGGGGCTTTTTCCCGCCTGGGGCTTGTTCCCAAGGCGGCTTTTTGATATACTAGCCCACAGGAGAGGGGGGATGAGCTGATGCACGAGATCGAGGCCAGGACCATCCTCTCCGCCCGGAACGGCATGAATGTCTACCGGGGCTGCACCCATGGGTGCATCTACTGCGATTCCCGCAGCACCTGCTATCAGATGGATCACGTCTTTGAGGATGTGGCGGTGAAGCGGAATGCCCCGGAGCTGCTGGAGGACGCCCTGCGGCGGAAACGGCGGCGGTGCATGATCGGAACGGGGAGCATGTGCGATCCCTATCTGGCCCTGGAGCGGGAGACCCGGCTGACCCGGCGGTGTCTGGAGATCATTGACCGCTATGGCTTCGGTGCGGCGGTGCTGACGAAATCGGACCTGATCCTGCGGGATCTGGACCTGCTGAAGCGCATCAACGACAGGACCAGGGCTGTGGTCTGCACCACTTTCACCACTTTTGACGAGGACCTGTGCCGCGTTGTGGAGCCCTATGTCTGTACTACGAAGCGCCGGTTTGAGATGCTCAGGACCATGCACGAAAACGGCATCCATACCGGCGTGTGGCTGTGTCCCATCCTGCCCTTTCTCAACGACACGGAGGAGAACCTCCGGGGTCTGCTGGGCTACTGCTGGGAGGCCGGGGTGGAGGTCATCGTCAACTTTGGTATGGGCGTGACTCTGCGGGATGGCGACCGGCAGTACTTCTATCAGCAGTTGGATGCACATTTTCCTGGACTAAAAGATCAATATATCAAAACTTTTGGCAGCCATTATGAGTGCCCCAGCCCCAACGCCGCCCAGCTGAGCCGCATCCTGCGTAAGGAATGCAGTGCCCACGGCGCTATTTGCGAGCCGGAGGCGGCCATGGATTGGCTGATGCGCTTTGAGGACAAGCAGGCTGGCGAGCAGCTGAACTTGTTTACATAATATTTAGGAGGGACCTATATGCTTTTTCTCTGGTATCCCAGATGCACCACCTGCCAGAAGGCGAAGGCCTGGTTGGATGGCAGGGGCGTCGAATATGAGCTTCGAGACATCAAGCTGGAAAATCCCACCGCCGATGAGCTGCGGCAGTGGCATCAGGACAGCGGCCTGCCCCTGAAGAGATTTTTCAACACCAGCGGCCTGCAATACAAGGCCCTGGGCCTGAAGGACAAGCTGCCCGCCATGAGCGGGGAAGAACAGCTGGCGCTGCTGGCCGCCGATGGGATGCTGGTGAAGCGGCCCATCCTGGTGGGCGAAGGTTTCGTGCTGACCGGCTTCCGCCAGGCGGAGTGGGAAGAAGCGCTGAAATGATCCGCCGCATCGATTTCGCGCCCCTGGACGGTATCACCAAGGTGGTGTTCCGGCAGGTCTGGCACCGGTTTTTCGGCGGCGTGGACCGGTACTTCATTCCCTTTTTCTCCCCTACGGACCAGCACATCATGACCCGAAAGGACCTGCGGGAACTGGACCCGGCCAACAACGGCGGATTGCCCCTGGTGCCTCAGGTGATGACCCGGCGGGCCGGAGATTTTCTGTGGGCGGCGGAGCAGGCGGGGGACCTGGGCTACACGGAAGTGAACCTGAACCTGGGGTGTCCTTCCGGCACCGTCACCGCCAAGGGGAAGGGCGCGGGCTTTCTGGCAAAGCCCGACCAGCTGGACCAGTTTTTTGACGAGGTGTTTTCCAAGGTCCATATGCCCGTGTCCGTCAAGACCCGGCTGGGCATTGCCGACCCTGCGGAGTTCGGGGCGCTGCTGGCAGTCTATGACCGCTATCCCATTGCGTGCCTGACCATCCATGCCCGGGTCCAGAAGGAGAAGTACCGGGGGCCGGTGCATCTAGAGGAGTTTGCCCAGGCGCTGGCGGAGAGCAAAAATCCGGTGTGCTACAACGGCGACCTGCGGACGGTGGAGGATGTTCATGCTTTAGAGGCCCGGTTTCCCGCCGTGGAGGCGGTGATGATCGGCCGGGGAGCCGTGGCGGACCCGGCGCTGCCCCGGAAGCTGCGTGGCGGCCCCGCCGCCGCGCGGGAGGAGCTGCAGGCATTCACCCAGGCGCTGTATCAGGCGTATCAGGACTACTACGGCCAGGTGGGCACCGCCGCCCAGCGGATGCGGGAGGTCTGGTTCTATTTGATCCATCTGTTCGAGGACGCGGAGCGGCTGAACAAAAAGCTGCGCCGGTTCAAAAATCCCGGGGAGTACGAGGCCGTCGAGGCGGCCATTTTCCAGGAGCTAGCCCTGCGGGACCACGCCGAGGGCGATCTGTTCTGAACGCTTTCGGCGCAACAGAATGTTGCGTGATTTTGGAGCGGGTTTCTGTTATCCTGTGGGCAGAACAGGAGATGATGGGATGGACCAGGTGGCAAAACACATCAAAGACCTGCGGAAGCATGCGGGATTGACCCAGGACGATCTGGCGGAGCGGATGCATGTGACCCGGCAGACTGTGAGCAGCTGGGAGACCGGCCGCACCCAGCCGGACATCGAGACCCTGTCCGCTCTGGCGGAGGCCCTGGGGACCGATGTGAACGGCCTGATCTACGGGCCAAAGCCCGCGGCGGGCGTCTGGCGGCGGTATCAGAGAAAGTACCTGGCCTGGACGCTGGCCGGTGCGGCGGTGCTGCTGGCGTGCTTTTTGGCAGATCAATGGCTCATAGCCCGGGAGCCGTGGAAGAGAGGCGGAAACGGCCTTCTGTTTCACGCGGCCCTGGCGCCGTTCCTGATGGCTTTTGCAGCGGGCTTTGCCGCGCCCGCCCTGGTTTCCCTGTGGGCGGATATCCGGCAAAAAAGCCGGGCGGCGCGGCGGAGGCTGCTGGCCGCCTGCGTCTTGTGCCTGCTTCCGGAGGCGCTGATCGCTCTCTGGTTCTGCGGGCTGCTTGAAGGCGGCGAATTTTTGTGCGTCTGCGGCAGGCGGTCCTCTGGCTGTTTGTGCCGCCGGGGAGGCTGCTCACCAGGGCATTCCAGTTCCTGGCAGGCATGTTCCTGTTTCTGGGATCGAATCCATGAAAAAAGCGGACCGCAGAGCGGTCCGCTTTTTTACGTCTTTCAGAACTGGAACAGGTTCAGGCCGATCTCCCCACTGAAGGCCCGGTCTACCGTACCGGGGATCTCCGTGACAACCATCTCGCAGGTGGCGCTGACATTGGCCCGGTTCAGATGGCCGCCCACCACATGGCCCTGGCTGTCGCCGGCGCTCATATGCAGGTGGGTGTAAAATTCCCCCTCCATGGTGTTGATGGTGCCGGTGAGGGAGACGATCTCATAGCTGCCCTGGAAGTGGTTGGCGTGGTATTCCTTCTTCTCCGTGTCGAACACGCCCACAGTGAAGTCGTTCACCGCGCCCAGGGCCTGAACGGAGGCCAGCTTGATGTCCTCTTGCAGAGCCAGGACTTTGACCTGCTCCAGGATCTCCTCATTTTTGTCGATACGGGCGATGTAGGTGCTGCCGAATTTCCGGTATTCCATGACGTTTTTCCTCCGCTGTATGATTTGTTACAGGATATCACAGCAGAGGGGAAAAAGCAAGGGAGGTCAGGTGAGGGTCAGGTCGCCGTCCTTCACCCAGCCCAGCTTCCGGCACACCTGATTGATGGCTGGGGCCAGAATGGCGGGCAGGATGAAGGAGATCAGGAGCAGGCCCAGCCAGTCGAAGCCGGTGGGAGTGATGGCGGCAGCGCCGTTGGCGATGGCCGCCTCGCTGGGGGAGAGCCAGCCCGTCCACACGCCCAGCTGGCCGCAGAGGCCGCAGGTGCCCATGCCGGAGTTGATGGCAGCGCCGTTCATCTCCAGCTTGAAAAGACAGGTGGCGATGGGGCCGGTGACAGCGGAGGCCAGGGTGGGGGCGATCCACACCCTGGGATTCTTTACGATGTTGGGCATTTGCAGCATGGAGGTGCCAAGGCCCTGGCTCACCAGTCCGCCCCAGCCGTTTTCCTTGAAGCTCATCACGGCGAAGCCCACCATCTGGGCGCAGCAGCCCGCCACAGCGGCGCCGCCCGCCAGGCCTGTCAGGCTCAGAACGGAACAGATGGCGGCGGAGGAGATGGGCAGGGTCAGGGCCACGCCCACCAGTACAGACACCAGGATGCCCATGGCGAAGGGCTGCAGCTCCGTGGCCCGCATGATGAGCTGGCCGAAGGCGCTGGCCGCGGTGCCGATGGGGGGCGCGATCACATAGGCCGCGCCTACGCCGATGAGGGTGGTGACGATGGGAGTTACCAGGATGTCTACTTTCGTTTCCTTGCTGACGGCTTTGCCGCACTCGGCGGCGATGATGGCCACGAACAGCACGGCCAGGGGGCCGCCCGCGCCGCCCAGCAGGTTGCAGGCGTAGCCCACCGCCGCCAGAGAGAACAGCACCAGGGGCGGCGCCTGCAAAGCGTAGCCGATGGCGATGGCCATGGCGGGGCCGCTCATGAAGGAGGTGAGGCCGCCCACGGTGTAGGGGACCTTTTCCGAGATCTGAGCGGTGAGGAAGCCGATGTGGAACTGGGCGCCGACGGTGTTGAGGATGGTGCCGATCAGCAGGGTGCAGAACAGCCCCTGGGCCATGGCGCCCAGGGCGTCGATGCCGTACCGCTTGGCGGAGAATACGATGTTTTTGCGCTGGAGGAAGGCTTTGAACTTTTCCATGGGAGACACCTGTTTCTTATGTAGTATAAAATGTGGTACACAGGTGTCTTGACACCTGTGTACCACACTATACACGGAAGAATCGGGATTGTCAACACCTATTTTCAGCTGTCCGTTCACCATCTGGACGGCGCGGCTCCATGTTTTGTCAAAGCATCCAACCGGGCAGATGCCTAAAAAGAGATCTGCCGGATAGAAAGCAGTTTATTGATTAGGAATATGCCACAACGACAAGAAGCGACAGAACGCAAATACCAAAAGTCAGACAAGATAAGAATGTACATTTAGATATCTCATTATCCATATCTTTTGTGCGTACAGCTTTGATCAGAAAAGCCGGAAACATGAAGCCCGCAATTATCCCGGCTATCCACAGGATTGTCAGCATACAGTTTTCTCCTTTGTTCAATTTCCTCAAATTATAATAACAACTTGCTTGGTGACGCTAGAAAACGGAGCGTGACCGGCGGGGCGGCTTGGCCCCGCGTTCAGCCGTCCAGCACTTCTTTGAAATCTGGGCAGAGGTTGGGGCGGTGAACGTCCAGCACCAGGGGGAGCTGGCCCTCCGCAAAGCGCTTGCTCAGGGCCTCCATGCCATATTTTAGCTTGTACTCGATCTCCTCCTTGTAGGCGGGGATGGCGAAGAGGAAGCTGATGTGGGCCCCGTCCTTGGCGTCCAGGCCCTCCAGGCCGTTCAGCTGGTCCAGCACCACGCCGCCGAAGCCCAGGCCGTCGCAGAAGGGGGCATAGTCCGGGCCGTTGGGCATGGTGTGGCCCCAGGCCAGCCAGGTCTTGTATTCGTGGGGGAAGCGGGCCAGAAATTTCAGCATATGGATGGGCCAGTAGCTGGAATAGGGCAGGTCATTGCCCAGGTCCCCGGTTTTGCCCAGATCCCAGCCGCCGGGGAGGAAGAGAAACACCTCGGCGTATTTCAGCTCCTTGTGGTCCGCCAGCTCGTCCGGCAATGTCATGGGCAGGTCGCTCATGCCGGTGGTGTAGAGCACGTAGTAGTTTTTTTCCGCCGTGGGGCGCATGATGTTCACGTCGATGTGGACCAGATCGCTGATGATCTCGTGGAACACGAAGCTCTCCCGGCCGGGAAACAGGGCCTCGAAGTGCGCCGTGATCTCCTCGGCGTAGGTGCCGTACGCCTCCGGCGGGCGCCAGCCCTGGTCCTGGGGCGTTTCATAGCGGTAGATGGGGGAGCCGCCTGGAGAGACCTGCGGCTTCTTGCGGAATTTGTCCAGAAAACCCATGAAATGACCTCCGTTTGATTCTTTTATGTGACCTATTGCCCGCCTTGGACGCTCAGCCCTCCAGCAGCACGCCCAGGGACCGCAGGGCGGCCTGGACCCGCTGGAAGGCGGCTTCGTCGGGGCAGGAGAGGGTGTGGAGATGGATGCCCTCCGTCAGCATGGAAAGAGGCTGGGCTTCCTCCTGCGCGCAGCGGGCGATGAACTGGGACACGTCATACCGGCTGGAGAGCCGCAGGGGACCGGTGAGCTGTCCATAAATGGGGTGCTCCACGATGACGTCCAGCACGGTACAGCCGTTGTCTACCATGGTGTTCAGCTCCGCTGCCATGCCTGCCGCGTCGTGCTGGCAGGCAACCCGGCGGATCAAACCGGCAGGGGAGGGCTGACAGATGTAGCCCCGGGGCGTGGCGGAGATATCCGCTCCCGCCGCCCGCAGCAGGGCGATGTCCCCCACGATGATCTGGCGGCTGACAGAGAACCGGGCTGCCAGCGCGCTGGCGCTGACGGGCTGGGGGGAGCTTTGCAAAATATCCTGAATGGCCTGGCGGCGTTCTTCAGCGCGCACGGGCAGGACCTCCTTTTTTGATATGGACGATGCATCTGCATGGCCGCATACGGTTTTTCGGGCAGACTGCGGTGCCGTGTATAAAATATGCACGGTCATTTGCACACAACTGTCATGACAGCAGTATACCACACCTTGTTTGATTTGCAAAGGGAAAAGGCGCGAGGCGTTGACATTTCGGGCGGGAGCGGGTACAATCGGACAAAAAGCGGGCGGCGGGCCGGGAGGCTCCGGAGGTCCGCGAAGCGGAAAGGGTGGCAGTATGCTGACTGTGGAAAAGGAACAAGTGCTGGCGGAGCGGGGCATTTTCCTCGGCATGGCGGAGGTGTGGTATCCGGAAATGGAGGCGTGGGACGTGGATGCCCTGCGGGCGCTGGAGGAACGGGAATTGGCGGCGCTGAAGGAGGAGCACGGGGACTATGACAGGAAGGCTGTGTTCGGCGAGGACCCCTATGTCCGGTTTTTCAAGAAGTTCAAAAAGACCTATCCCGTGCTGATGCAGCTGGAATCCGTGCTGCTGAAGGGGCGGCCATTCCCCCAGGTGAATCCCGTGACGGAGGTGCCTTTTCTGGCGGAATTGAAGACCCGCTGCCTCATGGGGACCCATGACGCCGACGCGGTACGGGGGACGCTGCGGCTGTTCTCCGGCACAGAGAAGGCGCCCTTCACAGGACTGCGGGGGGAGGAGGTCCACACCTATCCCAACGACGTGTGCGGCCGGGACGACGGCGGCATCATTTTCAGTATGATCGCCGGGGCGGACCACCGCACCTGCGCCAAGCCGGAGAGCCGCCATGTGTTCTATCCCGTGTTCGGCACGCCGGGGATGGCGGCGGAAACGCTGCGGCCCCAGCTGGACCTGCTGGCGTCCTACGCCCGGACGCTTGCCCCCGAAGCCAGGGTCGAGATCCAGATCGTCTGACCCTTTTAAAAATAATAGAGTGCGAAAAAGAGCCGGACCGGGGGTATCCCCGGTCCGGCGTTTTCTCATTCCAGCAGATCCCGCATCCGCAGCAGCAGCTTCAGATCGTTGTCCAGGCACAGCTCAGCGGACAGGCTGGGATCATACCGCAGGGCGGAGCCTTTGTCTGGGGCCAGGGGCAGGATCACCGCCTCGCTGAGCCGGGAGAGGGTCAGGTTCCGGGCATACCGCTCCCGGTAGGCGTTGCCCAAAGCCAGCAGGATGTCCCGGGAGTTCTCCAGGCACGTCCGGGAGAACCGGAACACCGCCTCCCGGTCGCACTCCTTGTAAAACCGTGGGAAGGCATAGGGCAGGATCAGGTTCACTGCCGGACTGAGGCCCGGAACGGAGCTTTCTGCCCCGCCCAGCGTGTCGCCGCCGATGAAGGGGTACATCGTGGACTCCACGAACCAGGCCCGCAGGTCCGGCACAAAGTACACGCTGTCCGCCTTCCGGCCCTTTGCGGTCATCAGGTCCCGGCCCCGGCCGGAAAGCAGGCCCACCAGTACCTGGTCGATGTCCAGCCCCTCCTGCCGGAACAGGGGGTCCAGAGCCCGCAGCCGGTTGCCGGAGTGGAGCAGGTCGTCCACCAGGATCACCGGCCGCCGGAAGGACCGCACGGTACGGATCTGGCTCTCCAGCGGCGCATAGCCGGGGAAGGGCGCGATGGAGAAGGTCTTTAAGTCCGTGGCGAACACCTTGTCGGTGTGGATGGTCTTGGTCACAGTGTTGGGCACGGCATTGCCCCGCAGGATCTTGCCGAAGGGCACGCACATCTTGGGCCCCAGGACCCGGGGAGTGGTAGGCTCGGCCGGTACGCCGTTCAGCTCCGTGATCTTCCGCACCAGACGGTGATAGATGACCTCGGCGTTGAGGGAGAGCACCAGCGTTCCCGGATACAGGCCGCAGATGGCCTCCTGAAGGCGGAAGTGGGCCGCGCGGATGGCGGCAAGCACCTGGCGGTCGGAGGAAAACGGCTCTTTCAGCGTGGTGGGGATATTCTGCATCAGGACCACGGGGGAGCGCATGTCCACCAGCAGCAGCGGACGGGGGGTCTCCGTCTCCGCCTGGACAAAGCCCTGCCGCTTCAGCAGGTCCAGGGTCTCCGGCGCCGTTGGACCAGAGGACCACCACACGGCGTAGCCGCAGTCCTCCGCCATGGCCAGGGACAGCGCCTCCGTCATCAGCAGCTGGCCCACGTCGTAGTTGCCGCCGGGGGCGCGGACGGTGTGAAGCCCCGTCAGCAGGCGGATGCGGCCTGCCGTGCGGACCCGGACATAGTTGGCCAGCTTCTCGTCCTCCAGAGCGCCGTACAGTCCGCCGGAGTTGACGGTCCGCAGCGTCAGATAGCCCAGTACTCTGGGCCGCACGCTGACGTCCCGCAGGACGCACACAGCGTCCCGGGGGTCCGGCGCCGGGGCCTCCGGCACGGCCGCGCGCAGCTCGTCCCACAAGGCCCGGTCCGGCCGCTCCGCCAGGGAGAAGTCCAGGTAGCTGGCCCGGATGAGCTGCTTGTACTGCGGCTCCCGCAGATACAGGCTGTTGCGGAAGATGAAGTCCTGCACCGCCGGGTCGATGAGGTTGGAGATGTCCCGTCCCAGGTCGATGTTCTCCCGGATGCGGGTCGAGCTGATGTCCTCCAGATGGGTCGGCAGCTGCAGCTGGATCACGTCGCCGGTGATGCGGGAGAGGTCCGCGTCGATCTCCCGGCCCTCGGCGTCGCTGGACCGGCGGAACACGATGTGGTTCAGGCTGTGGACGGAGCCTTCCGTGGGCGGCGCCTTGTAGGACGAGGCGTTTGCCACCACGTCGGACCCCACCGCCAGATACAGCTCCCAGCCGTCAAAGACCTGCCGCAGGCGGTTCAGGTCATCCGGCGTGGCCAGGTTCACCGGGATATCGTGGGGGAAGAGGTACACATCGAATTCGTCGGCAACAGACATGCTGACGATCTGCCGCCGCACCAGGGAGGGCTGGGCCTTCTTGGACCAGGAGAACTCGTCGATGGCGAGATACACCTCGAAGCCCAGGTCCCGAATGGCCTGGACGATGCCTTTGTGGCTGAGAGAGAAGGGATCGAAGGTGCCGGGGAAGAAGGCGGCCTTGCTGTGGCGCTGGAACTGGAAGGGGCCGCTTTCAATGCGGTGGCGGACGATAAAGCGGTAGATGTGGGAGAGGGCCGCGGCGGTGT
The DNA here is from genome assembly GCF_947631165.1 of uncultured Dysosmobacter sp. Taxonomy (GTDB): domain Bacteria; phylum Bacillota; class Clostridia; order Oscillospirales; family Oscillospiraceae; genus Oscillibacter. The sequence goes on along the minus strand of NZ_CANRKH010000002.1, from coordinate 30,070 downwards.
AGAAGAAGGTCAGTTCCTCCGACCGCTGCTCGCTGATGAGGAAGAGAAACTTCTTCGCCGTCAGGGTGAAGAGGTCTGTCTTGTCCTCGTAGCTCAGGACATCAGAGGCAAACAGCCCCTCGCCCAGGATGTGCAGCGCCTCCTGCCGGACGCTCTCCCGGAAGGCGGACAGGCCCTTCAGCAGCAGGCCCGCCATCCGCCGCTTCCGTGCGGTGAGGGAGGCATGGTCCTCGCCGAAGCGCTCACCGTAGGCCGCGTAGTGCTCCAGCATGGATCCCACAGTGGACAGGGCGGCGGCCACCACGCCGGCGTTGGCGGAGGAGAGGAGGGTCAGCATCTGATCCAGTGTCTCATCCAGCTCGTTGGGGGACAGCCACAGGGCAAAACGGCCCAGATATTCTGGGATATATTGGGAGATCTCCGCCTGACCGGTCTCCAGCGCCTTAGACAGCTCCACGGCGATCTCGTTCCGCCGGTCCGGCGTCAGCTTGGGGGCCATGGCCAGCAGCGCTTCACCGCCCATCCGGCGGACCACCACGTTTTCGCTGACTTTGATGAGGTTGGAGAAGTGGGTCGCGATGTGGAGGCTGTTGACCTGATCGCTGTGCTTTGCCTGGTTTTGCAGATACTCCACGCCCACGGCCTTCAATACCCAGGGAGTGGCGGTCTTGAGATTGTCCAGAAACACGCTGCTGACGGCCTCTGCCCGGTCCAGCCGCTCCCAGGATACCGGCAAGCCCAGACGGCTGCCCAGCTGGGCCTGCAAAAACAGCAGAGGCGTGCTGTCCAGACAGTCGGCCCGGGCCACGGCTTCGGAGGCCAGGGCCAGCCCGTCAGCGTCCAGTACTGGCAGCAGGTGCCGCAGCAGCCGCATCGCCGCTGCTTTCTGGGGGGCCTGACCCTGGTCCAGCCACCACACGGCAAACCGGGCCAGCAAGGCATAGGCTCTGGGCTCCAGCCGCTCCAGCGGCACGTTCAGCACCGTGTCCAGCAGGGCGAAGGCCGCCTCCGGCTCCACGGCCCCCGGGTCCTGAAAGTGACGGAACAGAAGCTCCGCGAACCGGGGCAGGTCGGCGGCGGAGCTGCCGGCCAGCAGTGCGTCCGCCACGGTTTTGGCCTGGTAGCGGATCATACTGGTCTGCCGGACGGTCAGCCGGTGGTCGGGGTGGATGAGCCGCTCCAAATAGTCGGCCCACAGTTCGAAAGGCCGGTCCTCCAGAGCGCTGGGGACCGCTCCCGCCGGCAGTTCCTTCTTGTAGCCGGACAGGAAGCCCGCCAGGATGCGTCCCATGAGATGGGCCGCCTGTCGGCGGATATCACCGTCGGGCAGCAGGAGCAGCTCGTACAGGAATTCCAGGGTCTGTTCCTTCTGTCCGGCGCTCCAATAGGTGAAATACTCCTCGAAAATGGACACATAGGCCCGGATGCGGGCCGGGTCTTTTTCACTGCGGGCGGCCTCCAGGATGCCCACGAACAGCCGCTCATGGCCCAGCCGGTGCATCAGGCGGATGTTGTGGTCCACGGCGGTATGGCGCAGAGCGTGGACCACCTCTCGGGAGGTCATCAGGGCCGGGTCCTTTCGGGACAGGGGCGGGCCGCCGGCGGTCTCCAGCGTGGTGTCCACGCCGAAGAGGGTCAGGTATTCCTCAAAGTCCGCCAGCTTGGCGTAGACATACTGATACCGCCGCCGCTTGGCGTCATCCACATTGTCCAGCTTGCTCAAGATCACGCCGAAGGCATCTTGCAGGGAAAAGAGCTGGGCGATCTCCCGGCCCTCCGGGTCCCGGGACTGCTTGACCCGGAAGTCGGCGTACACCAGTACCAGGGACTCGGAGGACAGGTTCTCGATCTCCAGATCCCAGACCGAGTGGTTGGCGGCAATGCGGCCGATGGCCGCCAGCCCACGCCAGGTGAACCACTGGTCTGTGTAGTAGTAGTGGAGATAGGGGACCCGCTCCCCCGGCCTGCAGCCGAATTTGCCGATGTCGTGGCCCGCGGCGGCGCCGCTCATCAGTCCCAGGTCGATGAGTCCGCCGCCCCGCTTGAAAGCGCGGCCAACGGTCATGGCCACATGGTGGACGCCGGCGATGTGCTCCAGCGTGCGGAAGGGGGTCACCTCCCGGCCCAGCCGCAGCAGCTCATACACGTATTCCTCCCGCCAGCGGCGCAGGAATTGGCGGTATTCCTCCGTCACGCCGCTGTCCTTCAGCTCCGCTTCGGTGCAGAAGTCAAAATCCAGCCAGAAGTCGAAGGGAAGCGCCTGCCGTTCCGTGTCCAGCATCAGCCGCAGAAATTGCAGAAAGCACAGCGCGCCGTCCCGCTGAGCGGCGGTGCAGCCGCTGCCGTCCTGGGGATACAGCAGGGAGACCGCTGTCCGGTAGGCACAGGACAGCCACCCCTCCGCCGGCTCTGGGGCCAGCAGGTCCAGCACTGGGCGGAAGGCCGCCAGGGCCTGAGCGCAGGAGAGCCGCTCTGTGATGGGGACCAGGGGCGCCAGGATCCGCTCCCAGTTCACCGGCCCCAGCCGCTGGATCAGGTCCGTCCGGTTCATGGCCAGCTTCCGCAGGAAGGCCGTATCCAAAAAGGCCTCCGCCGCCTGTATATGCAGGGTGTTTTTCATAAAAGCGCCTCCGTTTCAAGCTTCCCATGTCTCTCAGTATACCGCACCTGACGGGAAGAAAAAAGGGTGACATTTTACACAGGAAAACAAAAAGGAATTTAGTGATAACGCCCATTGACTTCATAAACTTAAAGCTTTAAAGTGAAAAAGAACAAGCTGCGCCCCAGGAGGGCGATTACGAAAGAGGAGAAAAGACATGCCCCACATCACATTTTACAAGCATGAACCCATCCCCATGGAGATGCATAAAGTGAAGATTGTCCAGCAGCTTCAGCTGCTGCCCACCGCCCAGCGGCTGGAGAAGATGAAGGCCGCCGGTTTCAACACCTTCCAGCTCCACAACGGGGATATTTTCCTGGATATGCTGACAGATTCCGGCGTCAACGCCATGAGCGACAACATGCAGTCCGCCATGCTGCGGGCCGACGACGCCTACGCCGGCAGCGAGACCTTCTACCGCATGGCGGACAAGCTGCGCCAGCTGTTCGGCATCGACCACTGCCTGCCCGCCCACCAGGGCCGCGCCTGCGAGAATATCCTGGCCACCCGCTTCGTCAAGCCAGGCAGCTGCGTTATCATGAACTACCACTTCACCACAGCCAAGGCCCACATAACCCGTCTGGGCGGCCGCGTGGAGGAGCTGGTGAAGAAGGAGGGGCTGGTCAGCAAGAGCGACCTGCCCTTCAAGGGCGATATCGACCTGGAGGCTCTGGAGGCCTGCATCCAGAAGGAGACCCCGGCGAACGTGCCCTTCGTCCGCATCGAGGCGGGCACCAACCTGATCGGCGGCCAGCCCATCTCCTACGCCAACATGAAGGCGGCTACCGGCATCTGCAAAAAATACGGCATCCTGACGGTGCTGGACGCCTCCCTGCTGCAGGACAACCTGTATTTCATCAAGACCCGGGAGGAGGGCATGGCCGACAAGTCTGTCCGGGAGATCAACCGGATGATCGCGGACCTGTTTGACATCATCTACTTCTCCGCCCGGAAGTTTGGCTTTGCCCGCGGCGGCGCCATTCTGGTGCGGGACGAGGCGCTGTATCACTCTATGGAGGATCTGGTCCCCATGTTCGAGGGCTTTTTGACCTACGGCGGCATGTCCGTCAAGGAGATGGAGGCCATGACCGTGGGCTTTGAGGAGAGCATGGACATGGACGTCATCTCTCAAGGCCCCCAGTTCATCGACTACTGTGTCCGCCGCCTGGACGAGTACGGCGTGCCTGTCATCACGCCCGGCGGCGGCCTGGGCGCCCATCTGGACGCCGTCCAGTTCGTGGACCACATCCCCCAGGAGCAGTACCCTGCCGGCGCGCTGGTGTGCGCCCTGTACATCTGCGGCGGCATCCGGGGCATGGAGCGCGGCACCCTGTCCGAGGAGCGCAACGCCGACGGCAGCGAGCGGCTGGCCTCCATGGAGCTGGTCCGCCTGGCGCTGCCCCGCCGGGTGTTCACCCTGTCCCAGACGGAGTATGTCATCGACCGTGTCAAGTGGGTCTATGACCACCGCCGCCTCATCGGCGGCCTGCGCTTCGTCCACGAGCCCAAGACCCTCCGGTTCTTCACCGGCATTCTGGAGCCGGTGGACGACTGGCCGGAAAAGCTGGCCGCCGCCTATGAGGCGGACTTCGGCAAGGAGCAGTGAAGGCGGCGCCGCGCAAACGCGTCTGCGGCGCTTCGCAAAAAATCGCTCTTGCCGATGGATGTGATATCGTTTAAAAACAGCAGCCGCCTCGGGGAGGGACAGGAAGTCCCTCCCCAATTTTTGCAGGAAGCCCCCGGCTATGCCGGGGGATATTTATTTCGGCCGGTCCTGATTGGGACGCGGCGCTTTAAAGCCCTGCGCATTCGCACAGTGCACAGAAAGAACGCCCGGAGAATTTGCAAAAATGCAATCTCCGGGTGAGGGCGGGTTGATGAAATTTTTGCGGCGCGGCAGCGCCGCAACACCGGCGCTCCGCGCCGGTCATAGGCGGGTCTGGGGTGCCTAACCCCAGCAAGATTGACCAGGGGAGCAAAGAGAAAGGAAGGCGAAATTTGGGCCACGGGTCGAATCTTGCTTTTGAAATCTAACATCCTTCCCAATACAGTAAAGTTTCAGCTTCAGTTTTTGCTATGCGTTCAGATACTTTATCTTTCCATTGGTCGGGTTTGTTTTTTAGAAGGAAAAGCAGATCGTCAATATAGTCTAAATTTTTTTGAAAGAGGAACGGGCTGTTTTTTGAAGATGGAGCAACTGCTTTTGCGTATATGTCCCTCATTTTTAATAATTGCCCATAACTTTCTTCGTAAAAAGAACACTTGAGTTGCCCAATAGCAGCTGCACACGAAACATAATCATATGCTCCCATTCTTGTTTCAAAAAAATCATTTCTTCCAGATTGAAAAATTGATAATGTTTCGTTAAAATCCAGTTTATCAAGATATGGTATCAGCATCTCCTCCAATATTTGCTGATTTGCTTTCCAAACACTGTTAAACCGTTCTAAGCGATATACTTGTGGAGGGCCGGGAATAACAATGTCTGAAAAGGATATTGATGCCTTTGGGTCTAACTGATTTCCTAAACGAACAAGCCTTGCATCCATGTAAGGTAAATTGCCATTAGCGTACAAAAATGTGGGTAGTAGTAAGCATTTGATTTGTGGTAAAGAGCGTAAAAAACTCAAAATAAATATTTGCACGAAGTATCCCTGTATTCTAAAATAGAAACCTGTTCTCTTATTTTTCACAAAGTCATGCTGTTTCATCAGCTCTCGAAAATTTTTCCGCACTAAATTGTTGGCATCCCTTATGCTAATCAGTTCATCCATCTCTACACCCTCTACGGCTTATTATAATTGCTTTTGTACGCTTTGCAAGCCAATTACCAAATAAATATGTCCTGTTCAGAATATTCGGAATAGCGGGGCTGGCTGTCAATTTGACAAATTTTCCTTATGATACTTTACCGCACCTGAGCATTCGCTCCGGGAGTATCTCTACAGAATCTCATGCAAAGTGGCAGCCCGCCGCCCTGCCCCGCGTGCAGCGAAGGTAGCTGCCGCTGACGCCCTGGAAGCGCGCGGCGCTGCGCGCCGAGCGGGGATCAGGCCCTCTCGCCCCGACTTAGAACCTGTATTCGCAAGCGTTGAACGCCGTCTGGACGGGTCTTTTCCCGTCATACTTCGTTGCTTTTCCTTGAAATACACAAAGTATTCCCGCGTCAAAGCGCCTCGCCTGACGGGAAAATCCCTCGTCCATCCGTCATTCCCCGCTTATGAATACAGGTTCTTAAAAAATAGCCGCCAGGGAGGCACTCTGTAAGGAAGTGCCGCCCCTGGCGGACGCTGTTTTTGCGTCTACTCGGTGAAATGCACGTGGTCGAAAATATGGTCCTGGCAGAAGCAATGGTAGCCGGCGCATCGGGAACAGTAGCGGAACTCCAGGTCTGGATAGTCGGTGTCCGTCCGGCCGCAAACGGCGCACTTGTGGCGGTAGCCCCGCTCCGCCTCCTTTTTCTTTTGCTGCTTCACAGCGGCCTTGAACTGGATGGTCTGGTGGCTGGTCTGATGTCTGGCCCGGCCCCGGCGGTAGGCGATCTCGTCGGAGATGTTGGTCCAGAAGAACACGAAGAAGTTCAGCAGAGCGATCACCGGCAGGAGCGCGCCCAGCCAGTACATCCGGAACAGGCTGGACAACACCGCCAGGGCGAAGAAGGCTCCGTCGATCAACGCCAGCCACTTGACCTTTACCGGGATGATGAAGAACAGAAGGAACTGGGTATCGGGATACAGCATGGCGAAGGCAAAGAACATGGACAGATTGACATAATCAGAACCGGATATCCAGGCGTTCCCGGAGGCCAGTCCGATGATGACACCCGTGACAGCGGTCAGAAGCACGCCGGAGAGGTAGTACAGGTTGAATTTTGCGGTGCCCCACTCCCGTTCCAGAGTCGTGCCGATCATATAGTAGAGATACAGGGAGATGGCCAGCCAAAGGGGAGAAGAGGCGTCGGGCATGAAGATGAACGTCACCAGCCGCCAGATCTCGCCATGGGTTATGGCCTGCCAGTCAAAGGCCAGGAAGCTGACAGCCTCGTATCCCGCGAACATCATCAGCAGGTAGACCACGATATTTCCGGCCACGATGACCCGCATCAGATTGGGGACGCCGAACCGGGGGTGCTGGTACGCAAAGCGGTCTACCGCTTCATTGAGTTTTCTCAAAATCGATCCCTCCAGAGAAAAACGATCTATAGATATGTTGGCATTATACCCTCCTTTTGCCAAAATGTCACGTCTAATTTGTAAACGATGGAAAAAACGGGCGGATTTCCAGGAAAAAGCCTGCCGCCGCTCTTGACAAACCCGGAAAAGATGCTAAGATAGCAGATGAAAAATACATAATGCCTTATCAAGAGTGGCGGAGGGACCGGCCCCATGAAACCACGGCAACCTGCATTGTAAGGTGCCAATTCCGGCGGAGAGCGACAGATGAGGAGCATGGAAAGCTGATTTTTCCGCACGTTTCTCTGTCGAAACGCGCGGTTTTTTTCAGCTCTTGAATGGGAATGACAAAGGAGAAAGCGACATGGCAAGACATTACTTATTTACATCGGAATCCGTGACTGAGGGCCATCCCGACAAGATCTGCGACCAGATCTCCGACGCTGTGCTGGACGCCATCCTGGCCCAGGACCCCATGGGCCGTGTGGCCTGCGAGACCACGGCCTGCACCGGCCTGATCCACATCATGGGCGAGATCACCACCACCGGCTATGTGGACATCGACAAGGTGGCCCGGGAGGTGGTGCGGGACATCGGCTATGACCGGGGCAAATACGGCTTCGACTGCGACACCTGCGGCGTCATCACCTCCATCGACGAGCAGTCCCCCGACATCGCCATGGGCGTCAACAAGTCTCTGGAGAGCAAGAGCGGCGACGGCGAACTGGGGGAGGGCGCCGGCGACCAGGGCATGATGTTTGGCTACGCCTGTGACGAGACGCCGGAGCTGATGCCCCTGCCCCTGTCCCTGGCCCAGCAGCTGTGCAAGCAGATGACCCTGGTGCGCAAGACCGGCGTGGTGCCCTACATGCGCCCCGACGGCAAGAGCCAGGTCACTGTGGAGTATGACGAGAACGACCGGCCCATTCGGGTCGACACCGTAGTCATCTCGACCCAGCACAACCCCGACGTGACCCTGGAGCAGATCCGCCACGACATGGTGGAGCTGGTGGCCAAGGTGGTCATCCCCAAGGAACTGCTGGACGAAAATACAAAGTATTATGTCAACCCGACCGGCCGCTTTGTGAAGGGCGGCCCCGCCGCCGACGCGGGTCTCACCGGCCGGAAGATCATCGTGGACACCTACGGCGGCAGCGCCCCCCACGGCGGCGGCTGCTTCTCCGGCAAGGATCCCACCAAGGTGGACCGCTCCGCCGCTTACGCCGCCCGCTGGGTCGCCAAGAACATCGTGGCCGCGGGTCTGGCCCGCCGCTGCCAGGTGCAGCTGGCCTACGCCATCGGCGTGGCCCAGCCTGTCAGCATCCTGGTGGACACCTTCGGCACCGGCGCTGTAGAGGACAGCCAACTGGAGAAGGCCGTCCGCAAGGTGTTCGACCTGCGTCCCGCCGCCATCATCCGGGACCTGGACCTGCGCAAGCCCATTTACCGCAGGCTGGCCGCTTATGGCCACATGGGCCGGGAGGACCTGAAGGTCTCCTGGGAAAAGACAGATCGGGTGGACGAGCTGAAGGCCGCCGTGGCGGAGTAAGTTTTCGGGATATCCATATAATAAAAGCCGCTGTTCGCAACGGACAGCGGCTTTTTGCTATAAAATATGATACTTGGGAGGCGATGTGTATGTGGCTCGTCATGGCGGCACTGTCGGCGCTTTTTGCGGGGCTTACGGCCATTCTGGCCAAGTGCGGCATCCGCAAAACAGACCCCGATGTGGCCACTGCCCTGCGGACGGTAGTGGTGCTGGTTTTTTCCTGGCTGATGGTGGCGGTGGTGGGTTCGTTCCCCACCATCACGGCCATCCCGGGGAGGTCCCTGCTGTTTCTGGTCCTGTCGGGACTGGCCACCGGGGCCTCCTGGATTTGCTATTTCAAGGCACTGTCCCTGGGGGACGTGAACAAGGTGGTTCCCATCGACAAGTCCAGCACCGTGCTGACGGTGCTGCTGGCCATCCTGCTCTTCGGGGAGACGGAGCACCTGGCGGTGAAGCTGGGCGGCACGGCCCTGCTGGGCGCGGGCATCCTGCTGATGGTAGAGAAAAAGCGGGGCGAGGCCCGGGACGGCCGGAGCGGCTGGGCCGTCTACGCGGTTTTCTCCGCCGTGTTTGCCGCCCTGACCTCCATTTTGGCCAAGGTGGGCATCTCCGGCGTGGAATCCAATCTGGGCACCGCCCTCCGCACCTGCGTGGTGCTGGTGATGGCCTGGGTAGTGGTGTTTTTAAAGGGAAAGCAGACGCAGCTGGCCTCGCTGGACCGCCGGGAGCTGGGATTCATCGCCCTGTCCGGCGTGGCCACCGGCGCCTCTTGGCTGTGCTACTATTATGCCATCCAGAACGGCAGCGTCAGCGTGGTGGTGCCCATTGACAAGCTGAGCATCCTGGTGTCAGTGCTGTTCTCCCGACTGGTTTTTCAGGAAAAGCTTTCCAAAAAGGCAGCCTGCGGCCTGGCACTGATGGTGTGCGGCACGCTGCTGATGGCGGTTTTCACCTGAAGGCCGCATCATTCCCCGGGTTTCGGCACAAACTGACGCCGGGGGTGATCTCATGGCAAAGGACAAAAAGGCGGTCAACAACAAGGCTGACGAATTCCCGGTGCTGCGGCTGGAGCCAGAGAAGCGGATGTGTCCCATCTTTGATCCGGACACCATCGCCAAATTCCCGGTGGCAGATCCCGGCGAGATGGGCTACCGGGTCCTGGACAATTTCTGCGAGGAGCATATCGAGTGACACTGTCCGCTTAAAGCCAAAGCGCCCCGGCATGAGCCGGGGCGCTGAGACTGTCAAAAAAGTGGCTATGCCACTTTTTCGAGAAAGTTGCGGCCTGCCGCAGCGCACTCGCTGTCCGCCTGGGCGGACAACTCGCACGTTTGCAGGCCGAGAGGTGTTTTTTCCGACGTACACGCCGCCGGAAAAAACAGATCACAATTCTTTCGCGCCTGCGGGCGCGAACTCTGCCTGAACAGCGCAAAGGGCAAAAGAAATGTCCGCTTCGATTGTCATTCCTGGCGGACTGTGGTAAACTGTTTCTAAAGCAGATTTCATTATTTTGGGAACTGCTCTAAGATATCTGCAAGGAAGTGATCCCATGAAACGCTGCTTCATCTTTGCTGCTGGGACCTTTTACGGCCTGCGGGAGCGGCCCGTCTCCGGCGATCTGGTCATCGCCGCCGACGCGGGCTACAAAACCTGCCTGCGGGAGGGGATCGTCCCCAGCCTGCTGCTGGGGGACTTTGACTCCATGGATCAGCCGGCGGATTTTCAAAATGTCCATCGCTCCCCGGTGGAGAAGGATGACACCGACGCCATGCTGGCCCTCAAGACCGCCCTGGCGGAGTGCTGTGACACCGTTTACATCTACGGCGGCACCGGCGGCAAGCGGCTGGATCACACCCTGGCCAACCTCCAGTCCCTGCTGTATCTCCGCCGCCGGGGGGCACGGGGCTGGCTGTATGACGACGACTTTGTGTGGACCGTCATCGAAAACGAGTCGCTGACCATTGAAAAAACGGTGGAGTGGGGGCTGTTCTCCGCCTTCTGTCTGGGGGACCGGGCGGAGGGCGTGGACGAGACGGGCTTTCAGTACCCCCTGCGGGACGCCGTATTGACCCCGGAGTTCCCCTTGGGGGTCAGCAACCACATCCTGGAGCCGGAAGCCGTCATCACCGTCCGCCGGGGGGCGCTGGCCGTGGGCTGGCAGCTTCCGCCGCTATTCGATAAGTAGAATAACGAATTGGCGAAAGTCGGGTTGCGGAGACGCGTATTTTATTGTATAATAAACAAAGGAAAGGTTGACCTTTCCAAAAAATGATTGGATGAGACCGTGGGACCAGGGGTGGGCACGGCAGCCAAGGAGGAGACATTCATGGCAACTTTTACCGTGAACGGCCAGTCCGTGACCGTCGAAAAGAACCAAAAACTGCTCCGCTTTCTGCGGGATGAGCTGCGCCTCACCAGCGTGAAGGACGGGTGCAGCGAGGGCGCCTGCGGCACCTGCACCGTGCTGATCGACGGCAAGCCTACCAAGGCCTGCGTCCCCCAGACCGGCAAGCTGGAGGGAAAGACCGTCGTCACCGTGGAGGGCCTGACGGACTTTGAAAAGGATGTCTATACATACGCTTTCGGCATGTGCGGCGCGGTCCAGTGCGGCTTCTGCATCCCCGGCATGGTCATGAGCGCCAAGGGACTGCTGGACGTGAATCCAGCTCCCACCAGGGAAGAGGCGGCCTTTGCCATCCGCAACAACATCTGCCGCTGCACCGGCTACGTGAAGATCATCGACGCCATTTTGCTGGCGGCGGAGCTGTTCCGCGCCGGTGAGGTCCCCGAGGTCCCCAAGGACTGGTCCCTGGGCCAGCGGGTCCCCCGTGTGGATGTAAAGGAGAAAGTCACTGGCACCGGCCAATATCCCGACGACATCTATTTGGACGGCATGATCTACGGCAGCGCCGTCCGCTCTCAATATCCCCGGGCCAGAGTGCTGGCCATCCACACCGAGGAGGCCAAGGCCCTGCCCGGCGTGGTGGGCGTGTTTACCGCCGACGATATCCCCGGCAGCAACAAGGTGGGCCACCTGAAGCAGGACTGGGACACCATGATCGCCGTGGGGGACATCACCCACTATCTGGGGGACGCCATCTGCCTGGTGGCCGCCGAGACCCCTGAGATCCTTGCCCAGGCCAAGGCCCTGGTGAAGGTGGACTATGAGGAGCTGCCCATGGTCCGCAGCCCCCGGGAGGCCATGCTGCCCGACGCGCCTCTGGTCCATCGGGAGGGCAACCTGCTGGCCCACAAGCACATCCAGCGGGGCAACCCGGCGGAGGCCATCGCCAGATCCAAGCACGTGCTGACCCAGCGTTTTTCGACCCCCTGGACGGAGCACGCCTTCCTGGAGCCGGAGTGCGCCGTGGCGTATCCCGACGGCGACGGTGTGATGATCCTCTCCACCGACCAGGGCGCCTATGACACCCAGCACGAGACCATGAAGATGCTGGGCCTGCCCCCGGAAAAGGTGAAGGTCCGCAACTGTCTGGTGGGCGGCGGCTTCGGCGGCAAGGAGGACGTGACGGTCCAGCACCACGCCGCCCTCATTGCCTATTTGACAAAGCGCCCGGTGAAGGTGAAGCTGACCCGGGCGGAGAGCATCCTGATCCACCCCAAGCGCCACCCCATGGAGATGGAATTCTCCCTGGGCTGCGACGAGAACGGCATCATCCAGGGCGTGGCCGCCGAGGTCATCGCCGACACCGGAGCCTACGCCTCCCTGGGCGGCCCGGTGCTGGAGCGGGCCTGCACCCACGCCGCCGGACCCTACAACTACCAGAATTTTGAGATCGACGGCTGGGCCTACTATACCAACAATCCCCCTGCCGGGGCCTTCCGGGGCTTCGGCGTGACCCAGACCTGCTTCTGCATCGAGACGCTGCTGAACCAGATGGCGGACATCGTGGGCATCTCTCCCTGGGAGATCCGCTGGCGCAACGCCATCCGCCCCGGCCAGGAGCTGCCCAACGGCCAGATCGTGGACGATTCCACGGGCCTTGTGGAGACGCTGGAGGCGGTGAAGCCCTATTACGACCAGGCAAAGTACGTGGGGCTGGCCTGCGCCATGAAAAACGCCGGTGTGGGCGTGGGCATCCCGGATACCGGACGGGTGCGGCTGGTGGTGCGGGACGGCAGGGTACATATCTTCGCCGGCGCCTCCTGCATCGGCCAGGGCTTAGGCACCGTTCTGACCCAGATGGTCTGCGACCAGACAGGCATTTCCCCGGAAAACGTGGTCTATGAGCGCTCCAATACCTATTTCGCCCCGGACTCCGGCACCACCTCCGGCTCCCGCCAGACCCTGTTCACCGGCGAGGCCTGCCGGAGGGCCTGCCAGGACCTGAAAGCGGCACTGGAAAAGGGAGAGCTGTCCAGCCTGAACGGGCAGGAGTTCTACGGCGAGTACCTGGGCAAGACGGACCCTCTGGGGGCCGATGTGCCCAATCCCGTCAGCCACATCGCCTACGGTTATGCAACCCAGGTCTGCATCCTCAACGAGGAGGGCAGGATCGAGCGGATGATCGCTGCCCACGACGTGGGCAAGGCGGTGAATCCCCTGTCGGTGGAGGGCCAGATCGAGGGCGGCGTGGTGATGTCCCTGGGCTTCGCCCTGACGGAGCGGTATCCCCTGACCGACTGCAAGCCTACCGCCAAATACGGCACTCTGGGCCTGTTCCGGGCCAACCAGATCCCGGAGATCACGCCTATCATCGTGGAGAAGCCGGGCTTGAACGTGGCCTGCGGCGCCATCGGTATCGGCGAGATCACCTCCATCCCCACGGCTCCCGCCATCGCGGACGCCTACTACCGCTACGACGGCAAGCTCCGCACATCCCTTCCGCTGGAGGGAACGCCGTACACCAGGAAGTAAGATAAGAGTGAAGATCAAAAATCTCCACTCCTCACTCTTCGATCTCTTTGAGCGCCTGGGGCGTGTCCACGTCCGTCAGCTCCCGCTCCGCCGCCTCCAGCAGCACCAGGTCCTCCTCGTGGCGGCGGATGACGGTGTTTCCCCCGTGGTCCTCCCGCAGCTCCAGCAGTTCCGGGAAGAAGCGGGCGGGGAAGAGGCAGGGATTGCCCCGGACGCCGTTGTGGGCCAGGGCCGCGATCTTCTCCGGCTGCCGTTTCCACAGTTCCGCCAGCTCCGCCACGCTCTCCCGCCGCAGCAGGGGCTGGTCGGACACCAGAAACAGGACCCCGGCGCAGTCCCGCAGCTCCGTCAATCCCAGCTGGACGGTGTGGCTGATGCCCCAGTCCGGGTGCTCATTGTGGACGGCGGCAAAGTGGAATTCCTTAGCGAGCCGCATGATCTCCGGGTACTGGGTCACCACCACCACGGAGTGGAACAGCTCCGCCGGAACGGACTCCAGCGCCCGCAGGATCAGCGACCGGCCCCGAAGCTGGGCCGCCAGCTTGTTTTCCCCGAACCGGCGGGCGTTTCCCGCCGCCATCACCACGCATCCGAGCTTCAAAGCGGTATCCATGTTCAATCCCTCATTTCTTAATTCCTAATTTTTATAGTTGTAGTATATCCGCTTTTCCGCCCGCAAGTCAATCCGGGGGAAGGGCATATTTCGCATCAAAAAGGAGGGCTTTCCCATGAGCAACAGCGTCGGAAAAAGCGTGACCCGGGTCGACGCCTATGACAAGGCCACCGGCCGGGCCAAATATACGGACGACCTGTGTGACCGCAGCGCCCTGGTGGCGCGCATCTGCCATTCCACCATTGCCCACGGCGTTGTCAAGGCCATCGACACCACGGAGGCGGAGAGCATCCCCGGCGTGGTCCGGGTCCTGACCTGCTTCGATGTTCCCGATATTCCCTTCCCCACGGCGGGCCATCCTTGGTCCACCGACCCCCACCACCAGGACGTGGCGGACCGTCTGCTGCTGAACCGGCATGTCCGCTATTATGGCGACGAGGTGGCGGTGGTCATCGCCGAGGACGAGGTGGCCGCCGCCCAGGGTGTGCGGGCGCTGAAGGTGGAATATGACGAGCTGCCCTTTGTGCTGGATGTGCAGAAGGCCATGGAGCAGGACGCGCCCCAGCTCCACGAGGAATACCCCGGCAACGTGCTGGCCCACACCGACATCCGCAAGGGCGATTACGAGACCGCGCGGCAGGAGCCGGGCCTCATCAAGGTGGAGGGGTGGTACGACACGCCCACCGTTCAGCACTGCCACATTGAAAACCACGGCTGCTTTGCCTATGAGGAGGCGGGCCGGATCGTGGTAGTCACCTCCACCCAGATCCCCCATATCGTCCGCCGGGTTGTGGGGCAGGCCCTGGGCATCCCATGGGGCAAGGTGCGCATCATCAAGCCCTACATCGGCGGCGGCTTCGGAAACAAGCAGGACGCCCTGTATGAGCCGCTGTGCGCATGGTGCTCGACACAGGTAGGGGGCCGCCTGGTGAAGCTGGAGTGCAGCCGGGAGGAGACCTTCGTCTCCAACCGGGTCCGCCACGCCATCCGAACCCATATCATCTCTTACGTCCGGCCCGACGGGACCCTGGTGGCCCGGAAATTTGAGGCCTTTTCCAACCAGGGGGCCTACGCCTCCCACGGCCATGGCATCGTGGCCAAGGGCATGGGGGCTTTCCCCCAGCTCTACCCCTGCGACAATCTGGAGTGCGACGCCTGGACGGTGTTCACCAACCGTCCCTCCGCCGGCGCCATGCGGGGCTACGGCATTCCCCAGGCCATGTTCGCCGGGGAGAGCCACATCGACGATATCTGCCGGGCGATCGGCATGGAGCCTCTGGAGTTCCGCCGGAAGAACCTGATGCCTGTGGGCTATGTGGACGGCTTCTCCAAAAACGAGCTGTACAGCGATACCTTCAACCAGTGCATGGAAAAGGGTATGGCCGCCATCGGCTATGAGCAAAAGCTCCGGGAATACCAGAACCAGACCGGTCCGGTCCGGCGGGGCGTGGGCATGGCAGTGTTCTGGTACAACACCGCCGTGTGGCCCATCTCCCTGGAGTCCTCCTCCTGCCGCATGGTGCTGAACCAGGACGGTTCCCTCCAGTTCCAGACCGGCGAGACGGAGATCGGCCAGGGCTGCGACACCGCCTATTCCCAGATGGTGGCGGACGCGGTGGGCGTGCCGCTCAAGGACGTGCATGTGGTCTCCTCCCAGGATACCGACGTGACGCCCTTCGGCACCGGCGCCTACGCCTCCCGGCAGACCTACATCGGCGGCTTCTCCATCGTGCAGACGGCGGCGGCCCTGCGGGAGCGCATTTTGAACATTGCCCATGAGCAGACCCGGATGCCTGTTTCCAACTTGGACCTGGTGGACGGCCAGATCGTCCGTAAGTCCGACGGCCGGGTGCTGAAGTCCCTGGGCGACTTGGCGACGGAGAGCCTGTACTCTATGGAGCACAGCCAGCACATCACCGCTGAGACCACAGCCCAGATCAAGACCAACGCCTACTCCTTCGGCTGCTCCTTCGCCGAGGTGGAGGTGGATATCCCCATGTGCAAGGTAAAGCTGCTGGATATCGTCAACGTCCACGACTGCGGAACCCTCATCAACCCCGCTCTGGCGGAGGCCCAGGTCCACGGCGGCATGTCCATGGCCATCGGCTACGGCCTCAGCGAGGAACTGAAATTTGATGAAAAGACTGGCAAGCCCCTGAACAACAACTTGCTGGACTACAAGCTCTCCACCTTCATGGACCATCCCACGCTGCAGGCGGCCTTCGTGGAGAACGCGGAGCCGACCTCCCCTTACGGCACCAAGGCTCTGGGCGAGCCGCCGGCCTGTTCGCCGGCTCCCGCTATCCGCAACGCCATTCTGCAGGCCACCGGCGTGGCCATCGACTGCTGCCCCATCACGCCCCACGTCCTCTACCGCAGGTTCAAAGAGGCCGGGCTGATCCAGGATTAAAGGAGGGAACACGCTATGTATGACATGAAAGCCTTATACCAGGCGAAGGACGTGGCCGACGCCGTGGCCCTCCGCCTGGCCCATCCGGAAGCCCATATCATCGCCGGCGGCAGCGACGTGCTGGTGCAGATGCGGGAGGGCAAGCGGGCCGGTGTGGAGCTGATCTCCATCCAGGGCCTGGATGAGCTGCGGGGCGTCTCCCTGGAGGAGGACGGGACCCTGCGCATCGGCAGCCTCACCAGCTTTTCCCACATCACACGGGACCCCCTCATTCAAAAGTACATCAACGTGTTGGGTGAGGCCGTGGACCAGGTGGGCGGCCCCCAGATCCGCAACATCGGCACCATCGGCGGCAATACCTGCAACGGCGTCACCTCCGCCGACTCCGCCTCGACCCTCCACGCCTGGGACGCCGTCGTAGAGCTGACGGGGCCGGACGGCGTCCGCTGCCAGCCCATCAGCGAATTCTATATTCGGGCGGGAAAGGTGGATATCCGGGAGGGAGAGATCCAAACCGCCATCCTCATCCAAAAAGACAGTTATCTTGATACTTTTGGCCATTATATTAAATATGCCATGCGGAATGCCATGGATATCGCCACATTGGGCACCTCCGTCAACGTTCGGCTCTCCGCCGATAAGAAAACAGTGGAGCGGGCGCGAGTGGCCTTCGGCGTGGCGGGTCCCGTACCCCTGCGGGCCAGGACGGCGGAAGCCCTGGCGGCGGGGAAGCCCGTCACCATGGAACTGGCGGAGGCCTTCGCCCAGGCGGTGAAGGAGGACATCAATCCCCGGGACTCCTGGCGGGCTGCCAAGGATTTCCGGATGCATATCGCGGTGGAGAGCGCCAAGCGGGCCTTCATCGAATCTGTGAAGCTGGCGGGAGGTGCGCTGTGATGGAGAAGCATGTGATCCAGTATCAGACCGTCCATTTCAATTTGAACGGCAAGGACGTGGAGCGGACCGTGGACGTCCGGGCCAGCCTCACTGATACGCTCCGCAACGACTTTCGGATGACCAGCGTGAAAAAGGGCTGCGAGGTGGGAGAGTGCGGCGCCTGCAACGTCCTCATCGACGGCGAGGCCTTCAACTCCTGCATCTATCTGGCCGTGTGGGCGGAGGGCAAACGCATCCGCACCTTGGAGGGCCTGCTTGGCCCCAACGGCGAGCTTTCCGATATCCAGCAGGCTTTTGTGGACGAGGCCGCCATCCAGTGCGGCTTCTGCACCCCCGGCTTCATCCTGACGGCGGTGGAGATTTTGGAGAGCGGGAAGGAGTACACCGACGACGAATTGCGCAAGCTCCTCTCCGGCCACCTGTGCCGCTGCACCGGGTATGAGAACATCCTCCGGGCGGTGAAAAAGACCATGTACAAACGGCTGGGCAAGGAGATGCCCCAGGCATAACGAGACAAAAACAGGCCGCCCGATGGGGCGGCCTGTTTTCATGTCAGTTCCAAAATGCCCGCAGGACCCCTGCCAGGGCCTCCGGGGCCTCGGTGTTCACCTCATGTCCTGCGCCTTCGATGATGCGAAACTTCCCGGCGGGAAGCTGCTTCGCCAGTTCCGCCGCGGCTTTGCGGTTGGCCCGGTCCCTTTCGCCGCAGACCACCAGAGCGGGGCAGGTGAGCGTTCCAAGGCCGTCCCGAAAGTCCAGGTCCATCATGGAGGTACAGAGCTGGATAAAGTCATTTTTCTGAAAGCCTGTGGCGGCAAAGGCCCTTTTGGGCATGAGGCGGAACACCGCGTTCTGCGCTTGCAGCAGCCGCTTCGGCATGATATACGGGGTCCCGATCAGCACTAGGCTCTGTATCTTTTCCGGGTGACTGATGGTATATTCCAGCGCCAGAACGCCGCCCAGGGACAGTCCGCACAGACGCAGCGGCCCGGAGATGGCCTCACAATAGGCGGCAAACGAATCAGACAGCGCCGTGTAGGTATGGGGACCGTCCCCCATGAGGGACGCCAGCTCCGGGCAGGCCGCCGGTTCGTTCAGGGCCAGGGCGCTTCGCACCCGAACCCAGCTGGCCGCAGTCTGCCCCAGGCCGTGCAGGAACACATAGGTCATGTTGATCGCCCCTTTCCCGGACATTGTACCATACCGGCCGTCTGCTGACAAGCGCCGCTCCGCCCTGCACGGGCAGGCGCGGCGGAGATCTCCGCCGCTTTTCGTTTGACGCTCCCGGCAAAGTGTGGTATACTGGAAACACAAAGCAGAAAGGGGGCCTTTCTATGAAGACCATCATCACCATCGGCCGGCAGTTTGGCAGCGGCGGCAAGGAAGTGGGCATCCGCGTGGCCAAGGAACTGGGCATCCCGTTTTACGATAAGGAGCTTTTGCAGGAGGCGGCCAAGAAGAGCGGCCTGTGTGAGAAGATCTTTGAGAATTTTGACGAGCGGCCCAAGAGCCTGCTGTACTCCATCGCCATGGATTCTTACATGTTTGCCCTTCCTGGCACCGGCGCGGGAGATTCTTTGGAGCAGCAGGTGTATCTGGCCACCTTCGACACCATCCGCCACATCGCGGAGCAGGGTCCCTGCGTCATGATCGGCCGCTGTGCGGACTACGCTCTGGCGGACAATCCGGACCACCTGAGCATTTTCATCCATGCGCCCATGGACGTGCGCATCCAGCGGGTCGCCAAGCGCCAAAACCTGAAGCCGGAGGAGGCCCGCAAGCTCATCATCAAGACCGACAAGCGCCGCGCCTCCTACTATGAGTACTACTCCTCCCAGAAGTGGGGCGCGGTGGAGAGTTACGATTTCTGCCTGGACTCCAGCTATCTGGGCTTGGGCGGAACTGTGGAGCTGATCCGGGCCATGGTGGAGCACAAGGAGCATCCTGTTCCCAGCCCCACTGAGGTGGACCCGACGCAGCCCAAGGAATGAGACAAAAGGACCGAAGCCATTGGCTTCGGTCCTTTTTTATGCTTGCGCAGCTGGCGGCATTTTTTCGTTCACTGGCCCTTGTCCAGCTCCCGGTAGAAGCCGAAGGCCGATTCGAATTTCCCCTCCGCAAAGGCCTTTACTTCCGCCTCGTAGGCCCGGTAGGCCGCCAGCAGCCGTTCCGCCTCCGGCGTCAGCACCGCGCCGCCGCCGTGCTGGCCGCCGATGGTGGAGGAGAGCAGCTTACAGCCGAATACATCCTCCGCCGTGCGGATGATCCGCCAGGCCTTGGAATAGGCCATCTCCATGGAGGCCGCCGCAGCCCGCAGGGACCGGTGTTCCCGGACCCGCTCCAGGAGCGTTGCGATGCCGGGGCCGAAGCAGCGCTGGTTGTCATCGGTGAACAGCCGTACTGTCAGCTTCAAATGCAGTTCCTTGTCCATAGAGGGGCCTCCGTTCTTTTTTAGTTGTTTCTATTTTATCATATCTGTTCAGATTTGCAAATGCTGAAAAATGTGCTACAATACAAGGGCATATTCAGCAAATAATTCCCGTACGAGGAGGAAAACATATGGATAAGATCAGACTGGGCCGCACGGAGCTTTGGGTCTCCAAGACCGCCTTCGGCGCACTGCCCATCCAGCGCATCTCAAAAGCAGAGGCGGTGAAGCTGGTGCGGCGGGCCTATGAGGGCGGGATCAACTACTTCGACACCGCCAATATGTACACCGACAGTGAGGAAAAGCTGGGCGAGGCCCTGCGGGACGTCCGACAGAACGTGGTCATCTCCACCAAGAGCCAGGCCACGGACAAAAAGACCGCTTTAGCCCATATCGAGCAAAGCCTGCGGATGCTGCAAACCGACTATATCGACCTCTTCCAGTTCCACAATCCCGCCGTCCTGCCGGACCCCGGCGATCCCGACGGGGCCTTTGCCGCCGCGCTGGAGATGCAGGAAAAGGGTTACATCCGCCACATCGGCATCACCAACCACCGCCTTCCCATCGCCCGGGCCGCCATTGATTCCGGGAAGTTCGAGACGCTGCAATTCCCCTTCTGCTATCTGGCGGCGGAACAGGACCTGGACCTGGTGGCCCGGTGCAAAGCGGCGGACATGGGCTTCATCGCCATGAAGGGCCTCTCCGGCGGCCTGCTGAACAACGCCGAGGCTTGCTATGCCTTCATGGGCCAGTATGACAACGTGGTCCCCATCTGGGGCATCCAGCACGAGTGGGAGCTGGACCAGTGGCTGGAGCTGACGGTCCGGGACCCCAAGCTGACGCCGGAGCTGCAGGCGGTCATTGAAAAGGACCGAAAGGAGCTGGCGGGCAATTTCTGCCGCAGCTGCGGCTATTGCCTGCCCTGCGCCGCGGGCATCGACATCCCTCAGGCCGCCCGCATGAGCGCCCTGCTGCGCCGCTCGCCCTACCGGCCCTACATGAGCGACGCGTGGTACGCCAAAATGCAGAAAATCAACGACTGCGTCCACTGTGACGCCTGCAAGTCCCGCTGTCCCTACGGGCTGGACACCCCGGCCCTGCTGCAGAAGCAGCTTCTGGATTACAATGCGTTTTACACCGCCCATCATAACGACTGACGGACCAAGAGAAAAAGGAGAGAAGCGTTTCATGCTGTTTCAAGATGGAGCGTCCAGCCTGAAGCTGGATATCATGAACTATGAATTTCCCGCCGGCGGCGGCGATCCCGGCAGCGACGACCGCAACTGGCTGGTGCTGCGGGCCACCTGGGTCCGGGAGGACGGTCAGGTCATCAAGGACTCCAACAGCTGCCTGCTGACCTATGAGCTGAAGGAGCTGACCGCCGGACTGAAGGTGCTGAACGCGGGCCTGAAAACCGCATATGAGAGCGATTTTACCGAGCCATATTTCCTGCTGGCCGCCCAGGCGGAGGGGGAGGGCTACCGGGTCGATGTGTCCTTCGTCATGCCCAACACCATGGAGGACGAGGATACCGCCGAGCTGACCTGCGCCATGACGAAGGCGGACATGAAAGCGCTCATCGACGAGCTGGACGCCCTCTGCGCCAAATTCCCGGACCGGACGTGAGGTGGGCGTAATGGAAGAACTGTTTCATACCGTTTCCCTGTTTTCATGGCTGCCGGAGGAGGCCTCCTGAACAGCTGCTTTAACTTGGAAGCCGAGCGCCTGTCCGCCGGGGAGTCCCGCCGGACAGAAAGCTGGGCCTGGCTGCCTTCTGGAAGGCTCCGCCGTCCTTTCTTCCCAGTCCAGCTGGAGGAGCACTGAGGCCATAAAGCGCTTGACGCCGACCGCCCATATAGGCGGCCGGCGTTTTATCCCGGTAAAGTTTAAGAAAACAACAAAAATAATTATTATAATGTTCAATTTTCTGGGGAGCCTCCGGCTGCCGGGGTGCTATTTTCTCTGCCGTCAGACAGACATAAGACGTAAAAGACTCCCGCAACCGCCAAAGTTGCGGAAAAGTTGGTGGTATTTCCCCCAGAGCTGCCGTATCATCGCCTTAAAACAGATGAAGGAGGAAGCGTATGACTTGCGGAGAACAGATCAAACGGGAACGGGAAAAGCGCCGCTTATCTCAGGAGGAGCTGGCGGAACAGATGGAGGTCAGCCGGCAGGCGGTGAGCAAGTGGGAATCCAACAGGTCCCGTCCCACCAGGGAGAAGCTGGAGCGTCTTTCGGCGCTTTTCGGACTGCCGCCGGAGAGCTGGGAGCCGTCCGCCCCGCCGGAGCAGGCGGCCCTTCGCCGCTGGAAGCGGATCTCCGCCGTTTTGGCGGCAGCCCTGTGCCTGACCCTGGCGGCAGGGTGGTTCTTGTGGCCTGCCCCCGAACCGGACTTCTCTTATATGTTCCCCAGGACCCTGCCCCTGGATGCCCGGGTGGTGGAGGATTTCGGACAGATGATCCTGCCCGCCAGGGACGTGACAGGGGAGGGGGAGAATATCCTGACGGTCCAGTTTCCGGATTCCGCCGTCTGCCTGGGGATCTTCCGGGCCGACCCGGTACAGGAGAACGGCACCACGTTTTATGAGGTCTACGCCCAGTCTTTCGATGCTGACGGGGAATCCGGCAAGGTGACTCTGGGCCGCCTGACGGATCGCAACCACTACGTAAACGACGGCCTGGACGGTGCGGAGGCGTTCAACAACGTTCTGGGCCATAGCGGCTGGAAGATCACGCTCCGAGAGGGGGCCGCCTGCGTCACCAGCTGGTATTTCTGCGCGGACCCGGAAAGCGGCACTGTCAGGCTCCTGCTGACAGCCAGTGGAAGCGATACGCCCCAGGAACAGGATGTGGACGGGGACGGCCAAAAGGAGATCGTCACCTCTTTTGGCATGCCTGTCAGCTGGGAGATCTGCGACGACAGGATCGGCGGCAGGTGCGTCAGCTTCTGGCTGGACCAGGAGGATTACTACAGCCAGGTCCCCCTCACGTTCTCGGCGGCGGAGGGCTTCATTGTGACGGACCGCTCCGGCGCGGTCAAAGCCCGCTACTGCTTGGAAAGGAATCAGATGGCTCTGCAATATAGTCAATGAACTCGAAAAATAGCAAAGCTATTTTTCAGGCGGGCGATGCCCGCCGTGCGCTAAGCGCACAGCCATTGGCTATGAAATCCAAATCAAGGCCGCGACAGCGGCCTGTCACAGCGCATGTGCGCTGCGACACTTGGAAAGTGGTTTTATCACTTTCCAAGTTATTTGATTATAGCAGGCCGCCCCGCAAAAAAAGGGCCGTCCGATCGGACGGCCCTTTTCAAGTATGCTCACTCGGTCTTCGGCCCGGCGGCCACCACGTCCTCGGGCATGTGGGTGTACTTCTTGAAGTTCTCCACAAAGCGCTTGGCCAGCTCTTTGGCCTTTGCCTCGTAGCCCGCCTGATCGTCGCCCCACTGCTTGGCAGGGATCATCTGCTCGTCAGGCACGCCGGGGCAGGAGGTGGGCACCTGAACGCCGAAGTAGGGATCGGTAACGAACTCAGATTTCTCCAGATCGCCGTTGAGGGCGGCGGAGACCATGGCACGAGTGTACTTCAGGTTCATGCGCTTGCCGCTGTTGCCGCACCAGCCGGTGTTCACCAGATACACATGGGCGCCGGACTTGGCCACTTTTTCTTCCAGCATTTTGGCATAGACGGAGGGGTCCAGAGGCATGAAGGGGGCGCCGAAGCAGGTGGAGAAGGTAGGCACGGGAGAGGTGATGCCCCGCTCGGTGCCGGCCAGCTTGCTGGTGAAGCCGGACACGAAGTAGTACATGGCCTGCTTCTCATTCAGCTTGGAGATGGGGGGCATGACGCCGTATGCGTCGGCGGTCAGGAAGATGACGGTCTTGGGTGTGCCGCCGATGCCGGGAATGGCGGCGTTGGGGATATAATCCACAGGATAGCCGACCCGGGTATTCTCGGTCAGGCTGGCGTCGGAGTAGTCGGGCGTCCGGGTCTCAGGGTCGTGGATCACGTTCTCCACCAGGGATCCGAAGCGGATGGCCCGGAAGATCTCAGGCTCCCGCTCCTCCGTCAGGTCGATGCACTTGGCGTAGCAGCCGCCCTCGAAGTTGAACACGGAATCGTCGGCCCAGCCGTGCTCGTCGTCGCCGATCAGCTTGCGGGCGGGGTCGGCGGACAGGGTCGTCTTGCCGGTGCCGGACAGGCCGAAGAAAATGGCAGAGTCCCCGGCCTCGCCGATGTTGGCGGAGCAGTGCATGGGGAACACGCCCTCCTTGGGCATGAGATAGTTCATCACGGAGAACACGGATTTCTTGATCTCACCGGCGTACTGGCTGCCGGCGATCAGCACCATCTTCTTCTCATAGTCGATCATGATGGCAGCCTCGGAATGGACGTGATCCCGCTCCGGGATGCACTTGAAGCCGGGGGCACAGATGATGGTGAAATCCGCCTTGTAGTCGGCCAACTGCTCCTCGGTGGGACGCAGCAGAAGCTGATGGATGAACAGGTTCTGGGAGGCCAGCTCGTTGACGATGCGGAAAGCCTTGGTGTACTTGGGGTCCGCGCCGGCAAAGCCGTCGAAAATAAAGATCTCCTTGTTTTGGAGGTAGGCCACCATCTTCTCATACAGGGCGTCAAAGACCTCCTGCGTGGTAGGCACGTTCACCTTGCCCCAGGCGATCTCGTCGTGCACGCCCTGGGAATCCACGATGAACTTGTCGTCAGGGGAGCGGCCGGTGTACTTGCCGGTGTTGACACACAGAGCGCCGGTGGCGTTCAGGAAGCCCTCGCCCCGGGCCAGCGCCTTTTCCACCAGCGCGGCGGGAGACAGATTGCGGTAGACCGCGGAGGCATTGATGATGCCCAGCGCTTCCAGACCATAAGTTTCCATAGTAATTCCTCCTTCAAAATGTGTGCGGGACGGACCGGTGGGGGACTGGTCCCGTTGTTCACTGGGGTCAAATCGTAATCAAAGACATTCTACACGATTTGAACAGAAAAAGCAAGAGCGGGATGGCGCACGATAAAGTTTAGAGGATTTCACAAAGAGATGAGATCCCCCCGGCAAAAGAAAGAACCACATATTTGTCCCGATGGACAAGCCCGCGCTATCCGCGGCGGACTGTCCTTCCAGGCATATGCCCGAACACAAACCCCAGAAGGACGCACAGCGCAAGAATAAGGAAATCGTATCCAGCATTGTACGGCAAGGAATGGTTCAATGCCTCCCAAAATGTCATGTGGTCGTCAAGCGCCTCAAACCAGATGCGGAACACGGCAAGATATGCCCAATGGACGCACAGACCTGCGCTGATGGATGCCGCTGGACGGCGTGACGTTTGGAATTTACGGCTCAGGTAGAACGCCCCCGCGATCAGGGCGCAGAGGAGCGGGAGGAGACGGCTGAAAAACAAGGAGTTGTTCAGGTTCTCCACCGTGCCCCGAATCACCCGAACCCATGGGCCTTGGGAGGCTGCGGGCAGCGGGAATGCCGTATTTCCGATTGTGTCGATCACGGAGGAGACCAGAAGCTGTGTTCCGAACATGACGGCAAGCCCGACCGCCCATGCCCGCAGCCGCTGGCCCAGATCCTCCAGCCGCGCCGGCCAGGAGCGCCGCCATGCTGCCGCATACTCCCTTTGCAGCACCTCCGGCGCCCCCATGACGCGCAGGGCCTCCCAGCGCGCCTCGTCCTGCGTCCACCCCGCATCCATCAGGGCGAGGCACTGTGTCTCCAGATGGTCCTGCAGTTCCGCCTCCATGCGCCTGCGGTAACGGCTAGGGGGGATCTCTGCAAGCACCTCATGGATCCATTGCTGCTTCCAGTTCATTTACCTTTCAGCTCCTTCCAAAATTTGCCCCATCGCCCGGGTATAGACCGCCCACTGCTCCTCTTTCTCCGCCAGCGCTCGGTGCCCCGAAGCGGTCAGATGGTAAAATCGCCGCTCCCGGCCATTGACCACTTGGGTGTAAGAGGCGATCAGCCCCTTGTCTTCCAGGGCGTGGAGGAACGGATACAGGCTCCCCTGGCTCATGCGGAACACATTTTCGGACAGCAGCGCCATCTCCTGGATGAGTTGATAGCCGTACATGTCCTTCCGGCTGAGCAGCTTGAGCAAAATCAGCTCATGGCTGCCCTTGGCCATCTCTTTCGGCTCCCTCATAAGTGACACCTCCTGTTCAGAGGTATTGTATACCTCTGAACAGGAGGTGTCAAGTGAAATATGTTGCCACGGTTACCCCTAGGTAGAAGGGAAATGATGCAGGGGCTTTTTGTGGGCAGCAGCGGAGGGGACTTTGGAATTTTGTAAAGGAACCTTGACAAGCGCCGGACAATGTGGTATGTTATGCGTAAAGGAAACTTTACAAAAGAAAGGGGAGGCATATGGAGAATCGGGTGGAACAGTTACGCAGGGAGCGGGGGCTGAACCAGGAGGACTTTGCCCGGGCCATCCGGGTCTCCCGCCAGACCGTCAGCTCCATTGAGAACGGGCGGTACAATCCCTCGCTGGAACTGGCCTTTACCATCTCCGATTTTTTCGGACTGCCCATCGAGACTATCTTTACCCATGAAAGGAGCGTTTGACATGAAAAAAAGGGACTTCTGGATCTATCTGGGCCTGCTGGCGGCGGGGCTGGGAATCATTCTGCTGAGCCTGCTGTGGGAGACGCGGCTGTCGCCCCTGTTCTGTGGCATCGGCGGCGGACTGGTGGGTAACGGCGTCGCGCACCTTCTGCGGTATTGGAAGTGGTCCCGGCCGGAGAACGCCGGAGCCTACGCGGCCAAGCTGGAGCAGGAGCAGATCGACCTCCACGACGAGCGGAAGGAGATGCTGCGGAACAAGGCCGGGCGGTATGCCTATCTGCTGAGCATGGTCCTCTGCGCGGCTGCCATCCTGGCGGTTGCTGTGCTGGATCTGCTGGAGGTGCTGACGGACGGACTGGTGCTGGAGCTGATTCTGGTGGCCTATCTCATCATCCAGTATGGGGCGGGAGTCTGGTTTTACCGCCGGTTGGAGCAAAGATGCTGACTATTCAAAAGGGGAGAGCGGAGGCTCTCCCTTTTTGCGGCTGCCGGTTTGGGGGAAGGGGCCAACGTGGAGCGGGCATGGCTGAAGCAGGAGACCGCCGGGGCCGCCTCACGGCCTCCGGCGGTCTGTTCATTTGGCGAATTTTGGGGCGTTTACCTCGTTGCCCGCAAAGGTATTGGGGCCGGGATTGGAGAGGGAGAAATAGACTTTTGCCGCCTTGGTGGTGCCGAAGTCCCGGTTGGAGCCGGTGTTCTGTACCTCGTTGAAGGCGTCCCGGAACATCTGGTTGTGGGCCTCCTCCCGGTTGAGGAGAAAGTCGATGGTCTCCCGCACCTTTTTGTCGTCGATCTGGCGGTAGAGGTATTCATACACCACCTTGGCCCGCTGCTCGGAGGCGATGTTGCTGAGCAGGTCGGCGCACAGATCGCCGGTGACGGTGACGTAGTCCGCCGTCCAGGAATAGCCGGAGGCGTTGATGAGGCCGGGATTCAGGCCCAGCAGCACGTGGGTCTCGATCTCGCCGGCGTCCACGGCCTGGGCGTCCACGTCGTGGCCGTTCAGCAGGTTGATGGTCTGGGCCACCATTTCCATGTGGCTCAGCTCCTCCGCCGCGATGTCCAGAAACAGGTCCTTGATCCTGGGGTCCTTGATGCGGAAGCTCTGGGACATATACTGCATGGCCGCCTTCAACTCACCGTTGCCGCCGCCCAGCTGCTCCTGCAGCAGAGCCGCGTACTGGGGATTCGGGCGTTCCACGCCCACGGGATGGAACAACAGTTTTTCGTGCTTGAACAAGCATACCACTCCTTTCAAGGTCAGTGGTATTTTTCCTGAAATCCAAAAAACTATGTAAGGACCCGTATCCATCAGCGGGGGAATGCCGGACGGCGAGGAAGCCGCCCGCAGGAGGGGGCAGAAGGATGCTTTTTCAAGGAAGAGCGGCGGACCGAACGGACTTCGCCCAGGTGGCGCTGAACGGCCGCGCATATAGGGATAAAAACGGCGGGAGCGCGCAAAGCGATCCCGCCGCGGTATGGTGTCACCGGCGGACCATCAGCCGCTTGATCCCGGCCTCCAGCCCCTCCGCCGTCAGGTCGTACATGGGGAAGACCTTTGCCAGCTCCAGGTGGGTGCGGCTCCAGAAGCCCATGCCGGCGGGCAGCGGCTCGGGATTCAGCCAAATGAGATAGGGGTACTGCTTTTTCAGCAGCAGCAGCCAGTTCATGCCGGAGTCACCGTAGGTGCCGCGGCCCCACTGATACTGCCGTTCCCACAGCTCATAGGGGCTCATGGCGGCGTCGCCTACGATGATGACCTTATAGCTGGAGTCGAAATTCTGCAGGACCCATTCCGTAGGCACGGCGCTGTCCCAGCGGAGGCCGGGATGGGTATACAGCGACTCATAGACGCAGTTGTGGAAGTAATAGGTGTGCAGCTCCTTGAAGTGGTTGGACTTGGTAGCGGCCTGGAACAGCATGCTGCAAAGGCCGCTGTAATAGTCCATGGACCCGCCGGAGTCCATCAGCAGCAGCACCTTCACCGTGTTTTTCCGGGGATTCTGATACCGGATCTGAAGGGTCCCGGCGTTGTCGCAGGTGTCCCGAACGGTGCCGTCCACGTCCAGCACCTTTTCCGCGCTGTTGGCCTGGACTGACAGCTGCCGCAGCAGCCGGAAGGCCGTCTGGAACTGGCGGGTGTCCAGGGTGTTGTCCCTGCGGAAGTCCCGGTACTTCCGCTCTCCCGCCACAGTCATGGCGGTGCGGTGGCGGCCCTGGCCGCCGATGCGGATGCCGCCGGGGTGCCAGCCGTTGTTGCCGAAGGGGGAGCGGCCCTGGGTCCCGACCCAGTAATTGCCGCCGTTGTGCTCCTCCGTCTGCTCCTGGAGCCGTTCCTCCAGCATTTTCAGCAGCTCTTCCAGGGTCTCGTCGGGCATGCCCTGGCTCCGCAGCATCTCAATGGTGCGCCGCAGATCCTCGCTTGGATGGTCCAGCCAGTCCAGCAGTTCCTCCGGAAGGTCGCCTTTGAAGGGAACGTCCTTGAAAAATTCCAGGAACACCTGGTCAAAGCGGTCATATTCCACCTCGCTTTTGACTACGATGGCCCGGCAGAGATGGTAGAAGCCCGTCAGGCTGGAGTGGTGCAGGCCCATTTCCAAACCCTCCAGCAGAGTGATCCACTGGCTGAGGGAGACGTCCAGGCCCCGCCGCCGCAGCAGGTAGAAAAACGCAGCGAACATGGCGTCACCGTTTGGCACGGGCCAGGGTCTGCAGGTCCTTGTCCTTTTTCAGCAGGACCCCGGCGAAGGGGATGTCTTGTGCGATGCGCTCCGGTGAAACGCCGCCTGCCACCAGCGCCCGCAGCCAGTCCACCAGTTCGGAAGTGCTGGGCTTCTTTTCGATATCCCGCAGCTCCCGGACCCAGTAAAAGGCCGCCAGGCTCTGCTGGACCAGCCGGTCCTCCAGATGGTCGAAATGGACCCGAAGGATCCGCTCCATCTGGGCCTGGTCGGGAAAGTCGATATAGTGGAACACGCACCGGCGCAAAAAGGCGTCCGGCAGCTCCTTCTCCGCGTTGGAGGTGATGATGACGATAGGGCGCTGCTTGGCCTTGATGGTCTCCCGGGTCTCTGGGATATAGAACTCCATCTGGTCCAGCTCCCACAGCAGGTCGTTGGGGAATTCCAGATCCGCCTTATCGATCTCGTCGATCAGCAGCACCACCTGCTCGTCGGCGGAGAACGCCTCACCCAGCTTGCCCAGCTTGATGTATTTGGCGATGTCGTCCACGCCGGCGCTGCCGAACTGGCTGTCGTACAGCCGCTGCACCACGTCGTAGACGTACAGGCCGTCCTGAGCCTTGGTGGTGGATTTGACGTTCCAGATGATCAGCTTTTTGCCCAGGGCGTCCGCCACCGCCTGAGCCAGCATGGTTTTGCCGGTGCCGGGTTCGCCCTTGATGAGCAGAGGCTTTTGCAGCATCATGGCGATATTCACCGTGGTCAGCAATTCTTCGGACGCGACATAGTGGTCGGTCCCGGTAAAGGTGCGGTCCATTGTTGTATCCTCTCTGTGATGATTTCGCGGCTGTGCCGCTTGAAACAGTATACGCCATTCCGGGCCAAATGAAAAGCCCCGGAATGAGAAAAGCGCCGCAAAGCGTTTCCGCGCTTTGCGGCGCTTTTTCAGGGGAGAGCGTTTCTTAGAACCCGTATCGATAGGCGCTGTACACCGGTTGGGCGGGCCTTTTCTCGCCGCTCTGCGTTGTTTTTCCTTGTAATACACAAACTTCCTGCGTCGAAACGCCTTGATCGGCGGGAAAATCCCTCGCCCATCCGGCATCCCTCGCCTATCGGTACGGGTTCTTACTTCGCGGCCTTGGCAGCCTTGATGGCCTCGATCAGCAGCGGGGTGACCTTGAACAGGTCGCCGCAGATGC
>NZ_CANRKH010000001.1 GCF_947631165.1 uncultured Dysosmobacter sp. | reverse complement strand
ATTTCAAGGTTTTGCTGCGCAAAACGCTTGGACGCCGCATTTGCGGCGAAGACCGGCAGCATCGACTTACTTTTTCAATTCGCCGGTTGCCAGCTGGGTCAGGTAGGCGTTGAGGAAGCCGTCCAGGTCGCCGTCCATCACGCCGTCGATGTTGCTGGCAGCACCCCACGCGCCGGGGACGCGCGGGGACCCCGCATTTCACTGAAATGGCCGGGCAGAGCCCGCCCATTTCAAGGTTTTGCTGCGCAAAACGCTTGGACGCCGCATTTGCGGCGAAGACCGGCAGCATCGACTTACTTTTTCAGTTCGCCGGTTGCCAGCTGGGTCAGATAGGCGTTGAGGAAGCCGTCCAGGTCGCCGTCCATGACCCCATCGATGTTGCTGGTCTCATAGCTGGTGCGGGTGTCCTTCACCATCTGGTAGGGCATGAACACGTAGGAGCGGATCTGGCTGCCCCACTCGATCTTCATCTGTACGCCCTTGATGTCGGAGATCTTCTCGGCGTGCTGCTGGGCCTTCAGCTCCATCAGCTTGGCCCGGAGCATCTTCATGCAGTTGTCCTTGTTTTGGAACTGGCTGCGTTCCTGCTGGCTGGCCACCACGATGCCTGTGGGCTTGTGGATCAGCCGCACGGCGGAAGAGGTCTTGTTGACGTGCTGGCCGCCGGCGCCGGAGGCGCGGTAGACCTGCATCTCGATGTCCTCGTCCCGGATCTCCACGGAGTTGTCGTCCTCGATCTCCGGCATCACCTCGATGGCGGCAAAGGAGGTCTGACGGCGGGCGTTGGCGTCAAAGGGAGAGACGCGGACCAGCCGGTGGACGCCGTTCTCACTCTTCAAAAGGCCATAGGCGTTTTCGCCTTCGATGGAGATGGCGGCGGACTTGATGCCCGCCTCGTCGCCGTCCTCGTAGTCCAGCACCTTATATTGGAAGCCGTGCCGCTCGGCCCAGCGGGTATACATGCGGTAGAGCATCTGCGCCCAGTCCTGGGCCTCGGTGCCGCCGGCGCCGGCGTGGAACTGCAAGATGGCGTTGGAGTTGTCGTATTCGCCAGAGAGCAGGGTGGTCATCCGGGTCTCCTCCACCTTTTCCTCCAGGGCGGCGTATTCGCTCTTCAGCTCCTCCAGGATCTCGGGATCGTCCTCCTCTTGGCCCATTTCGCACAGGGTCGTCAGGTCCTCCCAGGAGGAGATCAGCTTCTCCTGCCGGGCCACCTTGTTCTGCAATTGCTTCAGGCGCTGCTGCACCTTCTGGGAGCGCTCCAGGTCGTTCCAGAAACCGTCCTGGGCGGTCTCATCCTCCAGGCGGGCCGCCTCCTGCCGGGCGCTCTCGATGTCCAGGGCGGCGGACAACTTGTCCAGCTCCGGCCCCAGGTCCCGCAGCTTTTGCTTATATATGTCGTATTCGATCAAAGCCATGGCGTTTCTCCGTTCTCTCGAATTTCATGAACCATACCATTATATAGGAGGGGAAAATATTTGTAAAGGGGGATTTTGGGTTAAGTTTCGGCGGATTGGCCAGACATGAAGTTTTTGTTAAGAATGTAGGACGGGCACCAGTTGTTCACAATTTGTTCATGATTGTTGGGACGGGTTGAGATATGGTATAACTAGGTATACTATGTGGACAGCAGGCAATGAGGAATGCCAATACGCCGAGAGACGTTGGGAGATTTGAAGGAGGAACCGCAATGAAAAAATTCTGGAAAAAACAAGTGCCGGCCCTGGTTTTAGCCTTGATCATGGTGGCCGGCATGATACCCGCCGCTTTGGCGACGGGGGAGGGCGAAGGTGGCAGTGGAACTGGTGGAGAAGATTCCCCCCCCCCACATACTCACACCGCTAAAGCCGTCTGGTCTTTTAATTCCGAAGGGCATTATCATGAATGTACTGGCTGTGAGGATAAACTTGATTTTGCAGGACATACTTCATCCAAGTGGGCGGTAGTCGACGAGGAGATGCATGAGAAAAAATGTACTGTGTGTGGATATGTAATAGAAACAGGAACGCACAACATTTCTCAAACTGTTAGTGATAAAGATGATGCTACATGTTACCAAGCTGGCAAGGAATATTACGCCTGTACAGATGGCTGTGGATACAGAAAAGAGAAGACTATTCCTGCAACAGGGGCACATGTGGCTGCTGATGTTTGGACCTCTGATAATTCGCATCACTGGCATCCCTGTACAACGGCGGGCTGCACATACAAGGAATTTGGAAAAGCAGAGCACAGTTTTCCCAAAGGTATTTATGTAACGAGCGGAACAGAACATTGGCAGGTTTGCTCTATTTGTGATGGAACTTCTGCAAAGTCTCCGCATACACCTGACTCCACTGGCAAATGTACAGTTTGCAAACAACAGGTTTCTGGCGCTGTTTATACTGTAACATTTTACTATCCCACTTCCAGCTATCGCAGTACTTACAGCACTGTTAAAGCTGGCACGAATGGCTACCTGACATCTTCCGCTGTGAATGGTATTCCTCGGCCTTCCAGCTTTAAATATGATGGAAAGACTTATGAGTTCTATGGCTGGACGGATACTTACACTGATGATTTTATCTATACAGGCCGTCAGAGCAAGAAGTCCCCGACCAGCATTAAGATTACAAACAACAGCGTTGAGTTCTATGCCCTGTATACCACTGATGATGAAACGCAGATCACCTACACTGTGGACCCAGGCAAAGAGACCAGCTTTGACGAGGACGATTTCGAGAAGGTCTACAAGAGCCAGTACAGCGGAAGCCTGGAATATGTCGAATTTGACAGCATCAGCAGCAGTACTTATAAAAATTTCTCCGGCTCTATCTATTACGGCAGCAGCGAGTTGAGCCGGAGCGATTTGACGAGCAATAAATTTTATACTCAGGCAAAAGCCGGGCGGAACGACTACGAGATCGATGAGCTGTCTCTGGTCGCAGCCAAAGGCGCGGACGATGATGAAATCACGGTTTCTTTTACTGTTGAAGGCACAAGAGGGTCTGTGGACGGAACCCTGAAGCTGGTGGTCGGCGACAAGAAGGGCGACGGCGAGATCGTCTACAAGGTCGCGCCCGGCGGCACGGTGGACTTTGACGCGGACGATTTCAACGAGGCGTATCAGGACCTTTCCGGCAGCTCCAGCGACATCAAATATGTCAAATTCACCGCCACGAAGTCCTACACCAGCTTTGACGGCGCCATCAGCTGCGGCTCCAAGGACTTTGACAGGGATGACCTGAACGACGCTAAGTTCTATTACAGCAGCAAGTCCTATGGGGATTACGACCTGGATAAGCTGTCCTTCACGGCGGACAAAAAAGCTGACGACGGCGATTCCCTGAGCATCAGCTTCCGGGCCTACCGGAGCAGCGGCGACTATGAGGACGGCACGCTGAAGATCGTCATCGACGATGACGCCTCCGGCAGCGGCGACATCACCTACAAGGTGGCCGCGGGCAAGGAAGTGGACTTTGACGAGGACGATTTCAACGACTACTACCAGGAGGACGCTGACACCAGCAACGACATCAAGTGGGTCGAGTTCTCCACCACCGATACCCTCAGCAGCAGCGAGGGCACGATCTATTACGACTACGGCTACAGCGACCAGAAGTCCTTCACCAAGAGCACCATCGACGACTATAAGTTCTACTACGGCAGAAGCAGCTCCTCCGGCGACTACGCCCTGGACGATCTGTCCTTCGTGGCGGGCAAGAACGCCTCCGACCACACGGTGGAACTGTCCTTCCGGGCCTATTACAGCAATACCCGCTACGCGGACGGCACCCTGGTCATCCAGGTGGGCGACGGCGAGGATGCGGGCGACGTCACCATCAAGGTGAAGCCCGGCAAGTACACGGACCTGGATAAGACCGACTTCCAGTCCTACCTGCGCAGCAAGTGCGGCGACAAGAAGGCCACGGTGGATTATGTCCGCTTTGACCGGCCCAGCTCCAGCGTGTTCTCCGACCTGACCCTGTACAGCAACTACGGCAAGAGCAGCCAGACCTCCTTCTCCGCCTCCAGCCTCAACGGCTACACCTTCTACTACAATTCCAAGGACGCCACCGGCAGCAAGGAATACGGCCTGGACACCCTGACCTTCGCGGCAGACACCAGCTTCAAGGAATCGGTGAAGCTGACTTTCACCGTCTACGGTGACGATGATGAGGAAGAGGAAGGCACACTGGTGATCCAGCCCGACGGCGCGGCGGCCGGCACCTCCAACTATGTGGGCAGTGTCCGCTATAACATCACTTCCGGCAACCGGGTCCAGATCAACGCCAACGACATTGCCCGCTTCTTCAAGCGGAACGCCGGCACCAACATGCAGTATGTGACCCTTACCGGGGTCCCCTCCACCGGCAGCCTGTATTACAACTATTACAACACCAGCAAATACGGCACTTCCAGCCGGGCGCAGCTCACCGCCTCCAACTGCAGCGGCCAGAACTTCTACGCCAGCCCTACCAGCACCAGCCAGTTTGCGCTGACGGAACTGACTTATGTGCCCAGCGGCAAGAACTACTGCGCCACCATTCCCTTCACCGCTTACGGCGGATCCCGGTCCGTGTCCGGTGCGATTCTGATCAGCGTCACCTCTGCCGCAGTCTCCGAGGTCTACGGCGTGGTGCCCAAGGGCACGGCCATTACCTTCCCGACTTCTGATATCAGCAAGGCAGTCTCCGCCGCCACCGGCACCGCTCCCTCCAGCATCCAGCTGCTGAGCCTGCCCAGCTACACCGCCGGCACGGTGTACGTCGGCAGCGGGACCTCTACCGCCGCTGATACCAGCACCGCCTACGCCATCTTCAATGGGACCCAGTCCCTGCGGTTCGTGCCGTCCTCCAGCTACACCGGCAATGTGGAGATCCCCTATGTGGCGCTGAACAGCAGCGGCGCGGCGCTGGCCTCCGGCACCTTCTCTCTGGGCGTGGTGAAGGCCAAGAAGTCCTTCTCCGATGTGAACAGCTCTACCTGGTGCTACAAGTATGTGGCGGAGCTGTCAGACGCCAGCGTCATCGCTGGCTATGCCAATGGCAGCTTCAAGCCCAACAACACCGTTACCTACGGCGCGGCCCTGAAGCTCATTATGCTGGCGGCGGGATATCCCGAGCAGGCGCCTACCGTGAAGAACAGTCCCTTCAGCGGCTACCTCGCTAAGGCCCGGGCCGACGGCATCGTGACCCGCAGCAACGTGAACCTGTCCGCAACGATAACCCGCCAGCAGGTGGCCCAGCTGGCAGCTGGTGCCATGAAGCTGGATACCAGCAGCCTGTCCACGGTGCAGCCCTTTACTGACACCACGGACACCTCTGTTCGGGCGTTGAACGCCGCCGGTATCGTGGAGGGTTATTTCTCCAACGGCACCAGCACCTTCAAGCCCAACAACACCTTGACCCGCGGCCAGATCTCTGCCATCGTGTGGCGGATGCGGAACTACACCAAGTGATCCGCCGCAGGACAGAGCTTTGTGGATGATGAAAAGCGCGCGCCCTCTCGGGTGCGCGCTTTTCCTGTCATTGTGCCAGGAATTCGTTGGGGTCCACTGCGTCGCCATCCTGAGTCACGGAGAAGTGGAGGTGCGGCCCCTGGGCGGCCTCAGCCGCCGCTGTATCGCCCACGGCGCCGATGATCTGTCCGGCGGAGACCGATTCCCCCACCGTCACAGCGGGATCGGACTGCAGGTTGGCGTAAGTGGTCTGAAAACCGTCCGGGTGGTCGATGACCACTGTAGCGCCCATGAGGGCGTCCTCCGTGACTGCCATCACCGTGCCGGAGCAGGCCGCCAGCACCGAGTCGCCCAGGGCGGCGGCAATGTCGATGCCGTCATGGGTCCGCCAGTCCGCCAGAGTTTCGTTATACAGCAGCTCATCCACAGAGAAGGCGGTCACCACCTCCCCCTGCAGCGGCGAGATGACGAGCCGGGGCGCTTCCGCCATCACGGGCGTGTCGTCGATCTCCACCTCTGGCATGGGGGGCACGGCGGGGATCGGTTCCGGGGCGGCGGTCTCCACCACCGGCGGTTCCTCCGGCTCTGTGATCTCCGGCGCGGGGGCGGTCACTGGGGCATCCGGCTCCAGCTCCGGGGCCGGTTCGTCATCGTCCAGCAGCAGGAAATAGCCGCAGATCCCTACCACCAGCAGACAGACGGCCATAGTCACGTAAAATCCGGCACTGCCCAGGATAGTGTTCCATTTGTTGTCCATGTATGGTCCTCCCTCAAATTTGTATACCCGAGACGGCAGGCGCGTGATTCCGCTATTTTCTGGCATTGTCTGCCGGTATTTGGGCACAAGGGAAGTATGGACAGGAAATTCTGGATTTATACGGAACAGCGGACATAAAAGGACCCGGACGGCCAATGGCCGCCCGGGTCTCAGGCGATGGGATCATTTCAGGATCAGAGTCTTGCCGTCCATTTCTTCGGGGCAGGCCAGGCCCATCACGTCCAGCATGGTGGGGGCGATGTCCGCCAGGCGGCCGCCGCTCCGCAGCTCCGTGCCGGCGCCGCAGAGGATGAAGGGCACTAGATTGGTGGTGTGGGCGGTCATGGGGCTGCCGTCAGGCTCCACCATCTGCTCGGCGTTGCCGTGGTCGGCGGTGATCATGGCGATGCCGCCCATCTTCAGGGTCGCGTCCACCACGCGGCCAACGCAGGTGTCCACGGTCTCTACGGCCTTCACGGCGGCATCAAACACGCCAGTGTGGCCCACCATGTCGCAGTTGGCGAAGTTGAGGATGATAACGTCGTAGGAACCGGATTCGATGCGCTCCACGCACCTGTCGGCCACCTCCACGGCGCTCATCTCCGGCTGAAGGTCATAGGTCGCTACCTTGGGGGAGGCCACCAGGACCCGGTCCTCACCGGGGAATTGGGTCTCGCTGCCGCCGTTGAAGAAGAAGGTCACATGGGCGTACTTCTCCGTCTCCGCGATGCGGAGCTGGGTCATGCCCATCTGGCTGAGATACTCTCCCAGGCCGTTGCGGACGGAGCTGCGGGGATAGGCCACCTCCACGTTGGGCATGGTAGCGTCATACTCCGTGTTGCACACGAAAGTGACGGGGAAATACTGGCGGGTAAAGCCGTCAAAGTCCGGGTCCACCAGGGCCCGAGTGATCTCCCGCGCCCGGTCAGGCCGGAAGTTGAAAAAGATGACGCTGTCGTTGTCAGAGATGGTGCCGTCCTGTTCGCAGACCACAGGCTCCACAAACTCGTCGGTGACGCCGGCGGTGTAGGAATCCTTCACCGCCGCCACAGGCACGGGATTGAAGGCAGCGCCTTCACCGTACACCATGGCATCATAGGCCTGTTCCACACGGTCCCAGCGCTTGTCCCGGTCCATGGCATAGTAGCGGCCCATCACAGTCGCGATCTTGCCCACGCCGATCTCCCGGCAGGCTTCCACGGTCCGGGCCACAAAATCGGCGCCGGAGGTGGGGGACACGTCCCGGCCATCCAGAAAGGCGTGGATATAGACTCGCTCCAGGCCCTTTTGTTTCGCCAGCTTCAGCAGGGCAAAGAGGTGCTCCAGGTGGGAGTGGACGCCGCCGTCAGACAGCAGGCCCATCAAATGCAGAGCGGTGCCCTTTTCCAGGCAGGCGTCCATGGCGTGGTTGTAGGCGGGATTGGTGAAAAAGTCGCCGTCGGAGATGGACTTGGTGATGCGGGGAAGATCCTGGAACACTACCCGGCCGGCGCCGATATTGGTGTGGCCTACCTCGCTGTTGCCCATCTGTCCATCGGGAAGCCCTACGTCCAGCCCGGAGGCGGACAGCTCCGTGTGGGCGAATACCTGGAAGAAACCGTCCAACCGAGGCGTTTTGGCGGCGCGGACGGCGTTGCCGGCAGTGCTGCCGGAGAGGCCAAAGCCGTCCATAATGATCAAAGTAGTCGGGGTCTTGTTCATCAGAAAAATACCTCATTTCGCTGGTCAATACCAGCCCATGCAGCGGCTGTCTGAGCGGCAGCCAGGAAATACCCTCTCAGCCGGGACCTATGCGGGGAATGGATGAGCGGGCGGCAGGGAGGTCGAGGGAGAGCCTGCTTCCCCTCGAAGTTTTAGAGTCCGTACGATAGGCGTTGTACGCCGTCCGGGCGGGCCATTTCCTGCCGCGCTGCGTTGTTTCTCCTGAAAACGCACTGAGTATTCCCACGGCGAAACACCTTGATCAGCGGAAAAATCTCTCGCCCATCCGGCATCCCCCTTGCCTATCGGCACAGGTTTTATTCTTGATTTGCGGCGTTGATGATGTCCACGAACTGCTCTGGCTTCAGAGCGGCGCCGCCGATAAGGCCGCCATCGATGTCGGGCTGGGCCAGCAGCTCTGCGGCGTTCTTGGGATTCATAGAGCCGCCGTACTGGATGGTGACGCTGCGGGCGACCCGGGCGCCGTACATGGCGCGGATGGTGGCGCGGATGTTGGAGCACACCTCGCCGGCCTGCTCAGCAGTGGCAGTCTTGCCGGTGCCGATGGCCCAGATCGGCTCATAGGCGATGATGCAGCGGCGCAGCTTGTCGGCGGGAACATCGTGCAGGGCGCTCTTGACCTGCAGGGCGATCCACTCGTCGGTGATGCCGGTCTCCCGCTGCTCCAAGCTCTCGCCCACGCAGATGATGGGATTCATGCCGGCGTTCAGCACGGCGTGGACCTTCTTGTTGACCGTCTGGTCGGTCTCGCAGAAATACTGACGGCGCTCGCTGTGGCCAACGATAACGTACTTCACGCCCAGGTCTTTCAGCATGTTGGCGGACACCTCGCCGGTATAGGCGCCCTTCTCCTCAAAATAGACGTTTTCGGCACCCACGGAGATGCGCAGGTCCTTGAAGGCCTTGGCGGCGGTAGAGATGTTGCAGGCGGGAACGCAGATCAGCGTCTCGCACCACTTGGCGCGGGGCATGATCTTCTTGATGTCCTCGGCGAATTTCTTGGTTTCCGTAGCGGTCATGTTCATTTTCCAGTTGCCGGCGATAACAGTCTTGCGATATCTGCGATTCATGTCGTTCAAACTCCTTTATGTCTATATATGCATATCCATCTGCATTGAAAACTATTATTTTATAACGAAAATTGGGCTATTTGTCAAGCATTTTAGGGGAATTTATGACGCACTAGTAAAAAATCAGCGAAATTCGGACATGCGCCGGGGAAATCACGGCCTCAGGCGTCCAGCAAACAGGCAACGCCGGGCAGTTCCTTGCCCGCGTCGTCGCAAAGTCCGCTGTATTCAAGATGCCCTGTCGGGCATCTTGAACACCGCTTCCTTGCGCCTCCTTTTCAAGCGGCAAACGCTCCGCTGGTTTGCCGCTTGAGTACAGGGGATCATTGATCCAGCAGGCAAGCCACGCCGGGCAGTTCCTTGCCCTCTAAGAACTCCAGGCTTGCGCCGCCTCCGGTAGAGATGTGGGACATCTTGTCAGCGTAGCCCAGCTGCTCCACAGCCGCCGCGCTGTCGCCGCCGCCGATGATGGTGATGGCACTGGTCTTGCTGAGGGCCTCAGCCATAGCCTCGGTCCCCTTGGCAAAAGCAGGGAATTCAAACACGCCCATGGGACCATTCCAGATGACGGTACCGGCATCAGCCACGGCGGAGCAGTACAGGGCCACCGTCTCAGGGCCGATGTCCAAGCCTTCCCAGCCGTCGGGAATTTCGCCGGCTTTCACCACCTGGCTGTTGGCGTCAGGTGCGAACGCGTCGGCGCAGACAGTATCCACCGGCAGCAGCAGCTTTACGCCTTTGCCGGCAGCTTTCTGGATCATCTCTCTGGAGTAGTCGATCCAGTCCTCTTCCAGCAGGCTGTTGCCCACTTTGCCGCCCAGGGCGGCGCAGAAAGTATAGGCCATACCGCCGCCGATGATGATGGTGTCGGCGATCTCCAGCAGATTGTTGATGACGCCGATCTTGCTGCTGACCTTGCTGCCGCCCAGGATGGCTACCAGAGGGCGCTTGGGCTCGGCGATGGCGCCGCCCAGAAAGCTCAGCTCCTTCTGGATCAGGAAGCCGGACACGGCGGGCAGATATTCCGCTACGCCCGCGGTGGAGGCGTGGGCGCGATGGACTGCGCCGAAAGCGTCGGAAACGTAAACGCCGTCTGCTCCGGCCAAGTCGGCCAGGGCCTTGGCGGTGGCGGGGTCGTTCTTGGTCTCGCCCTTCTCCCAGCGGGTGTTTTCCAGCAGCAGGATCTGGCCGGGCTGCAAAGCGGCGGCCTTAGCCTG
This sequence comes from uncultured Dysosmobacter sp., assembly GCF_947631165.1. Taxonomy (GTDB): domain Bacteria; phylum Bacillota; class Clostridia; order Oscillospirales; family Oscillospiraceae; genus Oscillibacter. The sequence goes on along the minus strand of NZ_CANRKH010000001.1, from coordinate 214,081 downwards.
GGCGTCGGGACCCACCACATCGGCGGCCATGAGGACCTCCCGGCCCAGCAGCTCGCTGAGGCGCTTACCCACGGGGGCCAAGCTCAGCTTTTTCAGGGATTTCTTCCAGGCTTCCTCGGTGAGGGAAGCGGAGTCCTTGCCCTTTTCTGTCTGTTTCTTGACCCACTTTTCAAAGCTGGCCTCCGGCTTGCCCAGATGAGAGCAGGCGATGACGGCGGCGTTTTGGTCCAGCAGATATTGAATGGTGGGCAGGGCCGCCACGATGCGCTTATCGCTGGTGATCTCGCCGGTATCCTTGTCCTGGGGAACATTGAAGTCGCAGCGCAGCAGGACCTTCTTGCCGGCCACATCGATATCGCGGACAGTTTTCTTGTGATAGGTCATATGAAATCCTCCACTCTTTGTTGATTAGGAATTAGGAATGAGGAATTTCCTTTTGCCGGGAAAGCAGCGGCGCTCCAATTCCCTTTTTCCATAGAGGAGCTGCCGCCTGTGAGCGGCTGGATCAAAATTCCGCATTCCTAATTCCCAATTTTACTTGGCCATTTCGCCGGTGCCTTGCAGACCTGGAAAACCGTTCTGGCGCAGGGCTTCGTAGACGCAGACCGCCACGGTGTTGCTGAGGTTCAGGCTTCGAGCCTCGGATACCATAGGGAGCCGGATGCAACGGCTTCGGAACTGTTCCCGAAAGGCCAGGGGCAGACCGGCAGTCTCCTTGCCGAAGAAGAGCCAGCTGTCGGCCGTGAAGCGGGCCTCCTGATAGGAGCGGGGAGCCTTGGTGGTGGTGAGCCACAGGTCATTAACGGCTTCCGGATGGCGGGCGAAGAGCTCGTCCAGACCGGCGTAGTCCGCCACCTCCACCAGATGCCAGTAGTCCAGCCCGGCCCGGCGGACGGCTTTTTCCGAGATATCGAAGCCCAGGGGACGGACCAGATGGAGGCGGCTGCCGGTGGCGGCGCAGGTACGGGCGATGTTGCCGCAATTCTGGGGAATCTCCGGTTCCACTAAGACGATATTCAACATGGAAATCCCCCCATTTCGTGCAAGCGCATACTATTGTAATCCATTACCTGCGCAAATTCAACCATAATATGTGGAGAAATTCTGCTTTTTATTGAAAATTACCGGAGATCTGGCGAAAATTTTGCATAATGCCGAAAAATATATCTGCAGTTTGGGCAGTTCTGTTGCCTGCCACAAAAAAAGCGAAAAAGTGTGAAAGAATTCGGAGAATTTTCCCGGATAATTTCGTGAAAAACACTGGATTTCCGATAAAAATTTGATATAATGAATCTGCTGAACAACATCGACAAAGGAGGGGATGGATATGGTCCGCCCGCTGAGCGCCGTTTTCTTTATGGAGGAGGATCATGAGATCCCCGCTGGGTCCAAACCGCTGATGCTGGAAGCAGTTCTCTCTTGCCCGATCTTATCATGGATGAGCAGTCAGTTGCTGGCCGATGGCGTGCAGCGGTTTTTCATTGTCTGCGGGCCGCGGTTCGCGGAGGAGGCCAGGACCTGCATGCCGCCGGAGGCGGATGTGGTGGTCTCTGAGCAGCAGAGCGATCTGATGGAATTTTTGAACACGCCGGACCAGGTGCTGGTGCTTCCCCGGGCGGCCATGCCCATGGCGGAGGCTGGCCCCGGCTTTGCTTATGCCGCCCCCGGCTATGAGCTGCAGGCAGTGTGGAAAACGCGGATGACCAACGCCATCACTGCCGCGGAACTGGTGCCCGGCTGGCTGCCGGTCTTTGGGCCGGAGACCATTCAGGAGCTGGAGCCGCTGTATCGGGAGCGCTTCGGCGAAGGACCCAGGCACGAATGAATATCTGACATTTAAATAAAAACATGCAGAAAGAGGGCGTTTGGAATGATTTCTCACGGCAAAGATATCAAGGTTTTTTGCGGAAACTCCAATCCCAAGCTGGCACAGGAGATCTGCCAGCTGATGGGTACCAAGCTGGGTGAGTCTGAGGTAGGCACCTTCTCCGACGGCGAGATTTTTTCATCTCTGTATGAGACCGTTCGCGGCAGCGACGTGTTCGTGGTCCAGTCCACCTGCACCCCCGTCAACAACAACCTGATGGAGCTGCTCATTATGATCGACGCGCTGAAGCGCGCCTCCGCCGGACGGATCACCGCCGTGATGCCCTATTTCGGCTATGCGCGGCAGGACCGCAAGGCCAAGGCCCGGGACCCCATCACGGCAAAGCTGGTGGCCAACATGATCACCGCCGCGGGCGCTGACCGCGTGCTGACCATGGACCTCCACGCCGCTCAGATCCAGGGCTTCTTTGATATCCCCGTGGACAACCTGGCCGGCAACCCCATTTTTGTGGACTACTATGCCAAGAAGTTCGGCGACCGCTGCGAGGAGATGGTGGTGGTCTCTCCCGACGTTGGTTCTGTGTCCCGTGCCCGGGCCTTTGCCCAGAAGCTGCACATGCAGCTGGCCATCGTGGACAAGCGCCGCCAGAAGGCCAACCAGTGCGAGGTCATGAATGTTATCGGCGATGTGGCTGGCAAGGACTGCATCCTCTTTGACGATATGGTGGATACCGGCGGATCTTTGTGCAACGCCGCCAAGGCCCTGGTGGAAGTGGGCGGCGCCAAGAGCGTCCACGCCTGCGCATCTCACGGCGTTCTGTCCGGCCCTGCTCTGGAGCGTATCAACAGCAGCAACATCCAGGAGCTGGCGCTGCTGGACACGATTCCTGCCGTTGATGCCGCCAAGTGCCCCAAGATCAAGTACTTGTCTGTGGCACCCATGTTCTGCGAGGCTATTGAGCGCATTTATCAGGAGGTCTCTATCTCCAAGCTGTTCCGCTGAGAAAAGCGGCATTATGACATACTGCAAGGCGGGGAAGGCGACTTTCCCGCCTTTGTGGGCTATAACCGCCACAGTTGAAAAGACTCCAAAGGAGTCTTTTCAATGTAATGCCAGTGCGCAGCATTGCAGCCGTGTATGCGGCTTTCTGTGCCTTGCTTCATGGCAAACACATATGCAATTTGCGCGTCGCCGGACCATTGGTCCGGCGGTTGAAAAAGGGTCCTTACTCCGTTTCAACTATGTTGACGATATCAAGTTCTTTGAGGAGCGTTTTCTATGCTGTTTGGAAAACAGTCTGCCGCCGTAGACTGGCTGATCGTGGGCCTGGGCAATCCAGGCCAAAAATATGAGCATACCCGCCACAACATGGGCTTTCTCACTGTGGACCTGCTGGCGGAAAAAGCGGGTGTGAAACTGAACAAGGTGAAGTTCAAGTCCGCTTATAACATCCTGCGTTTTGCCGGGTGCAGATGTCTGGTAATGAAGCCTCAGACCTATATGAACCTCTCCGGCGAGGCGGTGCGGGAGGCGGCGCAGTTTTACAAGATCCCCGCCGGCCATGTGCTGGTGATCTATGACGACGTGTCGCTGCCTGTGGGCAAGCTGCGGGTGCGGCCCGCTGGCTCCGCTGGAGGCCATAACGGCATCAAGAACATTATTGCTCACCTGGGGACCCAGGAGTTCCCCCGGGTCAAGATCGGCACCGGCGCTCCCGGCGATGGCGGGGATATGATCGACTGGGTCATTGGCGTTCCCTCTCAGGCGGAGCGGAAAGTGCTGGTGGAGAGCTTTGAAAGGGCCATCCAGGCGGCGGAGTGCGTTATCGAGCATGGCTGCCAGCAGGCGATGAATCAATTCAATTAAGAGCCTGCCCATAAATGAGATGTGTGCGGCCTGATTTTTATGGATCAGTTTTAAGCTTGTTTCGGGCATGGGACGCTTTTTCGCGCCATAAACTTCAATATCGGGGAGCCCCGTCCCAGCGGGCGAGGACGCTCCCTTTTTGACATGACATTCCAAATTTTTTACAAGGAACAGCGCCATGGAACAATTCCTACAACAATTGAAAACCATTCCCGAGGTGGCGGAGCTGGTCCGCCGGGTCGAGGACGGCGGCTGCCCGGCGGCGGTAAGCGGTCTGCAGCCGGTGCAGCGGGCCTGTGTGGGCGCCGCCGTGGCGGCGGCTGCGGACCGTCCGGCGGTGTTTGTCTGCGGCGATGAGCGGGAGGCCCGCCAGTTGGCGGGGGACCTGCGGACCCTGACGGGGGTTGAGCCGGTGACGCTGCTGAGCCGGGAGTGGCAGTTCCGTCCCGGAGCCGTCAGCTCCCGGGACTGGGAGCGGAGCCGTCTGGCGGCGCTGTACGCCCTGGCCCAGGGAGAGGCGCGGGCAGTAGTGGCCACCGCTGACGCGCTGATGGCCCGGACGCTGCCGCCGGGGCTTCTGAAAAGCCTGGCCGTGACCCTGGAGGTAGGGGGCCGGACCGATCCGCAGCGGCTGGCGGACAGCCTGCTGGCGGCGGGCTATACCCGCTGCGGCCAAGTGGAGGGCGTGGGCCAGTTCGCCCTGCGGGGCGGCATCCTGGACGTGTTCTCCCCTCTGATGGAGCAGCCGGTGCGGTGCGAGTTCTTTGATGACGAAATCGACTCCATGGGCGTTTTCGACCCCGGGACCCAGCGGCGGACCGCCAATGTGGAGAAGGCCCTGCTGCTGCCCGCCGCCGAGGTACTGCCCCGCAGCGCTCCGGGCGGACTGGCCGGTCTGGGGGAGGCACTGCTGAAGCTGGCGTCAAAGCTGGAGAAAAAAACCCAGACTGGGGCCGCCGCGGCCCGCCTCCAGGAGGACGGCGAGCGGCTGAAAAACGGCGCGGAGCCGGGGGGGATGGACCGGTATCTGGCGGCCATTTACCCGGAGACCACGGCAGGCGTTCACTATCTGCCCGCCGACGCAGTGGTGTTTTTCTGCGAGAGCGGCCGGGTCGATGAGCGAGTGAAAGCCACACTGCTGCAGAACAAGCAGGATGTGGAGGCTCTGCTGGAAGCAGGCTTCATGGCGGGGGAACACGCCAAGCTGCTGCTGTCCGCCGAGGAGCTGTACGCCGCTCTTGAGGATTTCCCCACTGTGATGATGGATTCGCTGCCTACCTCCCGCTATCCTTTGCGGCCCAAGGGCCTGCTGGCAATGAGCGCCCGGCAGCTCAGCTCTTACGGCGGCAGCCTGGAAACGGCGGTTACGGACCTGAAGCATTACCGGGACAGCGGCAGCGCCGTGCTGGTGCTTTGTGCCGGAGAGAGCCGGGGGCGGAATCTCCACCGGCTGCTGGAAGAGCGGGGCATCCCCGCCGTGCTGGACCTGCGGAACGCCGCCATGCCCCAGCCGGGAGAGGTGCGAATTACCGTGGGAGCGCTGTCGGCAGGCTGTGAGTGGCCGTATCTGCGTCTGGCGCTGCTGACGGAGGGCCAGCTCACCACCCTGTCCCAGAAGAGAGCGAGGCTGAAGAAGGAATCCAACCGACAGAAGATCCAGTCCTACACGGATCTGACCCCCGGGGACCTGGTGGTCCACGTTCATCACGGCGTAGGCCGGTTTGCGGGCATCCAGCGGATGCCGGTGGACGGTGTGGAGAAGGATTACATCAAGATCGACTACGCCGGAGGCGACTGCCTGTACGTCCCAGCGACCCAACTGGACCAGGTGAGCAAGTACATCGGCGGCGGAGAGGATCAGGAACGAACCAAACTGAACAAGCTGGGCGGCACCGAGTGGGCCAAGCAAAAGACTCGAGCAAAAAAGGCTGTCAAGGACCTGGCCAAGGGCCTGACGCAGCTGTACGCCGAGCGGCAGCGCCGCCCCGGCTTCGCTTTCTCTCCGGATTCTCCCTGGCAGCGGGAGTTTGAGGAGGCATTTCCCTATGCCGAGACCGACGATCAGCTGCAGGCCATTGAAGAGATCAAGCGCGACATGGAAAAGCCGCGGCCCATGGACCGTCTGCTCTGCGGTGATGTGGGCTATGGCAAGACGGAGGTGGCCCTGCGGGCTGTGATGAAATGCATTCTGGACGGGAAGCAGGCAGCCATTTTGGTGCCTACCACTGTGCTGGCCCAGCAGCATTACGCCACTGCCAGCGGACGGTTCAAGGACTTTCCGGTAAAGATCGAGGTGCTGTCCCGGTTCACCGCCGCCAAGGAGCAAAAGCGCATCCTGGAGGCGGCCCGCACTGGCGGATTGGACCTGCTGATCGGGACCCACAAGCTCTTGCAGAAGGGCGTGGAGTTCCACGACCTGGGGCTGCTCATCATCGACGAAGAGCAGCGCTTCGGCGTGACCCACAAGGAGCGGCTGAAGGAGATGAGCCGTCAGGTGGATGTGCTGACCCTGTCTGCGACTCCCATCCCCCGGACGTTGAACATGGCCCTTTCCGGCCTGCGGGATATGAGCACCATCGAGGAGCCGCCAGCTGACCGTCAGCCAGTGCAGACCTATGTGTTGGAGCATGACTGGACCATTCTGGAGGATGCCATGCGGAAGGAACTGGCTCGGAGCGGGCAGATCTATTATCTTCACAACCGGGTCGAGACCATCGACCTCACCGCCTCCCGCATCCAGAAGCTGCTGGGGCCGGAGGTCCGTATTGTGACGGGCCATGGAAAGATGGGGGAGCAGGAGCTGTCCGGAGTCATGCAGGCCATGGTGGACGGCGAGGCGGACATCCTGGTCTGCACCACCATCATCGAGACCGGTATAGACATCCCCAACGTCAACACCCTCATCATCGAGGACGCGGACCGGATGGGCTTGGCGCAGCTCCATCAGATCCGGGGCCGCATCGGCCGCAGCGCCCGGCGGGCCTATGCCTACCTCACCTTCCGGCGGGGCAAAATTCTCCAGGAGACTGCCGCCAAGCGCCTCTCTGCTATCCGAGAGTATGTGGAGTTCGGCTCCGGCTTCAAGATCGCCATGCGGGATCTGGAGATCCGGGGTGCGGGCAACCTGCTGGGGCCGGAGCAGTCCGGCTACCTCATGAGCGTGGGCTATGACCTGTATCTGAAGCTGCTGGAGGAGGCGGTGCTGGAGGAACAGGGCCAGGAGAAGCAGATCGAAACGGAGTGCTCCGCCGATCTGACGGTCAACGCCAATATCCCGGACCGCTATGTCCCCGCCCCGGAGCAGCGGATGGATCTGTACCGGCGTATCGCCGCCATCCGCACCAACGAGGATGCTTCGGACCTGCTGGATGAGCTGCTGGACCGCTACGGCGAAGCGCCCAAGAGCGTGCTGGCGCTGCTGGATGTGGCTCTGCTCCGGGCCGCCGCCGCTAAGGCGGGGGTGTCGGACATCTCCCAGAAGAAGGATATGCTGAAGCTGACCCTGGGCGTGTTCCGGCCGGAAGCATTGGTGGCCGTGTGCAGCCTGAGCAAGTACAGGGGACGTGTCACCATTGCCGCCGGCGACACCCCGGCCCTGACGCTGAAGCTGAAGCCCGGCGCCGATGTTCTGGAAACGGCCCTGGCCTTGGTGGAGGACCTGAAGCTGGCGGGCGGCAGATCATCGCCAGAAAACTCTTAAAAACTAGGAATTAGGAGGTGGGAATTGCTGTGTTCCGCCTTTGGCGGATATGTTCTTAGAGGTTATCCCCAAATTATTCGCACCCCACTTGCATCACAGATTTCCACAATACTTTGTCGTTTTTCCCGAATAAGGCATAATAATGGACCTGTTGACAAAAAGAAAAACTGGGCAGAGAAAACACTGTCCCAGCCCAGTTTTTCTTTTTGTCGTCAGGCCCAACTTTTAACGATACGATGGTCTCCAGGAGTGCCGCTATGTCCACCTCACTGACCCGCTTCCGGAACGCTGACAGTGTGGACGCTCCGGACGGGCAACACCCATACTCCTTCATTTCTAGGAAATGACATTACAACTGCTCGAATTTATCATTGCGCCACTTGAGGGCAGCCTTTGTTCCGATTGTGTTAACTTTCTCAAAGAACTCACTCAATTCCGGCTCTTTGGCTCGTGACAATGCCCAAATTGCGGCGTCGCCACTTGTCATAATGGCTTCCTTCGCGCCCATATTATCGTAAATACGATTCAGAGTGCGTTTATTCAATTGCGGTGTGCCAAAGGGTAGGGCTGCGATACGCTTGGCCAATTTCAGAGTTTCCTCCTCCAATCTGTCATGCTGTACCACATAGGAAATCAGATTCCAATCCAGCGCCTGTTGTGCTGAGAAGTTCTCGCCGGTCAGCAAAATTCTGCGAACAACGCGCATATTCGTGATATATGGCAACAACAGATACATAGGAACCCCGCCAAATAAATTCTCTGGTTCACCAAATACGCCCTTATCAGAGGAAATAACAATATCGCAGGACATCGTAAAATCGAAGGCCCCTCCTAGGCAATAGCCCTGTACCATGGCAATCACGGGCTTCTCAATTTCCCAAATTGTCCGGAAAGTTTCATTTCCATTGGTAATATGCCCGCGCCATTCCTGTGCGGTAGAATAGGTGGAGACTTCAGGGGACAGATCAAATCCGGCAGAGAACGCACGCCCTGCTCCCTTTAGAATAATGACTCGGATGTTGTCATCTGCATCAGAATCTCTCAACGCTTCTCTAACTTCTCGCAACATCACATCGGTCAATGCGTTTAACTTTTCAGGACGGTTAAGGATAATCGTGGAAACAAATTGTTCTTTCTGATAAATAATTTGTGTAAATTCCATAATGCCCTGCCTCACTTCGTAATATTTTGTTCTTGAATGGTCTTGACCATTAATGGAATAATATCGTACAGATCTCCGCACAAAGCGTAGTTTGCTATTTTCATCATTGAGCAATCCGGATTTTTGTTAATTGCAATGATACACTTGCTACCTGTCATGCCGGCTTGATGCTGAATGGCACCAGAAATACCGCAAGCTATATAAATCATAGGCTTGACAGTTTTTCCGGTCTGACCAACCTGGTGATCATTAGAAATCCATCCGCTGTCCACCGCTGCGCGGGAAGCGCCTACGACACCGCCCAGTGCATTGGCTAGCTGCTGGATAAGCTCAAATCCTTCAGGGCCACCCAGGCCTCGACCACCAGATACAATGATATCCGCATCCACAAGATTCACATTCTTGGAGATATTTTTGATGATCTTCTTTATCTGTACACGAAGATTTTCGGCAGGAAGTTTGACTGGATAGTTTTCTACAATGCCATAACACTCTTTGGGATCAATTTTATTCATAACACCGGGACGAACTGTGGCCATTTGTGGACGATGCGTGGGATTGATGATGGTTGCCATGATATTTCCACCAAAGGCAGGGCGTGTCTGTTGTAGCAGTCGGCTTTCAGGGTCAATGGATAGTGCCGTGCAGTCCGCAGTTAAGCCAGTGTTCAACCGTGCAGCCAACCTAGGTGCCAAATCCCTTCCCACATTGGTGGCACCAAAGAGAAAAATGTCAGGCTTTTTCTCTTTGACAATCTCATCAAGAACGTTTGTGAAAGCATCTGTGGTATATGTCTCCAACAGTTCGTGTTCACAGTTATAAACTACGTCTGCGCCAAATGAGAACAGCAAACTTGTGTACTGAGTCACATCTTTGCCAAGAACAACTGCACACAGTTTCTGTTTTAGATCTGCAGCCAGCATTTTGCCAACGCCCAATAATTCAAGCGAAGTATTCTCAATTTTTTTATCTTTGATCTCAATAAAAACCCACACGTCTTTGCAAAGTTTTATATCAATAGACATTCTCAAGCCCTCCTTTTCAAGATGTGCTCGCCAAGCATATTATCAAATAGCTGCTTGACCATTTCTTCATTGGTACCCTCCAGACGAATACCTGACTTCCGCAGTTCCGGCGGGAAAGTACACTTTACATTAGTAGGAGAACTCTTTAGGCCAATTTTGTTGGCATCGATCTTCAGCTCTTCCTGAGACCAGTTGAGCACCTCAAATACACCACTATACGCTTGGAAAATACGTCTGAAATCGGGATAGCGAATCGGCTCCAAACCATGTACAACGGTAATTAATGCCGGCCCTGTTACTTCGACGATCTGCTGTTCGTCGTCCAACTCACGACACACCTCATAACGACTATCTCCAAGAACCTTGACGCTCCTAGCATAGGTTACCTGAGGGATGTTCAGGCGCTCGGCAATCTGAGGCCCAACTTGCGCAGTATCGCCATCGATCGCCTGACGACCACAGAACACTAAGTCATAATCCATAATCTTCTGAATTGCCGAGGAAATAACGTTGGCTGTCGCCCAGGTATCACTGCCCGCAAATGCACGATCACTGACAATTATGGCACTATCTGCACCCATGGCCAACGCTTCACGTACCGCGGCATCTGCCTGCTTTGGGCCCATGCAAATTACAGTGACCGTGGTTCCTAAATTAGCATCCTTCATCTTCAGAGCTACCTCAAGGGCGGCTCTATCATCGGGGTTAATGATACTGGGAACACCGTCACGAATTAATGTGCCGGTTTTTGGATCAAGCTTAACTTCCGTCGTATCAGGAACTTGCTTGATGCAGACTATTAATTTCATAATCAAACCACCCCTATATTATTTTAAGATCGTTCTAGCCAAAACCATACGTTGGATTTCGCTGGTGCCCTCGTAAATTTCTGTCAGCTTCGCATCACGCATCATACGTTCTACAGGATAGTCATTCATGTAACCATAGCCTCCGTGAATCTGAACGGCTTTTGTTGTGACAAACATTGCTACTTCAGATGCATATACCTTTGCCATTGATGCCTCAAAGGGGAACGATGAACTACCCTTATCCTTAGATACGGCTGCCCGATATACCAGCAATTGTGCGGCATCAATACGCATCTTCATATCAGTCAACATGAACTGAATGGCCTGATTATTACAAATCGGTGCACCAAACTGAACACGCTCCTTGGAATACTTCACAGCTGCTTCATATGCGCCTTCAGCAATACCAAGTGCCACAGAAGCAATGCCTAAACGGCCACAGTCCAGAGATTTCATGGCCAAGCGAAAACCCATGCCCTCTTTACCAATAATTGCTGTTTCAGGAACCACGACATTCTTCATGATCAACTCGCCCACAGGCAAGCCGCGCTGGCCCATCTTCTGTTCCGGTTTTCCTTTTGAGAAGCCTGGAGTATCGCAGTCAACCAGGAATGCAGTGATGCCTTTGGTCCCCAAACTCTTATTGGTAGATGCCATCACAATAGCAAAATCCGCCAGAGGGGCGCCGGTGATAAATGTCTTCGTGCCATTAATGATATAGTTGCTGCCATCTTTTATCGCCGTAGTACACAGACGACCGGGGTCAGATCCCGCTTCCGGCTCAGTTAGGCCGAAACACCCTTCCAACTCACCCTGCAAGAAGGGCTGAAGATATTTTTCCTTTTGCGCTGGAGTGCCGTAGTAATAGAGCATCTCAATAAGAAGGCCAGCCAGTTTAGCGCTCACCAGGGTTGCAGTGGACGTACATGCCTTGGCCACTTCCTCGCAGGCAATAGCATAGCAGACATGATCGCCACCTGCGCCACCCTCTTCGACGGGGATGGCAATGCCGTTGATATGCAACGCGGCAAGCTTTTTTATGTTGTCGTCGACGGTAGCTTCATAGCGATCCACAGCACCTGCTATCGGCCTGATTTCATTCTCTGTGAACCCGCGTATCGTTTTCCTGAACTGCTCCTGCGCTTTTGTCAATTCGAAATCCATGGTATCCCTCCGATATTAGATGTTAAACAGCCATGAGAAAAACTCTAAAAACACAGTAATAGTAAGGGATCCCGGCCATGGCTAAAACCGGAATTCACTCCACATTGTGAAAAGCGGGACCTTTTTTAGTAAAATTGACTCGCGAAAAAACTCAACCAGAAAGGGACTGGCCGCTATCTACCGACAGGAAATTATCCAGGACGTGATTCCGTTCACATCCCGAAGTGCCGCAGTATTCTGCGGCAAGCTGTTTACCGGTCTGAACGCTACGCTCGTTGCCGCGAACACAAAACAGAACAATCCAAGATCCTTTTCCAGGGATAAGTTCAAGTCGGAAAACCACTCCAAAGCCGACCCAGACTGTGCCCTGTACCACAAAACTGGAACAATGGGAAGAAAAACCGGGGCTGAATCCAATACAAAACGATTCCTGATGACTACAGGCTTTCTATTGACCGAGAATGTCCCCGATTCAAGTAGACTTATGCTCCGCGCACGGACTGCGGATGCCACGACTCCCAATTTAAAGCTTCTGGGCAGGAGTGCCTTTGGGCAGCTTTGCTCATCTCTCGATATTAAATGATTCCTTTTTCTCTTAATTCCGCAATCTTCGCCTCGTCCAGGCCGAAGATATCTTTGAATACCTCATCGTTATCACAACCCGCTACACCGCATGACTTATATGTGTCCACCATGCAATCGGATAGTTTTAGCGGGCTCCCTGGGAAAGGATACTTCCCCTCAATGCCAGGGACCTCCATCCATATAATCTGATTGCGAGATTTCACGTAATCGGACTCCAGTAGATCGCCGATGGTATTCAACTTCGAAGTGGGAATTCCTAAAGCTGATACCGCATCTTCCACTTCCTTGGCAGTATGTTTTGCAACCCATTCGCCTACCACAGCTTCTACTTCTTCAAAGTGGTCGCGTCTGTAATTTTGATCCCGGTACTCCGGCCGATTTAGCCGCTCATCACCGATCATATCAGCCAGCAGTATATAATGTGCACTAATACCAGCATGAATATATACGTAGCCGTCGCTGGCTTTGAAAACATTGGCCGGTGCAGAGGTAGGGTCGCCGCCGTTGCGCTTCCCAAAATTTGGAGTTGGGCCGTTTACAAAATATGTCGGGATCATGGATTCCAGATAGGGTACCATACAGTCCGTCATTGCTGTGTCAATATATTGCCCCTTGCCGGTTTTTTCTCTCTGCAACAATGCCATGAGAATAGCGATAAGATTGATGTATGCAGTAGTTACATCGGCCACAGGCGTACCAAAAGGTTTGGGACCCTTGCCGTAGGAAAAATTTTCATACATAACCCCTGCCATGGCAGTGGGAATTCCGTCAAATGCGGCCCGATCTTTTAACGGACCCTTCTGGCCAAAGCCGGAAATACTGGCAACGATCATTCTGGGGTTTAACTCCTGAATTTTTTCAAAGGACAAGCCCATACTGTCCATGATACCGGGCCTGAAATTATTAATAAGGACATCCGCTTTCTTAATCATTTCAATCAGGTATTGCTTGCCTTCCTCAGTTCTCAAATTCAGGGTTATGCATCGTTTATTTCTATTAAATGTCTGTGCATAGATGCTGGTCCCCTCAACGAAGGGGCGCAGACGACGATCTGGTTCTCCACCGGGCTTATCTATGCGGATAACATCCGCTCCCATGTCCGCCATCATCATGGCGCCATAAGGCGCTGCAATATATCGCCCAAGATCAATAACTCTAATTCCTTCTAATGCTTTTGTCATAGTTCCTCCTAGCATGTTGAGTTACGAAAATACAAATTTTGGAAGTAACTCTTTTTTTAATTCAGGTCTGAAAATGTAATCAAGACTTCTGATGATCGTATTTTGAATCTCTTCGTCTGTAAAGCCCAGTACATCCTGTGCAATCTGATACTCATCTTCCAGTGCAATCTCTCCTAAAACAGCAGGGTCGTCGGTATTCATCAAAACGGGAATTCCCATCTTGTATAGTTCGTGCAACGGGTGGTTCTCAATTTTATCAATTGCTCCAGTAAAAATATTGCTTATCAAGCATCCCTCTACCAATACTTGGTGATTCTTTAAGCACTGAAGCGCCTCTGCAGATTGCATGACCCGTGTTGCATGTCCGATGCGGATAGCGTTATTCTGTTCAATCGATTCGATAATGTTGGTGGGTGCGTAAATTTCTGCGGCATGGTTTGTCACGAACAGGGAGGCATTTCTTGCACAATCGAAATAGGGTTTAAATGGTGTCGGAGAATTGGTTTCTGCTCCGGCCAAATCAATGCCGTCAATGCCGTTATGAGCATATTTGACGCAAAATTCAGTCGCCTTTTCGCACAGTTCAGGAGGCATATCTCGGCCGATGATACCGATCATACCAATACGGATATCGTTATGCGCTTCTCCATAGCGAACACCTTCATGCACTGAGGAAATGATATCTTCGTAAGGAATCCCATTTTTCACCAGTGCCCCGGGATTAAAGCGCAGCTCCAGATATTTGATATTCTCTTTTGCCGCATCCTCAATGCATTCGATAATAATTCTGGTGAACGCTTCCTTATCTTTCAACACGGCACGAAGATAGGTAAAAGCGCGGATAAAACCAGAGAAATCCCGAGGCGCATCCTCTCTCAGTTCGATCTCCCGCCGGATAAAATCTTTTTCCCAAGAAGGCATTTCAACGCCGTTTTTTCTGGCAAGCTCAACATAAGTATTCACTCGCATACTGCCTTCAATGTGGCGATGAAGTTCCACCTTCGGCCAATTTGTAAACTTTGACATATTTCCTCCTATTCTGATTAACCAGAAGAGGAGCAGCCGTTTTGCAGATGATCCTCCTCTTGCACCAATATTAAGCCAGTGCTCATTTGGGAGTTGTGGCTTGGCAAGCAAAGGCAACCCAAATAGCCGCAAAAATACTGAAGGAGACTTTGATTTAACCCACACTGCCAGATAGGAAACAGATGTGATGAATTCATTAAAGCTAGGGCAAGTAAAACTCCGATTCGCTCACTGTGCATCACAATATTGCGTATAGCTACCCAAGAAGAAAACGAAGCAGGAAAAATTTCTGGAGATCATCGGCAAAATTATTCCATAAGATGGGTTGGCAAGCGTGATCGAGCTATGCTTGCCCCAAAGGCAGACGCAACCACCTGCCTTTGGGGATTGAAAATATGGCTCTTTTGAGGCATTTTCAGCACAGAGTCTAAAATATAATCACGTTTTCTAATAGCAAAGCCCAGAATGATTGATTGGTCAATGGATGCCTTAAATGCCCAGATAAGCAGTCTGGATATCTTTTCGCGCAAGAAGTTCTTTACCGCCGCCTTCCATCACAATGCGTCCGGTTTCAATGACATAGCCGCGGTGGGCAACACCCAAAGCCTGGACAAGATTCTGCTCAATCAACAAAATAGACAATCCGCTGTCGGCAAGATTCTTAATGATATTGAAAACCTCTTTCACCACGATGGGGGCAAGGCCCATAGACGGTTCATCCATGATAATAATCTTGGGATTCATAATCAATGCTCTGGAAATGGCCAGCATCTGTTGCTCACCGCCACTCAGAGAACCAGCTACCTGATTTTGGCGCTCCTTCAGAATAGGGAATCTCACATAAGCCTCTTCAATTTTTTCGTTGACATTGGCAGCGTTTTTATTTAGCCCACCCAACGCCAAGTTTTCTTTGACAGATAACTTTCTGAGAATACCTCTGCCTTGAGGAATATGTGAAATACCTAGAGACGCACGCTGATAAGGCTTATACTTGGAAAGATCTTCTCCCCGATAGGTAATGGTACCACTCTTGATTTTCTCCAGGCCAGAGATCAAACGCAGAAGCGTTGTTTTTCCTGCGCCGTTTGAGCCAACCAGAGACACAATCTCACCCTCGTTAACATGCAGGTTTACGTCAAAAAGCACCTGCAAATCGCCATAGCCTGCACATAGGTTATCAATACGTAAAATCTCCCCCATCATTCTCCTCCTATGTACGCCTGAATGACTTCGGACTTTGCTAGAATTTCCTCTGGCTTGCCCTCTGCCAGCCATGTGCCTTCGTTCAAAACCAGAACTCTATCACACAGAGATACTATTGCTTTCATCACATGCTCAATAAAGATTATGGTCAGGTTCAGCTCCTTATTGATGCGTCTTATCATTTCCACACTCTCGTTCATTTCCGTGATATTCAGGCCGCTCAAGGCCTCGTCCATCATTACCAGTTTAGGTTCCGTGGCCAAGGTCCTTGCAAAATCCAACCATTTGCGTTGCTCAATAGGCAACTTTGCTCCTAACAAATCCCGAACGCTATTTAACTCAGTGATTTTTAGGATCTCTTCCGTGTGCACTCTTGCTTCTTTAAAGTTGTACTTCTGCAAGGCAATCGCCAGAATATTATCATAGACCGTCATGTGACCGAAAGGCTTTGGCGTTTGGAACGTTCTGCCCAGACCCATACGTGCGCGATCTTTCACGTCCATCTTATTTGTGATAGGTTTCCCGTCAAAGAAAATCTCACCGGAATCCATTTTATAAACGCCGGTAATAAGATTGATTGTGGTGGACTTGCCAGAACCGTTGGGGCCAATCATACCCAAGATTTCGCCTTCATTTACATTAAAGCTGAGATGTTGAACTGCCTTTGTTCCGCCAAACGATATAGATAGATCCTTGATTGTCAAAATCTCACTCATGATACATCACGCTCCTTGTCCTTGTTACAAAGGGTTTTCTTCTTCCTGATATATGGAATGAGATGTTTAGAGAACAAGGATTCAATGCCGCCTGGCAGCACCAGGATAATGATAATCAGACCTAGTCCATAGAACAATTGCGCACCGCCATCAGGGAATACTCTCAATGCCACCTCACTCAAGGGAATCAATACAAACGCACCAATCAGAGGGCCAAAGAAAGTACCTATACCTCCAATAATTACGATAGAGCAGATTTTGATAGACAGATCCATGGAGCAGATGGTGGCCGGCTCAATGTAGGTAAAGAACAGTGCATACACAGCGCCGATTACGGATGTCATAACAGCACTCAACTGAAAGGAGCGAAGTTTAACCCTCATCGCGTCAATGCCTAAGGACTCTGCGGCATCTTGATCGCCCTTGATCGTACGCAGGTAGTAGCCAGATTTGGAGTTGATAAAAAGCCAGCATACAAGCATACAAAGAAGCAATACCACCAAAGCAATGTAATAATACGGAACGTTATTCGGAAATAGCAGGTTCAGTGGGTCTGGTTCGGAATAAGGAATGACCAGTCCCGAAGAACCATTAGTGATATCTTTGAAATACATTAACATGGTTCTAAACAATTCAATAAACACTATAGTGCTGATTGAAAAGAACGGCCCTCTGTATTTCAGAGTAATCCGACCCATGATCGTAGCAAAGATATAGCAGATCAGTATTCCGATTGGCATGGACAAAATCGGAGATATGCCAAAATTGATATACATCAAGAAACACGTGTATGCCCCAATTGCAATGAATCCTGCGTGACAGATGGAGACCATGCCACCATAGCCGGAAATAAGGTTCCAAGCATACCCCATAGAGGCAAACAACAGGCAGTTAATCAGCACGGACATAATGTAAAATGAGTTAAATACCATAGGAAGTAGGAGTGCAACCAGAAAAACAGGAATCAATACAAATAATGTGCTCTTCTTAAAAAACTGCCCTTTCAGAGTATCATTAATCATGCTACACGCTCCCCCCTCCCAAACAGGCCCTGAGGTTTGAATCTCATAACCACCAGGAACAAGATGAATGTTGCGGACTGACCTAACTCAGGAGCAACGAACACGCTGACTAATGCCTCTACAATGCCCAGCGCGATACCGGATATAAATGCGCCCCTGATATCACCCATACCGCCTAAGACAATGGCAATAAGAGCTGTGGATCCAAAAATGCTGCCGACGCCAATTGTAATGTTATACAGCGGGGACATGATTGTTCCTGCGATGCCCGTAAGCACAATACCAATAATCCATGCGGAGATAAATACAAACTTTGCGTTCACACCTAAAATCTGAGCGATCTCCTGACTTTCTGAGGTTGCACGCATGCATCTGCCATAAGAAGTTTTATTGATTACAAGTGCCAGTATAACGGTCAACAGTACTGATGTGCCAAAAGAAATCAGACGAATTGCTTGAGTGGTAATGCCTAAAACCGTATAGAATTTCATACGTAAATCAGAGAAAATGTTTAGAGGAGTTGTGCCAAATATCATAAGAGTGATGTTCTGCAACACGTACATCAAACCGATTGTAACGATAATAACTGACGCTGCATCTCGAAACATTACCTTTTCAATTGCAAGCTTAAAGCTAAGGTAGGCCAATATCGCCAAGACCAAAACAGAGAACGGAAGTGTAACGTATACGCCTGCATGAAACAGATTGCATGCCCACCATGCAACGTACATTCCCAGCATGATGAATGCGCTGCTGGCAAAGTTGATCATACGCATGACACCAAAAATAATTGTCGTTCCGACGGCAAGCAACGCGTATGTACCTCCCATAAGTATGCCATTTACCAAAGATTGAAAAATTGCCCAACCCATCGTCATTTCACCTCTCAAAATTCCCCTAGATAGCCATGGGCAAAGCGCTACAATAATAACAAGGGATTCCGGCCATGGCTAAAACCATAAAGACACTCTAATATTGTAGAAAGCGGGACCCTTTCTGGTAAAATTGACTTGTGAGAAAACTCTACCAGAAAGGGATTGCCACTACCTACCGACAGGAAATTATTCGGGACGTGACACTGTTTACATCCTAAAGTGCCGCTGTGTTCTACGACAAACTGCTTACGTATCTGGACTTCGCACAGCCCAGAGCGGCAACTGGATGGCAGGGCTTTTCGAAAAAAGTGATGGTCTGCGCACGCCTTTTTGCTTGTCTACGCCCCGTCTCATCTGCGGACCCGTCCCCGCTTTTCTTTTGGATGGTTTTGTTTAGCTCTCTTCCTTAGAAAATAGCGGGAGAAGGGTCCTTCCCCTGCTATAATCTTACCGGATAAACTGCTTTATCTGTTCCACTGAATCTCGGCAGATGCCAGGGCTTCAGGATATACGCAGGTAGGCCACAGTTCGCCATTGGCATCATACTGAAACTGAGCCATCTCAGTGGTAGAGTTGGGGCTGGTGCCCTTCTCATCGAAATACTGGATATCTGTGTAGTTGCCATCAGCATCGATTTTCGGGAACAGGGTATGGAATTCCAGTTCTTTCATGGCTTTGTTGTTGACCTGACGGTCATAAGACTTAGTCTCGTTCAGCAACTGGTGTAGCACCTGCATTTGAGAGTAGTAAGAGACCAAGAACTCACCGCCATAGTGACCATATTTATCGTAGCACATCGCTTTCAGTTCCTGGAACATCTCATCGTCTTCTGTGTTGGAAGCGTTGGGGTTGGTATGAGTGCCGGACAGGACCCCTTCCAGGACAGGACCGCAAGCCTCAATGAAAGTGGGGTACATAATGCCGGAACCACCACCGATAACCAAGGGATTGTAATTCATACCTTTGATAGTGGCAAAAAACAATTTGCCATCCTGATCCAAATTGATGGAGTGGAGCAGCTGGACATCCTTGTTTTTCAGAGCAGTAACAATAGAGGACATATCGGCAGTATCTGCAGGATATGCTTCGGAGTAAATCAGCTCATAGCCATCCATCGCACTATATCTTTTTTCAAAAGTTTCCATGTTCATACGGCCATAATCATTGTCAACGGCGACGCAGCCGATTCTGGAAGTATCTACGCCGTACTTTTCGGCCAGATAAGAAACGAACTGGGTTGTAACAGCAGCGGCCTTAGAGGAAACCTGTGCAATACCATAGATGTAGTCGCAACCCTGATCAAAGATGGAGTCAGCCTGAGAAGTGGTCAAAGCGGGACACTGCAGCTTAGACAGAGTGGCGATTGCAGGTGCGGTATAGGTAGAAGCCAGCGGGAACATAGCAAAATTAATTGACTCATCCTCCAGCGCGTTTTCAACAACAGTCTTCATTGCATTAGCATCGCTCATGTTATCGCAATACACTAGTTCGATGGGGGCACCATCCAGACCCTCAATGCCGCCATGATTATTGATTTGCTCAACAGCTAGGTCAAGAGCCTGAATCTGGAAAACAGCAGAGTTTGCGTTTGCGCCAGTTAGTGCGATAAACACAGCGACCCTGAAGGGTTCTACTTCTGTGTTGTACGCAACGTCAGCCGGCTTCTCTGGTTCAGCAACAGGTTCTCCCGCAGGTGCTTTGCCACAAGCGGTCATACTGACTAGCATGAAAAGTGCCAAAATGATAACTAGAAACTTTTTCATCTTCTTTTTCCTCCATTTTATTTATGATAACTACGGTGATTAATCATCGTAGCGATCATTCAACCATTTGAAAGCAGCCTTCATGCCTTGCTCTTCGCCGATTTTATTGAATTCTTGACGAACTTTGGGAACTATCAGCTTTGCCGCTAGGAAGGTATCCCATGACCAGGACCCCATAATTTTCATGCCTTGAATATCGGTAACTTTGTTGAGCATATGCTTGGTCAACTGCATAGTTTCCGTAGGCATCTTTGCTAACTTCTTCGCTATCTTCAAAGCTTCTGTATCCAGCTTGTCCACAGGAAATACTCTGCTGACAACACCCAACCGCAAGGCATCCTGTGCGCTGAACTTTTCTGCCAGCATCATAATTTCTTTTGCATTGCGAAGGCCCAGTAGAAATACATCTCGTGTTCCAGGTGTCAAGCAAAAACGCAGTTCTGTCTCCCCAAACACGGCATCCTCGGAACAGACGACAAAATCACCCAAGCTTGCTAGCTCAAATCCGCCTCCCAGGCAATATCCTTGTACTGCGAAGACAGTCGGTTTTGGGAAATCCCACAAATAATTATGGCACTCATCAGAACGTTTGAATGACAGCCACTGCCCCCATGCGTCGGAGTTTCCGTTTTTTGTGGATTCCCCGATGTCAAATCCAGCGCAGAACGACTTTCCGGCGCCTTTGAATAGAACGGCGTTGACTGTGTCATCCATCTCTATTTTCTTGAGAGCGTCCACAATTTCTTCCCAGGTATAATCGGTCAGTGCATTAAGTTTTTCGGGGTGGTTCAGTTCAATTACCGATACTTGGTCCCCAGCATCATATACTCGGATATCTTTATACTCCATAGCGTTTCCCTCTTTCCTATTGATGTTTTTCCCAATATTAAATTGACATCTTTCCCTCTATACTATGCCATATTTGCCAAGCATTGTCAATCTTTTTTATTATTTTGGTTGGATTTACATCGTTTAGATATGTAAATTGTTGTTATTAACCAAGTATTGTTGACATTTTTCCCACCAAATGGCCTTTTTCCCATTTAATGATGTTTTTCCCAGTCTCTTCCCATTCCATAGGATATATGCTAAAATGAATTAATTAATTAATTGGAAAGGGGCAAAAAAACATTGAAAGTTACTATTGATGATATTGTTAAAGAAACTGGCCTATCTAAGTCCACCATTTCTCGTGCGATTACCAACAAAGGATCTGTTAGCGAAGGTGCACGATTAGAAATCGATAAAGCTATCAGAAAATTGGGGTATAAGTCCAAACATGCGAGCCTCTTTGGATCAAAGGCCGTTGCAGTCATATCCCTGGACCTCTCCATAAGCTATGCACAGGCAACACATGTTCGATATATACAAACATTAACCCGATATTTCAAAGAACTGGGATGTGTTGTGTTTACCCTAGACTGCTGTGGCAGCCGGTCCACCATGGAGTATTATCTGAAAAAACTGACTCACAGTGAATTTTTGGGCATATTTATTTTGAGCTATGTCGGCTATTCGGATTTTAACGATGATATTCGCAACTCCAATTGTCCCATTGTGCTGATAAATCATTATCCTAATACTCTAAATCTAGACGTCGTAAGCATTGACAATTTCACTGCTGGATTGATAGGCGGTAGTCACTTTATCAAAAACGGCCACACTGATATCATGATTCTCAGTGGCACTTATGAATCTGCAACCTCGCGCAATAGAATTTGGGGGATTCGAGAGGCCTATAAAGAGAATGGAATGGTCATTAATGACTGCAACATTCTTCCAACTAACTTCACTTATGATGATGGTTACGAATTTGCTTTGCGTTTTCTACGTGGGGATTATTCCGCAACCGGTGTATTTTGTATGAACAGTACCCTAGCTTCCGGCATCATTGATGCGTTTGTTCTCGGCGGAAAACGAATACCCCAAGATTTAAGTATCATTTGCTCGGACTATCTTCCCGCTCCAAAGAAAAGCGGACTCGCACTTACTACGGTTTGTCTTGATGATGTAGCAATCGCAACCGCAGCAGCCGACCTAATGATGGAGCGAATTAGAAAACCTGACGACCCAAAACGGAACGTGGTTTTTTCGCCTATTCTTAGCGAGGGAAATAGCGTTCGAGATATTTCGAAAGGGAAATAGTGGTGGTTTTAGAATCCATGTATTTACCACATGAATGCTAATCAAGGGTCAAAAGAGTGTAAGAGAACAGTTGCTGGTCGGAATTCTGCGTCGACCACCTGACTTATCAAACCAAGCCGGGTAGTCAGAACAATTTACGTAGGTATGGTTCGCTGTTTGCTAACCGCGCAGATACTTGCCGATAGATTTATTGCAGTTCAGCCTGTAATAGGCAAGTGGTACCCCTTTTAGGTAAATAAACGCCATTTCGCTTTGCGTTATGCGGCGAGATAGAACGGTGCAAACGGCGGGAAAATGACAGATTGAGATGAAAGTTTTCATGATCTAACTGTCCTCTCAGCTCAAATACATTGCGAATGATTTTGGATACTCCTTTTTAAATGATCCCATTTTGAAATACTCTATGATTAAAATGGGAAATCACACCACTGTGCTTCTATATCTCTCCACCCCTGCATATACATGGAGGGACGACCTGGGGGAGAGGAAGTGGAAGCGATGAAATTACGGGCAGCCGCGCTGTGTTTTTTGCTGTGCCTGCTCCTGACCGCCTGCAGCGGGGAGCGGGAAGAAGGCCCGTCCCCTATTTTAGGCCGGGCGGCAGAGATCTCCGAGGAGGAGACGCTGCTGACAGTGGATGGCCGGGCGGTGCCGGGGTGGCGGTATCTGTATTGGCTGGCCTATACCTGCGACCGCATCCGGGATCGTTATCAGGAGACTGGCGGGACCCTGGACTGGCAGACTGCCGTTGCCGGCGGGACGCTGGCGGACTATGCCAAGGATCAGGCCCTGGCGGACACGGCCCTGTATGCCACCGTGGAAAACTGGGCGGATAAGTACGGCTGTACGCTGGCAGAGCCGGATCAGGAGATTCTGACCGCCCAATGGGAGGAACAGGCGGCGGAGCGGGGCGGCGAGGCGGCTTATCTGGCAGATCTTGCGTCTTTGGGCCTGGACCGCCAACGGGCAGAAGAGCTGGCTGGGGTCGGACTGCTGTACGGAAAGCTGTGGGGCCTTTCCGGTGAGGCGGACAGCCCTTTGGCACCGAAACAGGAGGACTTGATCCACTATGGGGAGGAACAGGGCGTTTTGACGGTGGACCGCATCTTGGTGGCTGCCGGGGAAGACAGGGAGGCCGCCCGGCAGCGGGCAGCCAAACTTTTTGCCCAGCTCAACGACGCAACAGACCAGGCAGCTGTGTTCAGTGATTTAGCGGCAGCGGGAGACGATCCTGCCGGTCCCCGTACGCTGCTGCCAGAAGAGAAGCTGTGGTCTGGTACGCTTTTGGATGCGGCCAAAGCGCTGGAGGAGGGGCAGTGTTCCGGCATTTTGGAGTCGGAAGAGGGCTTTTCCATCCTCCGGCGGCTTCCGCTGGATCCAGAGGCGCTGACAGAGGATTACTTCGATCACATGCTGCAGCGGGGAGCGGAGCAGGCGGTGGTGGAGACAGAGGCCGCTTACGGGGACCTGGATGCCGCCGCCTTTTACCAGGCGCTGGCGGATCTCCGCGCCGCAGGACGGAAAAGCTGAACAAAGGTATGTATCCGCTATTTTCGTCAAGGTGACGAAAATAGCGGATATTTTGTCAAATATTTAACAAATTTTATGAAAAAGCCAGATTTGCATTGACGCGGACGGAAAAAACCCCTATAATGAAATTCGCGAGGAGTTGATGGCTACGCAATTGATAAAATTTTGACAATTATGTCAGAGTTTTGACAATCACTGCTCGCTTGATTTTGTATCCGAGGCGGCGTGGACCGCCGTCAATCAAAAATTTAAGGAAAAATGGAGGAACACCCATGAAAGACCTGTACATCGTAAATTGCTGCAGAACCGCTATTGGTTCCTTTGGCGGCTCCCTGAAGAACACCCCCGCTGCCGAGATGGGCGCTATCGTCGTCAAGGAGGCTCTGAATCGTGCCGGTGTTAGCCCTGAGCAGGTGGACGAGCTGATGTTCGGCTGCATCCTGACCGCAGGCCTGGGCCAGAACGTTGCCCGCCAGGTCTCCATCAAGGCTGGTATCCCCTATTCTGTTCCCGCTTACACCGTGGGCATGGTCTGCGGTTCCGGTATGAAGTCCGTCATCGAGGGCGCCCGCTCCATCCTGGCCGGCGATTCCGATATCGTGGTCTGCGGCGGCACCGAGAACATGAGCGCCGCCCCCTATGCCGCTCCCGACGCCCGCTGGGGCGCCCGCATGGGCGACAAGAAGCTGGTGGACACTATGATCAAGGACGGCCTGTGGGACGCTTACAACAACTATCATATGGGCACCACCGCTGAGAACATCAACGACGTCTGGGGCATAACCCGCCAGGAGCAGGACGAGTTTGCCGCTGCCTCCCAGCAGAAAGCTGAGGCCGCCCAGAAGTCCGGCCGCTTCGACGACGAGATCGTGCCGGTGCCTGTGAAGGTCAAGAAGCAGGTCGTGGACTTCAAGGTCGACGAATTCCCCCGCGCCGGTGTTACCGCCGAGGGCATTTCCAAGCTGCGGGGCGCTTTCCCCGTAGGTCCCGAGTCCCCCGCTCCCCAGGTCGTGCACACCTTTGAGCCTACCGGTTGCAAGGAGACCGATGACAAGGGCCAGCAGCGCGTCACCGCTGCCAATGCCTCCGGCATCAACGACGGCGCCGCCGCCATCGTGCTGGCCTCCGGCGAGGCTGTGGAGAAGTACGGCCTGAAGCCCATGGTCAAGCTGATCGGCTGGGGCCAGGGCGGCGTCGATCCCAAGATCATGGGCGTTGGCCCTGTTCCCGCTTCCCGCGCTGCTATGGCCAAGGCCGGCGTCACCATCGACGACATCGACCTGGTGGAGGCCAACGAGGCCTTTGCCGCTCAGTCCATCGCCGTGGCTCGTGAGCTGGGCTTTGACATGAGCAAGGTCAACGTCAACGGCGGCGCCATCTCCCTGGGCCATCCCGTCGGCGCTTCCGGCGCCCGTATCATCGTGACCCTGGTCCACGAGATGATGAAGCGCCCCGAGGTCAAGAAGGGCCTGGCCACGCTGTGCATCGGCGGCGGTATGGGTACCGCTGTGGTCGTGGAGAAGTGCTGAGCTTCTGAAGCGTAATCGTTCAAGAAACGGACAAAACGCCCTGGCTTTCGCCAGGGCGTTTTTTATGGGCGGAGGCATGGAGCAGCCCTGACAAACAGCCGCCGCCTGAGATATCCGAGTCGGGAAAAGGCGAGGCCCGGCGGCTGAAGCCGCCGGGCTTTGTTCAGTCTTTTCGGATGGTAATGGCGTTCACCGGGCAGCCATTGGCGGCATCCCAAACACGGGAGCTCCGGGACGGCTGAGGCTGGGCGATGACGGCAGACGCTCTGCCCACCACCCGGAACACCTCCGGGGCAGCATAGGCGCACATCCCGCAGGCGATGCAGCGGGTTGGGTCGACGGTCACGGTCATAGGGCGGCTCCTTCCTTCTCTGAACTTCCTCTATTGTAATACAGAACGACGATTTCTCCAAGAAGTTTTTCAGGGAAATGCTTTTTCCGCAAAGCCCATTTTTTAAGATTGGAAAATTTGAGAGGAAACACCGGAAATTGTAACACTTTCTTCATTTACTTTGCGGGGAAAATGTGCTATGCTTACTGGTGTTATGTAGACTGAACGGCGTGAAACATATGGAGGTACATCATGAAGCAGCTTTCCCGCAAATTTTTGTCGATCCTGTTGGCTTTGACTCTGCTGGCGTCTCTGACCCTGCCTGCCGCCGCATCCGAGGCGCTGGGTGAGGATCTGACCAGCAAAGACACGCTGCTGAATCAGGAGACCCAGCTCTCCACCAACGTGTTCTGGAGCACGTCCCAGTCTGATCTGCGGACGGAGAACTTCATCACCTACGCCCCCAACGTCGACGTGACCCCCATTGTGACCTACGGCGATGTGCTGACGGACCGGAGCAAGGTCTCCGCCATGGCGAAAACGCTGGAGGAGGCCAAGGGCTACCGGGTGGTAGCGGGCATCAACGGCGACTTTTACAATGTGAACAACGGCCTGCCCATCGGCATCGTGGTGACTGATGGGCAGCTGCGCAGCAGCGATGCCGGGTACTACGCCATCGGCTTCCGGCGGGACGGCTCCGCCGTGCTGGGCAAACCGGGCGTCAAGGTGACCGCGGACCTCGGCTACGGCACCCCCACGGAGGTGATCCGGACCCTGGGCGGCGTGAACAAGGCCCGGGCGGCCACAGGCGGCATTTACCTCTATACGTATGATTTCAATGCCAAGCACACCACCGGCAACACGGAGGCCGGTGTGGACGTGGTCTGCACCGTGGAGGAGGGCCCCCTTGCCATCGGCGGGACCGTGACGCTGACGGTGGACCGGGTGGTGGAAACCACTACTGCCGCCACCGCCATCAACAAGGGTGAAGTGGTGCTGTCCGCCAATCTTCAGTCCAGCAGCTATTATGTGGACGCGCTGCGGAACATCCCTGTGGGCAGCGAGATCACTATTACCGTGGAAGCTGCCAGCAGCGAGTGGGAGGACGTAGAGTATGCCGTGGGCGCTCTGTATTCTCTGGTGGAGAACGGCGCCATAGTCTCCGGGCTTCAGGCCGGGTCCAATCCCCGCACCGCCGTGGGCCAGAAGGCCGACGGGACTCTGATCTTCTACACCATCGACGGCCGGAAGTCCGGCCATTCCATCGGCGCCTCCATGACCCAGGTGGCCCAGCGGATGATCGAGCTGGGCTGCGAGACGGCGCTGTGCCTGGACGGCGGCGGCTCCACCACCCTGGCCATCACGGAGCCGGACGAGACGGAGGCCAAGACCATCAACTCCCCCTCCGACAACGCGGAGCGGGCCGTGTCCAACCAGATCTTCCTGGTGGCGGACTGGGAGCCCAGCGGACGGCTGAGCCATTTCTATGTCAGCGCCGACTACAGCTACGTGCTGGCGGGCAGCAAGGTGAATATCTCCGCTGCCGCTGTAGACACCAATTTCATTCCCATGGAAAAGCGGTATGATCTGTGGGCCAGCGACGGTGACCTGGACGGCAATGTCCTGACCACGCCCAGCCGGGGCGGCGATATCACCGTCACCGCCGAGAGCGGCGGCAAGCAGGGCGTTACCACCGTCCACGCCATCAAGACGCCGGACGATGTAGCCATCCGGGACGCCAGCGGCAAGCTGCTGACTTCCCTGACTGCGGCGCCCGGCACCGTCACATCGCTGACCGCCACGGCGGCTTACAGCCACCTGCCCCTGAAGGCGGACCCGGAGGCCTTTACCTGGACGGTAGACGGCGGCATCGGCACCATTGACCAGTGGGGCCAGTTCTCCGCCACAGCACCCGGCACCGGGACCATCACCGTCTCCGCCGGCGGGCGCAGCGCGTCCATCAGCGTGACGGTCTCCAAGGCCGCGTACCGCACGGTGGAGGACTTTGAGGCGGAGTTCACCGCTTTGGCGGACAGCGGCATCAGTCTGAGCCAGAACCGCAATATGGAGCTGGTCCGCTATGGCAAGGCCTCCGGCAAACTGGACTATGACGCTTCCTCCGGCTTTGTGCAGGTACCGGTATCCTACGCCTTCCCCGGCACCTCCATGGTGACCTTCTGGGTCTACGGCGACAATTCCGGCAACGTGCTGGGCATTGAGACCATGGACGCCGCCGGCAATGTGACGAACACGGATCAGGTCACGCTGGACTTCACCGGCTGGATGCCGGTCCAGAGCGCCATGCCCGCCGGCACCACTGCCATCACCGGCCTGTACGTCCACGGCCCGGCCTATGTGGACGAGAACGGCGAGACCGCCTATCAGCCGGGCACCAGAGGTGCCATTTATCTGGACCAGTTCACAGCGGCATACAGCAGCCTGGACCAGACGGCGCCCGCAGTCACTGCCTCTCTGGATAACCAGAACTGGCAGGTGACGGCCACCGTGGAGGACAACGTGGACGGCCTGCTGCCGAAATCCGCCATTTCCGTATCCTACAATGGCGGTGCCTATGACTTCCTGTATGACCAGGCCACCGGCAGGGTGACGGTGGCCCTGCCCGGCCCCGGCGACAGCCACGCGGCCATGCGGGTCACCATTACCGCCAAGGACGGCTCCGGCAACATCGGCCGGGCATCTGTGGATGTGGAGCCTTACGGCGTGGCCCATCAGTTCACCGACATCAACGATTACTGGGCGGCCACCTATGTGGACCACCTGTACAACGCCGGTGTCACCACCGGCTATGACGACGGCACCTTCCGGCCCAACCAGAACATCACCCGGGCTCAGTTCGCCGTGATGCTGTACCGCTACCTGGGATTGGACGAGAGCAAGTACACCGGCGTGACCCTGCCTTTCGCCGACAATGACAAGATCGCGGCCTACGCCATTCCCGCCATCAAGGCGCTGTATTCCGAAGGGATCATCAACGGTTCCACCGGCAGGGACGGCAGGATGTATTTCAATCCCAACAGCTCCTTGACCCGCGCCCAGGCTGCCACCATGATCGGCCGGACCCAGTCCAAGGGCTATGCCACCGTCAGCCTGACCTTTACGGACACTGCCAAGATCCCCGCTTATGCCACCTACTACATCCAGACCATGGTGGCCCAGGGTATCATCGGCGGCTATACCGACGGCAGCTTCAGGCCCAACAACAACATCACCCGGGGCCAGATGGCGAAGATCCTGTACAATCTGATGTGATGGAACGATGAAAAAAATCCGGCGGCAACTTGCCGCCGGATTTTTTACTGCTTCTCCAAGCCTGTGTGGACCAGCCGGTAAAGGAACAGCAGGACCTGCTCCCGGGTACAGAAGCTCCGATACTGCTTTCGGCCCCGGGTGTCTCCCAGGATGATCCCGCCCAAGTCCGGGCCGCTTGCCCTTCCTCTGTCTGGATGCTGGGGGCCAGCCCGGCCCGGCTTTCCAGCCACGCGTCCGCCAGCTTATTAAAGGCTGCTTGATCCATGTCGTTCTCCTCCTCGTACTCTGGGCGGTAGGCTCCCAGCGTCTGCCAGGGTTCCCTGACCCGTCGCTGGACCTGATCGCCGTTGGCGTCATTTTCCAGGCCTGTGTTTCCCTCGATGGTCCGCAGGCGGCCGTTCGCCAGGACCCCTTCCACCAGACCGATATGCTGGGAAGAGGTCCGTTTCTTATCGAACCGCAGAAAGACCAGGTCGCCAGGAAGATATCCGCCGGCGGTCAGGAGGCTGTGGGCGCTGGCGTAGTCCAGCAGGGCGGCTGCAGCCAGGACCCAGGCTGCGCCATTTACAGTCCCGCACCCGGAGCGCCGGACAGCAGCCACAGCGCCGCCGCCCCGGCTGCGCTCCAAAGCAGCTTATCCACCAGGCTTTCCCAGCGCTTGCCAGGCTGCTGCTCCAGCGCGTCCACCTTGCTGTCGATAACATCCACTTTTTCTGAAATGCCCTTCTGCTGTTCCGCCATCACCGCTACTGAAGCGGCAATGCTGTGCAGGGTCTTTTGATTTTGCTCTACGGCGTCCATACGGTGTTTTAGGGAACGGATCTCATGCAGGTGTCCGTCCAGAGCAACGGCCACTTCCTCGTTCGTCATAGGCTCCCTCCTTTCATGATTTGGGGCGCAAGGGGGGCCTTTTGCATGGAGCTGTGCAAGGGAGCGGCGTTTTTGGCGGATACTGCTTGCTTTGGCTGAAATATTGCGCTATGATACCCTCAGTGGGCAAAGAATGACACGGCTTTCTGGGGCGATTTTGACCGCCGGCGGGCGTACTGTCCAGGGAGGCGGAACGAGGTGGAAAGGAAGGAAAAAGTCTATGCTGTATGGAACGACAAGGCACCTGGAGACCTATCGGGGGATACATCCTGGCGTTATGCGGGGATTGGAGCTTCTGCGGGACACGGATTTTTCCAGGCTGGAGGATGGCCGGTATGAGGTGGACGGAGAAAACTTGTTTTTCTTCATCCAGAGCTATGAGAACAAGCCAGTGAATGAGACCCCGGAATCCCACAGAAAGTACGTGGACATCCAGTACCTGATCTCCGGACAGGAACTGATGGGGATCGCTCCCCTGGAGGACATGACGGAGGTGGTGGAGGCCCGCCCTGAGGGGGACATCTGGCTGCACCACGGCCCTACGGACAAGATTCTGGTAACAGGGGATCGCTTTGTGGCCTTCTGGCCGGAGGATGCCCATGCGCCGGGCATCGCCGTGGACGAGCCGGAGCCTTGCCGCAAGTGCGTGGTGAAGGTGCGGGTCGGCTGAAATAAAAAAAGGACCGTGGAAGATCCCACGGTCCTTTTTTGTTGGAGGATGCCTGACTGTCAGGCCAGGTTTTTCTCAGTTTCCTTGTCAAACAGGTGGATGGATTCAGGACGGAAGGTGAAGTTCATCTGCGTGCCATAGGTGATGCCGCTCCGCAGCTCCTGGGGAAGGTCGCCGGTGGGGACCCGCAGGACCACGTCCTTGCCGTTGCTGGTGACATGCAGATAGTACTCGCTGCCCATCATCTCAGAGACCTCCACGGTACCGGACAGGATGCCGTCGCCGGAATCGGCGGTGAAACGGATGTGCTCCGGGCGAATGCCCAGGACCACGTCCTTGGCCTCGATGCCGGCCAAAGCCTTCTGAGTCTCATCGGTCAAAAGGATCTTGGTGCCAAATACATCGGCGTGGTAGGAACCCTCGCCGTCCTTCACCAGCTTGGCGTCGAAGAAGTTCATCTGCGGCGTGCCGATGAAGCCGGCCACGAAGATGTTAGCGGGATGGTCGAAAACCTCCTGGGGCGTGCCGATCTGCTGGATGTAGCCATCCTTCATGATGACGATGCGGTCCGCCAGGGTCATGGCCTCGGTCTGGTCATGGGTGACGTAGACGAAGGTGGTGTTGATCCGCTGGCGCAGCTTGATGATCTCGGCCCGCATCTCATTGCGGAGCTTGGCATCCAGGTTGGACAGGGGTTCGTCCATCAGCAGCACCTTGGGTTCCCGCACGATGGCGCGGCCAATGGCCACGCGCTGACGCTGGCCGCCGGATAGAGCCTTGGGCTTGCGGTCTAAGTACTGGGTGATGCCCAGGATCTCGGCGGCGTCTTTGACCCGCTTGTCGATCTCGTCCTTGGGTACCTTTTTCAGCTTCAAGGGGAACTCCATATTCTCCTTGACGGTCATGTGGGGGTACAGGGCGTAGCTCTGGAACACCATGGCGATGTCCCGGTCCTTTGGCTCCACATCGTTGACCAGGCGGCCGTCGATATACAGCTCGCCTTCGCTGATCTCCTCCAGACCGGCCACCATCCGCAACGTGGTGGACTTGCCGCAGCCGGAAGGACCCACCAGCACGATAAATTCCTTGTCGGCGATGTCCAGATCGAAATCATGGACAGCGGTGACGGCGTTGTCGTAGATCTTTTTGATGCCCTTCAGATTCACAGTTGACATGGTACATTGGCCGTGACTCCCGCGCCTCCGCGCTGAAGCCTCCCCGCCGCGTGAGCGAACGGGCTTACGGCAGGTCTCCACACTGCCGCACCGCCGGCCGGCGGTTTTTTCCTCCTTTTTGTTGGTGTCCGCCCCTATAAAAATGGAGTAGAGGACGGACCCTGGTTTTTGGGGGGACGCGTATTTGCAAGGTCCCGGCGGAAAGGCTGAGAGAGACACCCTTGACCTACGGCCAACGATTTTTTCACCAGCCAGCCCTCATTGGCTCAAAGAGCGCCGGAGACCACCTTGCCGTGGAAAATAACTGCCTTCAGCTCCAGATGTTTGTCCAAAACGGCGATGTTGGCCGTTTTGCCCACATCCAGGCTGCCGACCCGGTCATAGATTCTTAGGACCTTGGCGGGATTCACTGCTGCAGCGGTTACCGCGTCGGCCAGGGGGATGCCGAAGGAAACTGCCGTTTTGAGGCAGCCCATCAAGTCTGTGACGGAGCCCGCCAGAGTGCTGGGGTCGTGGGCCAGCGTGGCCCGGGGCCCCTTGACGATGATCTCCTGGCCGCCGAAGGGATACTGGCCGTCGGGCATGCCGGTGGCCCGGAGAGAGTCGGAAATCAGCACCATCCGCTCCGCGCCGAAGAGCCGGAAAGCGGCCCGCACCACGCTGGGGTGGATGTGGATGCCGTCGCAGATCAGCTCTGTCCGAACGGCGGGATGGTCAAAGGCTGCGCCCACTACGCCGGGCACCCGATGTGTGAAGGGTGGCATGGCGTTGAACAGGTGGGTGCAGTGGGTGGCGCCGGCGTCCATGGCGGCGCTGGCGGTGTCATAGTTTGCCGTGGTGTGTCCCACGGAGACCGTGATACCGTCCGCTGCGGCACCCTGGATAAACTCCATGGCGCCGGGCCGCTCAGGCGCCACGGTGACCAGCTTCACCAGCCCCTGAGCGGCTGTCTGGAGCCGCCGGAGCATGGGGAGGTCGGGATCGTGGAGCCAGGCGCCGTTCTGGGCGCCCTTTTTGGCTTCGCAGAGGAAGGGACCCTCCAGGTGGATGCCCTCCAAGTCCGCGCCGGGAACGCCCGCCGCCTTATGGGCGGCGGCAGTTTGGCAGATCTTGGTCAGCTGCTCCTCCAGCAGGGTCATGCCGGCGGGGCAGATCTGCGTTACGCCCCGGGACAGCTCATACTGGGCGATCCGTGCCAGGCCCTCGGCGCTGCCGTCAGAGAAGTCCTCGCCTACGCAGCCGTGGAAGTGAAGGTCTGTGAGGCCGGGAATCAAATAACAGCCCCCAGCGCTGACAGCGCCGGCCGCCTCCCGGGCGATCGTCTCCCCCTCGATGCATAGGTCTTTGGATACAAAGCCCTGCTGGGCATCAAATACCCGTGCGCCAGTTATCCGCATACAGCCACCCCCGCAGCCACCAGCTTGCTCAGCGCGGCCTTGTCGCCCACCAGGACCATGTCGTTGTGGAGCTGGAGGATGGAGGCAGGACACGCCGGCGTGATGGGACCGCAAAACGCGTTGTACACGGCGTCGGCCTTGTCGGCGCCGCTGGCGATTAGCAGGACCCGGCGGGCGGCCATGATGCAGCCGATGCCCATGGTCAGTGCCTGGCGGGGCACATCGTCGGCGCTGGCGAAGAACCGGGCGTTGGCGTCGATGGTGCTCTGGGTCAGATCCACCACATGGGTCTCCTTCACATAGCTGCCGCAGGGCTCGTTGAAGCCGATGTGGCCGTTGCGGCCCAGGCCCAGCAGCTGCAGGTCGGCATAGCCCAGGGAGCGGACCAGCTCGTCGTACCGGGCGCACTCAGCGTCAGGATCGGCGGCCAGACCGTCGGGCACATAGGTGTTGGCCACGTCGATGTCGATGTGGTCAAAGAAGTTGGTCTGCATAAAATAGCGGTAGCTCTGGTCATGGGTCGGGGGCAGGCCCTTGTACTCGTCCAGATTGACGGTGCGGACCTCCTTGAAGCTAAAGTCGCCCCGCTGGTTCCAGACGGTCAGCTGCTTGTAGGTGCCGATAGGGGTCGAGCCGGTGGCCAGGCCCAGCACGCAGTCCGGACGGCGGATGACCTCGGCGGAAATGAGGTTGGCGGCACGGCGGCTCATAGCTTCGTAATCCGCCTCCTGATAGATCCTCATAGTGGTTTCTCCTTCTGTTTCGCGATGGATTTCAGCAGTACTTGGCGATGGCGGCGGCGATCATGGCGGCCACCTCGTCCACCACGGCCTCATCGCCGGGGACCAGGGGCGCCAGCGGCAGACGGACAGAGCCGCAGTCGGGCCCGCCCTGCTTGCGGAGGACGGCCTTGATGACGGCGTACATGTTGCCATGGGCGGAGCACATCTTGTAGATGATGCGGCAGGCCTCATTCTGGACCTCCCGGGCTTCTTCCATTTTTCCAGCCAGGAACAGCTCCCGGATCTTCAGGAACAGCTCCGGCATGGCGCCGTAGGTGCCGCCGATGCCGCCGTCAGCGCCCATGGACAGGCCGCCCAGCAGCTGCTCGTCGGGGCCGTTGAACACGACGGCGCCTTCGTCCTTCCACATTTGGATATCCTGCACAGGCATGGAGGAGTTCTTCACGCCGATGACCCGGGGATTCTTCAGCATCTCCTTCAACAGTCCGGTGTTCAGAGCCACGCCGGCCAGCTGGGGGATGTTGTAGATGACGAAATCGGTGTTGGGAGCGGCGTCGGAGATGTCGTTCCAGTACTTGGCGATGGCGTGGTCAGGCAGGTGGAAGTAAATGGGGGGGATGGAGGCAATGGCGTCCACGCCCAGGGATTCGGCGTGAGCGGCCAGCTCCCGGGAGTCAGCGGTGTTGTTGCAGGCCACATGGGCAATGATGGTCAGCTTGCCCTTGGCGACGGCCATCACGTTCTCCAGCACCAGCTTGCGCTCCGCCACGGACTGATAGATGCACTCGCCGGAGGAACCGCCCACATACAATCCCTTGACGCATTTGTCCACGAAATACTGGGTCAGCTCGCGGACCGCCTGGGGATCGATGGCTCCCTCGGCGTCATAGCAGGCATAAAACGCGGGGAAAATGCCCTGATACTTGGCAATGTCTTTCATAGCGATCAAACGCTCCATTCTTTTTCAGTATACCGGGAAATCGCTGTTTGATACGTTTTTCCGATCATCCCTTCACAGCGCCCATGGTGATGCCCTGCGTGAAGTACTTCTGGAAGATCAGGAACACGATGATGATGGGGGCGGCAGCCAGGGCGGCACCGGCCATCAGCAAGCCCATATCCACAGAGGTCTCTGCCTGCATGGTGGCGATGCCCAGGGAAATGGTGTAGTTGGCGTTGCTGCTCAGCATGACCAACTGCATGAAGTAGTCGTTCCAGCTGTTGATGAAGGTGAAGATGGCCAGCGCGCCTACGCCGGGTTTGACCATGGGCAGGACGATGGTGGTGAAGGTGCGGATCTCGCCCGCGCCGTCAACCCGGGCGGCCTCCAGGATCTCGCCGGGAATGCCTTCTGCAAACTGTTTCATCAAAAATACGCCGAAGGGCCAGCCCACTGTGGGGAAGATGACGGCCCACAGGGTGTTCACCAGATGCAGAGCGGACATCTCGCGGATCAGCGGGATCAGGATGACCTGCTTAGGCAGGGCCATGGCGCACACGATCAGAGAAAACAGCAATGTACGGCCCACGAACCGCTTCTTGGCCAGGGCATAGCCGGCCATGGCGGCGGTAAGGCAGGTGAGGATCATGGCCATGACGGACATGAACACGGTGTTTACCAGCCAGCGGATAGCGCCGGGGACAGTGGGCCCCACGGAAAAGTATACAGTTTCGCCGGTGATGGCCCTGGAGAAGGGCACCGCCAGCTCCCACAGAGGCGCAGAGCGCATGCCGAACAGTTTATCGAAATTGGCTTTGGTCCACTCGGAGGGAAACCAAACGGGTTCTGTGGCGTAGATGTCCACGGCGGGTTTGAAAGCGCCAGTAATGATCCAGTACAGCGGGAACAGGAACAGGATTGCCAGCACGATCAGAACGACGACGCTGAGGATACGGTAAGCCTTGGTGCGGCCGGATGTGATCTTCATATCTCTGTCCCCCCCTTACTTTTCTTTCGCCAGCCGGAACTGCAGCGCAGAGAGCAGTCCGATGAAGATGGCCAGGATGACGCCCATGGCGTTGGCATAGCCGAAGTGGCCGGCCTGCTCCGTGAGCTTGAAGGCGGTGTAGTAAATGTAGTACATCACCGTGTTGGTGTCCGAGCCGCCCTGGGTCAGCAGCTGGATCAGGGCGAAGCACTGGAAGGAGTTGATGGTGGTGATGACCAGGATATACAGGGTCGTGGGCATGATCTGGGGCCACTTGATCTTCCAGAACACCTGCATGTTGGTGGCGCCGTCCACCTCGGCAGCCTCCACCAAGGACTGGTCCACGTTGCCCAGCGCGGAGACGTACAGCACGATAGGCTGGCCCACAGAGGTGGTGAACAGGATCAGAATGATGCACCAGATAGCGATCCCTGGCGTACCCAGGAAGTTGATGTTATCCTTGATCACGCCGGAGCCTTTCAGCACGGCATTGAACAGGCCGGTGTAATTGTCGAACATCCACTTCCACACCACGGTGACAGCCACGGAGCCAGTGACCACGGGCAGGTAGAAGATGCAGCGGAAGGCGGACAGGGCGGGGCCCTTCATCTTATAAATCGCGGAGGACACCCAGAGGGAAAATGCGCATACGGTGGGCACACTGACGATCACGATGAGGAAGGTATTCTTCAGCGACATCATAAACGTCTTGTCGTGGAACAGGTCCATAAAGTTCTGGAAGCCCACGAAGCTGCCAGGATCATTCATATTGGCGCTGGTCAGGCTGGTGTAGATGCAGATGAACATGGGGATGATGACGAAGCCAAGGAAGAAGATCAGACTGGGCAGCAGGAACATATAGCCGGAGATGGTCTCGCGCCGCACCAGCGCCCGGCTCATGGTGGATCTAGGCTGTTTTGCCAAAACGAATCTCTCCTCTCTCAAAAGCTGTATGCGGGTGGAGATGCGCATCACAGGCCGGCCATCGGCCGGTCATGCGCATCTCCATCCGGAAGAAAAGGAACGCCCCTCCCCCGTTACGCGCGGGGAAGGGGCGCGCAGCCCTTCTTAATGCGGGAAGTGGTTTTGGATGGATCTATCAGCCTTGGGCGGCGGCGTTGGCATTGGCCATGCGGGCGGCAATGGTCTCGTTGATATCAGCACCGTTGCCGATCTCCTGCAGCATGTTCCACCACTCGGTGCGCTGAGCGGCCCAGCCCTTGATGACGTTGTAGTAGTCGCCCATATTGGGGACCATGAGGGCGGCGTACTCGTTGAGCATCACATTATCGGAGACCTTGCTCAGGTCGGTGCCCTCGGCAGCGGTACGGGCGGGGAAGAAGGTGGAGGTAGACACGGCATCCTTGGTGTGCGCAGAGTCGCACATGAACTTGATAAACTGTTTGGCAGCGTCGATACGGGCGGCATCGCCCTTGTCGAAGATGCCGAAGCCCCAGATGCCGCCGCATAGCTCAGCAGGGCTGCCGTCGGGAGTGGGGAAGTTCATGTAGACGATCTCCTCACCGGTGACGGTCTTGCCCTCGCCGGTGTTGGCGTTGTTAGGATTGATCTGCTGGGCGCTGTTCCAGCAGAAGGCCATCTTCAGAACGCCCTGATAGAACTTGGCGATCTCGTCGCCGCCCTCCAGAGAGGCGTCAAAGGCGATGCCGTCCATGGCCAGCAGTTCCTCAATGGCCTGCACGTTCTTGGGATCGTCCCAGGTGTAGGCGGTGTGGTCGGCGTTGGTGTAGGCGCCGCCGTACATGTTGTTGATCAGAGCACGGGTTCCCTGGTCGCCGCCCTGGCCCTTGCAGTACACAGCGGCCACGGTGCCACCGAAGTGATCGTACAGAGCCGCCACGGCCTTCTTGAAGTTCTCAGTGCTCCAAGTGCGGTTCTCCAGGTCCAGGTACTGGTCAGCGCCGGCCGCCTTGAAGGCGTCCAGGTTGACGGCCATGCAGTGGGCGGTCATGCACATGGGATACTCATACATTTTGCCCTCGGCATTGATGCAGGGAGTCAGGGCGGCCGCGATCAGTTCGCTCTTGTCGGTGTCATCCAGCATGTCGGACAGGTCCACCATGTAGCCCTTGGCACCCCAGTTGGCCACCAGGCGCTCGGGACCTTCCATGATCAGGTCGGGCTGGTTCTTGCCGGTGATGGCGGTGTTGACCTTGTCGTCACCGTCAGCATAGGCCAGGTACTCCACCTTGACCTCGATGCCGGTCTCAGCGGTGAAGGCGTCGGTCAGGGCTTTGACGTTATCCTCCTGGCCCCAGCCGCCCACGGGGTAGACCCACAGGTCGATGGACTGCGTGGCTTCGGCAGGAGCGGGCTCGTCGGTCTCAGCGGGTTTGGTATCCTCTGCGGGGGCCTTGTTGCCGCCGCAGGCGGCCAGGCTCAAGACCATGGCCAGGCTCAGGACAAGTGCAAGAAACTTCTTCATAGATGTACGTCCTCCTTGATAAAATCCGATATCAGTAAATTTTAACTACGATATCATAAGCATTGTATAAAATGTTGTAGATATTGTCAATAGTATCTGGAAAAAATTTTCAAGGAACACAAGATTTAGATAAAAATTTTCAGAAAAAGGACGGATCTTGTCAAATATGCTTGGAGGAAAGGGCGTCAGCGACCCGTTCCCGGACCTGTTTGACAGAGCCCTCGCTCCGGCGGCAGACCTCGGTGAAGAGAATGTCCACCAGGAACAGCTGGGCTATGCGGGCGGGGACGGAGCCAAGCTGCAGCGGATTTTCATTGGCGCCGCACTGCAGGATGACGTCCGCCTGGGCGGCGGCGGGAGAGCGGGGGTAGTGGGTCACCAGGATCACCTTGCAGTGCCGGTCACGGGCCACATCCAGCAGGTCCATCAGATCCCTGGTGGCGCCGGAATAGGAGAAGAACAGGATCGAGTCCTCCTCCGTCAGAGTGGCGGCGGCGATCAGCTGCAAATGGGAGTCGATGATCGCCGTGAATCCCGGCATGGCGGTGGAGAACAGGTGGGCCGCCTCGGCGGCCATGATCATGGAGCCGCCCTGGCCCATGCACAGGACCCGCTTGGACCGGCACAAGATGTCGGCGGCGGCCACCACATTTTCCGGGCGGACCATGGACAGGGTCTGGGCGAGGGCGTCCACCTCCGCGCCGTACAGCTTTTGGCACAGGTCCGGCACCGGATCATCCGGCGAGATCTCGCCGGACAGGAACAGCTCACCAGTGTGCTGGGCTGCGGCGTTGGCCACCGCCAGCTTAAACGCGTTGTAGCCCTTGTATTTCAAGCGGCGGCAGAAACGGGAGACCGTTGCCTCCGCCACGCCGCAGGCCTCTGCCAAGTCCGAAATGGACATGAACTGGGTATCCCGCTGGTGGGCGACCACATAATCCGCCACCTTCCGTTCCGCGGTGGTGAGCTGGTAATACTCGCTGCTGATCCGTTCCTGAAGATTTCGCTGTCCAAAAGGCATGGAAGTGCCTCCTCTTACGTTTGATGTTTGCAAAAACCGGGGGCCGTCAGGCCCGATCCAAGATCTCGCCGATCATGGTGTCCACCATGATGAGCATTCGGGGCAGGTGGAAGGGACCCTTGAAGGTGGAGCCTTTGGTGGAAGGCATTGTGGGCAGGCCGTCCCGCCGCAGGTAGCCGTACCACTCGCCGTACTCCGGATCGGCAAAGTGGGCCTTGCAGTAATCCAAGGTCTTTTTGAACCACTCCAGATACGCTTCGTCGCCGGTGTCCCGATAGATCATCATGGAGGAGATCAGGATCTCGTCGTGGGGCCACCACAGCTTCATGTCGTGCTCATAGGCCTCGGGGGGCTTGCCCAGGCAGTCGGTAAAGTACAGCAGTCCGCCGTACTCCTTGTCCCAGCCAGCCTCAATGGCCCAGTCGAAGATCTGGACCGCTTTTTTCACCAGCTCCCGGTCGCCGGTGCGCTGGGCGTGCTCCAGCAGGAACCAGACGCCCTCAATGTCGTGACCAGGATTGACGGTGCGGCCCTCGGTGTAATACAGGCGGGGAGTGCCGTCCTCGGCCACGTTTTCCAGCACGCACTTCAACTCCGGGTGGACGTGGTATCTAAAGATCTCATCCACACAGGCCTGGGCGCGCTCCTCATACAGGGCCTTCCGCTCCGGGTCGACCCGCAGCATCACGCCAGTGACGTTCAGAATGATCATGGGCGTGCCGAAGGCGCGGCCGGTGCGGGTATCGGAAATGGTTTTGGGCCCCAGGCCCGTGGGGTCCGGCGCGCCGTGGGCCAGATTCCAGTACAGGTCATAGGCCCAGCGGGCGCGCTTTAAATGCTCCGCCTCGCCGGTGACGCCGTAGTACTCGGCGTTGGCCAGGGCGTAAAAGGCTTCGGAGAAATAATAGCGCCGCTGCCGCAGGGGTTGGCCGTCCTCGGTGACGGTGAAATACAGCCGGTTGCCCGCCTGGGGATTGCGGCAGTGGTCCTCCAGAAAGTCGATGCAGCTCTTGGAAGCTGCCAGCCACTCCGGTTTGGGACCGTATACGTGGCACAGATAGGCGAAGATCCATCCGCAGCGGCCCTGCATCCACACGCTTTTGTCAGTGGAGTAGATCTCGCCCTTCCGGTCCAGACAGGTGTAAACGCCGCCATGGGTCTTGTCCATTCCGTTTTTCAGCCAAAAATCCACGCAGGTATCCAGTTGGTCCTGGATCCAGGAACGGCTTTCCTGAAGCAATTGCCTTGTATCCAATGGAACACACCTCATTTCAAAAAATAGTCCGCGGTGCGCCGCGGGAGCACAAATCTATTCTAGCAAATGAGAAAGAAATTTTCAATAAAAATAAATCGTGAAAATAATTATCAATCCATGGTGACAAGCTGTCCGTGGTGTGATATGATACAAGAACATGAAGTGCCCGCTCTGATTTCTGATGTGGAGGTATGGAAGATGAATTGTTATGGAATCGAAGTGAACCCCCGCCATGTGCCTGAGCTGGACCCTGCCTTTGTCCCGCTGCACCAGTTCAACCAGGCGTTTTTGAAGGACGCGAAGAAGCCCCTGGGCCTGGCCGTTGAAAGGGCCGACGGGCAGATGGCCGTGTGCCAGACCTTTATCCACGGCACGGAGGAGCTGGCCCAGGCGGACCGCTACTACGTCAACCGGGTCGTCAAGACCATGCTCTGGATGAAGGGCGGCTTCAAGATCTACGTGTCCGGCGACCAGGGCATTTACGAATATCTGCGGGAGGCGTACAGCGCCGAAGGCTGTCAGGCCTTTGACTGGGACTATATGGCCAATGTCTTTGAGCATCCCTTTGAGGTGGTGCTGGTGGACCAGGTCCCCCAGGCCAAGGATTGCCCCAAGGCCATGGGCGGCCATCTGGAGGGCTGCCGCATCGGCTTTGACGCCGGCGGCAGCGACCGGAAGGTCTCCGCCGTCATCGACGGCGAGAGCGTTTACAGCGAAGAGGTGGTTTGGTTCCCCAAGGTCACGGCGGACCCGGATTACCACTATAACGGCATCGTCTCCGCCCTGAAGTCCGCCGCCGAGCATATGCCCCGGGTTGACGCCGTGGGCGTTTCCTCCGCCGGCGTGTATATCAACAACCGCACCATGAACGCCTCTCTGTTTCTGCAGGTCCCCAAGGACCTGTTCGACGCCAAGGTGAAGGACATCTATATCCGCGCCATCACCGATACCTTCGGCGATGTGCCGTACGCCGTGGTCAACGACGGCGACGTGTCCGCGCTGGCGGGCACCATGAGCCTGGAGGACAACAACGTGCTGGGCATCGCCATGGGGACCAGTGAGGCCGTGGGCTATGTGGACGACCAGGGCCGCATCACCGGCTGGCTCAATGAGTTGGCGTTTGTCCCCGTGGACGCCGCTCCCACCGCCATGCGGGACGAGTGGTCCGGCGACATCGGCTGCGGCGTGAAGTACTTCTCACAGGACGCGGTCATCAAGCTGGCTCCCGCCGCTGGCATCCATCTGGCGGAGGAGCTGTCTCCCGCCGAGAAGCTGAAGGAGGTCCAAAAGCTGATGGAGACCGAGGGCAGCCCCGCCGAGGCCATCTACCGCTCCATCGGCGTGTATCTGGCCCACTCCCTGGCGCTGTATTTCGATCTGTATCGCTTCAAGCATGTGCTGCTGCTGGGCCGGGTCATGTCCGGCCGGGGCGGCGATCTGATCCTCGCCACCTGCAAGAGCGTTTTGGCGGACGAGTATCCGGAGGTGGCCGCCGCCATCGATCCGACCCTGCCGGACGAAAAGTTCCGCCGCGTGGGTCAGTCAGCCGCCGCCGCCAGCCTGCCGGAGATCAAATAAGAAGGTGGAGAGACGCAATGAAAAAGCATATCATCTGCCTGGGCGACTCCAACACCCACGGCTACTGTGCCGACCCTAACGACTGCGCCGACCCCGCTCTGGCTCGCTTCAATGAGAACGAGCGCTGGACCTGCCTGCTGCAAAAGGCGCTGGGGGACGAATATTTGGTGGTGGAGGAGGGCCTCTCCGGCCGCACCACGGTCTTTGAGGACCCTCTGTATGAGGGATTGGACGCGATCCACTACCTATATCCCTGCCTGAAGAGCCACGAGCCGGTGAGTCTGCTCATCATCATGCTGGGCACCAACGATACCAAGGAGCGCTTCGGGGTCAACCCCTTTGCCATCGGGCTTGGGATGCGCCGCCTGATCCAGAAGGCCAAGACCGTGGACTGCTGGGGACCGGCTGGAAAGCCCAATATTCTGGTCATGGCGCCGCCCATTATCAGCGAAGGGGTCCTCACTTCTCCAGTGGCTGATGAAATGGGGACCATGGGGCCCTCCTGTGCGGAGAAATCCCGCCGGGTCCCGGCGGAATTCCGCCGGGTCGCCGCTGAGAATGGCGTCCATTTTCTGGATACCAACGAGGTGGGCTGCGAATTCAACCAGATCGATTTCATGCACCTGACAAAGGCCGGTCATGCCCGCTTGGCGGAAACGCTGGCCAAGCTGGTGCCGGAGCTGGTGTGAGCCGATGGCCTCGCCGTTGTTTGACCCGGAGCGGGGCATATGGCCCTGGCTGTGCCGTCTGGTGGATCTGCTGTCCCTGAGCCTGCTGTGGGCTTTCTGCTCCCTGCCGGTCGTCACGCTGGGTGCCGCCACCGCCGCCCTGTATGACGCGGCGGCCCGTGGGATACGGGGCGGGGACCGCTCTCCCTGGAAGCGCTTTCTGCGCACCTTCCGCCGGGAATTGGGAGTCTCTGCCGTGGTCACGGTGCTCTGGGGCGCGGTACTGGCGGCGCTGCTGGCCATCCTGCAGCTGCTCTGGCGGATGCAGGCGGCGGACGCAAAGGGGGAGGCGGTGCTGCTGGTCGCGTTCTGTGTGGCGTCGCTGCTGCCGCTGGGAGCCATGTGCTGGAGCTTTCCCCTGCTGTCGCGGTTCACCTTCCGCCCGATGGGACTGGTGACAGCGTCCCTGCGGTTTGCCATCGGCTATCTGCCCTATACGCTGGCGGTGGTGGTCGTGGCGGCCCTGGCGGCCGTCTCCATCTGGATGCTGTGGCTGCCGGTGATGGTGATGCCCTGCGCCGCGGCGCTGTTCTGGTCCCTGCCCATGGAGCGGGCGTTTCGCAAGTATATGCCGGAGACCGCTCCGAAGGACGGAGACAGCCTGGAAGGATCATAAGTTCATTCGTCAAAAGAGCGCCCGGACCGAGCTTCGGTCCGGGCGCTCTTGATACAGTCAACGCGGGTGAAAAGAAGAAAGTACTCCTTTTCAACCGACGGACCGCTGGTCCGTCGATGCGCAAAGCGCATATGCGTTTCCCATGAAGTCAGGCACAGAGGACCGCGTATGCGGCTATGCAATGCTGCTGTGCAACATTGCATGGAAAAGACTTTTTTAGGGTCTTTTCAACTGTGCCGACTATAAAAGACCGTAGAGCTGCTGCCCTCCGGCCTTTTGCGGCCTGCGTTACAGCCGGGTCACAACGGGGATGACCATGGGACTGCGCTTGGTGTTTTTGAACAGATAGCTGCTGACGGCAGACTTTACCGCGCCCCGCAGCTCGCCGTCGTCCCGCCCGCGCCGGCGGGAGATGGAATCCGCTGCGTCCATGGCCACGGTCTGCAGGTCCTTCATCAGGTCTCCGGACTCCTTCACATAGATGAAGCCCCGGGTTA
Source organism: uncultured Dysosmobacter sp. (assembly GCF_947631165.1). Classification (GTDB taxonomy): domain Bacteria; phylum Bacillota; class Clostridia; order Oscillospirales; family Oscillospiraceae; genus Oscillibacter. The sequence goes on along the minus strand of NZ_CANRKH010000001.1, from coordinate 170,427 downwards.
TGATCTCCGGCGGCGCCAGCAGGTCGCCGTTGTGGGAGGAGATGGGCAGCACGACCACCACCATGCCGTCCTCTGCCAGACGTTTGCGGTCCCGCATCACCACGGCGCCCACGTCGCCCACGCCGCTGCCGTCCACATACACCTCGCCGGAGGGTACGGTGCCGTTGAGCTTCAATGTCTTGGTGGTCATCTCAATGACGGAGCCGTTGTCCGCGATGGCGATGTGGCTGCGGTCCATGCCCATGTCCTGGGCAAGCTGGCTGTGGATCTGCAGCATCCGCTGCTCGCCGTGAAGAGGAATGAAGAACCGGGGCTTCGTCAGCGCGTGAATGATCTTCAGCTCCTCCTGGCAGGCGTGGCCGGAGACATGGAGCATATCGGCCTTGTTGTAGACCACCTTCACGCCCTTGCGGAACAGCTCGTTGACGACCCGGCCCACCGTCACCTCGTTGCCGGGGATAGCGGAGGCGGAGATGATGACCTTGTCTCCCGCGCCCAGCTCCACTTGCTTGTGGGTCGAAAAGGCCATGCGGTACAGGGCGCTCATCTCCTCACCCTGAGAGCCGGTGGTGACGATGACCTGCTTGTTTTTGGGAAGGCTCTTGATCTTGCTGATGTCCATCAGGGTGTTTTTGGGGACCCTCATATAGCCCAGCTCCGTGGAGACCTTCATCATGTTCTCCATGCTGCGGCCGGTGACGGCCACCTTCCGCCCGCACTGGGCGGCGGCGTCCAGCACCTGCTGGATGCGGTGGACGTTGGAGGCGAAAGTGGTGACGATGATGCGCTCATCGCAGTTCTGGAACTGGCGGGCAAAGGTGGCGCCCACCGTCTTTTCCGAGGGGGTGAAGCCGGGGCGCTCCACATTGGTGGAGTCGGCGCACAGCGCCAGGACCCCCTCCTTGCCCAGCTCGCCGAAGCGGGCCAGGTCGATCACCTCGCCGTCGATAGGGGTGGAGTCGATCTTGAAGTCGCCGGTATGGACCACGATGCCCATCTTGGTGTGGATGGCAAAGGCCACGGAGTCGGCGATGGAGTGGTTCACATGGATGAATTCCACGGTGAATTTGCCTGCCCGGACGGATTTGCCCGGGTCCACGGTGATGAGCTTGGTGGATTTCACCAGCTGGTGCTCCTCCAGCTTCAGCCGGATCAGTCCGGCGGTGAAGCGGGTGCAGTAAATGGGGATATTGACCTGCTTGAGCACATAGGGGATGGCTCCCACATGGTCCTCATGGCCGTGGGTTATGAACAGGCCCCGGATGCGGGCGCGGTTCTTGATGAGGTAGGTGACGTCAGGGATGATGGAATCGATGCCGTACATGTCGTCCCCGGGAAAGGCCATGCCGCAGTCCACCACGATGATCTCGCCGCCGTACTCATAGGCGGTCATGTTTTTGCCGATCTCGTTCAGACCGCCCAGGGGAATGATCTTCAGTTTTTCTGCCATAGTGATAGAAATACTCCTTTGTTTTGGATATGTAGAGGAGCCTCCGCAGAAAAAAGCGCATGGAAAAAACAGGCGTCCGTAGCCTGCGCGGCCCCGTTTCGCCGGCAGGGATTCGGTCACGTCATGTCCCGTTTCATATGAGGCTCTGGATCTATTTGACCGGGAGAAGCGCGTCTCACGGTAAAATACGAAAACAGCGGAGACGGATCACGTCTCGACGCTCAGCTGATATAGTATATCACCTTTTGGGGCATTTGTATACCAAAATTTTGGGCTATGTTCACTGTGCCTATAAACAGCGGAAAAGAACTTGACAAATCCTGCAAAAATGCATATGATGTGCACGTTAACATAATGCAGAGGAGGAGGATCATGCGGGCGACCATCAAAATGATCGCAGAGAAGGCGGGGGTCTCCATCGGCACCGTGGATCGGGTCCTTCACGACCGGCCGTACGTCAAGGAGGAGGTGCGGACCCGCATCCTTCAAGTGATGGAGGAGCTGGATTACCATCCCAACCGTATGGCCAGCGCTTTGGCCACCAGCGGCACGCCCCGGCGGCTGGCGGTGATCCAGCCGGAGTGGAAGGTCTACATCGGCGACGCGGTGGGGGCGGGCGTGACCCGCTTCCGGGAGGAGCACCGGGATTACAACGTCAGCGTCAATGTGCGGACCTATCCCCCAGAGGGGGAGGCCTGCCTGAAAATATTGGATGAGGAAGTGGGGAACGGTGCCCAGGCGGTGGCGCTCTGCGCGTCCGACAGCCGGGAGACCCGGGAGAAGCTGGCGGAACTGGCGGACAGGCATATCCCTGTGGTCACCTTCAACTCCGACATTCCCACCGCGCCCCGGCTGTGCTATGTGGGGGAGGACGCCCACCACGCGGGCCGGGTGGCGGGGGAGATCGCCGCCAAATTCCTGCGGCCCGGAGATCCCCTGCTGCTGGTCTACGCCGGCCCCGCCTACGCCGGACACAAGGCCCGGGCCGACGGTTTTCTGGAGCGGCTGGCGGATCTGGGTTTCCGCCGGGAGGATTGCCGGATCGCTGCGACCCATGACGACTATGACGAGACCCTGCGGGCCGTGGAGGCGGCTCTGGCGGAGGACCCGGACCTGGCGTATATCTACATGGCAAACTTCAGCGTCACCGCCTGCGTGGAGGCCATCCGCCGCCAGGGGCGGACGGGCAGGGTCCGCGTCCTGTCCCATGACAACGGGCCGGACATCCAGCGGTTTTTAAAAGAGGGTCTGGTGGACTTTACCATCGGCCAGGACCTGGCCTACCAGAGCTATCAGGCGCTGTCGGTGCTGTTTCGGGCCCTGACGGAGCACAAGCTGCCGGAGCGGGACTGCTTCTACTCCGACAGCCCCATCCTGAACGCCGAGACGCTCTGAGGCTTTTTCCACAGGGAAAGAGGGAAAACCATTATGGAACGGAACCGCGCCGTCACGCGCCCGGCCCTTTTCCGGATCGAACGGTCTAAGGACCGGTGATCCCACGGCGCCGCCCCTGTGGCGGCGCTGGTTTTTTTGGCGTGGCGGACGGTTTTTTTACATTTTCGTTGCACCCAACTTATAAAAATGATATACTATACACCTATTAGTATGCGTAGCATGCGGTATAAGGAGTGTTTGCCTATGAATAATAAAAAACTCTCCCGTCTGCTGGAACCGAATTTGAAGCTGTACTTTCTGTGCTTGGCGCTGTTTGCGGCGGCCGCCGTTCCGGTGAGCCCGGTGCTGGCGGCAGCGGAAGCGGCCGCTACAGTGATCCTGTACTTCTATTTTTCCAAAAGCAACCAGAAACGCCGTCAAAATGTGCTGCAATACATCGACAGCGTTACCGGCAGCGTGGACACCGCCAGCAAATCGACCTTGATCAATTCACCCTTGCCCATTATGGTGTTCCGGCCCGACACCGGGGAGGTCATCTGGAGCAACGAGGACTTCCTGCAGCTGGCGGGGGTGCGGGAGCACCTGTTTGAGATGAAGGTGGAGGACGCGGTGCCGGCCTTCCCTGTACAGTGGCTGCTGGAGGGAAAGCAGGAATGTCCGGAGCGGGTCCTGATGAACAACCGCCGCTTCCGGGTCTACGGCAGCCTGGTCCGGGCTAAGGGCCGCGGCGGAGAGCAGAATCTGGTGGCCACCACCTATTGGGTCGACACCACCGACGACGACCTGCTGCGGGAGACCTATACCGCGACCCGCCCAGTGCTGGCTCTGCTGATGGTGGACAATTACGAGGACCTGATGAAGGCCTGTGCCGACACGGCCCGCAGCGCCGTTTTGGCCCAGATCGACGAAAAACTGAACAACTGGGCGGCGGCAGGCGACGGTCTGCTGCTCAAGACCGAACGGGACCGCTACCTCTTCCTGTTTGAGGAGCAGTATTACGACCACTTCGCCGCAGAAAAGTTTTCCGTGCTGGATGCTATACGGGATATCAAGGTGGGGGAGGGCGTCCACCCCACGCTGTCCATCGGCATCGGCAAGGATGCTGACAGCATCCCAGAGCTGTATAAGAACGCCAATCTGTCTATGGAGATGGCCCTCAGCCGGGGCGGCGACCAGGCGGTAGTCCGGGGCCGTGTGGACTTTGCCTTTTATGGAGGCCGGGCCAAGACCACGGAAAAGCGCACCAAGGTCAAGTCCCGGGTCATGGCCAACGCCCTCAGCGAGCTGGTGGCCGACGCCACGGAGATCTATGTCATGGGCCACAGCTTTGCGGATATGGATGCTGTGGGCGCCGCCGTAGGCATCTGCTGCGCCGCCAGAAGGCAGGGGAAACGGGCGCAGATCGTGATTGATCTGGAGCACAACGCTTCAGAGGCCGTGCTGAAAAAGCTGCGGGCCATGCCAGAATACGCAGATGTGTTCATCTCCGGCAGCGACGCGTTCTTGAAGATGCGCCCCGGAGCTCTGCTGGTGGTGGTGGACACCAACCGGCCGGATATGGTGGAAAACCCCCAGCTTCTGGAGTCCTGCAACCGGGTCGCCGTCATCGATCACCACCGCCGCGCGGCCAAATATATCGAGAACGCGGCATTCAGCTTCCATGAGCCGTATGCCTCCTCCGCCTCCGAACTGGTGACGGAGCTGCTGCAATACATGGTGGAGCCGACGGATCTCCTGCGGGAGGAAGCGGAGGCGCTGCTGGCGGGCATCGTGCTGGACACCAAGCACTTCTCCCTCCGCACTGGCGGCCGCACCTTTGAGGCGGCGGCGTTCCTGCGCCGGGCGGGAGCCGACACGGCGGACGTCCAGCGCCTGTTCCAGAACGACCTGAGCGACATGGTCTCCCGTTACGACATTATCCGCCGGGCGGAGCTGTATCGGGAGGACATCGCCCTGGCGGTGGTGCCTCAGGACGGCGTGGAGCGGGTCACGGCGGCCCAGGCCGCCGACGAGCTGCTGACCCTCAAGGGGGTCAAGGCGTCCTTCGTGCTCTACCGCAGCGGCGAGGATGTGCTGATGTCCGCCCGCTCTCTGGGCGAGATCAACGTCCAGGTGATCCTGGAGGCTCTGGGCGGCGGCGGGAATTCCTCCACCGCCGGAGGCCGTGTCGCCGGCAGCGACGTGCTGGCCGTGCGAAGCCGGCTGACAGATGCCATCGACGCTTATTTCGAGAAATGAGACAGATGCCCATGAAAAAGTTCCTGGGAAATTTTTCGCGTGCATGGTGGTCATCGAAGCAGCCTTCTTTTTCGGCGGGGGACTGCTTTTTGACCTCTCCCGGCACTCTTAAGGCACCGGCGCGGTGATCGTTTTTTATAGCAGCAATTGTAATTTCCGTCTGGCTGAGCCAGGAGGAGCGGCTGGACGCCTTGGAAAAACGGCTGAAAGAATTGGAAGATCCAGAAAATAAGGAGAATGACAAATGAAAGTGATTTTACAGCAGGATGTGAAGGGCCAGGGCAAGAAGGGCCAGCTGGTGGAGGTTTCCGAGGGCTACGCCCGGAATTTCCTCCTGCCCCGGAAGCTGGCCATCGCCGCCACGACTGACGCTATCAACACCATGAACCTGAAGGAAAAGGCCCGGAAGGCTGAGGAAGCCCGCCAGAAGGCGGAGGCCGAGGCCACCGCCGAAAAGCTGAAGGAGTGCATGGTGAAGCTCACCGCCAAGGCCGGCGCAGGCGGCCGCCTGTTCGGGGCTGTGACCACCAAGGAGATCAGCGACGGATTGAAGGCCCAGTACGGCGTGGACATCCCCAAGCAGAAGCTGGTGCTGGAGGACCCCATCAAGGCCTTTGGCAGCTATCAGGTCAAGGCCAAGCTGGGCTTTGAGGTCACCGGCACGGTGTACGTATCCGTGTTCGAGGAGAAGTAAGGACCGGAAAAACGTGCGTGGCCCGCCGCCTGCCGGCGGGCGCCTGGCTGAGAAATTTCCTTTGGAGGTAAACGACAGATGGCCAACGAGGACTTGCTGCTGCGGCAGATGCCCCACTCCCTGGAGGGCGAGCAGGCGGTGCTTGGCTCCATGCTCATCGACGCGGGCTGCGTCAAGGACGTGATGGATAAGCTGCGCCCGGAAGATTTCTATCTGCGGCAGAACCGGGAGATCTTTGAGACCATCTATACCATGTTCTCCTACGCCAAACCCATTGACGGCATCACCGTCTGTGAGGAGATGCAGAAAACCGGCGTTTACGATCCGGATACGACCCGATCCTACCTGGCTCAGCTGATGGAGATCACGCCCACCAGCGCTAATGTGATGGAATATGTGGCCATCGTGCGGGATAAGGCGCTGCTGCGGAGCGTGGCCCAGGCGGCGGCAGAGATCACCGCCCTGGTGCAGGAGGGCATGGGAGAGGCCGGAGAGATCCTGGAGGCCGCCGAGCAGAAGGTGTATGCCATTCGCCGGGGCCAGGGGGCGCAGGCCATGGTGCCTCTGCGGCAGGTGCTGCCGGATGTGCTGGACCGCCTCAGTGAGATGAGCGAGAGCGAGAACCATCTGCCGGGCCTGTCCACGGGCCTTTCCGCCGTGGACCAGAAGATCACCGGATTGAACAAGTCGGACCTGATCCTGCTGGCCGCCCGGCCCGGCATGGGCAAGACCTCCTTTGCCCTGAACATCGCCCTGAACGTGGCCAAGGGAACCAAAAAGACAGTGGCGGTGTTTTCCCTGGAAATGTCCCGGGAGCAGCTGGCGACCCGCCTGCTGTCCTCCGAGGCGCTGGTGGAGAACAACCGGCTCAAGACCGGCAATCTGCGGGAGACCGACTGGGAGAAGATCGCTGGAGCCGCCACGGTGCTGACCAGACTGGACATCCGCATCGACGACAACCCCATGCTGACGGTGGCGGATATGAACGCCAAGTGCCGCCGCCTGGATGACCTGGGCCTGGTGGTCATCGACTATCTGCAGCTGATGTCCTCCGCCGGCGGCAGCAGCCGGGGCAATGAGAACCGCCAGCAGGTGGTCAGCGATATGTCCCGCATGCTGAAGATCATGGCCAAGGAATTGAATGTTCCCGTCATCTGCCTGAGCCAGCTCTCCCGCGCCAATGAGAAGCGGGATGACAAGCGGCCCATGCTGTCGGACCTCCGGGAATCCGGTGCCATCGAGCAGGACGCAGACATCGTGCTGTTCCTGTATCGGGATGACTATTATAATGAAGACTCGGAAAAGCACAACATCGCCGAGTGCATCGTGGCGAAAAACCGCCACGGCGAGACCGGCAAGGTGGAACTGCGCTGGATGCCGGAATACACGACATTCGCCACATTGGACAAACGGTATGATGACGAGGACTGACCTTTTGGAACAGGCCCCGGCGTACTGCCTGCCAGGATCTGGGGAGCGGGCGCTGTGTGCCGTCTCTGGAGGACTGGACTCCATGTGCCTTCTGCATATGTTGAACGCCTGGTGCGCGGAGCGGGGGGGCCAGGTGGTAGCCGCCCATTTCAACCACTGCCTCCGGGGGGAGGCGGCGGACAGGGATGAATCCTTCGTTCGGGAGACCTGCAAAACGTGGGGGATTCCCCTGACCGTGGGACGGGGGGAGGTCCGGGACTTTGCTAAGCAGGAAGGGCTTTCCGTTGAGGAAGCTGCCCGGACCCTGCGCTACGCCTTTTTGACCAAGGCGGCGGAGGCAGAGGGCTGTTCCCTGGTCTGTACTGCCCACCACGCCGATGATAACGCTGAAACGGTGCTGCTGAACCTCATCCGGGGAACGGGTCTGAAGGGCCTTGGCGGGATGGAGCGGCGGCGGGGAATTCTCTGCCGTCCGCTGCTGGATGTGACCAGGGCAGAATTACGGGAGTACGCAACTGCCTGGAGCGTCCCCCATATGGAGGACGAGACCAACGCCGACCCGGATGCCGCCAGCCGGAATTTCCTGCGGATTCAAGTGATGCCGCTTCTGCGGGAACTAAATCCCAAAACGGCAGAGCACATTAACAGAGCCGCTGCCTGGGCAAGGGAGGCAGACCACTATCTGGACGAACAGGCCCGGCGGACGTTTGTGGGGCTGGGTACCGGCCCTGGCTGGGTGTCCTTTCCCTGGGAGGATCTGCGGCTGGCGCCGCAGCCCCTTCGGCCCCGGCTGTTGTTGCTGCTGCTAGACCAGTTGGGGATTGGCCGCAAGGATTTCGGCGCCGTCCACCTCGATGCCATTTTTTCCCTGCAAAACGAGTGTTCCATAGACCTGCCTGGGGGCGTGACAGCCCGGCGGGAGCGGGGACGGCTGTTCCTGACGCGGTGGAAAGCCCTTCCCGGCATAGCGGCTCTGGAATGGGGAGTGCCTTTGACTTGGGGCGGCTATAGGCTGACTCTGCTGGACCGCCGGGAGGGGGAGGGCTTGTCCCTGCGCCTGCCCAGTCCGGAAGAGAGAGGCCGCCTGACCGTGGCCCCGGCCCCGCCGGGTGCGCGGCTGACCCTGCCGGGGGCCAGGGGGAGCCGGAGCGTGAAGCGGCTGTGCCTGGACCAGGGCATTGGCCTGGAAGAGCGAGACCGCCTGCCCGCTGTTTACGCAGACGGAAGACTGGCCGCCGTGTGGCGGCTGGGAGTGGATACGGAATTCCTGCCGGAGGGAGGACCCTGCCGGTTCATTCAAATCCAGAAAAAGACAGAGGAGAACGACCATGAGAAGTGAGATGGAAAACGACATCCTGAAGGTCCTGGTGACAGAAGAGGAGCTGAAAACCCGCATTGCAGAGATGGGCGACGCCCTGTATGATAAGTTCCAGGGGAAAAATCCGCTGTTCCTCAGTGTGCTGAAGGGTTCCTTCGTATTTATGGCGGATCTGGTGCGGGCCTGCCAGCTGAAGAGCGACGTGGAGTTTATTGCCGTCAGCTCCTATGAAAACGCCACTGTTTCCTCCGGCCGGGTCCATATCAACCATGACATCCAGCAGGATATTACCGGCCGGGACCTGATCGTCGTGGAGGACATTCTGGACTCCGGCAATACGTTGGCTTTTCTGAAGGATTACTTTATCACCAAGGGCGCGGCCTCCATCACCATTGTGACGCTGCTGGATAAGCCCTCCCGCCGCACCAAAGCCATCAATGCTGACCTGGCGGGCTTTGTGGTCCCGGACGAGTTCGTGGTGGGCTATGGCCTGGACTACTGCCAGCAATACCGCAACGTACCTTATATCGGCGTTTTAAAGCCGGAGGTCTATTCCGGCTGATGGGCCATAGCCCGCCACGGCCCCGCACAGCGGGGCGCCGGTCACGGCGCACGAGCGTTTCGCGGAGCGAAACCTCGGAACGGGCCGCATTTATTTCGGGCCGTTCCAGTCTGATAAAAGGGCTCCCGCCGGACTGTGTCCGGTGGGAAATGGGCTATGGCCTGGACTACTGCCAGCAATACCGCAATATACCCTATATCGGCGTGCTGAAGCCGGAAGTCTACGCGAAATAAATCCATCGCGATATCCCAAAGGAGGGACCTATTTGACGAAGCAGAATCGCATGTCCAATTTCAGCTTTATCTTTCTGGCGCTGGTCATTTTTCTGTGCATGAGCTGGCTGTGGCAGGCCAACGACCAGTCCGCCCAGCTGGAATACTCTCAGGTCCGGCAGCTGTTTTTGCAGGAGAAGGTGGAGGCATTCACCATCGACAGCGGCAGCAGGCTGACCATGACTCTGCGGGAGGAATTGAACGGCTCCGCCACCGTTCGGTATAAGCTGTATGATTTTCAGCTGTTTTACGACGATCTGAACGACCTGGTCCAGGACCAGTACGCCAAGGGCATTTTGAAGTCCTACGATTACCCGGAGCCTGCCTCCACCAACTGGCTGGAGATCATCCTTCCCTGGGTGCTGACATTGCTGGTCATGGGCGTCATGTTTTATGTTTTCGTCGTTCGTGCGCAGGGCGGCGGTATGGGAGCGGACCGCATGGCAAAGTTCGGTGCCGCCCGGACCCGAACCCTGAATGAGCAGGACAAAAAGGTGACCTTTGACGATGTGGCCGGCGCCGATGAGGAAAAGGAAGAACTTCGAGAGATCGTGGAGTTTTTGAAGGATCCCAAGAAGTATATCGCCCTGGGGGCGCGTATCCCCAAGGGCGTGCTGCTGGTGGGCCCTCCGGGCACCGGCAAGACCCTGCTTGCCAAGGCTGTGGCCGGGGAGGCGGGCGTGGGATTTCTGTCCATCTCCGGTTCCGACTTCGTGGAGCTGTATGTGGGCGTGGGCGCCAGCCGGGTCCGGGATCTGTTCGACCAGGCCAAGCGGACCGCCCCCGCCATCGTCTTTATCGATGAGATCGACGCGGTGGGCCGCCAGCGCGGCACGGGCCTGGGCGGCGGCCATGACGAGCGGGAGCAGACGCTGAACCAGCTTTTGGTGGAGATGGACGGCTTCGCCGCCAACGAGGGCGTGGTGGTGCTGGCAGCCACCAACCGGGCGGATGTACTGGACCCAGCCTTGCTGCGGCCTGGCCGCTTTGACCGGCAGATCTACGTGGGCCTGCCGGACATCAAAGGCCGGGAGGAGATCCTGAAGGTACACGCCAAGGGCAAGCCGCTGGCGGAGGACGTGGATCTAAGAAAGCTGGCCCAGGGCACGGCTGGTTTTACCGGCGCAGATCTGGAGAACCTTATCAACGAGGGCGCGCTGCTGGCGGGCCGCCAGGACCGCCCCATGATCACCATGGCAGATCTACGGGAGGCGGAGATCAAGGTTATTGCCGGCCCAGAGAAGCGGAGCCGGGTCATCCCCCAGCACGAGCGGGAGCTGACGGCCTGGCACGAGGCGGGCCACGCCGTGGTGATGCATGCGCTGCCGGACCAGGATCCTGTGAGCCGCATCACCATCGTGCCCCGGGGGCAGGCGGGCGGCATGACCATCTCCCTGCCGGAGGAGGACCGCTCCTACCTCTCCAAGCGGTATATGGAGGATCAGATCGTCGCCCTGTTGGGCGGTCGGGTCGCCGAAAAGCTGTGCCTGGGGGATATTTCCACCGGTGCCAGCAATGATATCCAGCGAGCCACCGCCATCGCCAGGAAGATGGTGGCCTGCTATGGCATGAGTGAGAGCATGGGGACTGTGGCCTTTGATTCCGGCCATGACGAGGTGTTCATTGGCCGCACCATGAGCCAGGGCCGCAGCTATTCCGAGGCCGTGGCCGCCCAGATCGACGAGGAGATCAAGACTGTGGTAGGCGCTGCCTATCAGCGGTGCGAGACCATTCTGCGGGAGCGGCGGGAAACGCTGGACACCGTGGCCCGGTATCTGCTGGAGCATGAGACCTTGGAGCGAGAGGAGTTCCTGCGGCTGGTGGACGGTGCGGCGGAGCCTGCCACGGGAGCCGGAAATTGACATATCGCACTGAGATCAGCAAGAGGGGCTGCCGGCAGGCAGCCCCTTATTTGGCTTTTTGCGGGCGATACCGCCAGAACGGCTACAAAATTTCACAAAGGATTTCGGCAAAATGACCAAATAAAATGTCTCTGATTCGAGGACAAATGTTTTACAAAAATGGAGAGCCAGTTTTGAAATGTCCATGAGAAAAGGACAAAAACGAAAAAAGCAGTGGAAAAAGTTTTGAAAACTGCGGAAAGGGGGAAATCTTTCTGTATATTATTCATCTTGCAAAGACGGACAGGAACCCATAAAATAGCTTTCATCTGGGAGACAGAAGGCTGTTTCCACTGAAATGGAGGATGAAAAGAATGAAAAAGCTCTTTGCACTTTTGCTGGCGCTGGTCATGACCCTGAGCCTGGCGGCCTGCGGCGGCGACAGCGGTTCCGAAGTCTCCGATGACGGCGCCAAGGTCATTAAGATCGGAATCTATGAGCCCTCTTCCGGCGCCAACGGCGCCGGCGGCAAGAAGGAAGTTCTGGGCATTGAGTACGCCAACTCCGTGACGCCTACCGTCACCATCGGCGGCGAGGAGTACCAGGTAGAGGTCGTGCCCGTGGACAACCAGTCCGAGAACGACAAGGGCGTTTCCGCCGCGCAGCAGCTGGTGAGCGCCGGCGTGGCCGTGGTGCTTGGCTCTTACGGCTCCGGTGTGTCCATGGCGGCGGCTCCCGTGTTTGAAGAGGCCAGCATTCCCGCCATCGGCTGCTCCTGCACCAACCCCGGCGTGACCCTGGGCAACCCCTACTACTTCCGTGTCTGCTATCTGGATCCCTTCCAGGGCAGTGTGCTGGCCAACCTGGCCAAGGACGAGTTTGACGCCAAGGTGGCCTATGTGTTCACCGAACTGGGCGACGACTACTCCGAGGGCCTGGGCGAGTATTTCAGCCAGGAGTGCGGCCGCCTGGGCATTCAGGTGGTAGCCGATAAGAACCCCGCCGGCAATACCGATATGTCCGGCTTCGTCAACGCCGCCAAGAACGCCGGCGCCGACGTGATTTTCGCGCCCACCTCTACCACCGTGGCCTCTCTGCTGATCGATCAGGCTGCCTCTGCTGGTATTCCTCTGATCGCCGGCGACACCTGGGATGACGCCGTTATCCTCCAGGCCGCCAGCAAGTCCGGTGCCGACGTGTATTTCTCCACCTTCTATGATGAAGGCGCTTCCCAGGCCGCCGCGGACTTTATGAGCGGTTTCCAGAGCTGGCTGAACGCCAACAGCGACAAGCTGTCCAACAACGGCGGCACGGATACGGTTTCCGCCGTCTCCGCTTTGGGCTATGACGCTTACATGGTGGCCATCGAGGCCATCAAGGCCGCCGACAGCACGGATTCCGCCACCATCAAGGACGCGCTGGCCAGCGTGACCTATACCGGCGTTACCGGCGACGTGAAGTTTGATGAAGAGGGCGATGTGGATAAGAACATCATCTTCATCAAGGGCGTGGATACAGACAAGGGCGAGTTCTACTCTGTGAAGGAGCAGGGCCTGAACGGCTGATCCGGCTGAAAAACAGCCTTTTGCAGGCAGCGGAGGGAAACTCCCTCCGCTGCCTCATGCGGCTATAAGGCCGCCGGCTTTCCAGGGGGCGGCGCGCGCCCCCGCCCGGTGGAAAACCGGCGCGCGTTCTAAAAGGAAGGAGAGAAGTATGCAAACATTTACCCAAACCATGCTGCCGACGCTGCTGGCGGGTATTTCCGCAGGCGGGCAGTACGCGCTGATCGCCCTGGGCTACACCATGGTCTATGGCATTCTGCGTCTGATCAACTTCGCCCACGGTGACATTTTTACCGTGGCGGGCTTCGTGATGTTTTACGCCATTACCGTTATGCCGGTGTATCTGGCGATTCCCTTTACCATCTTTGTAACAGTGCTGCTGGGCTTCACAGTGGAGCGCCTGGCCTATAAGCCTCTGCGCTCTGCCCCCCGGATGTCCGTGATGATCTCCGCCATCGGCGTCAGCTATCTGCTGCAGAATCTGATGTGGTATATCACCGGCGGCCAGCCGCAGCAGTATCCTGTCATTCCCTGGATCAGCGACAAGGTGGTGATCCTGGGCCAGGAGACCAAGCGGGTCACCGTCATCACACCGATTTTGACGGTGGTGCTGATCCTGATCTTGCTGCTGCTGATCAAGCGGACGAAGATCGGCCTTGCCATGCGGGCCGCTTCCCGGGATTTTGAGACGGCACGGCTCATGGGCGTGAAGATCAACGGCGTCATTTCCATGACCTTCGTCATCGGTTCGTTCCTGGCGGCGGTGGGATCCTTCCTGTTTTTCAGCAATTATTCCACAGTCAGCCCCACCGTGGGCACCATGCCGGGCCTGAAAGCCTTCGTGGCCGCCGTGTTCGGCGGCATCGGCTCCATCCCCGGCGCTGTGGTGGGCGGCTTCATCATCGGCATTTGCGAGAACATCATCCGGGCCCTTGGCTATTCTACCTTCAGCGACGCCTTCACCTTCGCGCTGCTGATCCTGGTGCTGTGCCTGAAGCCCACCGGCCTCTTTGGAGAGAAGCTGGAGGAGAAGGTATGATGAAAACAAAGAACAACAGCGCCAAGACCCTGCTGATGGGACTTGTGGTCATTGCCGTTCTGGCGGTGCTGTCCGTGGGCGCGGAAGCCATTGCCAACAGTGCCAGCAGCCTTTCCATTATGCTGGCGGTGCTGAAAAAAGCCACTGTGTACGCGCTGCTGGCGGTGTCCATGAACCTGTTGAACGGATTTACAGGCCTGTTCTCTCTGGGACAGGCGGGCTTCATGCTGGTGGGCGCATACACCTATGCCATCCTGACCATTCCTGCGGCCAAGCGCGCCGGCGTGTATCAGTATTATGACGGCGGCGTCGTCAAGTTCTCCATCCCGGAAGTTTTTTCCGGCGTTTTGGGCGAGAGCATCGGCCCTGTGGTGGGCATGGTGCTGACCCTGGTGATCTGCGGCCTTCTGGCGGCGTTTTTCGGCTGGCTGATCGGCCTGCCGGTGCTGCGGCTGAAAAGCGACTATCTTGCCATCGCGACCCTGGGCTTTGCGGAGATCATGCGGACGTTCATCCAGTTTGAGGGCTTCGCACCTCTGACCAACGGCTCCAACACCCTGCGGCAGTATACCACTTTCAAGCACCTGTATCCTTATGTCATTGTAGTGGGGATCTGCATTTTGATCCTGGTGCTTTTGATCAACAGCACCTACGGCCGCGCCTTCAAGGCCATTCGGGACGATGAGATCGCCGCCGAGGCCATGGGCATCAACCTGGCAAAGCACAAGATGATGAGTTTTGTCATCAGCTCTTTCTTCGCTGGCGTGGGCGGCGGCCTGATGGCGATGTATATGAGCAGCGTCCAGGCAAAGGGCTTTACCTCCGCCATGACCTATGAGATCCTGCTGATGGTGGTCATCGGCGGCATCGGCTCTATCAGTGGCAGCATCATTGCGTCCTTCCTGTTTATTGGATGCAGCGAGTGGTGGCTGCGGTTCCTGGACGATCCTGCCAACAACATCGGCGGATTGAGCCTGCTGGCTCCCGGCTTCCGCATGGTCGTGTTCTCTGTGTTCATCATGATCGTGGTGCTGTTTTTCCGCCGCGGCCTGATGGGCGACAAGGAGTTTCCGGATCTGTTCCGGCGGGGAAAGCGCCAAAAGAAGGGGGCGGCCGGTAAATGAGTGAGAATATGCTGAAAATCGAAAACGTCACCATGCAGTTCGGCGGCGTGGTGGCTGTGGACAATTTGAACCTGGAGATCAACAAGGGCGAGATCGTGGCCCTCATCGGCCCCAACGGCGCTGGCAAGACCACCGCATTCAATGTGGTAACCGGCGTGTATCAACCCACAAATGGCCGTGTATCCTTTTTGGGAAAAACCATCGTCCGCAACCACCCGCAGGGCAAAATGAAGAAGATCTACAAGGGGGAGCATCCGGAGCTGTACACCGGCAAATACAAGCTGGAGAGGCTGCCGGGAGAGGGTGACGAGGCCCTGGCCAAGCGCCGTGAGGCAGAAAAGGAGCGGGATCCTAATGTGTTCACCAGCCATGTGCTGGCCCCGACCCCGGACAAGATCACTAAGCTGGGCATGGCCCGCACCTTCCAGAACATCCGCCTGTGGAAGTCCCAGACGGTGTTCGACAACGTGCTGATCGCCAAGCACTGCCGCACCACCAGCAATGTGTTCTCGGCGACCTTCCGCATGAACCGGAAGGAGGAGGCGGCCCAGCGGGAGGAGGTCGCGCGCCTGCTGGAGATCGTGGAGCTGGACGACGTGAAGGACGAGCTGGCCACCAGCCTGCCCTACGGCAAGCAGCGGCGGCTGGAGATCGCCCGGGCCTTGGCGGCGGAGCCGAAGCTGCTGCTGCTGGACGAGCCGGCGGCGGGCATGAACCCCCAGGAGACCGACGAGCTGACCGCTTTCATCGGCCAGATCCGGGACCAATTCGATCTCACCGTGTTCCTCATCGAGCACCACATGGATCTGGTCATGGACATCTCCGACCGCATCTACGTCCTGGACTTCGGCAAGCTGATCGCCCAGGGGACCCCGGCGGAGATCCAAAACAATCAGCGTGTCATTGACGCATATTTGGGGGTGGCCGACGATGCTTAAAATTGAAAACCTCCATGTGGCCTACGGCGGTATCCAGGCCCTGCGGGGCATTTCTCTGGAGGTGCCCGACGGCAAGATCGTGACCCTGATCGGCGCCAACGGTGCGGGCAAGTCCACGACTCTGCGGACCATCACCGGTCTGGTGAAGGCCCAGTCCGGCTCCATCCAGTGGAACGGCGCGGAGCTGCTGGGCAAGCCCATTGACCGGATCATCAGCGCCGGTATCGCCATGAGTCCCGAGGGGCGCCGGGTGTTCCCGGACATGACGGTGCTGGAAAATCTGAAGATCGGCGCCTACCTCCGCAAGGACAAGGCGGAGATCGAAAAGGATATCCGGTGGGTCTACAGTCTGTTTCCCCGGCTGGAGGAGCGGTCCTGGCAGCTGGCGGGGACTCTGTCCGGCGGCGAGCAGCAGATGCTGGCCGTGGGCCGGGCGCTGATGTCCCGCCCCAAGCTGATGATGCTGGATGAGCCGTCCTTGGGCCTGGCGCCCCTGGTGGTGCAGGACATTTTCAAGATCATTCAGGAGATCAACCGCCAGGGGGTGACGGTGCTGCTGATCGAGCAGAACGCCAACATGGCCCTGAAGATCGCGGACCTGGCCTACGTGCTGGAGACCGGCAACATCACCATGAGCGGCACTGGCGCGGAGCTGTTGGCGGATGAGCGGGTCAAGGAAGCATATCTGGGCAAGCACAACTGAGCAAACGGCGGGGAGCAAGCGTTCCCCGCCGTTTTTGAGAAATGCCGCCGGTGACATCGTCAATACGTTTCCTGCGCGCCGCAGGCGCGGCGGCGCGGTGCGCCGCAAAAAAACGTTTCAAAGATTTTTATCAGGAAACAGGATTATCCGAAATCGTGGCGGGGCGCGGTATCAAAGCCCCGCTGGGCTACCAGCGCTTCGATCTCCTCAATGCAGTCGAAGTCGGAAGTGTCCTTCCGCAGGCAAGCGGCGATCTGCTCCAGAGTTCGATAGTCCTCGTTTTCTTGCTCCTGCAGCACATTGGCCCAAAAGGCCCGGTCCGGGGCCGGCGGGCAGCGGAACGAGACGCTGATCCGCTCCCGTTCCATCCATTTTGCCAGAGCCTGCAATAGAAGAAGTTGGTTATCCATAGGAAAGCCTCCTGAAAAAACCAGCAGTGCTGGTCAATTTAACCCTTATTATTACATAAAATAGCCTCAATGACAAGCACAACAGGTCAAAAGAGGCGCTTATGTATAAGACGAAAGCTCGAGATGGAAAATTGAATCTCTGTGGGACGAAAGTAGCCAAGCTACGGCTTGCCATGGTGCCCAAGTGTTCGCAGAAGAGCTTGGCGGACAAATTGCAGCTGCAAGGACTGGATTTCAGTAAGAATACAGTTCAATGCATTGAAAGCGGCAACCGCTTTGTAACGGACATTGAGCTGAAAGCGATTGCACAGGTGTTTGGCGTGACAACGGATGCGCTGCTGTCAGACCAATAGGCAGTGAGACAGTGTTATAGGACGCGAGAGATCTCAGATCTCCCGCGTTTTTTGAACCCTTCTTTCAAAAAGATCCGTTTGAACAAATAGACGCACTATAAAACATCCAAGAAGAAGGAAACGACGGTTATGGCCGCCGCCCTGCTGGCGGCGCTGCCCCTGTCCGGCTTCGGCGTCCGGCTGAACGTGATGGCGTTCATGTTCTGAAACAAGCTGAAAGAGGACCAGACACGTTCTGGTCCTCTTTTTTTGCGCGATTTTTCAAATCCGCGCATGAAAGCGGAAAAACCAGAAATCCTATTGGACGAGCGCAAATCATTTCGACCCTGAAAAGGAGTGAGCCTGTTTGAAAACTGGGATCCATAACACCTCCGAGATCGGACGGCTGAAAAAGGTGATGCTGCACCGGCCGGGCATGGAGCTGGAAAATCTGATGCCGGAGTATCTGGAGCGGCTGCTGTTTGATGACATCCCCTATCTGCGGGAGGCCCAGCGGGAGCACGACGCCTTTGCCGAGTGCCTCCGCGGCCAGGGCGTGGAGGTGGTCTATCTCACCGATCTGGTGGTAAATTCCCTGACCAGCGGCGAGGTGCGAAACGACCTCATCCGCCAGTTTCTGGAGGAATCCGGCGTGCAGGATGCCCGGACCCGGGAGATTCTGACGGACTTTCTGGGCAGGATGCCGGACAGGGAGATGGTCTCCACCATGATGGCCGGCGTCCGCAAGGACCAGCTTCGGATACAGAGCGGCAGACTGGGTGACCATCTTTCCGCCGTGGAGGACGGTTATCCCTTCGCCATCGACCCTATGCCCAACCTCTACTTTACGAGAGATCCCTTTGCCACCATCGGCACCGGCGTTTCCATCCATAAGATGCACACCGCGACCCGGAACCGGGAGACGCTGTTCGGTAAATTCATTTTTGAGCACAATCCGGAATATATGCATGCACCCCGCTGGTATGACCGGGGCGAGGCCAGCTCGCTGGAGGGCGGCGATATCCTGGTGCTCTCTCCGGAGGTGCTGGCGGTGGGCATCTCCCAGCGGACGCGGGAGGACTCCATCGATACCCTGGCAGAAGCGGTGCTGAACGGCCCGACGGGCTTCCAAAAGGTGCTGGCCTTCAACATTCCCAAGACCCGCTCCTTCATGCATCTGGACACGGTGTTCACCATGGTGGACCGGGACAAATTTACCGTTCACCCCAATATCCTCTCCAGCATCACGGTGTTCGTCATGGAGCTGGATGAGAATCGGAAGATGAAGATCCGCCAGGAGGATGGGCGGCTGGAGGATATTTTGAAGGAGCACCTGCATTTGGACAAGGTGACTTTGATTCCCTGCGGACAGGGCAGCGAGATCGACGCCGCCCGGGAGCAGTGGAGCGACGGCAGCAACACCCTGGCCATTGGCCCCGGTGAGGTGGTGGTATACTCCCGGAACTATGTCACCAACCGCTCATTGGAAGAGGCAGGCATCCGCATCCACACCATCCCCAGCGCGGAACTGAGCCGGGGCCGGGGCGGACCGAGGTGCATGAGCATGCCATTGTGGAGGGAAACGCCCTAGGAGGGGAGCAGGCTCCCCTCCTAACTACCCCACCACCAGTGATATCGGTCACTGGTGTGTTTGCCCCAAGGGCAAACAGATCGGGGAATTTTCGCCACGTACACGCCGCGGCGAAAATGATTTCAGTTGCTTCTTTTGCTGCTGCGAAAGGAAGAGAGAGGACCCGTGACTGCGCGGGAAGAAATGGGATGCTGGATAAGGATCAAGGGATAAGCGATATTCCGTCCATCCGGGTATTTCTTATCGCACTCCCAATCTAATTTGTAATTGAATGAAGAGGAGAACTGAACTATGGCAGTGAATTTGAAGGGCCGGAGCTTTTTGACGTTGCAGGACTTTACTCCCGCTGAGATCCGCTATCTGCTGGACCTGGGCCACGACCTGAAGGCCAAGCGCCGGGCGGGCATCTGTGAGCCTACCATGAAGGGCAAGCACATCGTGCTGCTGTTTGAAAAGACCTCCACCCGTACCCGCTGCTCCTTTGAGGTGGCGGCGACCCAGGAAGGCGCCCATGTTACCTACCTGGACGCGGGCAGCTCCCAGATGGGCAAAAAGGAATCTCTGGAGGATTCCGCCAAGGTCCTGGGCCGCTTTTTCGACGGCATCGAGTACCGGGGCTACGACCAGAAATGCGTGGAGGACCTGGCCAAGTACTCCGGTGTTCCCGTGTGGAACGGCCTCACCGACGCAGACCACCCGACCCAGATCCTGGCGGACATGATGACCATCGAGGAGCATTGTCACAAGCCCCTGAACCAGATCAAGGTGGTGTTCCCCGGCGATGTGCGGAACAACATGTGTTATGCGTGGATGATCGGCGCGGCCAAAATGGGAATGCATTTCGTGGGCTTGGGACCGGAAAAGCTGGCGAAGGAAATGGACCCGGAGATCGTGAAAACCACCTTCGCCACCGCCCGGGAGACCGGTGCGCTTATCGAGATCACCGACAGCCTGAAGGATCTGAAGGACGCCGACGTCATCTACGGCGACATCTGGGCCTCCATGGGCGAGGAAGCGCTGATCCCCGAGCGGGCGGAGCTGCTGTCTCCCTACCGGGTCACGGAGGAGACGCTGAAAGCCACCGGCAACCCCAATGTGCTGTATATGCACTGCCTGCCCTCCTTCCACGACTTTGAGACGAAGCTTGCCAAGGAGTGGAAGGAAAAGGGCGTGGACATCCGGGAGGTCACCGACGAGGTGTTCCGCTCCAAGCACTCTGTGGTGTTTGACGAGGCGGAGAACCGGATGCACTCCATCAAGGCCGTGCTGGTGGCCACCATCGGGAAGTAATGAGGAATTGGAGATCAGGAATGAGATGAAGAATAAAAGATCAGAGATATCCGGTCAACAGAATATCTCTGATCGCTTCACTCTCTGAAAGAGGTGTTGCGTTTTGAACAAGGCCAAATTTCATATGCCCACGGCCTATACCATCCTGTTCCTGCTGATCGTGCTGGTGGCCATCGCCACCTGGCTGATCCCGGCGGGGGCCTATGACTATGTGGAGGGCGTGCCCCAGGCAGGCACCTACCATGCTGTGGAACCGTCGCCTCAGGGCGTGGGCGCTGTGCTGAAGGCAGCGTTCAGCGGCTTTTACGACGCGGTGGACGTGTGCGTGTTCATCCTGATGGTGGGCGGCTTTCTGGGCGTGGTGATGAAGACCGGCGCGGTGGACGCCGGCGTGGCCGCGATCATCCAGCGGCTGGGCGGCAGAGAGAAGTGGCTCATCCCCATCCTGATGCTGCTCTTCGGCCTGGGCGGCACCACCTACGGCATGTGGGAGGAGACCATGGCCTTCTATCCCCTGCTGATCCCCGTGTTTCTGGCGGCGGGCTATGACGCGGTGGTGGGCATCGCCGTGATCCTGCTGGGAGCCGGAGCCGGCGTCATCAGCTCCACGGTGAACCCCTTTGCCACCGGCATCGCGGCGGGCTTCGCCGGGGTGTCCCTGGGAGAGGGCATTCTGCTGCGAGTGGTCCAGTGGGTCGTGTTCGAGGCCGCCGCCATCTGGTTCGTGATGGCGTATGCCGCCAAGGTGAAGAAAAATCCCTCCAAGTCCGTGGTGGGTGTGGGCGGCGGCAATATCAAGGTGTCCATGGACGAGGCCGTACCCTTCACGCCCAAACGGAAAGTCATCATGGCTCTGTTCACCCTGGCCTTTCTCATCATGGTGTACGGCGTCATCCCCTTTGACGAAATGGGCCTGCCCCTGCCGGTGCTGGGCTGGTGGTTCCCGGAGCTGAGCGCTCTGTTTCTGGTGTTCGGCGTGGTCATCGGCCTTATTGACGGCCAGCGGGAGAGCGAGATCGCCGAGACCTTCGTGGCAGGCTGCGCGGACCTGCTGGGCGTCGCCCTCATCATCGGCATCAGCCGGGGGATCACTGTGCTGATGAACGACGGCCGCATCACCGACACGGTGCTCCACTGGGGCGAGGACGCCCTGGCGGGAGCGGGGCCGGTCAGCTTTGTGCTGCTGGTGTATCTCATTTATCTGCCGCTCACCATCCTGATCCCCTCTTCCTCAGGGCTGGCCACGCTGTCGGTACCCATCATGGCGCCTCTGGGCCGGTTCGCGGGAGTGGGGGGAGACCTGGTGGTCACCGCCTTCCAGTCCGCCAGCGGTCTGGTGAACATCATCACGCCCACGGCGGCGGTGGTGATGGGCGCCCTGGCCCTGGGCCATGTGCCCTATGACAAATGGGTCAAATTCGTCTGGAAGCTGATTTTATACTTCCTGCTGCTGACCCTGGCCTTTTTGGCCGCCGGCGTGGCGCTGGGATAAGAACGCGGACGCATCAGCGTCCGCGTTCCTTCTTGTCAATGGCCCGCAGGGACGATTCCCCAGCGAAGCGGAACAGCGCGTCGGACATGACCTCCTCCGCCGTTTTTCCCACCTGCGCGCCGATCTTGCGGTAAAATTCGTAAAGATAGTCGTCCAGCATTAATTCCGTCTTTTTCATAAAGCATATCCCCCCTTCTATATCTGCAACACAATTATATTATCTATTATCATATAAATCAAGTCTGTTAAGCAATTAACTTTGCCCAATAGCCATGCTACCATATATGGAAAGGGGGCGGTATCGTGCGGAAAGAGAACAAGGAGAGATTTCGGGAACAATACCGCCTTCTGGGATTGCGTATTGCTTATTATCGGCGAAAAAAGGGACTAACGCAGGAGCAGCTGGCTGATATGGTGGACTGCAACACCAGTTTTATTGGGCAGCTGGAATCCAATAATAATGACCGCATTCACGCACCGTCTTTGTACACACTGTTTTGTATTGCGAAAGCGTTGGACATCCCCACCGCCAAGCTGTTTGAAGAATAAAAGGGACCACGCTGGGCCGCTCTCCGTAAGGAAGGCGGCCCAAGATGTTTGTTCAGGGATTTTTTAAGCTGGACTGGGACCGCTTATTGACTGGACCGGGCGCTGCTGTATTTTGCCATCGCCTTCTGCTGCGGCGCAGTGTTCTTTATGCAGCTCCAAGAGGATCGCTCCGCCTGGGAACTGGAGGACTGGCCATGCTGGTCGTGTGCGGCGTGGTGGCCCTGGGTGCGGCGGGCATAACGCTTATGCTGCCGCAAAAAAGCAGGCTGCGCTGTGCATGAAGGGATATTGGCCCAGTCAAAAACGATCATTCAGCCGGAAGGGCGGCACCCCATTGCGGAGCACCGCCCTTCCGGTGTTTTTCATTTTCTGGTCAGTCGTTCTTGTGCGCGTCCTCGTATGTACGCAGCGTGCCCTCCGTCATCAGAGACAGCTTGTGGAGCCGCTCATTCACCATGTCCCACATGCACATGGGCAGGTGGTCCCGGTGGCCCCGGTGCAGTGTGACGCACTCGAAGCAGTTGCCGTGGTGGGGGCAGGCCTCCTTGCAGGGGCAGTGGTCGCCGCTCTCCCGGACCTGCTTCAGAAATTCTTTTTTGATGGCCATGGCCTCCTCGTGGCGGCCCTCCCGATCCAGGTCGTTCTGCAAAATAGCCAGTTCGTTGCCGTCGATCTGCATAGTCCATCCCTCCCTTTCAAATCATTGTAAGGAATTTGTCATGGCCTGTCAAGATCAAAGCACTGCCCGGTTTTCTCCACAGGCACCGTGCAGGATTTGAACTCCGGGAACCGCTCCAAAAACTGTTTCGTAAAGCCAAACTCTCCCCACTGGTGCATGGGCAGGAAGCGGGCGATGTCCGCCAGTTCCAGGAAATATCGGGGCCCCCAGAAGCCCGATTCGCCCAGCCGGGGGTCCAGCGGCAGCATGGCCAGGTCAATGCGCCGCCCCCGCAGAGGCTCCGTGTACCGCTGGAAATTGACCTCCATGTTTCGGTTCCAGGCTTTGTCCTCGCCCTCCCAGTGCCACCAGTTCAGGTCCCCGGCGTGGAACAACGTCCGCCCATCCGCCGTGACCAGAAAGGCCACGCCTTCGTCGGTGGAGGGCAGCGTCTCCACCGAAACGCCAGACAGGGGAGAGACTATGTTGTTCCCACCCAGGGACAGGCATTTCCCGGCGGTCTCTTGGGAAACGCCCCATCGGGCCAGGTTCCGGGGGGACAGCCTGATGTCCTTTCCCAGCAAAAAGAGTATCTCCCGCGGGCCGTCGTTTAGGGCGAAAATGGCGGGCGAGAAGTGGTCCGGGTGGCGGTGGCTGACAAAGACCAGCAGGGGGATCTCCGGCCGCAGGGCCGGAAGCTCCCCCTTCCACCAGTCGAATAGCAGCGTCACTGACGGCAGCTCCACCAGGAAACCGCTGTGCGCTAAAAAGGTGACGCGCATCACAGATATTTTACTGCCGTGCCGTAGGCGATGACCTCAGCGGCTCCCTGCATCACGGCGGACGAGCCGTAGCGGATATTGATGACGGCGTCGGCGCCCAGAGCCGCGGCCTCGTCCACCATCCGCTTGGTGGCGATCTGGCGGGCCTCGTTCAGCATTTCAGTGTAGCCGGTGATCTCACCGCCCACCAGGGTCTTCATACCGGCCATAAAGTCCTTGCCGAAGTTTTTGGATTGGACCACGGTTCCCTTCACGATGCCAAGGGGTTCCAGTTCCTTTCCGGGAATGTAGTCAATATTCAGCAGCAGCATCTTCTTCTCCTCCTTGAATCTCTTCAAAACGTTTTTTTAATGCCAGCAGCGCCGGCAGGATCAACAGTAAACAGAATACGGCCAAGACCAGAAACAGGGCGAACGCCCACCCTGGCAGGTCCGGAATGAAGCAGAGGGACCCAAAACAGACGGCGCAGGCCGCCTGAAGCAGTCCGAACAGTACCACGCCCCGGACAGCGGAGCGCCTGCGGCGTTTCCGGCGCTCCTCAATATTGGCTGGCGTCATCTTCCTCACCTCCGTCGATCTCCCGCAGGCGCTGGCGCAGGGCTTTCAGGATACCCACGATCACCGCGCCGCCCACCACCAGCCAGCACAGCAGGGGGAACATGACGGCCACGCCCTCCCCGTGGTCCAGCAGGCCCATCAGACCAAGGACCATCACCACCAGTGGGACCATGTACAGGAGCACCAGCATCGTTACCACAATGGGCGCGATCTTCTTCCTAGTAGTTTTTCGCATCATCTTCCTCTCCTTTCCCAATCTCCCGGATGCGCTGGATCAGAGCCAGCACCACGCCGCCCGCCACCAGCAGGGGCAGCGCCGCCAGCACCAGCATCAATATCACGGGCGGCGCGCCGGCGGGATCGGCGAGGTATGCCCATAGAAACAGGGCGGCCAGGGCTGCCATCAGGGCCACCGTCAGCACAGCGATGACCACCGGAGCCACATACCGGATGCGGATGTCCTGCCTCTGCTTGTTTTGGAAGGTGGTGCCGGACTGCTCCATGGTCTCCATCTCCGCCAGGACGGCCCCGGCGTCCAGGTCCGCCAGCCGCTCCTGACAGCCTGTGAGGCGGTCACACAGCCGGATGGACTGCTCCAGATTGGCCCGGTCCCGCTCCAGCGTGATGAGATGGCGGCGCATACCGTCCCCCACGGTGTGGGTGCCAGCCTGCATGGCCCGGATCTCCTCCAGGGGCACGCCCAGCTTTCGCAGCAGCTTGATCCGCCGCAGGGCCTCTACTTCTACTTCACCGTAGTCCCGGTAACCGTTCTCGCTGTTCCGCCGTGGGGCCAGCAGGCCCTCTGCCTCGTAAAAGCGGATGTTTTTCTTTGTGATGCCCACCAGGGCTTCCACCTCGTTGATCTTCACGGGTCTCACCTCACTTCTGTGATTGACTATAGCGTATACCTTCCAGAAAGGGGAAGGTCAAGTGTTTTTAAAATTTTTTTCAGAAAGGTGGGAAGCGTTGCCGGGTTGTGGTATGATAATACCATGAAACAACATGAACTGACAACTGAAAATGTGCTCCCCCGCCTGCCGGAGCCGCTGCTGGCCTGGTACCGGGAAAACGCCAGGGACCTGCCCTGGCGGCGCACGAGGGACCCCTACCGCATCTGGGTGTCGGAGATCATGCTTCAGCAGACCCGCGTGGCGGCGGTCCTGGGCTATTATGCCCGTTTTTTGGAGGCGTTCCCCTCGGTGGAGGCTTTGGCTGCCGCCCCAGAGGACCGCTTGATGAAGCTGTGGGAGGGCCTGGGCTATTACAGCCGGGCCAGGAATCTGCAAAAGGCGGCGAGGCTGGTTGCGGAGCGGGGCAGCTTTCCGGACACCTACGAGGGCCTGCTGGCCCTGCCGGGCATCGGGGACTACACCGCCAGCGCCATTGCCTCGGCGGCCTTTGGCCGGCGGGAAGCGGCGGTGGACGGCAATGTTCTGCGGGCCGTGGCCCGGATCACCGACTGCCATGACGACATTCTGGATCCCAAAGTGAAAAAGGCGGTTCGGGACCAGGTGCAGGCCGTCATGCCGGAGGACGGAGAGAGCATCCGCATCTTCAACCAGGCTGCCATGGAGCTGGGGGCCACGGTCTGCGTGCCAAACGGTCCGCCCAGGTGCGGGGACTGCCCCGCCCGGGACTTCTGCCAGGGCCGCATCCGCGGCACGGCGGAGACGCTGCCGGTAAAAAAGCCCAAAAAGGCCCGGCGGGCTGAGGAGAAGACGGTGTTCCTCTTCCTGCGGGATGGAAAGACCGCCCTGCGGAAGCGCCCTGCCGCGGGCCTGCTGGCGGGATTGTGGGAGTTCCCCAACGTGGAGGGGACGCTGACTGAGGCCACCGCCCCGTCGGCAGTGGCCTCCTGGGGACTGGAGCTGAAGGCATGGAAGAACAGGCTGACCGCCAGGCATATCTTCACCCACGTGGAGTGGCACATGACGGGCTATACCCTGGAGGTGGCCGGGGAGGGGCCAGAGGACTTTGTTTGGGCCGACGCGGAAGGATTAAAGGAATACGCGGTGCCGTCGGCGTTCGCCCGGTACTACGCGGAAGCCATGGAACAATTAGGGATGAGGAGTTAGAAATTGTATGCGTGCGTGGATGGATTTTTGGCCTGCCTGCTGGGCTGATATACACGACAAAAAGAGCCGCCGGAGGGGCGGCTGAAAGGAGCGTTTTATGGGACTGCTGGTGGGGCTTCCGCTGAAGCTGTTTCATCTGCTGTTTGTGATCCTTCGGCTTTTATGGCCGCTGCTGCTGATCGCGGTGATCTGGTGGCTGGTCCGCCGCCGTCAGGGCCGCCCCCAGGGGGGCGGGACGGCCTCCGGCGCAAAAGAGCCGGAGTTCAAGGGGCCGGTGTATACTGTGGATTACGAGGAAGTGGACGAAGAGAAAAAGGACGGACAGTGAGATGGAGCTCGTCAATATTCTGCTGACTGCCTTGTTGCTGCTGCTTTTGCGGAAGCTGGTCTGGTGTCTGCGGTGGCTGTGGCGGTACTACCACGGGCAGGAGCCCCCGGCGCCCATCTCCTTTTTCCCCCGCCGGTCCGGCGAGACCTTCCGGGGGCACCTGCCGAAAGACGAAGACGAGGAGGAGTGACGATGCCGTCTTGGAAAAAGAGCGAGGACCCCTGGGACATGGAGCCAGGAAGGCCCGTTTCCACCGTGGAAACGCCGGAACAGGGGGAGTCCGCACCGAATAAGGGGCTGACGGCCTGGTACTGTGAGGATTGCCGGAAGCTGGCGGTGGACGTTCCGGAGACGCCGGAGTTCGGCTGTGCCGGAGAGAGCGCCTCGGAGACACAGCCGGACAGCCGGGAGGAAACGCCCCATGATCTGTAACATCTGTCCCCGCAACTGCGGCGCGGAGCGGACGGGGACGAAGACTGGCGGCTTCTGCCGGATGCCCAGCGTCCCGGTGGCGGCCCGGGCCATGCTCCACCAATGGGAGGAGCCGTGCCTGGTGGGGGACTGGGGCGCGGGCTGTGTGTTCTTCTCCGGGTGTAACCTGCGGTGCCGCTTCTGCCAGAATGGGACTATCTCTCAGGGAAACGTGGGCAAAACTCTGACAGCGAGGCGGCTGCGGGAGATATTTCAGGAGCTGATCGCTCAGGGGGCGGCCTGCCTGGACCTGGTGACCCCAACCCATTTCACCCCTGTCATTCTGGAGGCTTTGGGGAATGAGCCCTGGCCGGTGCCGGTGGTGTGGAACAGCGGCGGATATGAGAAGCCGGAGACGCTGTGGCTGCTGGAGGGGAAGGTACAGGTGTACCTGCCGGACCTGAAATACGCCCTGCCGGGGCCGGCTAAGCGATACTCGGCGGCGGAGGATTATTTTGACTGGGCCAGCGCTGCCATTTTGGAGATGTTCCGCCAGACGGGACCGTACCGCATGGCGAACGGGGCGTTGAAAAGCGGCGTGCTGATCCGCCACCTGATCCTGCCGGGAGAGCTGGAAAACACCCGGCGGGTTATCGACTGGGTGGCGGAGACCTTCCGTCCCGGCGACGTGCTGTTCTCCCTCATGAGCCAGTACACCCCTCAGCCGGGGGCTGCGGGGAACCTTGCCCGCCATGTGACGAAGGCGGAGTACCGGGCGGCGGTGCAGTACATGGAAAACTGTGGTATCGTGGATGGCTATACCCAGGAGCGGACCTCCGCGAAAGAGGAATATACCCCAGAGTTTGATTTGGGAGGCATTTGAATGAAACAGAAAACAGCACATGGAAAAGCGATCTGGGGCGTTGTGCTGGCGGCGGTTCTGCTCATCGCCGCCTGGGTGCTGTGGCCCCGGTCCCTGGCGGGGCTGCTGGATGCCTCCACGGAACTGCGGGTGACGCTCTCATCACAGCACGGGGAGCTTTTGGTGGAACCGGGAACGCCGGAGATGGAGGCCGTTCAGACGGTTCTGGAGCGGTACAGCTACCGGATGCGCTGGAGCGCAATACCCGGGCTTGATGTTTTTTTGGATGAGAGGCTGAGTGAGGGCGGTTTGAATATCACCCTGAAGGACGCCAAGGGAGGCGGCTTCCATTTTGGCGATGCGGGAAGCGAGTTCTGCTGTTTTCCGTCAGCCAGGCTCGCCTGCCTGAAAGGGCAGGCGGCAACAGGCTCTGCACTGCGCGGAGAATTGATGGCGGCATTGGATATCCACTAAAGGAGAATGGACATGGAATATAAAAAGAGACGCCCGTGGGCGTCTCTTTTTCACATTTATTTCCGATCTCCCAGCTTCCGCAGGGTCTCCATGGCCTCCTGAAATTCCTTTGCCATGGCGGAGGGGTTGCCCTGCAAAATGCGCAGGGACCGCTGGTAGGTCTTGGCGGTGCGGGCGCGGACACTGGCCTCCCGCTCCCGAACCCGCTGGATGGCCTCGGTCAGGTCCTGGCGGCGCTCATCCAGCGCTTCCGCCGTCAGGTCGGGGATGTCCGCCAGGTGCTCCCTGCAGACCTCCAGCGCTTCGGAGATGGTATGCAGGACCTCCAGCTTGGCATTGGTGCGGCGGCGGAGAGCGGACTCCAGCAGTTCCTGACGGCGCTGCTTCCGGGCCGTTTGGGCATCCCGGAGCTGGTCCACGCCTTCTTCCAGTCGGAGCTGCCAGACCTGTTTTTCCACCTCCGTCCGTTCCCGGAAGCGGCGGAGGTCATCCTCGGCAAAGGCAGCGGCCACCTCAGCCCGCTTGGCCAGACGGCGCAGATCCTCATTTTCCTCTGTGAGCTTGGTAAGGACCTCACGCAGGTCCAGAGCGGCCTGGACGGAGCGGACCACATCCACGGTAAAGACTACGGTAAGTCCCAGGGCCAGGGGGTCCACCAGCCAGGCAGGCACGTCCGCCAGCAGCCGCCCGATGGGCGGATGGACAAAGCGCACCAGCAGGATGGAGAAAAAGCCCCAGGCGATAGAGCTGGTGAGGCAGATGTGGCCGTTGAGGTTGAACCTTTGGCTGGAATAGTCCCAGTAGCGGACCTTGAAGATCTTCTCCATGGCGGCGCCCACCACATATTCCAGCACGGTGGCGGACAGCATGCCGAACAGCCAGATCAAAGGCAGGCTTCCCGCCACCGGCAGGGTCGTGAACAGGATGATGATAGCACCAGAACCGTAAATGGGCAGCAGAGGCCCCTGCAAAAAGCCCCGATTCACCCAGCGGCGCTGCCGGGCGGAGACATAACAGGACTCCCATATCCAGCCGCAGAAACAGTAGAAGAAAAACAGCAGGACCCATTGGCCCGTGGTGTAGACGTGCATAGTACCCTCCTGACAATTAGGAATGGGATATCAGATAAGCGTAAAAAGATACGAGATAAAAGACATTCTGTCAACCGGCCATCTCTTATCTTTTAAACCCTGTCTCATTTCCAATTCCTTATTTATTACGGTGTGATCCGAAAGTCTCCCTTTGCAGCGGCTTCAGCCCGGCGGCGCTTGTCCTCCGCCAGCACGTCCAGCATTTCACCAATGATTGGGTTGGACACCAGAAAGCCCTGGGGAGTCAGATGCCAGCGGCCATCTTCCTGTACGGCGTAGCCAGCCTCCCGGCACTGGGCCAGGAAGGGCAGAAAGCAGGTGAAGCGGCGGCGAAAGCGGGACTCAAATTCCCGGGGGTCCAGCCCTCGAACGGTCCGCAGACCCAGCATGATCCACTCCGTGTCCCGGTCCAGAGGCGGGATGCGCTCACTCTCCGACAGCAAGGGAGATCCGTTCTTTACGCCCTGGATATAATCCTCCAGATCTTTTTCATAAGCGTACCGCACACCGCCGAAGTCCGAGTGGGCGCCGGGGCCGAAACCGGCGTATTCCTCCAGCAGCCAGTATTTCAGGTTGTGGCGGGATTCCCGGTCCGGCAGGGCGAAATTGGAGATCTCGTATTGCCGATAGCCGTGGCGAGCCAAGTAATCCACTGTATGCAGATACATGGCCGCCTGTTCATCGTCTCCCGGCATGCCTGCGGTCTCCCGGCGGGCAAAGAGGGGCGTACCCTCCTC
The DNA here is from genome assembly GCF_947631165.1 of uncultured Dysosmobacter sp. Lineage (GTDB taxonomy): Bacteria > Bacillota > Clostridia > Oscillospirales > Oscillospiraceae > Oscillibacter. Next base: position 140,220 of record NZ_CANRKH010000001.1, on the reverse strand, counting down.
TACCTTCAGCCCATAGCAGCTCAGGTGCTCCGGGGCCAGCTCCACCGCCGCCGCCAGATTTTCCTGCCAGCGGTCCAGCGTCTGGTGGGGGAGACCGTAGATCAGATCCAGGGACAGGTTGTCGAAACCGGCTCTGCGAGCGGCTTCCACAGCGGCGCGGACCTGCTCCATGGTGTGGATACGGCCGATCTCCGCCAATTCTGCGGCGCAGGCGGACTGCATCCCCAGGGACAGGCGGTTGACTCCCACTTTGTGAAGGGCTTTCAGGATCTTCCAGTCCCCGGCGGAGTCCGGATTGGCCTCCAGCGTGACCTCTGCGTTTTTGGATACGCGATAGGCCTTGAACACCGTTTTCAAAAGCTTCAGGAGCCGTTCTTTTCCCAGATAGCTGGGGGTCCCACCGCCGAAATACACCGTATCCACCGTGTGTCCCGCGGCAAAGGGCGCCGTTTCCAGCAGATGGGCACAGAGGGCGGCGGTATAATCATCCATGCGGCTCTCACTGCCGGCAAGAGAATAGAAATCGCAGTAAGCACACTTTTGCTTGCAAAAGGGAATGTGGATATAAAGCCCCAGGGGCTTGCCAGGCGTTTTCATGCGGATTCCTCCTGAATGAGCTATGAGATAGTGTACCGCGTTTCGCCACCGTTTGCAAGCGGGGAGCGCCTGCAATAGCGGGAAGGGCGGCATCCCATAGGATGCCGCCCGCTTTTATGCCAAAGTTTCGATTTCCGCGCTGTCCGCCGGAGCGTCCTCCGAAGGAGAAGCAGGCGGCAGAGCATCAGCGTTTCCCTCCGGCGGCACTTCCTGTCCGGCATCCAGCGCCAGTTCATTCTCCGCCAGAGCTTCCTCTGGCTGCTCCGGCGGGTCCAGCAGGAACTCCACCAGACCCACCTGGCTGTTCTGGGGATAGGTGTTCACGACCCAGTCCGGGGTCTCGGTAAGGCCCCGCTCCTCCCAGAGCTGGGCCACGGCCTGGGCCACCTTATCGGCGCCGTCCTGTCCCCAGTAGCCGATGCGGACTGCCAGCTCCGTGCGGTCATTGTCCAGGGCGGTCTCCAGCAGGCTGTAAATGCCCTCCGGGCTGGTGGCATTCACCACGGCCTGGATCTGCTCCGCCGTCCGGCGATAGCCGATCTGAAGAACGACTTCATAGTATCCCCGCTGGGCCTGGCTGGAGGAGGTGATGTACGCCACAGCGTAAGCGCCCAGGGGCGTCTCCTGCTGGATCTCCACGGCGGCCCGCTCCAGCGTGTCCGCTACTGTCAGATCATCCTCAAAGTTATAGAGCCGCAGGGTCGCGGCCTCTGTATGCTGGCCGATGAGCAGCAGCAGGTCGTTGACGATATCCTGGTAGTTCTCCGCCCGCAGGGTCCCAGCGGCCTCGCTCTCCCAGAACTTGCTGCTGTGCGGTTCCTCCGTACTGTATTCCCGCTCCAAAAGGGAGGCACAGCCTGTCAGCAGGCACAGCGCCAGCGCCAGAAAAAGCCCCTGCGATATCCGCCGTTTGCCCATGGGCGCGCCTCCTTCCATACCGTCAGTCAGATACTTGGACCGCCGGACCTCACAATCCCAGGTCCTCGTCCACCAGGACGACCTCCGTCTTCATGCCCTCCATGGGAGCCCACAGGGTCACCAGCGCCCGGCAGACGCGGTCCGGGCTTTTGCAGTCATAGCAGCGGTCCAGCTTGACGGCGCAGGGGGTCCGCTTATTGAGCTGCCTGGCCCGCCGGGGTGCGGCTACATTTCGGGCGCGCCAGACGGCCTCGTCATATGTAGCGGCCAGCTTGTTGCGGCCGATCACAAAATAGACCTTTTCGTGGCCGAACATGGTGGCGGCCGCCCGGTTCCCAACACCGTCGATGTTGACGATCTCGCCAGTCTCCGCCAAAGCGTTGGCAGAGGAGAGGTAGATATCCGTCTGCATGGCCGCCCGCCGGGCAGGGCCTGCCTCCTGCTTCCAGTGCCAGATCACGGTGTTGTGCTTTTCCAGCAATTCATACAGACCCAGGGCGTTCAGCGTGGCAGAGCCGCCGAAGCCCACAGTTTTGCCGTCGATTGCCCCATCCAGATAGGCGGCGGCTTCAGCGCCGGTGGCAAAGGCCTGAACGGCAAAGCCCCGTGCGCGCAGGTTTTTCTCGACCGTTGAAAAATCCGTCATGTCAAATATCCTCCTTTTGGTATTCTCCAAAGCCCTCACCTAATACTTCATGGGCGTTGCAGACAATGAAAAAGGCCCGAGGGTCCGTTTCGTGAACAATGCGCTTGATCTGCACGATCTCCCGCTGGCGGAAGGCCACCATCAGCACCTGCTTTTCCGTGTTGGTATAGGCGCCCCGCCCATGTAGGATGGTCACGCCCCGGTCCTGCTCCTCCAGCAGCGCGGCGGTGATCTCCTGCCAGCCGTTAGAGATGATATATGCCACCTTAGCGGTGTTGGGACCGTACAGCACCGCATCCATGACCCGGGAAGAGACGAACAGCCCCACCGCGCCGTATAGCGCTGCGTCGATCCGGCCGAAGGTCAGGGCCGCCAGCGCCAGGACCACGCCATCCGGCACCAGCATCAGTTTTCCCAGCGGGAGCCAGGGGAGCTTTAGCTTCAGCAGCCGCGCCACGATATCCGTGCCGCCGGTGGTGGCCCCCTGGGAGAATACCAGACCGAAGCCCGCGCCCATCATGGCGCCGCCGCACAGGCAGGCCAGCATGGGGTCCATCGGCGCAAAAGTCCAGAAAGCGGCGATGAAGTCGATGGCGACGGAGCTGACCGCCATGGAGAACAGGGAGGACAGCAGCAGATGGAAGCCGATGAGCTTCCATCCCGCCAGAAACAGGGGGATGTTGATGAGAATGGTGAGAAGGCCCACGGAAAGCCAGGGTATCAGGGCGTTGATGACCTGAGCAATGCCGGTGACGCCGCCCATGGCCACCTGATTGGGGGCATAAAACCAGTCAAAAGCCAGAGCGAAGGCCAGGGACCCCGTTGTGATGATGCCGTAGCTTTTTAAAATGTTTTTCATAGCTCAATCCAGCAGGCCCAGCTGCTGCTCCTCGGAATCCTCCTGCCGCAGCAGCGCTCCGGCGGCAGGCACGGCCCGGACCCGGTAGCGGCTCTGGTTCACGATGGAGGTCTCTTCCAGAGGCTTTACCGTGTCCAGACGGTACTTGGGCTTCAGGTTCATCACTGCCACGCCCTGGGTTGTGCGGGTCGCCTTGGGAGCCAGCAGGGCGGTGTGGAAGATCAGGCAGCGAGGCTCTGTGGAGTACACCGCCAACTCCCCGTCTCCATCCAGCCGCCGGATGCAGGCCAGGGGAGATTTATCAGAGTAAGCCCCGGTGAGCTTGCGGCGGTTGGAGGTAGTCTTGTAGGCGGCGATATCCACCCGGGCTGCCTTGCCGTTTTCAAAAAAGAACAGCAGCCCGCCGGAATAGTCGCCCGGCAGCACGGCGTAGACCACGGCTTCCCCGGCATCCATGCCCAGCTTCACCGGCAGATAGTCGCCCAGAACGCTGGCCTTGGCATCGTCGAACTCGCCCAGGCGGGTCTTGTACACCTGGCACTTGTCGGTGAAGAACATGATCTCCGCGTTGGAGGTGGTCTCAAAGCTCTGGCGCAGGCCGTCGCCCTCTTTGTATTTCTGCTCGCTGTTCATCCGCAGGGAAGCGGGGGTTATCTTCTTGAAATAGCCTTCCCGGGAGAGGAAGATGCTGACCGGATATTCCTCGGCAGGCTCCTCCTCCGTATAGACCTCGATCTCATGACTGTATACGATGGAGGTGCGGCGGGGCTCGCCGTATTTTTTGGCAGCCTCATTCAGCTCGTCCACAATGATCTTCTTGACCCGCTGGGGGCTGTTGAGGGTCTCCTCCAGATCGTCGATCTCATCCCGCAGGGCGTCGGTCTCCCGGGTCCGCTTGAGGATGTACTCCTTGTTGATGTTCCGCAGCTTGATCTCCGCCACGTACTCCGCCTGGATCTGGTCGATGCCGAAGCCGATCATCAGATTGGGGATGACCTCGGCCTCCTCCTCTGTCTCCCGGATGATGCGGATGGCCTTGTCGATATCCAGCAGAATGCGCTTCAGGCCCTTTAGGAGGTGCAGCTTGTCCTTCTTTTTGCTCAGCACAAAGTAGAGCCGCCGCCGCACGGACTCCGTCCGCCAGGCAGTCCACTCCTCCAAGATCTGCCGGACCCCCAGGACCTGGGGGCTGCCGGCGATGAGAACGTTGAAATTGCAGGAGAAGGCGTCCTCCAGGGGCGTCTGCTTGTAAAGCTTGGCCATCAGCTTGTCCGGGTCCGTACCCCGCTTCAGGTCAATGGCCAGCTTCAAGCCGGAGAGGTCCGTCTCATCCCGCATGTCGGCGATCTCCTTGGCCTTGCCCGCCTTGATCAGCTCCGCTACCTTGTCCAGAATGGCTTCCACGGTGGTGGAATAGGGGATCTCATAGACCTCGATCAGATTTTCCTCTTTCACATAGCGGTACTTGGCCCGGACCCGCACGCTGCCCCGGCCCGTCTCATAGATGTCCCGGATGGCATTGGGGTCGCAGATCAGCTCGCCGCCGGTGGGGAAGTCCGGGGCCAGCAGGGTCTCCGTCAAATCACAGTTGGGATTTTTCAGGTAGGCCACGGTGGTGTCGCAGACCTCCTTCAAATTGAACCCGCAAAACTGGGAGGCCATGCCCACGGCGATGCCGCTGTTGGCAGACACCAGAATGTTGGGGAAGGTGGTGGGCAGCAGGGCCGGTTCCTTCATGGAGTTATCATAGTTGTCTACGAAGTCCACGGTGTCGCTGTCGATGTCCCGGAACAGCTCCTGGCAGATGGGAGTCAGCTTGGCCTCGGTATACCGGGGCGCGGCGCAGGACATATCCCGGGAATAGGTCTTGCCGAAGTTGCCCTTGGAGTCCACAAAGGGCGTCAGCAGAGCGCCGTAGCCCCGGGAGAGGCGCACCATGGTGTCATAGATGGCGGCGTCGCCATGGGGATTGAGCTTCATGGTCTGCCCCACGATGTTGGCGGACTTGGTCCGCGGCTTCGTCAAAAGCCCCATCAGGTACATGGTGTACAAGAGCTTGCGGTGGGAGGGCTTGAAGCCGTCGATCTCCGGGATGGCCCGGGAGACGATGACGCTCATGGCATAGGGCATATAGTTGGTCTCCAGGGTATCGGTGATGGGCTGCTCCACCACTGCCGCGTGAAGGCCCATGACGTTGGGATTATTCACTTTTGGCCGGTTTTCCTCCGGCTGCTTCTTCTTTGGCATAGTCTCATGATCCTTACTTGCAGATTCGGTTGCCGCGCCTCCGGACGCGGGGGACGTTCAGCCCTCCGGTGCGCTGGCTGTTCCAAAAGCGGCCTCTCCCCGCCCTGGACCCACGCAGATGGCTCGATCGCCGCCGTGAAAAGTGCCGGAGAGCGTATACGCCGCATAGTTTCTCCCTCTTTTTCCATTTCCCCGTGCTCTGTGGGGAATTGTGCATAATAAAAACTGCTCACAAATGGGAACGCTGAGGGAATTCCTGACATTAAAAAAGTCGCATGACGAACAAAAATCCGAACCCCAGACAGTCCAGGGCAACGAAAAAAAGCCCAATTCCCCGGGAAATGCGGCGGCGGTTCGCAGGGGTATCATCCGTTAGCCGGCGGTCTGTCTTGCAGGAATAGATACCGCCATCTTTGCGATAAAAAAACATACCGCACCCCAGGTCCGTGCAGACCATGGCCAGGCCCAGTGCCAGCAGGAAAACAAAGTCAATGCCGCACAGAAGCAAAAACATCAGATCCTCGCCTGCCACAGTTGTCCGCCTCCTTCCCCAGAGTCAGGAAATATCCGCCATTTCTAAATATTTGTAGCCATTTTCCGCGATGTGGTCCTTCCGCCCCTGCAGATTGTCGCCCAGGAGCAGGTCAAAGACGGCGGCGGTGCGCTCCACATCCTCCGGCATGACCCGGATCAGCCGCCGGGTCTCGGGATTCATGGTGGTCAGCCACATCATGTCCGGGTCGTTCTCGCCCAGGCCCTTGGAGCGGTCGATCTTGATCTTCTTCCCCTCCAGGTCCTTCACAATGTCATTTTTCTCCTTGTCGGAGTAGGCAAACCAGGTCTTGTCGCCGCAGTTGATCTCAAAAAGGGGGGTCTCCGCGATGTAGACGTACCCTTCCCGGATCAGCGTCGGCGTCAGGCGGTAGAGCATGGTCAAAATCAGCGTCCGGATCTGGAAGCCGTCCACGTCGCCATCGGTGCAGATGACCACCTTGTTCCACCGCAGGTTCCCCAGGTCGAAGGAGGCCATGTCCTTCACGTGCTTGTTCTGGACCTCCACGCCGCAGCCCAGGACCTTGATGAGGTCTGTAATGATCTCGCTTTTGAAGATACGGGCGTAATCCGCTTTCAGGCAGTTCAAAATTTTGCCCCGCACCGGCATGATGCCCTGGTACTCGGAATCCCGGGCCAGCTTGACGCTGCCCAGAGCGGAGTCGCCCTCCACGATGTAGATCTCCCGCTTGGTCACGTCCTTAGTGCGGCAGTCCACGAACTTCTGGACCCGGTTGGCGATGTCGATATTGCCGGAGAGCTTTTTCTTGATGTTCAGCCGCTGCTTTTCCGCACTCTCCCGGGAGCGCTTGTTGATGAGGACCTGTTCGGCGATCTTCTCCGCGTCAAAGCGGTTCTCGATGAAGTAGATCTCCAAATTGGAGCGCAGGAACTCCGTCATGGCCTCCTGAATGAACTTGTTGGTAATGGCCTTTTTCGTCTGGTTCTCATAGCTGGTCTGGGTGGAGAAGTTGTTGCTGACCAGCACGATGCAGTCCTCGATGTCCGCCCAGGTGATCTTGCTCTCATTCTTCTGATATTTGTTCTGCTCCCGCAGATACTTGTCGATGGCGGAAACGAAGGCGGATTTGGCGGCCTTTTCCGGGCTGCCGCCGTGCTCCAGCCAGCTGGAGTTGTGGTAGTGCTCGATGACATTCACTTTATTGGAAAAGCAGCAGGCCACGCTGAGCTTTACCTTGTACTCCGGCTTGTCCGCCCGGTCCCGGCCTTTCTTCTCCCCCTGCCAGAACACGGGAGAGGTGAGGCTGCCCTCGCCAGCCAGCTCCGCCACGTAGTCCGTGATGCCGTTTTCGTACAGGAACTCCGTCTCTTCGAACTTCCCCGGCTCCGTCTCGTTGCGGAATTTGAAGGTAATGCCTTCGTTCACCACCGCCTGGCGCTTCATCACGTCGGTGAAGTACTCCGCCGGGATGGCGATGTCCGTGAACACATCCAGATCCGGCAGCCAATGGGTGCGGGTGCCAGTCTTTTTGGCCTGGTTTTTGGGCAGGGGGGACTTGTTCAGTTCTCCCACGATCTCACCCCGCTCAAAGTGCAGGGCATATTCCTGGCCGTCCCGCCAGACGGTGACGTCCATGTACCGGGAGGCGTACTGGGTCGCGCAGGCGCCCAGGCCGTTGAGGCCCAGGGAGTATTCATAATTGTCGCCGGAGAGGTTGTCATACTTGCCGCCGGCGTACAGCTCACAGTATACCAGTTCCCAGTTGAACCGCTGCTCCTTCTCGTTCCAGTCCACCGGGCAGCCCCGGCCCATGTCCTCCACTTGGATGGAGCGGTCGGCAAAGCGAGTCACGGTGATGACCCTGCCATGGCCCTCCCGGGCCTCGTCGATGGAGTTGGAGAGGATCTCAAACACCGCGTGCTCGCAGCCGTCCAGCCCGTCGGAGCCAAAAATAACGCCGGGACGCTTTCGAACCCGGTCGGCGCCCTTCAGCGAGGAGATGCTTTCATTGCCGTAATCTTGCTTTTTTGCTGCCATAGTTCCTCCGCACAGGCAAAAACTGCCTGAAAAACAATATTATAAATATTGTATCACGGTTTAAATCCATGTTCAAGTACCGACTTCCGGCAGCGGCCTTTCCCGCCTTTTCCCGGCCATTTTCGGGAAAATGTTGTTGCGCAATATTTTCCATAATTACGATGTCACCTGGAAAAACCTTTATATTTCAGAGTTTTTCACATTCTCCACAGAGTTTTCCACACAGTTATGTCAACTCTAAAAAACGAAAAAAGTAAGTGAGCTGCACATGGAGACACAGCTGGAAAATCGGGAGATCGTGGCCGTGGAAATACTGGCTGCCGCCGCTGGCAGAAGTCGGAAGGACGTTCTGGCAGCGGGCCGCTCACACGCATCAAAACAGCACAGAATGACGCCGGCCCTTTACCGGCGGGCTGGGATGTGGTATCATAAACGAAACACCACATGTAACGGGCGGAGGGAGCCGGACATGAATCTGCAGCAGCTGTACTATTTTCAGAAGATCGCCGAGTGCCAGCAGTATACCCTGGCGGCCCGGGAGCTTCATGTCACGCAGGCCACGCTGAGCTACGCCATCACCAACCTGGAACAGGAGCTGGGGGCCAGACTGTTTGAGCGGAAGGGAAAGACCGTCAGCCTGACGCCCTGTGGGACAGCCTACCTGGACTGTGTGGGGGAAGCCTTACTGGCTCTGGAGCGGGGCAGACAGGCGGTGCGGGACACCGCCCTTGCCGCCAAGGCGATGGTGCGGATCTCCTATCTGGAATCCGTCAAGCATCTGATTCTGCGCCTGATGGCGGACATGTGCGCCGGAGGGGAGGATCCGGACCTTCGCTTTGAGCTGCTGCCCTCCAACGCCTCAGTGATCGAGCAGCAGCTCCTGCGGCGGGAGGCGGATCTGGGTGTCTCGACCCTGCCGGCGGCGGAGGGCATCGCCTCTCGTCTCATTGGCTATCAGGACAATGTGGTGGTCGTGCCGAAGCAGAATCCCTGGGCCTGCTTGGATGCTGTCTCCCTGGCGGACCTTGATCATCAGCGATTCATCGCTTATAACCGGGAGTGCCGGATCCGGGCGTACTACGACGGCATTCTGGACGCTGCCGGGGTCCGCCCCGAGATCTTTGCGGAATCCCGGTTCCACAGCAACATTTTGGATATGGTGTCCCTCGGGATGGGCATCGCCCTGGTCCCCCGGATGAAGCGGCTGAAGGAGCGCTATGACTTGGTGGCCCTGCCGATCCGGGACAGCATTGCGCCCCGGGCGATCTATCTGCTTTGGATCGCGGACACGGAACTGCCGCCGGAGGTGGAGGCTTTCCGGCGAAGCCTGCTGGAGAGCGGCGATCTGGCCCGCTATTTGTGATATGGGCAAGAAAATACCTCCCTGGAGCCATGCGCCAGGGAGGTATTTCATCGATCCGGAAGCGCACCTGCGTTTTCCGCGGGCGGTGGTCAGCGTTTTTTAGCCCCGCACCGCAGCTTTTTGAAAATGCCGGCGGAGGACAGCAGCATGCCCACGATGACGGCCAGCAGGAGCAGGGACATGGGGTGGGTCAGGATATCGCCCAGCAGGGCGGTGAAGCTGCCGCCCACGGTCATCACCGCCCGGCGGAAGTTCAGTTCGATGAGGTCCACCAGGATGATGCCCAGGATGGCGGGGGCCACCGGGAAGTGATACAGCTTCATCAGGTAGCCCAGAATGCCGAAGGCGATCATCCAGTAGACGTCCATCAGGCTGTTGTTGATGGAGAAGGCACCCACCACGGACAAAATGATGATGATAGGCATCAGGATGTACTTGGGGATCTCCACGATCTTGGCGAAGAGTTTGATGCCGGTAAAGCCCAGGATCAGCAAAAACACATTGCCCACGAACATGGCGCCGATGATATACCAGAACACATCAGAGGATTCCTTCATCATCAGGGGGCCAGGATTCAGACCGTGGATGTACATGGCGCCGATCATGATGGCGGTCACCGCGTCGCCGGGGATGCCCAGAGTCAGCATGGGGATGCAGGCGCCGCCGATGGCGGCGTTGTTGGCGGACTCGCAGGCTACCAGCCCCTCGATAGCTCCCTGGCCAAAGGGAGTCTCAGGATTTTTGGTGGACCACTTGGCATGGTCGTAAGCCATCAGAGCGGCAATATCGCCGCCGGTCCCCGGCAAGGCTCCTACAAAGGTACCCAGCAGGGAAGTGCGGATAGACAGCGGCAGGTATTTCAGAATATTTTTCCAGCCGGGGACGATCTTGTCCACCTTCTGCTTCACAGGCTGGACGGTGGGGTCCCGCAGCTGGATCAGCGCCTCGGACATGCCGAAAAGGCCGATCATCACCACCACGTAGTTGACGCCCAGCATCATATAGGTGTGAAAGGAGGAGCCAGAAGGGCCTGCCACGAACCGCAGATGGCCGGTTTGGCTGTCCAGCCCGATAAAGCCCACGAACACGCCCAAAGCGGCGGACATAACGCCCCTGGCCGGAGATTCACTGCCCAGACTGCCCACCAGCAGCAGGCCCATAACAGCCAGAAGGAAGTAGTCTCTGGGGGCGAAAGCCATAGCCACCTTGGCCACCTGAGGCGCGCCCAGAGCTAGAATCACAGTGCCGATAAAGCCACCCAGCACCGACTGCACTACCGTGATGCCGATGGCCTGTCCCGCCAGGCCCTTTTGGGCCAGCGGATAGCCGTCCAGTGCGGTGGCCACGGCGGCGGGAGCGCCGGGGATATTCAGCAAAATGGCGGAGCGTGAGCCGCCGTAGACGCCGCCGATGTAAATGCCGATCATGGCGGCCATGGCGGGCAAAACGTCCCAGGAATAGGTGAAGGAGATCAGCAGCGAGGCGGCCATGGTCACAGACAGGCCTGGCACTGCCCCGATATAGATGCCGAGAAACACGCCCACGCCCAGAAAGAGCAGGAGCTGGGGGTCCAGCAGTGCCCGAAGCATGTAATCCAGATGTTCCATAGATGCCTCCTTACAGCAGCTGGACCTTGAAGATGAACTGGAACAGGACCAGGATGCAGGCCAGCGTAACGGCGGAGATCACCAGGGCGCGGCCCTTACGGGCTTGGTTCAGCGTCATCATGGAGCCGGCCAGAAAGGCGAAGGTGGCGATGGGGAAGCCAACCAGCCCCAGCAGCACCGCGTACAGCAGGCAGTACAGAATGATCAGCCCCACCGCGCTCGGGAACAGGAAATGAAACAGCTCCCGGGCCTTTTGCCCCAGCGCCAGGCCCTTTTCCCAGCCCCGGGGGCAGCCCCGGATCTCAAAGCGGATCATCACGCTCATGGCCAGCAGGATCACCGAGGTGATCAGCGGCATCGTGCCCTCTCCGCTGAGGGTAGGGGCTTTCACAAAGATACGCAGCGAAGCCGCCAGACAGATCAGGCTGAACAAGGCCAGGACCGTCAAAAATCCGTTCTCGCCTTTTTCAAGGGATCTTTTTTTCATGGGAAATTCCCCTGTCAGGGCTTTGCGATGCCGAATTCCTCGGGAGAGACCTGAGCGGCGCCGGAATCAAACAGCAGCCAGGAGGTGACGCTGCGGTACTTCTGGAGGTACGCCGCCGCCTCCTCGCCGGACAGGCCCAGGGGGAAGCAGCCCTTGGAAGCGATCAACTCCAGGAAATCCGGGTCCTCGGCTGCCTGGGCAAAGACTTCGGTCAGCTTGTCCACCACGGCCTGATCGGTTCCATTCTTCACAAACACGCCGTAGAAGGGTCCCCAAGGCAGGTACTTGGAAAAGCCGGGATAGGCGTCCTGTACGGAGGGCACATCCTCATAGCCTGCCACGGGATCCTGGGCCAGCATACCCAGGATCCTGATGTCGCCAGAGGCGTAGAAGCTGGAAGCAGAGCCAAGAGAGGTGATGGTATAGTCAGCATTGCCGCCCATAATGGCGGTCATGCACTCGTTTTCACCGTCAAAGGGAACGATGATGGGATCGATGCCCACCACATCGGCAAACATAGAAGCGCACACCTCCGGCAGGCCGCCAGCGCCTGTGGTGGCCATGACCACCTCTTGAGGCTTCGCCAGAATGGCGTCCATCAGTTCCTCCAGAGTTTGATAGGGGGAGTCCTTGCTGACGGATACAGCAGCGTAGGTGGTGCAATACAGGATGATGGGCGTGAAATCGTCGTAGTCGATCTCGGCGGTCCCCATCACCTTGGCGATCTGGGGATTCTCCGCGCCAAACAGCAGCTCATAGCCGTCGGCGCTCTGGGCGTTGACATAGGTGGTGGAAACAGCACCGCCGGAGCCGGCCCGGTTGGTGAATACGATGTCGGTGCCCAGCAGCTCCTGGGCGGCGGCGCCGATAGAGCGGGCGGTGATGTCGCACACACCGCCGGCGGACCACATGATGGAACCTTGGATATCCTTGGAGGGATAGCTGTCCTCCTTGGCGGAGGGCGTGGTCCCGGTGGAAGAGCAGCCTGTCAGTGCCGCGGCCAGTACACAGACGCAGACGCAGGCGGTGAATACGCGTTTGAGATGTTTCATGGTGAATTGCCTCCTGAAATTTGGGCGTTTTTTGCCCCAATATGCCATAGAATAACAAATGGCGGAGGTCTTGTCCACAAAACTGTTTTTAATGATATATAAATTTCATCTATATTTAAGCAGCCTTTTCTGGTTTTTCTTGGAAAAACCAGCCGTATTTACGTGTGAGAGGCATTTTATACATAAAAAATGTCTATATGTTTTTAACTTTTGTAGAAAACTACTTCTCAATCAAAAGTGTTTCCGCTATAATGGAGAAAATGCACGCCCCAGCTGTCGGGGCAGAAGGAGGCCCTATGGAATCGTTCCGATACAACCCGCGCATTCGCGCTATGCGTCCCTCCGCGTCCATGGCTCTGATGGCCAAAGCCAGAGAGATGCAGAGGACCGACCCCTCCGTTATCGGGCTGGCGGCGGGAGAGCCGGATTTTCCGACCCCAGATCGGATCTGCATGGAGGCGATCCGGGCCATGTCGGAGGGCTATACCCACTATACGCCCGGTCCTGGCCTGCCAGAGCTGCGGCAGGCGATCCGGGACAAGCTGGCCCGGGACAACGACATTCACTGTGAGACGGAGGATATCCTTGTGACCCCTGGCGGAAAAAACGCCATCTTCCTGGCGGTCAACGCATTGCTGAATCCAGGGGACGAAGTTATTCTGTTGGACCCGTCCTGGGTCTCCTACGAGCCGATCGTCCTCTCCGCCGGCGGCGTTCCCGTCCATGTCCGGCTGGATTGGCAGGCATCCTACCGCGTCACTCGGGAGGCTTTGGAGGCGGCAGTGTCCCCCCGCACCCGCCTGCTGATCGTCAACTACCCCAACAACCCCACCGGCCGGGTCCTTACGCCTGCCGAGGCGGACGTTCTGGAGTCGTTTCTTCTGGACAACCCGCAGGTGGCGTTGCTGTCTGATGAGGTGTATGAGAAAATCTTGTTTGATGGGAATGTGACGGTCAGTATGGCCTCCCGGGAGCGTGTCCGGGAACGGGTCATAACAGTCAACGGCTTTTCCAAATGCGCGGCCATGACCGGCTGGAGATTGGGCTATCTGGCGGCGGATAAGCGCTTTATGGAGCCGATCTACAAGCTGCATCAGCACAGCGCCTCCTGTGTCAGCGGCTTTGTCCAGCGGGCTGCCGTTGTAGCCTTGGACTGTCAGCAGGAGATGGAGGAGATGCGCCGCATCTATCAGGAGCGGCGGGACTTGTTTGTGTCCGAGCTGAACGAGATCCCCGGCGTACACTGCGAAAGCCCCGCCGGCGCTTTCTATGCCTGGGCGATTTTTGATTATCCCGGGCTGGATTCCAACGGGATATGCACCTATCTCATGGATCACGCGGGCGTGGTGGGAATGCCGGGCAGCGAGTACGGCGAGCTTCGGGCCAGCAGTATGCGCTTTTCCTTCGCCAACGCCACGGAGGATATGGTGCGGGCCGGAGAGCGGATCAAGTCGGCGCTGCTGGAGCTGCCCAGGTGACACGGCATAGACGGGCTAGAAAAAGGACCGCCCGGGCGCTTAGCCCGGGCGGTCCTTTTTACTGCGTCAGCATTATGAACACGCCATAGATCACACTGGCCATAGTTCCGAATACGATGACTGGTCCCGCCACTAGAAACATCTTGGATGCCATGCCGGTGACGAAGCCCTCGCTTTTGAAATCTATGGCCGGAGACACCACCGCGTTGGCGAAACCGGTGATGGGCACCAGTGTTCCGGCACCGCCGTAGCGGGCCAGCTTGTTATAGAGGTTCAGGCCCGTCAGCAGAGCTGACAGCAGCACCAGGGTGCAGGAGGTAGCAGTGCCTGCATCCTCCTTGTCCAGGCCCGCTCCGGCCCAGCCGTTCTGAATGAGCTGCCCCACAACGCAGATGGCACCGCCGATCACGAAGGCAAAGAAGATGTCCTTAACAAGGGGCGACTTTTTTGCCTTCTGCTTCACATACTGCTGATAGTCCTTGGGCGACATGTCCATATGTGATCCCTCCCAAACGTTTTTCCTAGCCTTTCCGGCTGCGGGGAAATTATGCGGCGAATGACGGGAAAATCAAAAAATTAGGAAAATGGGCTTGACAGCCAGAGGAACCTTTGTTAAAATACACCTTGTTCTTGCGGGCATAGCTCATCTGGTAGAGCGCCACCTTGCCAAGGTGGAGGTAGCGAGTTCGAGCCTCGTTGCCCGCTCCAAAAAGGAAATCCCCATCCAGATAGGATGGGGATTTCCTTTTTGGAGCTTTCCCATTTTTGTCGAAGACAAAAATGGGCCGCTGCGGCGGGCTGATCAAAATCGTGCGGGAAAGAAACCCGCAAAGGCATCCCCTACACACCTCCTTGCGGAACGACAGGCAAACTCAGGCCTTCGCTTATGCGCACGATCAGAGATGGGGCAGGGCCCCGCAAATGCCCCAGGCGTTTGTGAGATGCCGGGAAGCGAGTCTGCGCTATCAGGGGCGCATCTCCTTGTAGCTTTTTTGAATGAGCGTTTTTCGTTCCCAACAGCTGCTCTTAAAGTAGAAAAAGCCTACAATGGCTGGAAAGATCGGTGAAAGCGCCTGCCCATAATAGATCCCTGAAAATCCCATATTGAGCGAAAAGGCAAAAAACCGACTCACGGGCAAACGCACGATGACTGCATCCAGCAGGGCGTTGAGCATGGCGATATTTGCCGCCCCTGCTCCAATGGCAAAGGAATCCAGGGTATACATGGCGGCATAGATCAAGCTGTTGATGCCGCAGCAGATACGAAGGTAGGAAACGCCAGCGTTCACCACTTCCTGGTTGGTACTGCCGAAAAGCAAAATCAGTTGTTCAGCAAAAAGCTGTACGCCAATGACCACAACCAGCGTTACGGCAATATTCATCGCTAAACCCATTTTTACCGTCTTTCGGGCACGCTCGATTTGTCCCGCCCCCATGCATTGGCCGACCATCGCCGTTACTGCCTGCCCGATGGCCCAGCAGTGCATACCGGCAAAGGTGTTGATCTGCAGGCCCACGCCGGAGGCGGCAGAAACAGATGTGCCAAATTGATTGAGCATCCCTGTTACCAGCAGATAAGCCGTGTTGACAACGACCATCTGGACCGCTGTGGGCAGACCGACCTTCAGAATGACGGCTAGCTTATCCCATTGGAACGTAAACGATCTGTGATTTTCCGCAGGAAAAAACACCTTGTGCCGCTTCAGATAGAACAGAGAAATCGCAAAAGAAATTCCTTGCGCCGTAATTGTTGCATAAGCGGCTCCCGCTGTGCCCATTCCAAAGGGCCCCACCCATATGACATCTAAAATGACATTGATGATGGTGGCAATCCCTACGAAACAGAGGGGAGATTTAGAATCCCCTAGCCCCTTGAGCACAGAGCAGACAGCATTGTACCCGAAGATAAACACAGTTCCGCAGCAAATGATTTTCATATAGTCACAGGCATCTTGATATGCGTCTGCCGGAACGTTTAACACCCGAAAAAGCGGCTGGTAGATTGCCAAACTTACAGCGGTTACAAGCAGGGAAGACACCAGCGAGAGCAAGGCCAGCGTTTGAAAGGACTCCGCCTGCCCCTTTTTATCGTCTGCCCCTTTGTATTGAGCGATCAGCACAGCTCCACCCATTGTCATACCAATACAAATTGAGTTGATGATATAACACAGCTTAGAAGCGTTATTGATCGCAGCAAGGCCCGTTTCCCCCACGATCTGGCCGACTACCAGCATATCCACCACATTGTAAAAAGCCTGCAAAATGTTTGCCATAAGCAACGGAAGGGCGAAAACGGCCAGCTTTTTCGGCACACTCCCAGTCAACAAACTATGTTCTTTTATCATTCATTTTTCCTCCAAAAGAGATAAGGGCACACAATATTGTGTACCCTCTGCATCACAGCCCATCATCAACAAGCATAGCAAAAGGCCACAGGTATAAACATTGCCTGTGGCCTAAGCAGTCAAGTACATATCGTTGATCTGATATAATCCATACACTTAAAAACAGCAAAGCTGTTTTTTGAGAGGGCAATGCCCGCTGTGCGCAAAGCGCAAGGTTATGGACTATGAAATCCAAATCAAGGCCGTTAAAAGGCCTGTCACAACGCCTGCGCTGTGACACTTGAAAAGCGGTTTACCACTTTATCAAGTTATTTGATTATAAAAGGGTACAAAAACCAAAGACAGTCTATTTCTGTCTTGGCCTTCTCACTTTATAGATCAACTTTCCGAAAAGGCTCCGCACAATGTTTCACGGTATAAACTTGTGTGGAGCCGGGATCAATGCAAAACTTCCCAAACAGCATTGTGCTCACCTCTCTCGTCAGCAACAAAAATTTTACACAGCGCATGCCTTCTTGTCAAGATAGAGGGCACCTTTTTGTAACATGAGCAGCCATTACTATAAGTTTGCAAGGTCCGACAAGGACCGGCAAACTTATTTTTTTATGCCTGGGAGGTGAAAAAGGTATGGCACGCTGCTATATTACGCGCTCCTACGAGGAGCGGCTGGCGATTCAAAGCCTGTGGGAAGATGGCGTCCAGGTGAAGAAGATTGCGGAGAAGCTGGGTGCCCCGCTGTCCTCCCTCTACTCTGAACTGCGGCGCGGCCAGGACGGAAGCAGGCTGCCGAACCAGCGCCTGCGGTACAGCGCGGACCTGGCGCAAATGCGGATTCAGCAATCCTACGAGCAGAGGGGACGCGGCAACGGCCAGGCACAGAAAGGGGCTGGAAACGGTGGCTAAGAAGTATTATCCCGGCGGGTTCCGGCTGACGCTGGGGACGGCGCGGGCGCTGGCTAACAAGGAGCTGGGAACGGCAAAGGGACTGGCGCAGACCGTCGGGGTGTCGGAGGGATTCTTCTCTATGTGCCTCGGAAAAATGCGGGTGCGCATCCAACCGGATATGCGAAACCTCAGTGGGCGGGTCATGCTGGCCCTGGATATGCAGGGCGCTGGCGGCGAAATCGTGAAGTTCTACGACCGGGAGACGCTGGAGGAGGACTACGACGAGGAGTACATCTACTCAAACAGGCTGGCGCGGGAGACCGTGCGGGACTGGGTTTTCAGCGGGAGCCTGGAGGGATGCCGCCAGCGCGTGGACGAAATCTGGAGCAAGGGTTAAGGAGGGAGCGGAATGTGTGACAAGGATTGCCGCCGCTTCGGGAAGTGTAAGGAGTGCCAGAAGTCCAAGGTGGAGCGGGGGTATCTTATCTGCACCATCGGGGACCGGCGCGGGACCCATGGCCGGTGCTTCACCTGCAAGCGGCTGGAGAAGTGCAAAAAGGCAAAGGAGGCGGCGGAGGCGTGAAGCCGATTCTGTTCAATGCCGAGATGACCCAGGCCGTCCGCGAGGGCAGAAAAACGGAGACGCGGCGGGTAATCAAGGAACTTATCAACATTGGCGATAGAGTGGATGGAAAACCCGCTAACGAACTCAAATTTTGGGTAAGTAAAGGGTCGGGTGCCCTTTATTACGATGACAATAACAGGCAGGTTACCATCAACGGGAAAGTGGTCTATTCGCCGTATGTGGGTTTTGGCGATTTCTATGTGCCGGAGCCGTGGCGCTGCATGGGGATGTTCGGAGAGACCGGGTATGCGGTCGGATTCAAGGACGGGGAAACCGTCCGGTTCATGTTCCGGGACAAGGACCGCGCCGAGAGGTGGGCCAAGTACGGGAATAAGCCGTTTGAACAGTGGCAATCCCCCTACTTCATGCCGCGGGAGGCCGCCCGGATTTTCCTCCGAGTGGAGGACGTGCGACCGGAGCGCCTGCAGAGCATAGAAACCGCGGAGATTGAAGCGGAAGGAATTGGACGGGAACCGCTTGACGAGGTGGGCGAAGAATTTTACCGAGGGATGTTCAGCGACCTGTGGGACAGCACCATCAAGGCGGCGGACCGCGACCTGTACGGCTGGGCGGCCAATCCCTGGGTGTGGGTCATCCAGTTTAAGCGTATCGGAGAGGGGGCGAGCGCGGAATGAAGTGCTATGTGGAGATGACGGAGGAGGAGTACGGCGACTTCCTCCAGTGGAAAACGGACCGGGCGAAGTATGACCGGGTGCTGTCCTCCGTGCAGAAGAAGTTCGAGCTGATGGCGAACAAGGCCACGTGGGCCATTGAGCCGGACCCGAAGAAAGAGGGCCGATGCAAAATCGTGGACCACGACCACGCGACGGAGCTGCTGGAAATGGCGAAGGACGTTCTCGGCGGATAGGGGGTGCGACAGGTGGCGGACCGCAAGAAATGGACCAGCGCGGAGCGGGAGGCGGTGTACCAAAAGACCGGCGGGCGCTGCGCCTACTGCGGGCAAGAAATCACCAGACAGGAAATGCAGCTGGACCACGTAAAGCCGGTGAAGCTCTATGAAGAATTGGACGGCGGCGCGGGGCTGAATGACCTGGAAAACATCCTCCCGGCCTGCCGGTCCTGTAACCACTATAAGCACACGTTCACGCTGGAGAAGTTCCGGGCCGCGCTGGAGCGGATGCCAGAGGTCCTGGAGCGGGACAGCGTGACATATCGGAACGCTGTGCGGTTTGGGCTGGTGCAGCCGACGCCGCACAAGGTCAGATTCTATTTTGAAACGATGAAAGCAGGAGATGGAACGTGATGGTAAAACTGAAACCTTGCCCATTCTGCGGAGGAAAGGCGGAGATAAGGGAATATTCCCAAGGCCACAGCGGGAACGGGGATTATACCGCGAGGTACAAGTGCGGGTGCGATAAGTGCAAGATTTTCTTTGACAAGGAATCACTATTCCGTCTGGTGGATGGTCAGCCAAAGTTTGAGAAAAACGGATTTGAGGATGCTACCAACGCATGGAACAACCGCCCGGAGATAGAGAACAGCGACGCGGAACAGGAGGGGCGGGAATGATGGAGAAAGTCTACATAGCCGGGAAAATCACGGGGGACCCGGAATACCGCATGAAGTTCGGGCGGGCCGCCCGCGCGCTGGAGATGACCGGGAATGTGGTCCTGAATCCGGCGACGCTGCCGAATGGTCTGAACCAGGCGGACTATATGCACATCTGCTTTGCCATGCTCGACTGTGCGGACAGGGCTGTGTTCCTCCCGGACTGGAACGAGAGCGAGGGGGCCATGCTGGAGCAAGCGTACTGTGCCAAGACCGGGAAGCCGGTGGCCTTTTTGGCGGGGGTGTGAAATGAAAATCGAGGAAGCTGTGAGAATCCTTGACCCGGCAACGACCGCCGCGGCCCTGTACGGCCTGCCCCACGACGAGGCCGTGGAGCTGGTGGAGGCCGCCTGCCGCCTGGCCGTTGATAACCTGCGAGAGAACCTGGAGGCAGCGGCGGACGCCTGCAGTCGGGCCGTTTCCTCAATCCGCGACCAGCTGCTGACGGAGGTGGAGCTGGAGCGGTGCCGGGCGTATGGGGTCAGGTGGGTAAGCCGGGACGATGTAGGGAAATGCTTTGTGAAGCTGTGGAAAGGTAAACCTATGTCGAGCGCGGGGTGTTATGTCGGGCGCGAGCAGGTTGCGCTTGTGCATGATGTATCTCTTTTTCCGAGCGTTCAACCGGGCGAATGCGTATGCGCCGAGCGGGCGGAGGAACAGCCGCTCACGCTGGAGGAGCTGCGCGAGATGACGATGCGGTGCGAGGGAATCTATATCGCAAACATCGACGGGAGGCCGCTTTTCCGGGAAAGGAAATACTGCGCCGCCGTCCTGGACATGGTGCCCACATACGGAGGCCCGGCGCATATCCAGGCAATCTATGGCGAAAAGCTCTCACTGTGGGAGGATGACTACGGGAAAACGTGGGTGGCCTATCGCCGCCCGCCGGTGGAGGTACAGCATGACGATGACGATTGAGCAAGCAATCAAATGGTGCGAGAGCCGGTATCAGGGCGCGTCAATGCCGGGCGCGGCGGCGGCGTATAAGATGTGCCTTGCCGCACTCCGCGCCCAGCAGGCGGCGGAGGCGGAGGAACAGCCGCTCACGATGGAGGAGCTGCGGAAGATGGACGGTCAACCTGTCTGGATTGAGTTCATCCCGGACGCGGACGGCGAACAGCTCAAAATGTGGGCGCTTGTGTCGGTGGACGAAAACGACGGGGAGGTATTCCTGCTCAACAGCATAGGCGGTTCGTCCGCCTATGAAGAAGTTTGGGCGGACATCCGCGCTATCTACCGCCGCCCGCCGGTGGAGGCGAGGGATGTTTAGCCCGATGGGGCCGAAGCGGTGCCCCTGCTGCGGCGGAATAGCGGAGATGCACTACACGTTCATCAGGTCATACTACTACATAAAATGCTGCACCTGCGGGTTGAGGACGATGCCGTACAAAGAAATGTATCTGGCGGAATACGCATGGAACCGCAGAGTGCCGGAAAAGAAGGTGGAAACAGGTGAAGGAAGAACAAATGGGACAGAAATGCAACGGGGACGGGATAGCGTGCGGGTCGAAGTCCTGCGAAAACTGCGGGTGGAACCCAAAAGAAGAAAGGATAAGAAAGGCGCTTATCCGCAGCGGGATGCTGGAGCGGGACAAGAACGGGCTGGAACGGCTGGTGCTCAAAAATTAAGGAGGATGTGAAATGCACCCGGAAACGGAGGGACAGGGCTTTGAGGTGTACGCGGACGGCGTGAAAATCGGAGTGGGCAGCCTGCCAGAAGCGACTATCTGCCCGGACGATGACCCGCCGGAGGGCTGGGAACCGCTGATTCTGCCGACGGAGCCGATGACCGTCACCGTGAAATTGAGGAAGGATGCGTTCTGCGCAGGCGGGCGGAAGCGGTTTATCAAGCTGTGCATGGGGGTCCTCGGAATGGACCGGAACAGCGCAACCTATCTGGCCGACTGTGTGGGCCGCATAAACAGAGAACGGAACCAGCTCCCCTATTCGGTCGCTTACCGGCGGCTGTTGTGGAAATGGGCGCTTTGGGGGCTATTCCAGGACGAAAATGGAGGTGTTCATGAGTGAAGCCAATCTATAAACCAAAAGGCGCGGCGGCGGAGTATGGGGAATACGCCGTAAACATCTACACCGGATGCCCGCACCGCTGCTACTACTGCTTCGCGCCGCAGGTCCTCCGCCGCGAGCGGGAGGCTTTTCACTCCCACGTGGAGCCGCGCAGGGACATTGTGGCGGAGGTAGCCCACCAGCTCAACATGGAGCAAATCACGGGGAAAACCATTCACCTGTGCTTTACGTGTGACCCGTACCCGACCGGCTACGACACCACGCCAACGCGGGAGATTATCAAGCTCCTAAAGGAGAGCGGGAACCACGTGCAGATTCTCACCAAGGGAGACGGGAGCCGGGACTTTGACCTGCTGGACGGTGGGGATTGGTACGGCATCACGGTTTCCGGCGGGGAGGCGGAAAGCTACCTGCGCGAGCCGAAAGCAATCAGGCTGTCAAAAAGAATGTCGGCGCTCATTGAAGCGAAAGAGCGCGGGATAAAAACCTGGGTCTCCTTCGAGCCGGTCCTGGTGGAATCCGATGTGCTGGAGATTCTGCGGACCTTCCACGGAAACTTTGACCGCGTGAAAATCGGGAAGCTGAATTACTGGCCGTCGGACATCAACTGGGCGGAGTTCGGGCGAAAGGCGGAGGCGCTGTGCCAGGAGCTGGGCCTGGACTACTACATCAAGGACAAGCTGCGGGCGGAGATGGAAAAAGCATGAGCGGCCCGCGGGCGGACTTCTCCAGGACCTGCGAGGGCTGCGGCCACGTGGTCAGGGAGCCGGAGAAAAGCGGCGAGCTGTGGGCAAGGTGCTTTGCGCCGGGGCCGTGCCGGGGGTACGTCGTCGGCCATGCGCACTATCTCCCCTATGTCCCGGCCTGGTGCCCGCTGATGCGGGGCGAGGCCGGGGCGCGGGCTGATACATTAAATAAATAGGAACGGGGGTGGTACGGGTGAAGCACTTGGGGGACATTACGAAAATCAGCGGGTACGAGGCCCCGGCGGTAGATGTCGTCATCGGCGGCTCACCCTGTTAGCCAGGACCTTAGTATTGCCGGGAAGCGCGCGGGACTGGCCGGGGAAAGGTCTGGCCTGTTCATGGAGCAAATCAGGGTAGTAAAGGAGCTTCGGGATGCGGACAGATTACGAGGGCGAACAGGTCAGCTTATTCGACCGCGATATATGGTGTGGGAGAACGTGCCTGGCGCGTTCAGCTCAAACGGAGGAGAAGATTTCCGGGCGGTCCTCGAAGAAACAATCCGGGTCGCCTGCCCGGACGCCCCCGACATTCCATTTTCTCGCGGGGGGGGGGTGGCCCCTGGCGGACGCCTGGTACGGAAGCGGATGGTCCGTTGCCTACCGAGTTTTCGATGCACAGTTTTGGGGAACGCCCCAGCGCCGCCGTAGAATCGCGCTTGTCGCAGATTTTGGAGGACAATCCGCTCCCGAAATACTCTTTGTCCGGGAAAGCGTGTGCGGGAATACGGCGGCGGGCGGCCACGAAGGGCCGGAAGCTGCCGCAGGAACTGGACGGCGCGCTGGAGAGGCAGGAGAAAATGGCTTGAATGGCCGGATGCTGGTATTTGAGAACCACGGGCAGGACAGCCGGGTGAAGGGACCGCTGGAGGTATCCCCCACCGTCTCGCAGAAATGGGGGACCGGCGGGAACAATGTGCCGCTGGTGATGGCGACGGGACAGGCAAGCGCAGAGATTGGGGAGGATGTGTGCCCAACACTAAACTGCAACCACGAACAGCCCATTGTGGCCGCCGTGGATTGCCGGAACGGGACAGAAAACACCAAAATAAGCGGATGCCTACAGTCGAGAGCGTCAGGCTGTGTTAATGCAAACAACGTGGTGCGGGTCGGGGGAACCGTCCGGCGGATGACGCCGATGGAGTGCGAGCGCCTGCAGGGATTCCCGGACGGATGGACGGACATAGGGGACTGGGTAGACAGCAAGGGCAAGAAGCGCAAGACATCCGACGCGGCGAGATACAGGGCGCTGGGAAACTCTATCGCCCTGCCGCCCTGGAAGTGGGTGCTGAAACGGCTGTGCGCCTGCTACGAGCGGGACGCCACAATGGCGAGCCTGTTTGACGGCATAGGCGGGTTCCCGCTGATATGGGAGCGGCTGAACGGGCCGGGGAGCTGCCTGTGGGCCAGCGAGATTGAGGAGTTCCCTATCGCCGTCACCATGCGGAGATTCGGAGAGGAGGGGTTCCATGAGCAGATGCAGAATGTGCGGCGCTGAAATCGACTGGATTCAGACGCCGGAGGGAAAGTATGTCGCGGTGGACCCGGAACCAGTCGTTGTCGCGGAGAACACGGGGACGGACGTTTTCTACACCGACGAGGGGCGGAAATTCGTGGGGACGGAAAGCGGCCTGCCGTGGAGGCCGGACCTGGAGGTGGGATTCGTCCCACACGTGCGGACCTGCGTTTATTTCAGGACGGGGCGGTGAAGCTGGATGGAAACTGTGCTGCTGGGTGACGCCCTGGAGCAGCTGCGGGGCCTGGAGGCAGAAAGCGCATATACCTGTGTAACCTCCCCTCCCTATTACAACCTGCGGGACTACGGCACGCCGGGGCAAATCGGGATGGAGGCCACGCCGGAGGAGTACATCGAGAAGCTGGTGGAGATTTTCCGCGAGGTGCGGCGGGTCCTCCGCCCGGATGGGACCCTGTGGGTCAACATGGGCGACAGCTACGCCACCAGGTCGGGGAACAATCCGCCGGGGAACACGCGGAACCGGTGCGGCCACACCGAGAAGCGGACGCCGAAGGGCTACAAGTACAAGGACCTGATGGGGATTCCCTGGATGCTGGCCTTTGCCCTGCGGGCGGACGGCTGGTATCTGCGGCAGGACATCATCTGGAGCAAACCGAACTGTATGCCGGAGGCCGTCGTGGACCGATGCACCAAGAGCCACGAATATATTTTCCTCCTGTCCAAGTCCCCGCGATACTACTTTGACGCGGCGGCCCTGCGGGAGCCGTGCGCCAGCCGGAAAGGGAACGCCAAAACCTTCCGCGGCGGCGGGGCCTACACCGGCGGGCGGTCCTTCCAGAACAGCGCGCGGGTGAAAAGGACGAGCCACGGGAACACGGCGAACCGGACCGGGACCAGGAACAAGCGGGATGTGTGGGCCGTCGCCACCGGCGGATTCAAGGGCGCGCACTTTGCCGTGTTCCCGGAAAGGCTGGTCGAGCCGTGCATCCTGGCAGGCTGCCCGGAGGGTGGGACCGTCCTGGACCCGTTCGCCGGGAGCGGGACAACCGGGGTCGTTGCGAAGCGGCTGCGCCGGAACTTCATAGGCGTAGAAATCAACGAGGATTACCGGGAGATGGCCGAAAAAAGAATATCCGCCACGGAGGCGGAATTTGAACAAATGACAATGTGAAAGAAGGGAAAACAATGCAAACGGTGGAAATCGTGATTACTGTTCGCAGGCCGAGGAGCTGGAAGCGGCGGGCGGCCAGGGTGTGGAGAGCCGTGCGGAAGCGCGCGGCCAAGGTCAACTGGGGGGCTGTGGCCTGGTATGGATTCCTGACCGTGGCCGGGGTGGTGCTGTACAAGGTCGGCGCTGCCTACGCCCTGAAAGAGCGCGGCTACTACGCCGTGGGCGGCGAGGCGCTGGCCCTGCTCCTCCCCGTGCTGTGGTACGCGGTGGGAACGACCATCCGGGACTTCATGCGGGACGTGAGAAGCTGGTGGTAAGCGGCGCCGAAGAAAAAGAAACCGCCCGCCAATGCAACGGCCTGGTGTGACCTGCACGACCGGCTGATGAACGATGTCTACATACGGCGGCGGGGGTGCGCCATGCGGCGCTGTAAGCACCTGCGCTGGCTGAATGACGAACGATGGAATCCCGGAAACGGGTCCAAATATCAAAAACGGAGGTTAAAAAATGGTTAGCATCAAGGGATTGGACAAGGCGAAGGTCCTGAAAGCGTTGTACGACAACAGCCACGTCGAGGGGATGGGGTTCGTGCACGCCGCCCCGGAGGGGACCGTCACCGAGGACCGCTGCAGGGAGCTGCTGGAGAAGAACACGGCCTATGACTACCTGTACGGGCGCGTGATGAAGGTGGACCTGGCCGGGGACGAGTTCGACGAGCGCCTGTATGACCGGGACTGTGGAGAGGGTGCAGCCCAGCGGGCGGTGGATTCCATCACGCAGGAGCGGGAGAGCGAGAAACACCAGGCGCAGGAGGACGAGAAGCCCAAGGAGGAAGCCGGGCAGAAGGACGGCGGGGCCAAGAAGGAAAAGAGCGTGGCGGAAAAGACGGAGAGCACCAAAAAGGCCGTCGAGAAAATCCTGGACATCCTGGTGGAGCTGCCGCCGGACGAGTGCGTTGCGGCGGTCATGTTCCTCAAACACTTCGTGCTGGGGCCGCTCACGACGGCGAGGCTGCCCCTGTCGCCGTTGGAGCCGCGGAGGCTGGACTACTCCGCCATGTTCTGGTGAAAAAAGAACGCCCTGCGTCAGCTGTGGGAGGCTGGCGCAGGGCGGACGCCCCGGAGGGCGCATCAAGTTGGACAAGCCTATTTTACCACACTCCGGGGGCACATACAAGAGCGAAAAAATCAACGCGCCGCGGCGCGTTTCGGGCTTGTATGGGGTAGTAATTTAACGACCACACCGGGGGGTGAAAAAGCATGAGGACGGTCTACCGGGAAAAACGGTATTTCTGCGGGGAATATCTGGATGCCTATATCTACCCAGTCTTTGGCCCGGCGGCAAAGGGCGGAAAGAGAATCAGGCGGAAGCCGTCCACCGAGGCACAGAAGAAGCTCAACCAGAGACACCGGGAGGAAAAGCTGGTCCGCCTGCTCCACGCGAATTTTACACCGGCGGACATGGAGATTCACCTGACCTACCGTGTCCAGCCGGAGAGTGACGAGGCGGCCAAGAAGGAGCTGACAAACTTCCTCCGGCGGGTCCGCCGGTACATGAAAAAGAACGGCCTGGGGGAGCTGAAATACATAGCCGTCACCGAGCGGGGGAAGCGCGGCGGGAGATACCACCACCACGTCACCATCGGCGGGGGAATAGACCGGGACACGCTGGAAAGTCTGTGGACCAATGGCTATGCCAACTCCCGGCGGCTGCAGTTCACCGAGGAGGGCCTGGCCGGGCTGGGGCACTACATCGTGAAATCCCCCGTGGGGAAAAAAGCGTGGACGGCCTCAAAGAATCTGGTGGACCCGGAACCGAGGACCAGGGACGGGCGCATATCCGGGAGACGGGCGCGGGAGCTGGCGGACAACATCCAGGACAGCACGCAGTTTGAAGCCCTCTACCCCGGCTATCTGCTGGCAAAGGCGGAGGCTTTCCACAACGACGTGAACGGCGGATGCTACCTTGTGGCCCGGCTCTACAGGCAGGACAGCAGCTTTGCGAAAAAACCGGCCATCCGGCGGCGGAATTAAGGGGGTGAGAGTTTGGGGAGACAGTACAGAGTTTGCCGCTTCTGCGGCGACCGCCTGGACGCGGGAGAAATCTGCGAGTGCAGGCGGGAGACCGAGAAAAAGGAGGAAAACGGAAAACATGAGCAGGTACATGGTGGAGCTGCCCGGCGGCGGGTGTGCCACGGATTCGGAAGCCCTGTCCGCGCTGGCGCGGGAGGCGAGACGGCGTAAAGTCAGCTATGGGATGCTGGTGGCGAACACCACCGAGGCCGAGCGGTATGCCATCATCCGGGACTACTGTCTGGAGAAGCGCCGGAAAGGCAGGCGGGCCGGGAATGGGGATTGATTTGCGGGACCTCTCCCCTGCCTACCAGGTCAAGGCCATGCAGCAGCTGGCGGAGCAAAACCGTCAGCGGGCGGCGGCCAAGGCGGAGCGGGAGCGCAAATATCACAACCAGAAGGACCAGCGGCCCACCGCGTCCGGCGGGGCCGTCCGGTTCGATTCCCGGAAAGAGGCGCGCCGGTATGACGAGCTGATTGCCCTGCTTCACGCCGGGCAAATCCGGGAGCTGCGGTTACAGCCGCAGTTCACCCTGCAGGAAGCGTACACCACGCCGGAGGGGGTCCGGGTCCGGGCCATCCGGTATCAGGCGGACTTCTCCTATCTGCGCCCGGAGCTGCGCCCGTACAGGACGGAGACCGGCGTGGAGGTCTGCGACTGGATTCTGGTGGTGGAGGACGTGAAAAGCCGGGCCACCAAGACGCGCGTGTACGAGATGAAGAAAAAACTCATGCGCGAGCGGTTTCAAATCGAGATTCAGGAGGTTTAAGCATGGAATTTCTGAAATTTATCTTCTCCAGCTTTTGGACCTGGCTGGGATTCCTGATTCTGCTCTCCGCCGCCGCCGGTGCTGTCAAATATGCGCTGGAGGGCCTGGGCGAGCTGGTGAGGGCGTTCAAGCGGAACCGGAAGGTGGAGGCGTGCCGCGTCGGGGAACACTGGAGCGTCAGCGTGGAGAACGCATCGAAAGAGGACGCCATGAACGCGCTCCTGGCCGCCCACGTGGGAGCGGATGACCCGGTGGAAGTGCTGGAGAACGACAAGAAGGGGGCGGCCTGGGAATGAAGCTGAAAAAAGTCGCCGCGCTGTGCAGCAGGCAGGGAGTGTTCCGCCTGTGCGACGAGGTGCGCGAGGGCGGCGAGGTCCGCCAGTGGCTGGGGGACGGCGTGGCCCTCTATCCCCTGGACGGACTGCCGCTGCTGGACGATGACAACCTGTGTACCATGTTCGACATCACCGAGAAGAAGCGGAAAAAGTGCTCCTTCCGCCGGGTGGAGGTGCCGGAATACCTGTGCCTGGACGACTGGGAGCAGGGGGAGCGGTGCCTGCATGACGACTGGCCCACGGTGGAGTATAACGGCTTTGTGGTGAAGCCGTTAAGCACGCGGGAGGGAATCGTGTTCATTCAGAACGCATACCTGGCCCCGCTGGAGGATATGGCCGACTATCTCCAGCTGTTCGAGCGGAGGACCGCGAGCGGGCGGACGTACATCGTGGCGAAGAACGGCCTGGAGCTAACGGCGGTCATCATGCCCATGGACACTATCAAGATGGGCTTTGTGGATAAGCTGGAGGAGCTGGCCCGGATGTGCCGCCTCACGGTGAACGCCATGGAGGAGCGGGAGCGGCGGGAGCAGGAGGCCAGACTGGCCGCCATCGTGGACCCTGGGCAAAAGGACCTGTTCGAGAATGACCAGGCCGCGGGCGGCGAGACATGAGCGGAGGAGCACAGAGCCTGACACCGGCCCAGGCGCTGAAACTTCTGGAGGATATGCGGCGCGTCGTTGAGAAGCTGCCGAAGGACGCGCGCGTTGGACGTATGTTCATCGTGAACGACGGCCAGGGGATTCTTCTGGACGGCGGGATTGAGGAAGCGGCGGCGGCCATGGGGAAAATCGCAAAAGAGTGCGAGGAGTGGCCCATGAAAGAACACTGGGAGGTGTCCCAGTTCCAGGTCGGGCCGCTGGTCATCGTGCAAATCAATCAGCGGGAATGTACCCGATGAAATCCGGGAGGAGTTAGAGTATCTGCCATGAAGAAAAAGCGGGCCATGCCGAGCTACTACGGCAAGAACATCCTCCAGCACGCGCAGAGGAAATTTTTCAAGCGTAAGGCGCTGGAGGCCAACCAGGAAAAGCTCCGCGAGCGGCCTGTGACCGCGGCGGAGCAGGCGGAGAAGAAATAAGCAATCAGGAGGCGGAGTTATGCGGCGCAAGGACGTGAAAACGATGATAGCGTATTATTTTGGGATTCCAGCCATGCGGGCGCTGCTGGACAGCGAGCGGGCGGAGCTGGAGGACCAATACAACAGCCTGCGCGGGTTGTCGTATGACGGCGTGCCGCACAGCTCCATGCCGGGGAAGCCCACCGAGGAGCTGGCCGCCCGGCTGGACGAGCGCAACGTCAGGAACCGGCTGGAGGAAATCGCGGTGAAGGACCGGGTGCTGCTGATGGACCGGGAGAACATCCAGGGGTGCATCGACGCGCTGGGCGGTAGGTGCAAAAAGCTGATTTTCGAGCGCCACCGGGATAGGTGCAGCTGGGCGAAGCTGGCGGTGCGCTACGGGAAGCCGGACAGCACGGTGCGGTGGTGGTACGACAGCGCGGTGGAGCGCCTGGGGGAAGCTCTGGAGGAGGTGCCCATGTACGACGAGATTCTGGCCCGCGCTTCGCGCGCGCGCGTATAGATGTTGCCGGGGTCCTCCCTGCCGCCCTGAACACGACGCCGGGGGCGGCGGGTCCGGGGCCGTCCGCCGGTCGGCGGGAGAGCTGCCGGAGGTCGGCGGGAAAGGGCCGATTTTGTGTTTTTGGTCCGGGGTCATTTTGCGCGTGATGCGGTCACTTCCGCGGACGCGGGAACCGCGCTGGAAAAACAATTTGCGAATAGGCAGGAAAAGCGCAAGAAAAAGCGCCCGGTCACACGGTCCGGGCGCTTTTTTAATTTTCCTCCCATGCGGGGGATGATGGGTCAAATTCTGCGCATAGCCACTCGGTAAGACCATTGTTGCAATCGTCGTTGCACCTGTTTTCTTTGTCCCTTGGGCAGATGTCGCATAGATGCTCCTGGATGTTGTTAAACACCATGGAAAGCTCGTAGGGGGAAAGCTGGCGGAGAACGTCAAGATTTGTTTTCGGAACCTGCATGGATGGAGCCTTGGAGGGAACGCCGGGAAACGGCGCGCCGTCGGGGTCGAAAGGGTCCAGGAGGGCCTTGCGGCGCTCCTCCTCGGTCCTGCAATCGGTCAGGTCCAGCACGGGGAAGGGCGGGTCGATGACCGGCGGCGGGGGTTTCAGGCCGCAATACTCGCCCTTGATATAGTTTTCGTCCGTCACCCAGGACCAGGGGCCGTATTCCCCGCCGTGGCCCGCGTCGGCGTAGGCCACCAGGGCGGCAAAAGCCTGTTCGCGGGTCAGGCCGGAAAACCGGCGGCGGATGCCGTCCGGGAAGGAGGAAACGCAGCTGTAGGGCAGGAAAACAGCGGTTTTATCGTCCATTGGATGCCTCCAGCTGTTACGGCATAAAGTCGTCAAAGACAACTTCTTCATCGGCGGAAATAGTCTCGCCGTCACCAGAAACGCCTATGAGCTTATCGTCGCCGCCGTTGCCGTAGAATGAGTGAATACCGCCGAACTTCTTTCGAGCGCGGGAGAGAATTTCCTTTTCGGACAGCTCCGTGCCGTCGCGGACGTTGATAACCACGGAAACAGTCACCGTGGCGTGACCAAATACAGTGATTTGCTTCATTGTGAGCTTTCCTCCTTTTGTGCCTCGCGGGCCATGCGCTCCTCCACGGCCTGGAGGATGTAACCTTGCAGGCTTTGGCCGGATGCGGCGGCGGCGGCGCGGATGGCCGTGCCGCGGGCCTTGATGGGTTTTAGGTAGATAATATCGCACTTTTCGTCATAGCGGGCGTTGGATGCCAGCTTCTTCTTGCTGGTGGGCATGATGATACCTCCTCCCGTGTTTTGTGTACGCATTATAGCACGGCTCCGTGCCGTTTTCAACCGTGTTGTTTTGCGGGCGGTCAAATATCTGTTTTGTGCGCGCCCTCCGCAGTGTGCGCCCATACGGTGACGGAGTAACCGGCCTTTCGCAGACCGGCGGCCATTTTGCGGTCGGCGGCCTCGTCGTCCATCCATACGGTGAGCGGCCAGCCGCGCTTGCTGTAGAGAATTTGATAACGCATTTTGTGTACCTCCCTGCGTGTGTTTTTTGTGCGTTCGCGTGCGTTTTGGGTTTTGTGGCCCATGAGCGCCCGCCCCGGTCGGGGCGGCTGGACTTGCACCAGCGGCGGCCTGGGGCCGTCGGCCTTGCGGGCTTATTGCTTTTTGGGGGATTCGCCTCCAAAATTCAACAGCGTAACGATTCCGCTGCGGTCGGTTTTGCACCCGCATAGCGTGTCCTTCACAAGTTTTCCATAAAGGCCGCAGATGCCGATGCACTCCGGGAAATGCTTGGTCCTTGCGTCGCTGTGAAAATTCGGACAGTGTACGCACCGCCTGGTGCCGCGCTTTTTCTCCACTTCTCCACCTCCGTTTTGCGGTCAGACTTTCTTCCAACCGGTCACTTCGGCGGCCCCGTAGAGGGAAACGAGGGCCTGCCTCACTTCGGGCGTGTCAATATATGCGCCCAGCGTGATGATGTCGCCGTAGTCGGTGATTGTGAAAAGCTCTATCGCTCCGAGAAAAGAAGAAAAGTACAGGTTTTTCCCGCCGGTCATTTTGTGTACCTCCGTTTTGTGATTTTGTGGGCGGTTTTGTGGCCCATGAGCGCCCGCCCCGGCGGGGCGGCTGGACTTGCACCAGCGGCGGCGGATGCCGTCGGCCTTGCGGGCTTTAGAACTCCTCAATGGAGCACCGGATAAGGTCCCAGGCGTACACCTCGATGCTGTCCGGCCTCAAATTGTCGTCGATATACAGGCTGTCCAGGTGCGGGGGCTTGTTTGTGTAGAGGGAAAGCACCTCCCTGGCCCATCGGACGGTTGCGGGCTTGAAACGGTCCGGCTCTCTGGCTGCAACGGTGGCGGCCACGCAGACGGCGACGGGGATGCGACCGTACTTTTTCACCACGTCCCAGAAAATGCTCTTGACTTTGGAAGTGGAAAGCTCTTTGCAGGCGTCCCTTGCAACATCCAGGAAAGCGAACCGGGCCGCCCTGCTGCCGTCGCCGTTGGCCTGCTTTTTCAGGTCCCGGATAAATTCTCTATCCAGCTTCATGTTTTTGCCCTCCGTTTTGTGGTTTTGGGTTTTGTGGCCCATGAGCGCCCGCCCCCGCCGAGGGCGGCTGGACTTGCACCAGCGGCGGCCTGGGGCCGTCGGCCTTGCGGGTCAATCGAAGCACATTTCGAGGCTGATTTTGTACTGCGCTTTGATTTGTTCGTAAGCGCGTTTTGTGACCGTGTAGCTGCCGTCCTTCTCGTCGTAGGTGATGCCGCGCCCGTGGAGCTTGGGAAGCCCGTCATGCAGGGGCCGGAGGAAGTAGTGCTTCCCGTAGTAGGCCAGCTCGGCGGAGAAGTCGCAGCCGGTCGGGGCGTGCTGGGTCTCGTAGTAGTAGGCGTACACGCCGGGCTTGTCGGCCACGGCGGCGGGGGCCTTGGCGGCCTCCATGGCCTCGTAGTCGGGGGCGTAGCCGTTAAGCTCGCCGGTTTCGGGGATGAAGCTGGAAGCGCACATATCCGGGATGAAGATTTGTGTGTTCGGGCCGGTCTGCTGGGCATAGCCGCCGGGGACCTTGGAAAAGGTGCCGGGAATTTTTCTCTCAATCGCTGCCATTGTGATGACCTCCGTTTTGTGGTTTTGGGTTTTGTGCCCATGAGCGCCCGCCCCGGTCGGGGGCGGCTGGACTTGCACCAGCGGCGGCGGATGCCGTCGGCCTTGCGGGCGTTTTGTGTTACTCCTGGGGGAAAAGCAGCTGGCCGTTGGCGGCGGCGGGCAGGTCCTCGGCGGCCTCCTCGGCGGCCTCCCTGGCGGCGATTCGCTCCACGTCCTCCATGACGCGCTGGACGAAGGGCGAGTTGTCGCCGCGGCGCTCCAGCTCCGCCCGGACGGCGGCGGGGTCGATGTCGGAAAAGTCGTCATCTTCCGCGCTGGCCGGTTCTGTGGTGGCCGGTTCTGTGTCGTCGGGCTTTTTGTCATAGGGGCCGGACTTGGGAACGCCCATCAGATACTCGGCGCGGTAGAGATAGCCCAGGGTCCGGGGGGCCTGCCAGGCACCTTCACGGGGGGACCAGCGGAAACCGTTTGCTTTCAGCTTGCGCCGGGTCTCCTCGTCGGGCTTGTCGTCGAAAAGGATTTGTACCCGGTTCACGTCCTCATTGGTCACGATTTGCCCGCCGTCAAACTCGACTTCAAAGTGTTCCATCTCGTCCACGCGGCGGAGGGCTTCCATGCGCTTTTTCACGCTGTTGATGGTGGCGTTGCGGTTGGAGAGGACGTAGGACGGGACCGGGAGGTGTCTCCCGCTGCTGTAGGGGTTGGCGTCCTGTTTGGCAAGCTCGGCGTCGATTTTGGCGGCGCGGTCGTCGTCCATGTCGGGGAATCCCTTCATGGTGCCGTGCTTCCTGTAGTGGGCGTTCATAGCCTTGTCGCGCTCCTGCTGGGCCTGGAGGGCGGCGAGCTTGGCCTGCAGCTTCTCCAGGGCGGCGGGGTCGTCGCTGCTGATGGTGTTGTTGCTGGCGGCGGAGGCGGCCCGGCTGGCGTAGTAATCCGCCTTTTTACTGGCCTGAACGGATTTGTTCATCTGCTGGTCGATTTTGGCAAGGTCGCGGCGGTGGTGGGCTTCGCTGTGGTGGCCTACCAAAATAGGCTGGCCCGGCGGGATATGGTCCATGATGGCGTGGGCGGCGCGGCTGGCGGCGGCGCTCTCGGCCTGCGCCTTGGCGGCGCGCTGCTCCAGGCGGTCAACGCGGGCCTCGCGGCGCTCCTCGTAGTCATTCCTTCCGATAGACATTTTGTGTACCTCCGTTTTGTGATTTTGTGGGCGGCGGTTTTGTGCCCATGAGCGCCCGCCCCGGCGGGGGGCGGCTGGACTTGCACCAGCGGCGGCGGATGCCGTCGGCCTTGCGGGCTGGGGGATTAGAACAGGGTCACGTTGTCGCCGTCGTTGGCGGACTTGACCAGGGCCGCGTATTTCTGCATCCGGTCATCCTGGGCGGCCTGGGCTTCAACGCGCTTCACCTTGTCGGCGTTCTTCATGGCGTCGGCCTGGGCGGCCTTGCGGCTGTGGGCGGTGGAGACGGCCAGACCATACACGGGATGAATGGCAAACCAGAGGGACCCGGCGCTGTAATAGTTATAAATGCCGTCGGTGTAACCGGTCATCTTGCAGGCTTCCGGCTGCTGGGTCTTTTCGTTGCGGCGGACGGTGGCGAACTCGCACTTTTTCCAGGGCTGCGGGGTGCGCTTGCCGGGGTGGATGGTCCAGGTCTCATAAACGCGGGCGGGCTTTTTGTGGGCCTCCTCCCGCCCCGGCTGGGGGTCCGGGGCCGGGAGCAAATCGAACTTGTACACGGGGACCAGGGCCGTGCAGGGGGCCGGGGCGGCGGGCTTCTCCGGCTCCACCTGGGGAGCGGGGGCGGCGGGCTTGTCCGCCGGGGCCGCCGCGCTGGGCTTCACCCAGTAGGCGGATTTTTTGCGGCTCCAGATGCCGCCCGCGGCCTTGATGGCGTCGGCGTGGGCTTCCGTGTCGCCGGTCAGCCAGACCACCGGCGCGCCGGTCTTTTCTCCCTTGACCGTCAGGACCACGCCGGGCAGGTTCTGCAGCTGGGCCTTGATGGTCTCAAGGTCGGCGGCGGGGGCGTTCTTCTCAACCTGGGAAAAGCTGTAGATGTAGGACAGCTTCTGGTAAAAGTGCGGGCTGTTTTCGGGGATGTCCTCCCCGGCCTCCTCGGCGGCCTCGACGGCGGCCCGGCTGGGCTTGTTGGTGTGCTTCCACAGGTAGCAGGAGAACAGCGGCTCGGCGTCGGGCTTCACGTGGTAGCCGCGGCGGGACCATTCCGGGATGGTGTGGAAGGGGAGGTCCCCGTGGTACGCGGTCAGGAGCTGCTGCAGCTGGTCGTCGGTCATTCCGCGGGCCTGGAGCGCGTTGGCAATAATCTTGGAGTTGTTCATGGATTCCCTTTCTGCCCTTCACCCTGGGCGGCGGGTCATTTTGATTTTTGGGGCTGTGCCCATGAGCGCCCGCCCCGGCGGGGCGGCTGGACTTGCACCAGCGGCGGCGGATGCCGTCGGCCTTGCGGGCTTTAGCGGACGGGGATGGCGGCTTTATAACCGGGCTTTTCCCAGATGTCGTATTGCTGGCCGCTTTCGTCCTGCACTCTGCGGGTGATGCTGTAGCCGTGGGACCTGCACCACTCCGGGCCGAAGTAGGTGCGGTCAACGGTGATGCCGTTATAATTTCTATCGCGGAGCTTGTCGCCAATCAAACGCATGGTTTCCATTGTTTTCTCCTCCTGGCCTCCTGGCCTGCTGTGATGTTTGGCACGGTTGCCGTGCCGTTTCTTTGTGCATTTTGCACGGTTGCCGTGCCGCCTGCCCTTGACATATCGCGCCGGGTGCGGTATCATAAGCGCGGCGACCGGGGCGGCGGCGAACTCGCCGCCCGCGGTCCTGGAACTGCGCCGGGGGTGTGCCTTGCTACGGGGTCCCCCGGCGCTTTACTGCTGGCGGGTCAGCTCCTCCAGCCGCTTTTTGAACTCCTCCAGCGTCTTGCACTCGTTAGCGAGAAGCAAGAGCCGAAGCCGTTCAGCGGCGCGGGCCTCCTGTACCAGCAGCTCGCTCGTGCTGGGCGTGCTCACGTTCACCTCCCCCTTCTGGACGCCTTGCGGCGGTTCGCTGGGCCGTCGGGCCGTGGCCGTCTGGCTTGGCTCGAATGATAGCGGGCGATTTTGGCGGCGTCAACCCCCCGAAAACCCTTCCCACGGTCCCCCTTTAGGGGGGACCTGGGAACTTTTTTTGCACAAATTTCCGGGCCGTTTTTCGTGCAGTTTGACGGTTTGGGGGGACTATAGGGGGGCAAGATATAGCAAAGCAAAACAAACGCAGAACGGGAAAGCCCCGGCAGGGTGTGAGCCTTGCCGGGGCTTTTTTCGTGCCCGGAATTTCCAGCCCAGAAACCGGGCCGGATGGGGGACTATAGGGGGCGTAATATAACCCAGGAAGAATAACCAGACCGTGCGCGTAAAACCCTTCGCCGCGGCGGCGGGGCCGGAAAATTTCCAGCTGGGGCCGCGCCGATGGAGACCGGCGGCGGATGCCGTCGGCGGGACCGGCAGCGGACCGGCGGACCGGGAGACCGGCGGACCGGGGGACCGGCAGCAGACCGGCGGCGGATGCTGTCAGCGGGACCGGGGGCGGAGTGTGGCCACACCGGCAGACCGGCGGCAGCTGGGGCGGATGCCGCCGGGGGCGAGCTGTCCGGCGGCGGGGATTTTCTCCGGGGAAAATTCCGTGAAAAAAATCCGTGAAAAAATCCGTGGGAAGCTCAAGCGGCGGCGGCAGGCGGGCCGCAGGGCATGACCGGCAGAACATCCGCCGCAACCGTGGCGGGGGCGGCTGGCGGAGGGGATGCACGGCGGCCAACTGGAGACGGGACCGGAACGGGACCGGGGCGGCGGCGGGCCGCAACTTTTCGCGGCGGCCTTGCAAAAGCGCCGCGGCGAGGGGTTTTATGCGCGCGGGAGGAGGATTATAACAAGCTATATACGGCCCCCCTATAGTCCCCCCAAAGGCCATGCAAGCGGGGCGGCGAACACTTGCAAAACACCGCCCAGCAGGCAGCGCCGCCCAGCAGGCCGCCCAGCCCAGCCCAGAATGGCCAGCCCAGGCAGGCACCGACCAGGGCGGGCACCAGCCCAGCAGACCAGCCAGCAGGCCGCCCAGCCCAGGCCAGCAGAGCCAGCCAGCCAAGAACCAAACGCACACGCACGCGCGAGATTCAAAACGCGCGCGCGAGCGGGCGAACTATACCGCGCGCGGGCGCGCGGGTCCTCCCGCGGGGCTGCTTTTGTCTGCGGGTTCGGGAGCGCAAAATTTTTTTAGGTGTGACCCTGTTTTTTCGCTTCCCCCAGAGGGGCCGGGAAAATGAAAGGGGGGTCAAAAAATCGGGGCCGGGGACCTGCGGCAGAAAAAATTTCAAAAAAATTTTTCTCCATTAGCAACTTCTGCAGGTTTTCCGTGGTATTTTGGTAGCGTGAATAGTTGGCCCGCGGCGGAAACGTCGCGGGTCTTT
Source organism: uncultured Dysosmobacter sp. (assembly GCF_947631165.1). Classification (GTDB taxonomy): domain Bacteria; phylum Bacillota; class Clostridia; order Oscillospirales; family Oscillospiraceae; genus Oscillibacter. The sequence continues at coordinate 103,272 of NZ_CANRKH010000001.1, read as the reverse complement.
GCTTTGTCTGGAGGTGGGCGTGTGCCGAAGCGAAGCGAGAAGCGCGACACCGCCAGGGCCGAATATATTGCCCGTCGGAGCCGCAACGAGGATGTGAACCTGCGGGAATTGGCCGAGCAGATGGGCGTCAACTACAAGACCCTGCGGGACTGGAAAGCGAAGGACCGCTGGGACGATGCCATCCCGCCGAGGAAGCGGGGCGGCCAGCCGGGCAACCGGAACAGCAAGGGAAAGCGGAACGCCGCCGGGAGCCATAAGGGCGCGCCGGTGAGAAATAAGAACGCCGAGAAGGACGGGGCCTACAGCACCGTCTTTTTCGATGCGCTGACGGATGAAGAAAAGCAGTTCGTGGAGCGCACTCCGCTGAAAGGCCGGGAGGCGCTGGAGCACGAGATGAAGATACTCAAATTCCGGGAGAACAAAATCCTTTGCAAAATCGCGGACTATGAGCGCGCCCCGGAGGACGCTCTTTATACCAATAGTGTTCTGGATATGCGCGTCCCCGCCGGGAGAGGACCGGACAAGAAGGACGGGGCCAAGCAGCAGATGGGTATGTACAGCAAGGACAGCGCCTTTGCCCGCGTGCTGAAATTGCAGGAGGCGCTTTACAAGGTCCAGGGCCGTATCGCCAAAATCGCGGACAGCCTGCGGGCGGCGGAGGAGAACGAGACCCGCGTGGAGCTGGAGAGGCAGCGGCTTGAAATCATGCGGATGCGGGCGACCGGAACCGTGGATTCCCCGGACGCCGAGGAAGAAGAAACGGTCATCCCGGACGAGGAGCGCGAGGACATCCGGGAGACTGGAGGCGAACAGGTGTGAAGCTCTACACGGCAAACGTGGTGGCGGACTGGCTGGCCCTGACGCCGCGCCGGGTCCGGCAGCTGCGGGACGAGGGAGTTATCAGCGAGAAAGCGCCCGGCCTCTACGATATGAAATCCACGGTGGCGCGGTACATCATGTACCTGCGGAAAGGCTGCAAGGCAGACTTCAACGACGAGCGGGCGCTGCTGACCCGCGCCAAGCGCCAGGCGGCGGACATGGAGAACGAGCTGCGCCGGGGGAACCTCCACCGGACGGAGGACATCGAGAAGGGCCTGGCTACCATGTGCCTGAACATCCGGGGCCGCCTGTCGGTCCTGCCCGCGAAGCTGTCCGGGGAGCTGGCCCAGATGGGCGGCGACCGGGCGGGCATATTCGATAAGCTGAAAGGAGCCATAGACGAGGCGCTGGAGGACCTATCCAACTTCAACGTGGCGTATGCGGCAAAGGGCGGTAACGATGAAGAAGAAGGAGAAGAACCCCTGTGAGGGGTGCGTGTGGGGCCGGACCATCACGGAGGAAAAAATCTTCTGCCCGTTCCCGCGGTGCGTGAAAGGGACTATACCGCTGGTGGACAACAGGAAGGAGCGGGAGAAGCCGGATGGAGGAACAGGAGAAAAGGGCGTGGGTCGTTGAAATCGCACCGCATACGGCGGAGATGTTCGCGCGGTGCGCGGCGCTCCTGCGACCGCCGCCGGGGATGACCCTCTCCCAGTGGGCCGACACCTACCGTATGCTGTCGCCGGAGAACAGCGCAGCGCCGGGGCGCTGGCACACCGAGAACGCGCCATACCAGCGGGAAATCATGGACGCCATCGGAGACCCGCACATCCGCAAGGTTGTGATTATGAGCGCGGCACAAATCGGCAAGACGGCCATGCTGATGAATATGCTGGGATTCTATATGCACTACTACCCCGCCCCGGTCCTGGTGATGCAGCCGACCCTTGAAATGGGCCAGACGTTCAGCAAGGACTTCCTCGCGCCCATGATACGGGACACGCCGGTTCTGGCGCGCCTGGTGGACACCAAGAGCCGGTACAGCGGGAACACCATCCTGAAAAAGAATTTCCCCGGCGGCCATGTGACCATCATCGGGGCGAACAGCCCGGCAAGCCTGGCGAGCCGCCCCATCAAGGTGCTGCTGTGCGACGAGGTGGACCGCTACCCGGAGAGCGCCGGGACAGAGGGGGACCCCCTCCTGCTGGCCCAAAAGCGGCAGACGACCTTCTGGGACAAGAAAACCGTCATCGTCTCCACGCCGACCATTAAAGGCCATAGCCGCATCGAGACGGAGTTTGCGGAGACCACGCGGGAGGAGTGGACGGTGCCCTGCCCTGGGTGCGGGCATTACCAGCCCCTGACGTGGGGCCGCGTGAAGTTCGACAAGGACGACCTGGCAAAGCCAATCCTCTACGAGTGCGAGCGGTGCGGGGAGACCTTCGGAGAATACGAGTGGAAGAAGCAAGGGCAGCTGGGCCGCTTCCGGGCGGAGAACCCCGGCGCGGAGGCGCGGGGCTTCCATTTGAACACCCTGGCCTCCAACTTCTGCGGCTGGCATGAGGTGGTGGAGAAGTTCCTGCTGGCGCGGGAGCTGCAAAAACAGGGAGACCCGGAGAAAATGAAAACCTGGGTCAACACGGAGCTGGGGGAAACCTGGGAGGAGCCGGGCGACCGCGTGGACGACGCGGACCTGATAAACCGCCGGGAAATCTACGGTGCGGAGGTGCCGGACGACGTGCTGGTGCTGACCGCTGGCGTGGACGTGCAGGCGGACCGCTTCGAGGTGGAGGTGGTCGGCTGGGGCGTCGGCAAGGAGAGCTGGGGAATCCGGTATCAAAAGATACTGGGCGACACGCTGGAAAATCAGGTGTGGGCAGACCTGGACGCTTTCCTCCAGACGCGCTTCCACAAGAGGGACGGGACGGCCCTGCCGATTGCCGCCTGCTGCATCGACAGCGGCTACCGGTCCAATCAGGTGTACAGCTTCACGGTGGACAAGTTCGACCGCTATGTGTTCGCCATCAAGGGCAAGGGCGGCCAGGGCGTGCCCTACATCCGCAATCCGTCCAAGGACAACCGCGTTTCCACTCCCCTGTTCACCATCGGCGTTGACGCGGGAAAGGACTTCGTTTACCAGCGCCTGCGGGTGGTGGTAAAGGGCGCGAACTACTGCCACTTCCCGCTGGATGACGGGACCGGGTACGACGAGACGTACTTCAAGGGCCTTGCCAGCGAGATGAAGATTACCAGGTTCCAGAAAGGCAAGATGACGGTGGCCTGGGTGCTGCGGGACAAGGGGTACAAGCGGAACGAGCCGCTGGACCTGCGCAACTATGCCACCGCGGCCCTGGAGATATACAATCCCCCGCTGCAGAAACCGGAGCCGGGGTCGGAACAGAGGGCGCGCCGCGTAGGCAGGCGGGTCTTGAATCGAGGTGTTTGATATGGCCGTATTCAGCAAGAAGCTGTGCGAGACGAAGCTGAAAACCTGGCTGGACGCGGAGGAAGCCGTCGCCACCGGGCAGAGCTATCAAATCGGGACCCGGATGCTGACTAGGGCAGACCTGAAACAGATTCGGGAGCAGATGGAATACTGGGCCGGGAAACTGGCCGAGGCGGAAGCGGAGGAAGCGAGCGGGGGCAGAAACCGCGCGTATCGCTTCGTCATCCGTGACGTGTAGGGAGGGCGCGCATGGCAAAGCAAAATTTCCTGGACAAGTGTATTGCGGCGGTCTCCCCCGTGCGAGCGGTCCGGCGGGCCGCGGCGCGGACGGCCCTGGAGTTCGTCAACTCCGGGTACGGCAACTACGGCGCGAACACCACGAAAAAGAGTATGCGCGGCTGGATGTACTACGGCGGGAGCACCAAGGAGGACATCGAGGACAACATCGACGTGCTCCGCCAGCGGTCCAGGGACGCCTACATGGGAATCCCTATCGCCGCCGCCGCCCTGAAAACCCTGCGGACAAACGTGGTAGCCGGGGGCCTGATGCCGTCCCCGCAAATCGACGCGGACTTCCTGGGGCTGACCAACGAGCAGGCGGAGGCCCTGCAGGCCCAGGTCCTGCGGGAGTTCTCCCTGTGGGCGGACACGCCGGTTTGCGACGCGGACCGGATGGACAACTTCTACAAGCTCCAGCAGCTGGCCTTCCTCTCCTACCTGATGAACGGTGACGCTATCGCGCTGCTGCCGGTGAAGGAACAGCCGGGAAGCCCGTACAGCCTGCGGGTGCGCATCATCGAGGCGGACCGGGTGTGTTCCCCCAACGGCTATGACCGGCTGACGCCGTGCGTCGTGGCCGGGCGCGACGTGTACAGCATCGTGCAGGGCGTGGAGACGGACGAGAGCGGAACGGTGGTGGCCTACTGGATTTCCAACCGTCACCCGCTGGCAAGCCTGTCAACGCAGGCGGGGGCGCTGGAGTGGACGCGGGTGGAAGCCTACGGGGCCACGGGACGGCCCAACGTTCTCCACGTGATGAACCGCGAGCGGGCAGGCCAGCTCCGGGGCGTCCCCATCCTGGCCCCGGTGCTGGAGGCGCTGAAGCAGCTGGGCCGGTACACGGACGCGGAAATCACGGCGGCGGTCATCTCCGCCATGTTCACCGTGTTCATAAAATCGGCCACGGTGCAGAACGGCAAGCCCATCGGGGAAATGCTGCCGCCGGACGTGCTTATCGACGCGCAGGACCAGAGCAGCATCGAGCTGGGGGCCGGGGCCGTGGTGGCCCTCAATCCCGGAGAAGATGTAGAGTTCGCCGACCCAAAACACCCCAACAGTGGGTACGACACCTTCTTCAACGCTATGGTGGTTGAAATCGCGGCGGGGCTGGAAATCCCGCCGGAGGTGGTCCTAAAGCAGTTCACCAAGAATTTCAGCTCCGCACGCGGCTCCCTCAACGAGTTTTGGAGGACCTGCGGGATGATGCGGGATTGGTTCGCGGACGACTTCTGCCAGCCCATCTATGAAGCCTTTTTTGCAGAGGCCGTGGCGCGCGAGCGCATCAAAGCGCCGGGGTTCTTCGCGGACCCGGCCATCCGAAAGGCATACACGGATTGCAAGTGGAACGGCCCCTCCCGCACGGCGCTGAATCCGTCCCAGGAGGTGGAGGCGGCCATCAAGCGAGTGGACGCCGGATTTTCCACGGCGGAGGAGGAAACGGCCCAGCTCACCGGCGGGGACTATAACCGGAACATCCGCAAGCGGGTCATCGAGGCGCAGAGGAAGCGGGAGGTGGACGAGGCCGCCGCCCCGCCCGCCCAGCAGCAGACGGACCCGGAACAGCCGCCGGACAGCGGCGGGAATGAACAGCGAGAAGGGGGACAGAACAATGCCTAAAAAGTTTTGGGAGTTCCGAAACCAGGCGGGAACAGGAAAGGCGGAGCTGCTGCTGTACGGCGACATCTCCGACACCAGCTGGTGGGGGGACGAGGTAACGCCAAAGCAGTTTGCCCAGGAGCTGAACGACCTGGGGAACGTGGCTGAAATCGACGTGCGCATCAACAGCGGCGGCGGGGACGTGTTCGCCGCCCAGACCATCGGGAACCTGCTGGAGCAGAACGCGGCCTTTGTGACCGCCTACATCGACGGGCTGTGTGCGTCGGCGGCCACCGTCGTTGCCTGCCACTGCAACAAGGTCGTGGCGGCCAATGACAGCGCCTACATGGTCCACCCGGTCAGGATGGGCCTGTGCGGGTATGTGGACGCGGAGACGCTGCAGCAGTACATCGACGCCATCACCACCATCCGGGAGAACATCGTCACGCTCTACGCCAAGAAAACGGGCCGGGAGAAGGACGAGGTGGCCGGATGGATGGACGCCACCAGCTGGTGGACCGCGCCACAGGCAAAAGAAAACGGCTTTGTGGACGAGCTGACGGATGAAGGAGAGGACGTTGTTGCGGAGAACCGCAGCGGCGTCCTCTTTGTCAACAGCATCAGCATGAATCTCCCGTTCGACAAAGCGCCCAAGTTTGTGCAAGACAGTCTGGCGGCGGGGGCCGCCGGGCGTTCTGCAAATAAAAAACCGGCCAAGCCGGAAAACACCAAGGAGGAACAGGACATGGACACCATCAACACTGTGGACGACCTGCGGAACGCCTATCCTACGCTGGTCGGTCAAATCGAGCAGGCGGCGGCTGACGCCGCCACCAAGGCGGAGCGGGAGCGCATCCAGGGCATCGAGGACGCGGCCCTGCCCGGAAGCGAGCAGCTGACGGCGGAGGCCAAGTTCACCAAGCCCATGACCGTCAGCGACTTCGCCGTGGCGCTGGTGAAGAACGCCAAGGCCCAGGGGGCCACCTATCTGGCGGAGGTCAAGAAGGACGCCGAGGCCAGCGGCGTGAACAAAGTCACCAACACCCCGCCCGACGGCCAGGGCGGCGGAGACGAGTTCCTTGCCGCGCTCCAGGGTCTGGGCAAGAACAAGGACAAGAATCAGTGAGGAGGAAAAGGACATGAGCATGGATTTGGAAGTCAAGACCTTCCGGCATGACCCGGAATACTTCGAGGCGGGTCCCCACCCTATCGCCAAGACCGTGAAAACGACTTCGGCGGACGTTAAGGCCCACGCGCCCGTGCAGCTGGACGAGGGCGGGAAAATCAAGCCCGTGACGACCGGCGAGGAGGAGAGCGTGTACGGCATCGTGCCGGAGGCCGCTGCCAGCGGCGAGGAGGCCGTGGTGTACCTGACCGGCGAGTTCTTTGCCGACACCCTGGCGCTGGAGGAGAGCGTGACCGCGGCCAAGCTGGAGGCCCCGCTGCGGAAAATCGGCATCTTCCTGAAAGGGGTCAAGGCGGACCCTTGACGGGGGCTGACCGCGTAAGCATCCCCGCCCAAGGTCAGTCCCTCGAATTGGGCGAAAAGAAAGTGAGCGACCTTATCAGCCCCGAAACCAAAATCCAGTGGGACGGCACGGATGGCGTTGTCATCGGCACCCTCAAAAAGCTGGACGAGTGGACCGAGTGGGGCGCGCCGGACGGCGGGCATTTCTTCCCCGTGGAGCTGGACAGCCAGTACGAGGGAATGGAAATCACCGTGGAGGGCGTGAGCACACCGGAGAAAACGGCGGCGGAACGGCTGTGGATTCTGCAGGCGGACGAGGCGCACACCCAGCGCAAGAAATTCACATTCAAGGCGGAGGGGGAAGAAATCTTCACCCTTGACCTCTCGCAAGCCGAGCTTTCGGCCTGACGAGCAAATTCAACAGGAGGTAATTCAACTATGCCCAACGAAGTGAACATCTACACTCCGCGCTATCTGGCGGAGGTGGTGCGGCAGGCTCCCCCTGTCCGCACTTATTTTTTGGACACCTTCTTCACCAACATCGTGACCTTCCCCACCGAGCGGGTGGACATCGACCTGGTGAAAGGCGACCGGCGCATGGCCGCGTTCGTGCATCCCCGCGCGGGCGGCCAGGTCCTGCGGGACACCGGCTATGAGACCAAGAGCTACAAGCCGCCCCTTATCAACCCCTACGACCTGACCACCGCGGACAGGCTGATGGCCCGCCTGCCCGGCGAGGACCTGTACAGCGGAATGACCCCCGCCCAGCGGGCGGCGGAGAAGCTGATGGGCGAGTACAACCGCCTGAACGACGCGGCCACGCGCCGCGAGGAGTGGATGGCGGCCCAGGCCATCATCAACGGGGAAATCCCTGTTGTGGGCGAGGGCGTGAATGAGACCATCGACTTCGGCTTCACCAACACCGTGAAGCTCCAGGAAAACGCCGCGTGGGGCCAGAGCGAAGCAAAGCCGCTGGACGACCTGGGCGACTGGGTGGACAAGGTGCAGGTGAACGGCTTCGCCAATGTGGACCGGGCCATCTTCGGCAAGAAAGCTATCAAGCTGTTCCTGGCTGACCCGGAGGTGCAGAAGCGCATGGACAACCGGCGCTTCAACATCGGGGAAATCGCTCCCCGCGACCTGCCCAACGGCGTGCGCTACTACGGCCACCTGAACGACCCCAGCCTGGACCTGTACGGCTACAGCGAGGTGTTCCTGGACGACTGGACCAAGCCCGAACAGCCGGAGACCAAGCCCCTTGTGCCGGACAACGCCCTGGTGATGGCCCCTGCTGACCCCGGCTTCATGCGGGCCTACGGCGCGGCGACCTACCTCGACGACCGCGGCGCGTGGGTAACTGCGCAGACCGCCCGGCTGCTCCGCAGCTACGTGAAGCACGGCCCCGACCGCCGCTTCCTGGAGCTGCAGGCGCGTCCCCTGCCCATCCCCGACAAGGTGGACAGCTGGCTGGTGGCGTTCGTCTGCGACAACGACGGCTGACATGGGCGCGCTGTTCGACCTGGACCAGAACTACGGAGACGAGAAGCCGGAGAAGCGGAGAATCTTCAAGGACTTCGCCGCGGCTGACATCGACACGACCTTCTTCAACTGCGACGAGCACGCCGACCTGCACACGGTTGACGGGAAGGAAGTGCTGGTCATCCTGAACAGCTACGACGTGCGGGACCACTCCGCCCACTGGGAGGCCGGTGCAAAGCAGAACTTTGACACCGGCCTCTACAACCTGAACATGGTCATGTACATTCGGGTGAAGGACTACGGGCCGAAGCCGAAGCAAGGGAAGCTGCTGACACTGGATAAGCTCACCTACTCCATCCGTAAGTGCGACGACGAGGGCGGTATCTACCGCATGACGCTGGAAAGGGTGCGGCAAAGCTGATGGCAGAAGTCAGAACGCCGGTCACGGTGGACCTGAAAGGCCGGATGGTCACAATCGAAATCGAAGGGCTGGATACCGTGGAGCGGGCGCTGGGCGACCTGCGGGGCAGAACCCCGCAGGCGCTCAAAGTGGCCGTGAACCAGACGGCGAGAGAGGCCCGCAAGATGATGATTGCCGCAGCCAAGGCGCGGTACGTGGTGAACGCCGCCGGGCAAAGGCACCTGAACGACCTGAAACAGAAGAAAAAGGCCACCAACACCAATCCGGCGGCAACGCTGTTCATCTCCAAAATGCGGAACGACCTGGCCTACTTTGAGAACGTGCCGACCACCGTTTACAGCGGGATGAACGTCCGGCACGCGCCACAGTTCGTCAAGGCCCGCGTGCTTGCGGAATCCAGCTTGAAGGACCTGACGGGCAAGGGGAATTTGAGCAAGGGCTTCCTGGCCCAGTTCAAGTCCGGGCACGTCGGAATGGTCCAGCGCGTCATCGGCTCCAAGTCCAGCCACACGGTCACGGAGAGCGGCAGGCCGCGGTGGAGGAACGCCCAGGGGAACGTGGAAAAGCTCCAGACCATGGGCGCGCCCAGCGCGACGGCCATGCACAAGACGGTGTGGCCGGAGGTGCAGGAGGACGTGCGCTACTACCTGATGGCCCGCATCCAGGACCGCGTGGACTGGATTCTGGCGAGATACAGCTGACGAGGTGAACCATGAAAAACTATTCCAGCGAGGTTGAACAGGCGGGAATCGGGAGAACGCCGCAGCTGTGCCAGGACGCGCTTATCGAGATGCTGGAGGAGCTGTTCGACGGAAAGAAGTACGCCGGGCAGGAGGGGCGGAAGCCCCTGCGCATCATTCGACAGGACATCGACATCCCGGAGGAGTTCGACGAGGAAGTGGACACCGACGCCTGCGCCGCGCCCTACATCCGCGTCACCATGACCGGGGGCGAGATACCGGACGACGACAGCCCGCAGCTGGTGGAGTTCTCCCTGACCATCTGCGCCTATGACACCGGGACCAAGCGAGAGGGGTTCCGGGACGTGGCGAACATCAAGGAGGACATCATCCAGCGGATTTGCACGCGCCCCTACTTCGGAGGCGCGTTTACGATTCTGAAACCTATCGCCTGGGCCATCCAGCAGGACACCTCCCCGCCCTACTATTTCGCGGCGTGCGTGCTCACCTGCACGGCCCCGGCCCTCACGCAAGACACTGAAATGAAAGGAATGGTGTAACTATGGCGACCAAGAAAAAGGCGCAGACCACCGCCGCGGCCCCGGAGGAGCAGACGGCGGAGACCAAGACCACCCCGGCGGCCACCGCCACGGAGACCCCGGCGGCCCCCGCCCCGGAGACCACCGCGGCCACCACCCCGGCGGCCCCTGCCCCGGAGACCACCACCCAGGCCACGCCGGAGCAGGAGCGGGACGAGTTCGCGGACATCACGAATCCCTGCGTGTACTGCGGCCCCAGCGTGCGGGGCGTGGCGAGGCAGTACACCACGTACCAGGGCGGCATCCCGAAGGAGCTGAAAGCGTTCATCCGGGAGCACCCCCTTGTGCGTCGGCTTATCGTCCACCCTGGGAAGTTCGCCGTTGTCCGCCAGCGGCTGGAGACCCCCGGCACGGCGGAGGCCATCATCTACAAGAAGCTGAAAGCGGAGCTGTGAGAACAGCCCCGCTTCATCTCAAAGAACAATAGGAGGAAAAAGGCATGGCAGATACCTATAAGCATGGCGTATATGTCCAGGAGCAGGCGACGCGGCTTATCGCGCCTGTTCTCGGAACGGCGGGCCTGCAGGTCATCGTGGGCACGGCCCCGGTGAATATGCTGGCCGACCCGGCGGGGGCGGTGAACACTCCCCTGCTGGTTCAGAGCTACAAGGAGGCCGTGGCGGCTGTGGGGTACAGCGACGACTTTGCCGCGTACACCCTCTGTGAGAGCATCAGCGCCAACTTCCAGGTGGTGGGCACCGGGCCGCTGGTGCTTATCAACGTGCTGGACCCCAGCAACACGAAGTTCCAGGAGGAAGTGGCCGAGAAGGACATCGAGCTGGCCGACGACGTGGCTCTGGTGGAGGAGACCGGCCTGCTGCCGAAGGAGCTGAAAGTGAAAACCGGCGGGACGGAGGCAACCGACCTGACGGCGGACACCGACTACACCACGACGTTCAACAACGACGGCACGCTGACTATCCTGCTCACCAGCGCGGGGAAGGAAAAGCTGGAGGCCGACAGCGACGCCGCGGGGAAAATCAAGGTCAGCGGCAAGAAGCTGGACCCGTCCAAGGTCACGGCCCAGGACATCATCGGCACCGTGGACGTGGGCACGGGCAAGGAGACCGGCCTGGAGGTCGTCCGGCAAATCTATCCCAAGCTGGGCATGACCCCCGGCATCCTGCTGGCCCCCAGGTTCAGCGCGAAGCCGGAGGTGTCCGCGGCCCTGCAGGCCAAGACCCACGAAATCAACGGCGTTTTCTCCGCTGTGACCATCATCGACGTGGACAGCTCGGCGGAGGGCGCGACCAAGTACACCGACGTTAAGGAGCAGAAGGAGGGCCAGGCCCTGACGAACCCCAACGCTTTCCCCGTCTGGCTCTATGGCAAGGTGGGCGAGACCATGTACAGCGGCTCCACCCTGGCGGCGGCCCTGACGGCCTACACCGACGCGGTGAACGGGGACGTGCCAAACGTCAGCCCCAGCAACAAGACGCTCGCCATCAGCGCCGTGTGCCTGGCGGACGGCACGGAGGTCCTACTGGACCAGACCCAGGCCAACACCGTCAACAGCTTCGGAGTGGCGACGTTCCTCAACATGAACGGCTTCCGCCTGTGGGGCAACAACACCGCCTGCTATCCGGGCAACACGGACCCCAAGGACCGCTGGTTCTCCGTGCGCCGGTTCTTCTGCTGGTCTGCCAATACGTTCATTCTGACGTATTTCCAGAAGGTGGACGACCCCATGAACCCCCGGCTTATCGAGGCCATTGTGGACAGCGAGAACGTGCGCGGCCACAGCTTCGTGGCGCGGGACATCTGCGCCCGGTATGAAATCGAGTTCAACGAGGACGAGAACCCGACCACGGACCTGCTCAACGGCAAAATCACCTTCCATCAGTACCTGACGCCCTACGTCCCGGCGGAGGACATCGAGAACATCCTGGAGTTCGACCCGGATGCTCTGAGCGCGCTTTTCGCGTAAAGGAGGGACCAGAACATGATTAGCAATAACTACATCCCGGAGAAAATCAACGAATACAACGTGTATCTGGACGGCACCAAGATGATTGGTATTGCGGCGGCGGCCACGCTGCCGGAGGTCAATATGCAGACCAGCACCGTGTCCGGCGTCGGCGTCAACGGCGAAATCGACAGCCCCACCCTGGGCCAGTTCGAGAGCATGGAGCAGGAAATCCAGTTCAACACGCTGTACAGCTCCTGCGCGGATATGCTTTCCCCTTTGAGCGCCGTCAATCTGACGTTCCGCGCCGCGCAGCAGGTCTATGACAAAGGGACCGGCGGCGGGTACATCTTCAAGTCCCTGCGCATCGTGGAGATGGGCCGGGTCAAGAAGTTCAACCCCGGCAAGCTGGAAAAGGCCAACAGCATGGAGGCCGCTATCACCCTGGAGCTGACCTACATTCTGGTCGAGGTGGACGGCGCGCCCATCCTGGAAATCGACAAGCTGAACCAGGTGTACAAGGTCAACGGCGTGGATATGCTGGCCGACGTGCGCAACATGACCTGACAGAAGAATACAAAACCAGACCAGCCCGCCCCGGCCAGAAATCCGGGGCGGGCCTATTCTGCTATGAATGGAAGGAGATAAAAAATGCCGGAGGAAATCAAAATCGCGGAGACCGCGCCGGAGGAAGCGGCGGATATGGACGCGCGGGAATACGTCATCGAGCTGAAAAAGCCGCACATCTTCGACCGGAAGGAGTACGCGGAAATCGACCTGGGCGGCCTGGAGCGGCTGACCATCCAGGACGCCATAGACGCCCAGCAGGACCTTTTCGGCCAGCAGGACGTGGCAAGCTCCCTCCTGTGTGAAACCACGTCGTCCTTCGCTATGGAAATCGCGGCCAAGGCGAGCGGGCTGCCCATCGAGTTCTTCAAAACGCTGTCCATCGGCGCGGGCCGGAAGGTCAAGCGGGCCGTGCAGGCGTACATCCGCCGGTCCGGGAACAGCGAGGGGACCGTGCTGCGGCTGGACAAGCCCTATCACTTCCAGGGCGAGGTCTACCAGGAGTTCGACCTGTCCCCTATCGCTGACATGAGCATGATGCAGGAGAGCGCGGCGGAGAACGTGATGGCGCGGGAGGGCTTCGTCATCACGGAAAATTCCTTCAACTACCTGTATGCCTGCGTAATCGCCAGCATGGCGGTCAATAAGCCAAAGGAGCTGTTCACCGGCCTGCCCCTGTGTGAGCTGCTGAATCTGAAAGAGGCGGTCAACAACTCGGATTTTTTCGAGTAAAGGGCGGAATCAAAGCTCTGCGAAAAGCTGCTATCCGCCTGTCCGCCGCGACGATGACAAGCGTGGAGTTCTACATGAAGATGTCCGTGCGGGATTTCGTCGAGCTGAACAATGAGGTGGTGGAGGAATGGCGCGCAACGAAACACTAAAAACCGGCCCGCTGGTATGCAGCCAGCGGGCCGGAGGTTGTCAAAGAAGATATCCGTTCTGGTCGGTTTCTTCCCCTCTGCGATTGAAGAAGCGCGGTGGATTCACGCCGTCGTCCCGGACGTAGATGCACCTGCCGGAGGTGAGAGGGTAATCATCCTCGTATTCGTCCACCTCCGCATCGTCATCATGGTCGGGAAGATGGACGCTGAGGTTGACGCTGACGGGCCGGGGTCGGGCAGTTTGAAGAAGATGCTTGGCGGCCTGATAGCCAATGAGCCATTTGAACAATCCCATATTGCTCCCTCCCTGCCTAAAGCATAGCAGGGGCGGGAAAGAAAGTCAAGCGCGGAAGAAGGTGAAACGGTGGCAAAAGGAAAATATCTGCCGCTGACCATTCAAATTGCCGGGAGAATAGACAAAAGCCTGATATCAGCAATCAACGGAACAAACAACCGCATCGGAGACCTGGCCCGCGCGGTGAGCCGCATCGGCACGGCGGGCCTCGCGGCCATGGGCGCGCTTGCCACCGGGACCGTGGCGGCCCTGGCCCAATGCACGGACGCGGCCAAGGACTTTGAGGCGCAGATGGCCGACGTGGTGAAGTACGTGGGCGGCCTGGCCGACGCCAACGGCAAAATCAGCGGGAAGCTGGCGGAGAACGGCAAGACCTACGCGGAAAACTACAGCGCCATGACCGACGCCATTCTGGAATTGAGCACGCAAATCCCCATGACGGCGGAGGACCTGACCAGGCTGGCCGCTGCCGCCGGACAGTCCGGCAAGTCCATCAGCGACCTTATCCAGTACGACGACGAGGGGAACATCAGCGGCTTCCTGAAAGACGTTGCCATGATGGGAACGGCTATGGATATTTCCGCAGGCCAGGCGGGCGACTGGGCCGCCAAGTGGGAAAAGGCGTTCGGCATCAACCACGACCAGGTGATGGTGGTCTCCGACCAAATCAACTACCTGGGCGCGAACAGCGCCACGACGGCGGCGGAAATCGCCCAGGTGGTCAATGAGACCGCCGGACTGGGCCAGGTGGCAGGCATGGACGTGGCCAGCACGGCGGCCCTGGCGGACGCCATGCTGGCTATGGGCGTGGACACCGGCAAGGCGGCCAACTCCATCAGCCGGATGTACGTCAACTTGAGCAAAGGGTCCAGCGCCACAAAGGCGCAAAAGACCCAGTGGGAGGCCCTGGGCTTCACGGCGGAGGGCGTCGCCAAGATGATGCAGGAGGACGCCACGGGGACCATCCTGCAAGTGTTCGAGGCAATCCAGAACCTGGACGCTGACAAGCAGGTTGCGGCGTTGAGTACACTTTTCGGCCAGTGGGCCATCAAGGGCGCGGCGAAGATGACCGGGAATTTGAGCACCTTCACCGACGCGCTGGCTATGGTGAATGACCCCAGCCTCTACACCGGGAGCATGGAGCGGGAGTTCATCATCAAATCCAGCAACGCGGAGGCCATCGACACCATGATGTCCAATGCGTTCCAGGCACTAAAAATTGACGTGGGCACCGCTTTCCTCCCGGCCAAAAAGGAAATGAGCGTGGCCCTGATAGACTTCATCAACCAGCTGCGGGATATGCCGGAGCTGGGCGAGATTGCCCAAACGCTGGCGTCGCTGTTCAGCCAGGGCGTGGAGCTGGCCGGGAACGCGCTGGAGACCGCTCTGCCATACATCCAGCAGGCGCTGGACTACCTGCAGGACCACGGGCCGCAGGTGGTAAGCATCCTGAAAAACCTGGCTATCGCCTTTACCGCCATGAAGTTTGCGCCGGGCATCACCGGCCTGCTGGGCGGAGCGGGAAATCTGCTGCTGGGCACAAAGTCAGGCGGCGGGAACGGAAAGAGGACCGGCGGGCTGTTCGACATGGCCCGCAGGCTGTTCACAGGCGGACAGCGCGTGGGCGGCGTCCTGTCAAGCGGCCTGGCGTCCGCCGTGAGCGCCGGACCCATGACCACGCTGGCGGCCACCGGGAACACCATTCGGAACCTGGTGGGCGGCAGCGGCATCGGGCAGGGAATCGGAAACTACCTCGGCGGAATCGCAGCGTCGCTGGGCAACCTGAGAAACACCAGAATTGGCGGCGGAATCCTGGGCGGCCTGCGGGCCACCGGCGGCGCGATAGGAGAAGTCCTGTCCGGCATCTCCAGAGAAACCGGCCTGACCGGGCTGGTCACTGGCGGCGCGAACCTCGCACGGCGGGGCGCGGGCTGGGTAGCCGGAAGGGCAACCGGGCTGGCGCAGGGCGCGGCGGGGCTGGTGGGCCGTGTGGCCGGGTCCGCACCGGCGCAGGCCATCGGCGGCGCGCTGGGGAACGTGGGCAGCTTCCTGGGCGCTGGCATGGGCGCGCTGGGCAATATGTGGGGGCCGGTCGCCTCCGGCTTCGGCGGCCTGGTGTCCGGGGCGCTCCCCATCGTGGGCGTCATCTCCAGCATCATTGCCGTGGTGAGCCTCCTGGGGGACCACCTGGAGGATATACGCGGCATCATTCAGAGCGTATTCGGAGACACCGGCGTTGCCGTCTTTGATTCGTTCATCGGCGTGCTCCAGCAGGTGGGAGACTTCATCAACGGGCTGTTCCAGGACGGCGGCGTGGCGGCGGCGCTGGCCCCGCTGCGCGACGCCATCACGGGCCTGTTCGGGGAGAACGCCGGGGCAGCTTTCGACGGGCTGGTTCAAATCCTGCAATCCGTCATGGGCGTGGTCGGTCAGGTCGTCTCCTTCGCAAACACCTACGTCAAGCCCATCATTCAGGAAATTTTCAGCTTCATCACGCAGACGGTGGTGCCTATCCTGCTCCAGACCTTCACGGCGGCGGCCCCGACGATTTCCGCCATCCTGTCCAACCTGGGCAGCGCGGTGATGACGGTGGCCCAGATAATCGCCATGGCAATTCAGGCGGCCCTCCCTGTCATCGAGAACGTCATTTCCGTGGTCCTCTCTATCGCAAGCGTGGTCATTCCGGCACTTTTGGCCGGGTACGAGGCATTTAGCTCCGGGCTGGCTACTATCGTTTCGGCAATTCAAACCGTGTTCCAAGGCATCATCGACTTTGTGACCGGCGTGTTTACGCTGAATTGGCAGCAGGCGTGGCAGGGCGTCCAGGACATCTTCGGCGGAATTTTCGAGGGGCTGGGCGCGCTGATAAAAACGCCGCTGAACGCGGTCATCTCCATTGTGAACAAGGCCATTTCCGGCATCAACGGGCTAAACATCGACATCCCGGACTGGGTGCCGCTGATTGGCGGAAAGAAGTTCGGTCTGAACATCCCGGAAATCCCCATGCTGGCGCGCGGCGGCTTCACCAACGGGCCGAGCGTGGCAGGCGAGGCGGGGACCGAGGCGGTCATCAGCTTCCAGCGGGGCGTGCGGGCGCAGAACATCGAAATCTGGCGGCAGGCCGGGCGGCTGCTGGGGCTGGGGAACCGGCCCGCGGAGCTGCAAAGCCTACCGGCTGGCGCTGGCGGCGGCCCCGGATTCTCCTTCACGTTCGCGCCGCAGGTCGTCATCCAGGGCAACGCGGACCGGAACGTGATGGACCAGGCCATGATGGCGTCGGAGGAACGGTTCGAGGCATGGATAGAAGCCAACTTCGACCGGCTTTTGAGCCGGGCCGAGCGGGAGCGTGGCCGCCGGGCCTATGCGTGAGCGGAGGAAAGAACATGGCAACATACACCACAAAGAGCGGGGATATGTGGGATTCTATCGCCTATGAACAGCTGGGCAGCACGTCCCACACGGGCCTGCTTATCAGCGCGAACATGGAGTATAAGGACATCTACATCTTCTCCTCCGGGGTGGTGCTGACCCTCCCGGAAATCCCGCAGAACTTCAACAGCCTGCTCCCGCCGTGGAAGCGGAAGGGCTAACGGGGCCCCGCAAAGCCGCGGCGCTTTGCGGGGAGAGGACGAGCAACGGAATGGAGCGGATGCCCGGCGGACAGCCGGGCGGAGCGGAAAGGAGTTTGCGAGGACGAGATGATTGACCCTAACGCCGCCCGCCGGGCGTCGGTGGACATCACCATTGACGGCGCGGACATCACCAGCAGCATGAAGCCCTACTTCCTCTCCCTGACCTACACGGACAGCGAGGAGGACGAATCGGACAGCATCCAGCTCCAGTTACAGGACCGGGAAGGACTGTGGCTGCAGGACTGGCTGAACAAGGCGGTGGAGGCGTCGGCGGCGGCCAAGCTGTCCATCAGCGCGACCATCACACCGGAAAACTGGGGAAGCGGCGGCGGGTCCCTGCCCACGGGCAGCTTTGAGCTGGACAGCGTGGAAGCAGGCGGCCCGCCGTCCACCGTGACGCTGAAAGGGTCCTCCCTGGCCTATGGGTCCGCCATCCGGCAGACCAAGAAAACAAAAGCCTGGGAGAATTACACCCTGTCCGGTATCGCCAATGAGATAGCCAGTAACGGCGGGCTGTCCTGCGTGTACGAGGCGTCCAACAATCCGAGCTATGAGCGGAAGGAACAGACCAAAAAGAGCGACATCACCTTCCTGTCCGAGCTGTGCCACGACGAGGGCATCAGCCTGAAATGCACGGACGGGCAGCTGGTCCTCTTTGACCAATCCATCTATGAGGCCCTGCCTCCCGTGGCGTACATCCGGCGCAACAACGGGAGAATCCTCCCGGCGGCCCCGCGCGCATACGGGGCATACCGCCGGGACGAGAGCTACACGGCCTATGAGAGCTACCAGCTTTCCACCGGAGCGGCGGAGACCCAGTACGGGTCCTGCCGCGTCAGCTATGCGGACCCGGCCACCGGCAAGTGCATCGAGGGGATTGCCACGGCGGAGGGGGACGACGGGGAGAGCGAGCAGCGGCTGGAAATCACGGCGCGGGTGTCCAGCGCGGGCGAGGCAAAAGCCCTGGCCGAAAAGCACCTGCGGCTGCATAACAAGTTCAACCGCACGGCGTCCTTCACGCTGCCGGGGAACACGGCCCTTGTGGCCGGGGTCACGGTCATGCTGGAGGACTTCGGCGGCTGGTCCGGTAAGTACATGGTCAAGCAGGCCACGCACACCATCGACGGGAGCGGGTACACCACCAAGATTGACCTGCGGAAAGTCCTGTCCGGCGGCGAGAGCGGTTCCACCGGCGGCGACACCGGCGGCGAGGAGGAGGCCACCGCAGCAGCGGAGACCACCGGCCAGAGCTACACGGTGAAATCCGGGGACAGCCTGTGGGCCATAGCGAAAAAATACTATGGCAGCGGGGCCATGTACACCAAAATCTATGAGGCAAACAAGGACATCATCGGCAAGAACCCGAACCTGATTTACCCGGGACAGCAGCTTATCATTCCGTAAGGAGGAGACCATGTACGAGAGGCAGACCCAATTCCAGAACAACGACGCGGCCTTCTCCGTGATGGTGCGCGTGGGGACCGTGACCGCCGTGGACAACGTGAAGCGGCTGGCCCAGGTGTTCTTCCAGGACATGAACCTGCCCTCCGGCTGGATTCCCGTGCTTATCAACCGGGACTTCATCCCCGACTACGACGTGCCGCAGAAAACAGAGAAGCGGGGCGGCGGAGCCGGGGATGCGGCTTTTGAGGAGCACGACCACGATTTGATTATCAAGCCGTGGATGCCAAAGGTAAACGACCAAGTGCTGTGCCTGTATGAACCAATCCGGGACGGGCGCGGCTTTGTGCTGGGAGGGATTCAGGCGTGGCAGTAGTGGGCTACCTGGGGAAAAGCTCCAGAGAGGGAATCATCTTTTCCGTATCGGACGACGTGGTGCTGACGCTGGAAAACTTCAAGTGGTCCGGGTCCGCGCGCTACTCCGTCCACAACCGGCATAACTACCACGCGCTGACGGAGTACACCGGGATGGACCCGGACAAAATCACCTTCGAGATTCAGCTGCTTATCGAGCACGGCGTCAATCCACTGGAGCAGGTGGTGAAGCTGTGGACCTACGAGCGGGAGGGAATCGCCCTGGCGCTGACCATCGGAACGAAGTGCTACGGGAAATACAGGTGGAACATCGTCAGCCATGAGATGACGGCCAAATATACGGACCGGAACGGCGACATAGCGGGCGCTACGGTGTCCGTGACGCTACAGGAGTATTTGAGAACATGAGCAATACTTACACGGTATCAGCAGACGAGAACGGCGCGCTGGAGCTGGGCGCGGCGGAGACGGTGAAATCGGTCCTCCAGGCAATCAGGATAATCCTGACCACGCCAAAGGGGACCGTGCCGCTGTACCGGGACTTCGGCGTTGACATGGACTTCCTGGACCTGCCCGCACCGGCGGCGGAGCAGCAGGCGCGGATGGAGATTCGGGAGGCCATCGAAAAATGGGAACCGCGGGCCACGGTGAAGGACATCACCTTTGAGCGGGACGGGGCATCGGGCAAGCTGGTCCCGAAGGTGGAGGTGGAAATCAACATTGAGTAAGACACTGTACCAATTCATCCCCATGGACCCGGACGAAATCACGGCATGGATGACCGAGCAGTACGAGAGCATCACGGGCGTAACCGTCCAGCCGGGCAGCCCGGAGCGGCAGTTCATCCAGTGGGCGGCGGCGGTGGTGCTCCAGGAGCGGGCGCTTGCCAACTACGCCGCAAACCAGAACCTGCCCAGCCGGGCGGAGGGAAAGGACCTGGACGCGCTGGCCGAGCTGTTCTATGCCAAGGAAAGGCCGGGGGCAAAGGCGGCCACCTGCACCATGCGCTTCACCATCTCCGAGGCGCAGGAGTTCGCCGTGCTTATCCCTGGGGGGACCCGCGTCACTGACGCCAGCAGGACCCTTGTTTGGGAGACGGTGGAGGACATCTACGTGAACGCGGGGGACACCTACGCGGACGTGGAAATCCGCTGCCAGACCGAGGGGACGGCGGGCAACGGATTCGTGGCCGGGCAAATCAATACCATCGTTGACCTGTTCGCCTATTACATCTCCTGCGCCAACCTGACGGCATCGGACGGCGGCGGGGACGCGGCCACCGACGAGGAATTTTACGAGCTGCTGCGGTTGAGCATGGACGGCTACAGCTGCGCCGGGGCGCGGGGCGGGTACATCTACTTCGCAAAGCAGGTGGACACCAAAATAGCGGACGTTATCGCCGCCTCCCCCACGCCGGGGACGGTGAAGCTCTATGTGCTGATGGACGACGGGACCATAGCCACGGAGGAGACCAAGAAGAAGGTGCTGGAGGCGTGCAGCGCGGACGACGTGCGGCCCCTGACGGACCTGGTATCTGTGGAGGACCCGGAGAAGGTGAAGTACAACGTGACGCTCACCTACTACATCCAGAAGGACGAAACACAGTCCGCCGAGGACCTGGATGCGGCGGTAAAGGCCAAGGTGGACGAGTTCACCGCCTGGCAGAGCGCGAAGCTGGGGCGGGACATCAATCCGTCCCGGCTTATCTCCATGCTGATGCAGACCGGCATCAAGCGGGTGGAGCTGACAGAACCGGCCTTTACCTCCCTAAAGGACGGGAGCGGGACCGAAGCGCCGCAGGTGGCGGAGCTGGGGACCGTGACCGTTCAGAGCGGAGGGTATGAGGATGAATAACGGAATCACCAAGGACAATATGCTGTTCACCCTCCCGCCCGCGCTAAAGGAGGATGAATCCACCGAGGCGCTGGCGGAGGCCACCGCCGGGGCGCTGGTGAACAGGCTGGCGGAAACCGACCGGCTGCGTATCATCTGCAACATCGACAACCTGGAGGAGCCGCTGCTGGCGATACTGGCGCACGACTTCAAGGTTGACTGGTGGGACCCAAGCTACAGCCTGGAGGAAAAGAGGCAGACCGTCAAGGGAAGCTGGTTCGTCCACCGGCTGATGGGGACAAAGGCCGCCGTGGAGCGGGCCATCTCCGCCATCTACCCAGGGACAAAAATCCTGGAGTGGTTCGAGTACGGCGGAGAGCCGTATCACTTCCGGGTGGACATCAACGTGTCCAACGACCAGATAGATTCCGAGAAGCAGCGTCGGGTGCTGGAGCGGCTGAACTATTACAAGTCCCTGCGCTCCCACAACGACGGCATCACGTACTTTATCGAGGCCGCCCCGGCTATCGCAAAGGCGCGGGGGACGGTGCCGGGGCTGTGGGAGGAATACCACACGCCGCTGACGCTGCCGGTCCCGGAGCTGAAACCGACGGCCACGGTCCACCTGGGCGCGTTCTCCGCCATGCTGTGCGAGGGCTACACCGTCCATGCGGAGCTGACGCCGCCGGAGCTGCGAGGCACGGCGACGGTCAAGGCGGGCGCGGCGGCCAGTGTGGCCGAGGCGTACACCGTACCCATCGACATAGCCGGGTAAGGCAAAGATGTCAAAGACCGCCGCTGGACCGGGAGACCGGACCGGCGGCGGCCCGCGCATATTGAAAAATCACAAGGAGGAACATCTATGGCAAGCACGAAACGCTGGAACAAAGCTACCGTGCCGGAATCCGGCCAGGATATGCTGACCGAGTTCGCGGCGGGCCGGAGACTGAAAATCAGTTCGGCCTACGGGACCACGGCGGACGGGGACCCCGGAACGCCGGAGCCGGGCGGCAGGGACCACCCTCTGACCATCGAGAGCGTGACCAGGGCGGGCAACACCGTGACCGTGTGCATCCAAGTGACCAGCATCGGGAATCAGGAAGCCTACAAGCTGGAGCGGGTCAACATCTACGCCCAGGTGGGCGACACTTCGGGCGGCGAGCCGGAGGGCGAGGAGAAAATCCTGCTGACCGTGGAGGACGAGCCGGACGAGAGCGGCAACTGCGGCGTGACCATCCCGGCGGAGAGCGAGCAGCTTTACAGCTTCAAGCTGTACGCGGTGCTGACCGTCACCGACGGGGACCGGCTGGAGGTGAGCATCTCCACGGCGGGAATCGCCACGGTGGGGGCCATCCAGGACGCCATCGACGAGCACAGCAAGGACAAGGACGCTCACAAGGCGGCTATCGCCGCGGACATCGAGGAGCACAACCAGGACCCGGAGGCGCACCCGGCGCTGTCCGCCAGAATCGCCGCGGCGGAGAAGGCGCTGAACGGCTATCCCACGCTGACCGGGAACGAGGACCCGACGGCGGAGACCGAGGGCAAGGTGGGCCAGCACTACCTCAACCTGCAGACCGGCCAGGAGTGGGTATGCACCAAGGAGCAGGAAGGGAGCTACGTCTGGGAAAAGGTTGACCGGAAAAGTGGCCTCTGGGACACGCTGGACAGCGTGAAGAAAACCGCCGAGGAGGCAAAGAAGGTGGCCGACGGCGCGGCGGAGGCTATCGCCGCGGTGCAGAACACTATCTCCGTGGTGCCGTCCCAGGCCGCCGCGCTGACCTACAGCGGCGATAAGCAGAAGCCGACCTGGAACAACTTCTCCGAGGAGATGATGGACGTTACCTACGGGGACGGAAAGACCCCGGCGACCGAGTTTCAGGGCGAGACCAACGCAGGGACGTACAAGGCGTACTTCACCCCCAAGGGGGATTACACCTGGGCGGATAAGACCGCCAAGGAGAAGGAAGTCGAGTGGACCATCCAGCGGGCCACGATTGCCAGCACCCCCAGCGTGAAAACCCCGCTGACCTACAGCGGCGAGGAGCAGGCCCCGGAGTGGAACGACTACTCCGAGGACAAGCTGACCAAGACGGAGACGAAGCAGCGGGACGCCGGGGAATACTCCACCTCCTTCACCCCCAAGGACAACTATCAGTGGCCGGGCGGCGACACGGGGGCCAAGTCCGTCCAGTGGAATATCGCCAAGGCGGCGAACACCCTCTCCATCTCGCCCAGCACGGCGCAGGACATCCACGTGGGCGACCAGGTGGAGGTCACTGTGACCACCAACAGCGACGCCGACATCTCGGCGGAATCCAGCCAGCAACTTTTCGCCACCGTGAGCACGGACACGGCGCAGAAGAAAGTCACCATCACCGGCGCGGGACAGGGCAACGCGGTCGTGACCATCTCCAGCAAGGGCGCGAAGAACTACGCCGACGCGGAAGTGAAGCTGACCGTGAACGTCACGCGGAAGAATCCGACCTTTACCCTGAACCCGGACAGCAGTGTGAAGCTGAAAGTGGGGGCCAACGTGAAAATCAACGTGACCACGGACAGCGACGGGGCCGTGTCCGCCACCTCCGACGCGCCCGGCACGGCCACGGCCTCGGCGGCGGAAAAGGTCGTGACGATTTCCGGCGCTTCCGCCGGTGATACGCAGGTCACTATCAGCCTGGCGCAGACCACCAAGTACAACGGCGCGACCAAGAAGGTCAGCGTGAACGTGTACGAGCCGAAAATCTACGGCGTGACCTGGGACGGGAACAGCGGGACCAAGTGGACCCGGACGGACGCCGCCAAGAATTTCACCGACCCGACGCCCCACGTGAACAATGGGACGGCGGGCAGCAGCCCGTTCGACACCCTCCAGCCGTGGGCGGGAATGACCGTCGAGGCCAGGACCGGCGGGCAGATGGTGAAAATCCCGAAGTTCTGGTACAAGCTGGAGCAGAACGGGAAGGGCCTGCAAATCAGAATCGCGGCGGAGAAGGAGGACGGCTATTCCGTCTCTCCTGCCCACATGGACCGCAAGGACGGCAAGGGCGAGCGGGACGCTATCTACGTGGGCCGCTATCACTGTGCCAGCGACTGGAAAAGCAAGACGGGCGTGGCCCCGCAGGTGAGCAAGACCAGGGATGCGTTCCGGCAGGGCATCAAGACGCTGGGCGCGGGCTACTCCCAGCTGGACTTCGCAACGCGGTTCACCATCTGGCTGCTGTATATCGTGGAGTTTGCCGATTGGAACAGCCAGAAGGTCATCGGCAAGGGATGTTCCCTGACGAGTTCCAGCAGCTCCGCCGTGTTCAACATGGGCTACACGGACAACATGGGGTATCACACCGGGACCACGCAGAACAGCCGGGACAGCTACGGCGGGACGCAGTACAGGAACATCGAAGGGCTGTGGGACAACTGCTACGATTGGTGCGACGGCTGCTACTACGACGGCAACGGCCTGAACATCATCCTGAATCCGGCCAACTTCTCCGACACCGCGGGCGGGACCCTGGCGGGAAAGCCGTCCAGCGGCTGGCCGAGCGCGTTCACCGTCACGTCGGCGGGCGGATTCCCCATCTTCATTCCGACAGAGGCAAGCGGAAGCGAGAGCACCTATTCGTGCGACCGCTGGTACTTCAACGCCTCGTTCCCGTGCCTCTGCGTTGGCGGCTACTGCAGCCAGTACGGCGACTACGGCCTGTTCTACGTGCACTTCAACTCGGCCTCCTACACCAGCAGCAACATCGGCTCCCGCCTCCAGGAACTCCCCTAATGGGGGAGGGAGTGCAGAGGGAGGGGGCCGCAGCCCCCGCCCTTTGCATGGAAAAAACATGATATAACGGACCGCCCGGCGTGGGACCGCGCCGGGCGGAATTTTGAAATCCGCGCGAAAAACAGGGGTCCCCGGCCACGGGGCCGGGAAGGAAGCCCCTGGCGCGGTCGGGGTTATCTGTGCAGTACCGATGTTTTGGGTCGGGCCGTCGTGCGACAACTGGAACTTCAACGCCTCGAACCCGTGCCTCTACGTTGGCGGCAACTACAACCAGAACGGCAACTACGGCCTGTTCTACGTGAACTACAACACGGCCTCCAACACCAGCAGCAACATCGGCTCCCGCCACCTTCGGCGTCGCTCCGCCCCTCCCAACCGGGAAGGGCGGGAACTGCGTGGGACTTGCTAACCATCCTCAATTATTCACGGCACAGATAATCGCGCACCCCACGGTGAAGATAAGCTACAAGGGAGCGGGCGAGTACCCGCCGGGAAACCGGCGCGGGGAGAAAGTCCGTACAGCTAAAAGGAGGAGCACAAATCCCTATGCACAGGGTAGGACACCTGTTTGAACGGCTCATTTCAGATGAAAACCTACTGCTGGCAATCAACGAGGTGAACGCCTCGCACCACTGGCACAGTCACCACCGGCCCAACGCCTGCACGGCCTGGGTGGAGGAGACGAAGCAGGAGCGGGTCAAGGACCTGCGGAACATCATCCTGACGGGCTTTGAGCAGAAGCCGCCCAAGGTGACGCAGAGATGGGACCCAAGCGCCCGGAAGCAAAGAACGGTGAGCGAACCGGCCCAGTGGCCGGACCAATACATACACCACGCGCTGGTCCAGATACTCCAGCCCATCTTCATGCGAGGGATGGACCCGTACTGCTGCGGGAGCATCCGGGGCCGCGGCCCGCACCACGGGCGGCAGGCAATCGAGCGGTGGATGGTGAAGGACCCGAAAGGCACCAAGTACGAGCTGACCGGCGACATCTACCACTTCTACATGAGCTTGAAGCCGGAGGTGGTCATGGCGCGGATGCGGCAGCTTATCAAGGACCGGCGGGTGCTGGACCTTATCTGGAGAATCGTCAAGGACGGCGTGATGATAGGGGCCTACACGTCCCAGTGGTTCGCAAACACCGTCCTCCAGCCGCTGGACCAGCTTATCCGGCAGAGCGGATTTGCGGCCCATTACGTGCGGTACATGGACAACCTGACGATTCTGGGGCCGAACAAGCGGAAGCTGCGGAAGCTGAAAACGCTCATGGAGAACTGGCTGAACGCTCACCAGCTGCGGCTAAAAGGCGACTGGCAGATATTCAGGACGGTGCCGAAGGGCAGGAAGCCGGAGAAGCTGGAGGCCCCGCGCAACGGCGTGGAGCGAGAGCGGCGGCGGATGCCGGACGCCGTGGGCTACCGGTACGGGCGGGGCTACACCCTGCCCCGGAAGCACAACCTCCACCGCATCAAAAAGGCCGTGGCACGGTATCGGAAGCGGCGGGACGCCGGGAAGCGGATTCTGCCAGGGACGGCGCACAGTCTCATTTCAAAGCTGGGGCAGCTCAAACACTGTAATAACACCAACCTATACCGGGCCATTTTCCGAGGCGAGCGCATCCAGCGGGAGCTAAAGAGAATCGTCCGGGAAAACAGTAAAAAGGGGGAAATGACATGGAGTATGTATTTGGCACAGAGGGAGAGAAGGAAGTCCTCAAAACCAAGGGGAGCCACCACACGGACCTGACCGGCTACCGGGAGGTGGAGCACATCTACCCGGACCAGACCATCACGGACCATTTCCGGGTGGTGCGGAAGCTCAACAGCGCCGACGACGCGGAGGGCAACTGCTATGACTGGTATGAAATCGACCGGCACTACCGGACGGAGGACCGGACGGGGCCGGTGAAGGAGCAGGTCAAGGCGGTAAACACCGCCGCGGGAATCGCCTTTGTCACCATGGCGGAGGCGGGGAGCATCGACGACACCACCGCCGGAGAGCACACGGACCTGTTTTCTCCCTGGGCCTACCCGGTGGACTACAAGCAGGGCAACATCCGCCAGTACAACGGCGAGCTTTACCGGTGCGTCCAGGACCACACCTCGCAGGTGGACTGGACGCCGGACAAGACGGCCAGCCTCTGGACCAAAATCGCGGACCCGGCGGAGGAGTGGCCCGCCTGGGTGCAGCCCATCGGCGCGCACGACGCCTACAACCAGGGGGACAAGGTGAGCCACAAGGGCCAACACTGGACCAGCGACGTTGACGCCAACGTGTGGGAGCCGGGCGTCTACGGCTGGACGGAGGCCGAGGAATGAGCAATCTGCAAATCATTCAGGAGCTGTGCGGCATCTGTGATATGCAGAACAGGATCATCCGAGCGCAGAGCGACGCCCTGGCGCAGCTGGGGGCCGTGGTCATGGAGGAGGAGCGGGCGGAGGCGGCGGACCGCCTGACCGCCCTCCTCGGACGGGATGAAGTCCCGGACGAATACGAAATGGAGGAGTGAAGCCCTTGTACATCGACGCGAACACCATCATCACGGCTGGCAGCCTGCTGGCCGCCGTGTCTGCCCTGGCCGGTGTCATCTTCTACATCTACCGGCGGAGCGAGAATGACAAGAAGCAGAGCGAGGTCATCAACGCCGTGCAGAAGGAACAGACCCTTATCTGCTACGGCCTGAAATGCGTCCTGCAGGGCGTCATCGAGCTGGGGGCGGACGGCCCCTGCAAGGAGGCGCTGAATATGCTGGACAAGCACCTGAACAAGAGCGCGCACAAACCGGAATTTTGAAAGGAGAACCGACATGAAAGAGAAAGTCATCAACCGCCTGGTGAGCGTGAAATCCATCGTGACCATCCTCCTGACCGTGATGTTCGCTGTCCTTAGTTTCAAGGGCGAGGTGGACCAGAACTTCATGGTCATCTACACGGCGGTCATCACCTTCTATTTCAGCAAGGTGGACAAGACCGAGCCGACCGAGAAGGACGACCAGAAGAAGGACATCGACCCGGCGGAGCTGGGCGAGGCTGTGACCCAGGAAGTCATGGCGCGGCTTAATGTGAGCGCGCCCGTGGCCGTGGCCCAGGGGGACCGGGGCGACGGCGAGGACAGCGACCATGACCGGGCCTGATACGGCGCTGCTGTTCACCGTCTGCATGGCGGCCTGCCTGGCGCTGGGCTACTACGTGGGGGATAAGGACCGGAGGGACCGCAAGTGATAGGGATTATCGCCGGGTTCGCCGCCTGCTTCCTGCTGGGGATGGCGGCGGCCCTGCTGGCCGACCGCCTGCTGGGCGGGAGCAGAAAACGCCGGAGCGGCGGAAGAACACAGAACAAACAGGCAGGCCCGGCGGAGAAGAAGCCGGGCCTGCTGGACCGTATCGGGACTATGAACATCGTCCTGGTCCTGGTGGGGGCCGCCGTGCTGCTGTTCACGCTGAAAATGATAGAGCTGTACGAGCTGACGGGAGGCATACCGGACACGCTGGTTCAGTGTTTCTACTCCATGATGGGGTTCGAGTGCGGCATCCTGGGGTGGATTAAAACCGCAAAGGAAAAGCACCGGGAGCGGAAGCGGCGGCGGGAGGACGCAGAGAACGCCCCGCCGCAGGACGGCGGCCCGGTCGGATAGGAGGACACAATGGCGCTGACTGGAGCGAATAACGAGCAAAAAATCTGGAACTTCCTCACCGGGCACGGCATGAGCGAACAGGGGGCCGCCGGGATGATGGGGAACATCTACGCGGAGAGCGGCCTGCTGCCCAACAACCTGCAGAACACCGGGAACACCAAGCTGAAAATGACGGACGCGGAGTACACCGCCGCCGTGGACAGCGGGAGCTATACCAACTTCGCCAGGGATGGGCAGGGCTACGGCCTGTGTCAGTGGACGTTCTGGAGCCGCAAGGCGGCCCTGCTGGAGTACGCCAAGGCGGCGGGGAAATCCGTGGGGGACCTGGAGACGCAGCTGCTCTTTCTGATGAAGGAGCTGGGCGAGAGCTTCAAGAGCGTGCTGTCGGTCCTGAAATCCGCGGCCACGGTGCGGGAGGCATCCGACGCCGTGCTGCTGAACTTCGAGCGCCCGGCCAACACCGTAGAATCGGTCCGGGTGAAGCGGGCCGGGTACGGGCAGGGCTACTTCGACAAGTACGCCAAGAAACCGGCCACACCGGCCACCGGCGGCGGGACCACCGGCGGGAAAATCACCACAGGGAAGCAGCTGGCCCAGCGGGCCGAGGACGTGGCCCGGAACTATAAGACCCTGTATATCATGGGCTGTTTCGGCGCGCCCATGAACGAGGCCAACAAGAAGCGATACTGCAACAACCACACGTACAACAAGGCCGCGGCCAGGCAGAAGATGATTCAGGCGGCCAGCGCGGACACCTTCGGCTTTGATTGCGTCTGCCTTATCAAAGGGCTGTTGTGGGGCTGGAGCGGGGACAAGTCCAAGACTTACGGCGGGGCCGTCTACCAGGCCAACGGCGTGCCGGACATCGGCGCGGACACGATGATTGCCAGGTGCTCCGGGGTCTCCACCGACTTCTCCAACATCGAGGTGGGGGAAGCCGTCTGGCTGTCCGGCCACATCGGCGTGTACATCGGCGGCGGCCTGGCGGTGGAGTGTTCCCCCGCCTGGGAGAACCGGGTGCAGATTACGGCGGTCGCCAACATCGGGGCCAAGGCCGGGTACAACTCCAGGCGCTGGCTGAAACACGGGAAGCTGCCCTATGTGACCTATGACGGGACGACTTCCGGCGCGGCCCCGGCCCCCAGCGCGCCCAGCACCAGCACGCCGAAGCAGGAGCAGGTGGAGGCGGCCCAGTATTTCGACAAGGCCCAGGCGAGGGCCTACAAGGTGGACGCCAAAAGCGGGCTGAACATCCGCACCGGAGCGGGCACCGAGAAGAAAAGCATGGGCGTCCTGAAAAACGGGACCACCGTGCGCTGCTACGGCTACTACAACAAGGTGGGAAAAACCATCTGGCTGTATGTGGCCGTGAACGGCATCACGGGCTATGTCTGCAAGGACTGGCTGAAATAACAAGAGAACTCCCCCGGCGGCGGACCGTGTGCCAGCGCCGGGGGAGTTTTTCTGTTTATGGGGAACAGTGGCCGCAGGGGCTGTAACCTATGGAAATCAGGTAGTCCCTGGACTGGCTGGAGGTGGAGTAGTTTGCGGACGATATGCGGGGGACATCCCGGCAGGACGGGCGGTGGAACTTCATGGTGCTGGTGTTCAGGACGTAGGTGGCCGTGGTGTTCTGCTGGCCCTGGTTATCGTAGACCGTGCCGCCTCCCCCGCCGCCGGACCCTCCCCCGCCGCCGGACCCGCCGCCGCCGGAAAGGGTGAGCTGCTTGCGGTCAAGCTCTCTCCCGCACATGGTACAATACTGCGCCTTTATGACGACGGTGGAAGTGGATTCCTCCTCCACCGTCTCCCAGTTGCCGGGGATGCAGCCGATAACGGGGACGCTCTCTGTGACGGTCAGGCCGCAGCGGGAGCAGGTGTTCGTGCGCTCTCCCTCCTCCTGGCACGTGGGGCGGCGGGTGGTGTACCAATTCATGGAGTAGAAGCGGTGCCCCAGGGGTTCCCCCTTCGT
Source organism: uncultured Dysosmobacter sp. (assembly GCF_947631165.1). Taxonomy (GTDB): domain Bacteria; phylum Bacillota; class Clostridia; order Oscillospirales; family Oscillospiraceae; genus Oscillibacter. The sequence goes on along the minus strand of NZ_CANRKH010000001.1, from coordinate 73,214 downwards.
CTCGCCGCAGACGGCGCAGATTTTGGGCGCGGTGCAGGTGGCGGAAATCCAGTCGTGCCCGGCGGTGGTCCCCCGCGTCTCGCCGCATCTGGCGCAGGTCTTTGGGGCCTGGCAGGTGGCGGCGGTCCACTGATGGCCCAGGGGTTCCCCCTCCGTCTCGCCGCAGGTGGCGCAGGTCCTGGGCGCGGTGCAGGTGGCCTCCTGCCAGTCGTGTTCATGGGCAGTAAAAGAAATCACTCCGCAGGCGCGGAGCAGGACGCAGAACAGGATAAAATACAAGGCCCATCGGAGCAGCTTTGAAGTCCGGCCAGACATGGCAATCCCCCTTTTGTAAAAAAAGATTATAAACTGTAAATCTTTATTACAGAATAATCCGCGAGATGTGCTATTGTCAAGGCGGAAGTGAGGGCGTGCTGTGAAAATATATGACTACGGCGGGCAAAAGAATATATCAGGGGACCGAATACACCAAATCAGGACCACCAAGAGACTGTCCCAAAACGAGCTGGCAGCCCGGATGCAGGTCAAGGGCGTGCTTATCGAGCGGGAGGCAATCAGCAAAATCGAGACGGGGGACCGGTTCGTGACGGACTATGAGCTGATGACCTTTGCGGAGGTCCTGGGCGTCACCATGAACTGGCTGACCGGAAAAGAATAAAAAAATTTGCCGTAGGCGTCAGCCTACGGCAATTCTTTTTTAGAACGGATGAACGATTGACATTCCCGATTATTCCAATTTATATTACTGGAAAAAGGGGGTGCCACCATGAATCACAAGGGAGCAACACACTTTTCCTGGGACCAGCGGCTGACGCTGGAGCGGATGCTGAAAAAGGGAATCCCGAAGCCGGTCATAGCGGACGCGCTGGGGAAATGCCTCCGGTCCATCTACTATGAAATCGAGCGGGGGAAATGTGTTCAAATGACGACGGATTATGAGTTTGTAGTGAAGTACAGCCCGGAACAGGCGCAGCGGAAGTACAAGGAGTTCCTGGCGGCGAAGGGGCCGGACCTGAAAATCGGGCATGACCACGCCCTTGCCCGACGGCTGGAGGAGCTTATCGCCGTGCAGCACTTCTCCCCCGGCGCGGCCCTGGCGGAAATCCGAAACAACGGCGAGGTCTACGACACGGAAATCTGCGAGACGACGCTGTACAACTACATCTACCGGGGGGACGTGTTCCTGGTGCTGGACGCCTCCCACCTGCACGACAAGGGGAAGCGGCACCGGAAAAAGCGGGACGGGGAAAAGGCGGCCCGCGCGGCCCGCGGCAACAGCATCGAGAAGCGCCCGCGGGAAATCGGGCGGCGGGAGCAGTTCGGCCACTGGGAGATGGACAGCATCATGGGGTGCAAGGGGTCCAAGAAAACGCTGCTGGTGCTGACGGAGCGGAGGACCCGCATGGGAATCGTCATGCTGCTGGAGGACCACACCGCGGCCAGCGTGGTCAAGGCCATCAACCGGCTGGAGCGGAAGTTCGGGCGGCTGTTCTATACTCTGTTCAAGAGCATCACGGTGGACAACGGCTGCGAGTTCCAGGACTTTGAAGGAATCGAAATCGCCCACCGGCGGAAGGGCAAGAGGACCATCGTTTTCTTCTGCCATCCCTATTCCGCCTACGAGCGGGGCAGTAATGAGAATATGAACAGGCTTATCCGCCGGTTCTTCCCGAAGGGGACCAACTTTGACGAGGTGACGAAGGAACAGGTGGCGGCGGCGGAACACTGGGTAAACCACTATCCGAGGAAACTGCTGGGGTGGAAATCGTCGGCGGCTCTGTTCGAGGAGGAGCTGGCCGCGGCCTGACCGGGCGCAGATAATACAGACGTTCTAAAAGCCGAGCGGGAGGCCCCGCCCGGCTGGTCGTCATGCCCATTTTATTGTGAAGTAGCACAAAATGGGAGGCGGCGGATTGTCTATTGTGCTGATTGTTCTTAATTATTGCAATTTGTTCTTGACATTAAGGCCTTTTTGTAACATGGCGTCAAGAGAAGAGACGGGTTATACCCGTCTCTTCTCTTGGCGCTTTCCTGGTTTGGCCCTGATAAGCTGGGCCGCTGCGGCGGGGCAATACCTTGTGCTTGCCGCACCTTGCTCCGCTTTTTCGCATAGGCTGTTCCGGGAAGGAGGAAGGCATCATGCGGACTGCGTGTGTCCTGCCGGAGCAGACAAAGAGCTATCTGCTTCGCTTTTACCAGATCCTGGACGATATGATCGGCGCCATGACTGGCGCGGAACTGACGGACAGCATCTCCCACAACTTCATCGTTCAGATGATCCCCCACCACCAGGCGGCTATTGAAATGAGCCGGAACGCTCTGCCCCATATCACCGGCTGTGCGCTGCGGCGCATCGCGGAGGGCATCATTACGGAGCAGACTCAAGGCATCGCCGCCATGCGGGCGGCCCTGCATCGCTGCGCTGCGCTGGAAAGCCCACCGGGAGATCTGGCGCTTTACCAGCGGCGGATGGACCTGATCTACGGAACGATGTTCCGGGAGATGGGCGGGGCGGCGGAGGTCAGCGACATCGCGGCGGATTTCATGAGGGAGATGATCCCCCATCATGAAGGGGCTATCCATATGGCAAAAAACGCTCTGCGATACGGCGTCTGCCCAGAGCTGGTGCCTATTTTGTGCACCATCATCTCCTCTCAGGAAAAGGGTGTGGAGGAGATGCGGGCGCTGCTGAGGCGAAGGAGCTGCTGAAAAAAGGCGCAGGCAAATGCCTGCGCCTTTGAATTGCTGCTTACTCTGCTTTGGGGTCCTCACTCTCGAACACGGCCTTCGCGCTGGCGGCGAGCCCCGCCAGACCCTGCAGTTCGCTGGGGATGATGATCTTGGTGGCCTTGCCGTCCGCCACCTTCTGCATGGCCTCCAGAGCCTTCAGCTTTACCACCTGGTCATTGGGGGCGGCGGCGTTCAGAAGCTTCAGAGAGTCAGCCAGGGCCTGCTGCACCTTCATGATGGCCTGTGCCTCGGCGTCGGCGGCCATGATCCGGGCCTCCTTCTCGCCCTCGGCCCGCTTGATGGCAGCCTCCTTGGCGGCCTCTGCCTTCAGGATGGCGGACTGCTTCTCACCCTCAGCCACCAGGATCTGGGACTGCTTGGTACCCTCGGCCTGGAGGATGGACTCGCGGCGCTCCCGCTCCGCTTTCATCTGCTTCTCCATGGCGTTCTGGATCTCCTTGGGCGGGATGATGTTCTTCAGCTCGACACGGTTGACCTTGATGCCCCAGGGGTCTGTGGCCTCGTCCAGGATGGCCCGCATCCGAGAGTTGATGATGTCACGGCTGGTGAGGGACTGGTCCAGCTCCATGTCGCCGATGATATTGCGGAGCGTGGTGGCGGTCAGGTTCTCGATGGCGTTCATGGGATGCTCCACGCCGTAGGTATAGAGCTTGGGGTCCGTGATCTGAAAATAGATGACGGTGTCGATCTGCATGGTGACGTTATCCTTGGTGATCACGGGCTGGGGGGCGAAATCCGCCACCTGTTCCTTCAGAGACACCTTTTTCGCGATACGCTCGATAAACGGGATCTTTAGGTGCAATCCCACGTTCCAGACCGCCCGGAACGCACCCAGGCGCTCTACCACATAGGCCCGGGACTGCTGGACCACCACGATGTTGCTGACAATGAGGATCAGCAGCAGGATCACCAGAATGATGACCGCGATTGTTCCTAAATTCATTATATTGTTCCCTCCGTCACTTTTATTTTTTCAACAAAGAGCTTGACGCCCTCTATTTTCACGATGCGGACCGGCATCTCCGCCGGGATCACCCCGCCGTCCGCGCTGCGGGCGGTCCAGGTCTTGCCCTCTATATAGACGGCGCCGGTGGAATTTTCATTGTCGATGGTCTCCGTCACCTTGCCAGTCTCTCCGACAACCCGGTCCAGATTGGTGGGGATTGCCCGGCCCGTGGTGAATTTCCTGACCAGGGGACGGGTCACAGCCAGTGCCAGGGCCGATACCGCGATGAAGGCGACGATCTGTGCCAACACGCTCAGGCCGCCGACAGCCGCCAGCATGGCCGCCAGAGCGCCGGCCACGAACCAAATAGACACCAGGCCCGCCGTGACCGCTTCCACCACGCCGAACACAACGATGGCGCCAACCCATATCATTGTCATCATATTGTCTGTTCCTCCTCTCACATGTCTTACGAACAGCAGGACCAGCAGCGCCGCCGCGGCCAGCGTTCCAAATCTGATCCCTTTGTTGCAGGGGGACAAGTTGCTGCAAAAATCCGCCAGAGCAGTTTTCAGCGTGGGGCTTTGGATAGGGGCTGGAATATTTGCCCTGCCATTCTGCCGCGGCCGCGGGACCTCCTCGTCGAACAGCTCGTTCATATTGACACCGTACCCTCAGTGGACAAAGGGAAACGCGGTTTTTCGGGGCATCTTGAGCGGCTGGCGGTGTTATCCTCGTTGCCGGGCGATAGCCCACCTAGGACAATGACGTCGCCAGCGTTGATTTTAACCGCTGGCAAGCGTGTTTCCCTTTATCCACTGAGGGTATGTGTTGCAGATGTAGATGATCTTCCCAATCTCGGGATAGCCCCGGCAGGATTCCCACTTGCTCACCGTCTGGCGGGAGACCTTCGGCTGGGCGGCAAATTTCTCCTGGGTCATTCCATTGCTCCGGCGCAGTTCCTGCAGCCGCTCTCCAAAGGCCATCTCATCCCCTCCGTACCTTTATTGTAGCAGAGGCCGCCGCTGAATTTCACCAACTCTGATTTGCGGCGGCAGAAAACGGGCAACTTGAAGTTTACACGCCTAAAAATCACGTCGGTGGAGCCTCCGTCTTTATCATACCATATCCGGATGGGAAAAAGAATTTCAATTTGGTTACAATCCAGGCGGAACGGGCGCTTCAAAATGGAAATGACCGATCAATTGGAAGCTGTCGCCGTACCTCATGTCATATGGAAGGGCGGCATATCATGCTGCGCCTCCCAAATTTCAGTTTGCTGCGGCACATCATATAAATTATATCACACCAGGCCGCCTGAGGCAAGAATGCTGTTTTTCCTTTGAGCGGCGGAACGCCTCTCCCACGCATTGCACATTTCTTTATTTCCTGTTATACTGAATATCAATATATTTGACTTTGATAAGGAGGTGCGCCTCATGATCCTGACGGTCCCCTGTCTGTTCGGGCTGGAAGCGCTGGTGGCGGATGAGATGAAGCGCCTGCAATTGCAAAACGTCCGGGCGGAGAATGGCCGGGTCCACTGTGAGGGCACCATGGCGGACATCGCCCGGCTGAACATCAACCTGCGCTGCGGCGCCCGGGTCCTGATGGAGCTGGGCAGTTTTCCCGCCAAGGACTTTGAGGCCCTGTTCCAGGGTGTGCTGGCCCTGCCCTGGGAGGACTACATCCCCCGGGACGGCGAATTTCCGGTGAAGGGCTACTCTCTGAATTCCACACTCCACTCCGTCCCCGCCTGTCAGGCCATCGTGAAAAAAGCGTCGGCCCAGCGGCTGGGGCGGGTCTACGGCTGTGAGACCCTGCCGGAGAGCGGCAGCCGCTATCAGATCCAATTCGCCATCATCAAGGACGTGGCCACGCTGTATCTGGACACCTCCGGCGAGGGCCTTTACAAGCGGGGCTATCGGGCGCGGAACATGGGCGCACCCCTGCGGGAGACCCTGGCGGCGGCCCTGGTGCTCCTGTCCCGCTACCGGGGCCGGGACCCCTTCTGCGACCCCTTCTGCGGCAGCGGGACAATCCCCATCGAGGCGGCGCTCATCGCCAAGAACCGCGCCCCGGGCCTGGACCGCAGCTTTTCCGCCCAAAAGTGGAAGAACATGGACAGCAAACTGTGGCTGGACGCCGCCGACGAAGCCATGGACCGGGAGTTCCATGGGACTTACGACATCTGGGGCGGCGACATCGATCCCGCCGCGGTGGAGCTGGCCCGCCACAACGCGGAGCTGGCAGGCGTGGAGGACTGCGTCCGCTTCGAAGCGGCGGACGCCGGGAAATTCCACCGGGACAGCGAATACGGCCAGCTGGTGACCAATCCACCCTACGGTGAGCGTCTGCTGGAGAAGAAGGAGGCGGAGGACCTGTACCGAACATTCGGACACGCCCTTCGGGCCCTGTCTCCCAAGTGGCGGGTCATCGTCCTCAGCTCCCACACGGAATTTGAACGGGCCTTTGGCCGCCCTGCCGACAAGAAGCGGAAGCTGTACAACGGGATGCTGAAGTGCGACGCGTTTTTCTATGGGAGGTAACGGGTTATGGAATATATGCCCAGGGGATGGAACTTCTTCCGCTTCATTTTGACACCCAGGGAGCTGGCAAAGGTGCTGGAGCCATTCCATTTGGTGCAATTCAACTGCCACGTCCCCGTGGGCTACCGGGAGATGCCGGCGGAGGAGTTCCTGGCCTCCTACCGCCGGCTGTACGGCAAGCTGTCCCGGGGCGAGGCGCTGTCTCATGAGGCGGATTGGCCTTTGATGAGGCACATCGGTCTCACCACGGATCTCGCCCGCTGTCCCTACGGCAGCGAGCACACCTATGAAGGGCAGCAGTTCCTCCTGCCGGTCTTTCCGGAACCCTGCGCCGCCTTGGCTCCCTTCGCCATGACCATCGACCCTGAAAGCCACTGGGTCAGCCTGCGGAACTCCTATGTGCAGTTTCCCCAAAACATCGTGGGCTATGAGGCGTTCTATCCCAAGGAGATCTCCCGTGGGGACAGCACCTGGCAGTCCACGGCCACTCTCTCCGGCTATCAGGACTTCCTGCTGCTGAAGGAACGGATCTCCGCCCTCTCCCGCGGCCTGCGGTTCCAGCTGGACGGGCAGTTCTACCGCCCATCCGTGAAGATCGGGCAGGCGGCGCAGAAGGACTTTCCCCGCTTTTACGCGATCTCCCAATTTACAAATAAATGAGGTATCGCCTATGCGCCACATCTTTATCATCAATCCCAAGGCCGGAAAAAAGGACCAGACTGCCCGGATCTACGCCATGGCGGACCGGATGCGGGAGCGGCACGGGCTGGAGTGCGCCTGCATGCTGACGGACCGGCCCGGCGGCGCCGCGGACATGGCCCGGAAGCTGGCGGAGACCGGCCAGCCGCTGCGGCTCTATGCCTGCGGCGGCGACGGCACCGTCCACGAGGTAGCCAATGGCATCGCGGGCTTTTCCAACGCTGCCATGACCTGTGTGCCTGCCGGCACAGGCAACGATTTCCTGAAAAATTTTGGCCCGGATATGGAGAAATTCCGGGATGCTGAAAATTTGTGGGATGGGGAGACGATTTCCCTGGACCTGATCGACTGCAATGGGCGGTACTGCGTCACCATCGCCTGCAACGGCATCGACGCCCGGGTCGCAGACAGCGTTCACCAGTTCAGCAGCTCTCCTCTGCTCAATGGCCGGGGCAGCTATCTGGCCTCAGTGGCGGTAAACTTCCTCTTTCGCCCCATCGGCCATCGCTGGACCGTCTGGCTGGATGGGGAAAAGGTGGAAGATGATTTTGCCCTGGTGTCCATGTGCAACGGCCGCTACTACGGCGGCGGCTCCACGCCCGTGCCGGAAGCCCGGATGGACGACGGCGTATTACATACGGTCCTGATCAAAAATGTCAGCAAGCTGACCTTTGCCCGGCTTTTCAATCCCTATTCTGCCGGAGAACATGCGAGATTGCCCCAGGAGCTGATCCGGGTGTCCACCGCCAGGGAAGTCCGCATCCAGGCAGAGGAGGACATCGTCTCCTGCCTGGACGGCGAGTGCTTCCGCGGCCGCCAGGTGGTCATGCGCCTGGCGGACAAGCGGCTGAGCTTCTTCGGACCCAGGGGCTGCGACCCCAACGCCACCGCCCAGTAGGGGCATTGCCGGAACATTTACAAATTCTTCATAACTTTTGTCAAAATCCCCCTTTACAAACTGAGACAACTGTACTATGATAACAGCGTTAGCACTCGAGAAGGTTGAGTGCTAACGCTGGATTTGCTTTCATAATTTTTTATATCATAAGGAGGAAACCCAAATGAAACTCACCCCGCTTGCTGATCGTGTGATCCTGAAGATGGTGGAGACCGAGGAGACCACCAAGGGCGGCATCATCCTCACCGGCAGTGCCAAGGAGAAGCCCTCTGTGGCGGAAGTCATCTCCGTCGGCCCCGGCGGCATGGTGGACGGCAAGGAAGTCACCATGACCGTGAAGCCCGGCGACAAGGTCATCACCAGCCAGTATGCCGGCACCAAGGTCACCCTGGAAGAGGTGGAATACGTGGTCGTTCGTCAGAACGACATTCTGGCGATCGTCGAATAATCGTTTTTGAGCAGCTTTTTCGCCAGAGGCGAAAATTATGAAAATTATTTTTTCCGCGGCGCGTACGTGGCAAAAATACCCTGACCCCAGCCGCCTTGGGCGGCGCCAGTTCGCAGACTGGCGAGGGGGAATCTAAAGGGGGGACGCAGTCCCCCGCTTTAAGAAATTTTGGAGGTAATCATTATGTCTAAGCTCATCAAGCGCGGCGACGAGGCCCGCAAGGCTCTGGAAAACGGCGTCAACGCCCTGGCCGATACCGTCAAGATCACCATGGGTCCCAAGGGCCGGAACGTGGTCCTGGATAAGAAGTACGGCGCTCCCCTGATCGTCAACGACGGCGTGACCATCGCCAAGGAGATCGAACTGGACGATCCTTTCGAGAACATGGGCGCCCAGCTGGTCAAGGAGGTCTCCACCAAGACCAACGACGCCGCCGGCGACGGCACCACCACCGCAACCCTGCTGGCCCAGGCCATGATCCACGAGGGCCTGAAGAACCTGGCCGCCGGCGCCAATCCCATCGTGGTGAAGAAGGGCATGTCCAAGGCTGTGGAGGCCGCCGTGGCTGAGGTGAAGAAGCAGTCCAAGTTTGTGGACGGCTCTAAGGACATCGCCCGTGTGGGCGCCGTCTCCTCCGGCGACGAGGCCATTGGCCAGCTGATCGCCGACGCCATGGAGAAGGTCTCCGCTGACGGCGTCATCACCATCGAGGAGTCCAAGACCGCCGAGACCTATTCCGAGGTCGTGGAAGGCATGCAGTTCGATCGCGGCTATATCACTCCCTACATGGCCACTGACATGGAGAAGATGGAGGCTGTCATTGACGACGCTTATATCCTCATCACCGACAAGAAGATTTCCGTCATCGCCGACATTCTGCCCCTGCTGGAGCAGTTGGTCCAGTCCGGCAAGAAGCTGGTCATTGTAGCCGAGGATGTGGAGGGCGAGGCCCTGAACACCCTGATCGTCAACCGCCTGCGCGGCACGCTGAACGTTGTGTGCGTCAAGGCCCCCGGCTTTGGCGACCGCCGCAAGGAGATGCTGCAGGATATCGCGACCCTGACCGGCGGCACCGTCATCAGCGAGGAAGTCGGTCTGGAGCTGAAGACCGCCGACATCTCTATGCTGGGCCGTGCCCGTCAGGTAAAGGTCACCAAGGAGAACACCACCATCGTGGACGGCGCCGGCGATTCTCAGGCCATCAAGGACCGTGTGGCTCAGATCCGCAGCCAGATCGCCAACACTACCAGCGACTACGACAGGGAGAAGCTGCAGGAGCGCCTGGCGAAGCTCTCCGGCGGCGTGGCCGTTATCAAGGTGGGCGCCGCTACCGAGACTGAGATGAAGGAGAAGAAGCTCCGCATCGAGGACGCCCTGAACGCCACCCGCGCCGCTGTTGAGGAAGGTGTGGTCGCCGGCGGCGGCACCATCTTCGTCAACGTGATCCCCGCCGTGGAGGCCCTGCTGGACACCGTGGAGGGCGACGAAAAGACCGGCGTCCGCATCATCGCCAAGGCCCTGGAGGCCCCCATCCGTCAGATCGCCGCCAACGCCGGCCTGGACGGCTCCGTGATCCTGGAGAAGGTCCGTTCCTCCGGCAAGAACGGCTACGGCTTCGATGCCTATAAGGAAGAGTACTGCGACATGGTCTCCGCCGGCATCATCGACCCCGCCAAGGTGACCCGCTCCGCACTGGAGAACGCGGCCAGCGTTTCCTCCATGGTGCTGACCACCGAGTCCCTGGTGGCCGACAAGCCCGAGCCTCCCGCGCCCGCGCCCGCTGCTCCCGATATGGGCGGCATGTACTAAGAGTTGACCGTTAAGCGCTGAGAACGCTGGGGCCGGCGGAAGCTGACCGGTGGATTTGCGCTTACGACAATAACTTAGAACAAGTGTTTATTCAGAAGGAAAAGGCCGCCGCTCACGGCAAGTGAGCGGCGGCCTTGTTCTGCGTTTCGGCACAAGGTCAGACTTGTCCCAGGATCTTGCGGATCATTCGTTCCACGCAGGAGGGATCGTCAAGCGCATACACATTCTTTTCCTCCAGCTGGGCCTGATCCATGGCCCATTGGCTGTGCAGCAGGCTGGACGGCGTGGCGGACATGATGAAAGAATTCAGCACGATGCGTTTTCCGCCTGCCGGCGGCGAGAGCCTTGCCTCCAGATCCTTGATGGTCTTGCAGAATTCTACCTTGCAGTGGTCCGGATTGACATACACCAGGCCCTTTGGGTCGATGAAGGAAATATACTGGACTTTCGCGGTGTCGATCCACAGGATGAAGTCGGGATAGAAGTTGCCCGCCTCAAAGAAACCGATGCCGGTCCTGCTCTGATTCCGAAGCAGGTACAGCGGCGTTTCCTTCAGCTCATCGCTGTGGCTGTCGGTGTATGCATTCAGGCGATCCATAAAGAGCATCTCGCCGCGGTTGAGCACATCCGGCGAAACCTGGATCTGCGGGTCGCTCTTTTCAAGGCAGATGAGGGGAGCATAGAGGTGGGGCTTGCAGTCCAGCAGCACCATCCTGCCGCGGAGAGCCTCTTTTTTATATGCGCCCAGCCCGTTGGATGCGCGGAGCGTGGCGGAGGTCTCTTCCAGGAAGGTCCCCAGGGCGTCGCCGGTGGTGTCCCATGGGTGCTGCCGCGTGTAGGTGATGTGATACGTACCCAAAAAGTTGCGGTCATTGATGTTCAGCGGGGCATATTCCAGCAGCGGCGCCTCCCAGCGCTCCTTTTCATATTTGAAGAATTTGTCCATATAGGACTTGAGGGCCATGATTGCGTAATCTGTGGCCGCCTCCAGCTTGGCGAGAGAATCGATCCGCAGATGTTCCCGCGGGATCAGCAGACCATACCAGCCGGCGGTCCGCAGGATCTCCATCAGCTTATTGGGAAGGATGCTGATGTTGAAGTACCGCTTTTCGCTTTTGTACTGTTCCAATTCCTCAAAGATGCGCCGGTGATCCAGCAGGGGGAGCATCTCGTCAGGGATGGTCAGTACGTCAGGTACGGATCTCAATTCAAAGCGAAACGATGAGTCGATGGTCTGGATCCTGCTGCGGCAGTCGATGGTCGTTTTGTTTCGGAGCAGATATTGCAGAAAGCCTGCGTCCGGCTTATCCAGGACCAGGCGGCGGGCCTGCTTTTTGAAGCTGGCGCCGTTTCTTACCTTGATGACATAGAGCGTTCTGTCCTTCACTGGCCGGCTGACCACCGGCAGATCAAAGTTCCGGATGCCGTCGTTGACAGGCGCACCTTCGCATTCCAGATAGCTCTTGAAATCCTCCATATACTGCGCCCTGACGCCGAATATGGAAAGGGTCTCCAGCAGCTCGATATGCCTGGGTGCATTTGCATGGACGTCCAGCCTGCGGGACCGCTTCAAGCAGCCGTTGTAGCCCTTCAGCCGGACGCCGCGCCCAAAGAGCTGGATGGCCTGGGAGCCTTCGCCCTTCGCAAAGTTGATGAGACCCATGGTGGAGACCCGCCAGCTGTTCCAGCCCTCTGTAAATTTTCGGGAGCCGAGCAGCACCTTGATGTTGGAGTCCTTGGCGTTGATGGCGCGAAACAGGGAGGCGGAGACGAATTCCTCCGTCTTGGCCGCAATGCCCCTCTTCTCGCAGTTTTTGATCAATCCGTCGGTGTCGCCGACGCTGATCACGCCGAAGTATTCTCCGTATCCGCCGATCTTCAGACCGATCTCGCCAGGCACCTGCCGGAGGTTTTCCATGTGCAGGCGCGGCTCGTCCACGTTCCCGCCGGCGTTGAACACCAGACGCAGAATGTCCGCGAAAATGGCCGCCGGATCGGGGGCGTTCCCGAAGAATTCCTTCAGCGCTTCAAAATCCTGAAAGAAGAGCTCGTTGTTGCTGCTGTCGATCAGGCCGGTCTCATCCTCCAGGACTGCACGGATATCATGGATGGCGGCGGCCCGGTCCCGGACGAAGCGATCCAGAAATTCCAGGATCTCTTCCATATCGGTCAGTTCATCCTTGGAGGTCTTGGCGGTGACCCGGTTGCCGACGAATACCAGCAGGGGCTTCTCGATCAGAAACGCCTGCAGCTCGTCCTGCTTTTCGTCAAACAGCTTGAGCTGCTGGTAAAAGGTCAGCAGGCAGCCGACCATGTACAGATGGAGCTGCGTCCGGTCGATGCCGCTCCGCAGATTGTAGATGCGGTAGTCCTTGCCGTACCCGTCCCCGTAAAAATACTTATAAGAATAGTCCATGAGGATGGATTTTCCGTACTCCTCCATCAGAGCGCGTTCCTCGTCCTTTTTGGAATTGGAGCGCAGCGCCTGCTTGAAGGTGGCAGAGTATTCAAAAGCGAAGCCGTCCGCGGACAGGCGGGTGCGGTAGTCATACCACGCGTTTCCGGAAAGGCCCCGATGGCCCTCGTCCACCAGCACCAGATTGTTCTGTCCAAAGCTGTCGACAGATACGGTTTTGACCTTGCCCTCCTCCTTCAGCTTGTTCATGTCGATGACGATCACATCGCTGCTGCGGGCCGTGATGCCGAAGTCCTTTTCAAACAGGGCGGCGGAGATGGAGGAGAGCGCAAGCTCCTCCAGGTGCTGGCTGCTCATGCCCTCGTTGGGCGCCAGTACGATCACCTTGTTGATGGCCAGCCTGCTGTTCAGCCGCCTGGCGCGCTTGAAATAATGCAGGTATTGCAGGATGTTCATGTGCATGAGCAGGGTCTTGCCGCTGCCGGTGGCGCACATGAATGCCAGCTTATTCAGCTTTTCAGACGTGTATGGCTCAAAATCGATCAGGCCCAGGGAGCTTTTCCGTATTTCCGCCAGCCAGGCGTTCAGATCGCCGCAAAACGCCTCCGCGTCCGTGAAATACCGGTCCAGATACATTTCTGTGAAGAGCAGCGCCACATATTGAAAGTACTTCCAGCGGAGCGCCCCCCGCTTCTCGCTGATCTGGCGGGTGTGGCGGCGGATGTTCTCGTCGTACAGCCGCAGCTTTTCCGCCGTGACGGCGGAGCCTTTCATCCTGCATACCAGGGCGATGTGATTGCAGAAAAAGGTGTTTCCGCTTTCGTCTACGCCTTCCAGCTCCGTGCTGTTCAGCTTCTCGCTGAGGGCGCTGAGGGAATCCAGCCGCAGCTCATGCAGAAAGTAGCGGAACAGAACCAGCTGGTCGTCAAACGGGGCTTGCCGGGCTTCTTTTTTCACCATGGCTCACATCTCCTCGAACATACGCTTTTTGAACTCGGTCTCGGTCATCTGCACCTTCCAGCTCTCACTGCCGATTCGCAGATTTTCCAGATTGCTGTCTCCGTTGACGAAGATCACATCGCAGTCATGGACCCCCGCACTTTTGCGGCAGGCGGTAAAGTACGCGTCAAGGGCTGCGTTGGATGCCAGGATATCATCTGTCACAGTCCGCCAGATGACCAGCGCCCGCCGGCCGTCAGGCAGGGTCCCTTCGATCCGCCGGAACGCATACGGCCCGCTGGTATCCCGCACCAGTTCCACGGCGCCCTCATAGGCGGGGGCCTCCGCCGGCTTGCTGAGATAGCAGGAGACGGCGGTCTGGCGGATCACCGTCAGACCGATCAAATAGTTGAAGGTCTCGCACAGGTCCACAGGCCGTTCCTGGCACACGTTTTTCTCGGTTATTTTCATGGTATAGGCAAAGGGATTTGAAAAGGCATCCACGTCCAGCAGGCTGTCCTGGCTCTCCAGGTCCACCATGTAGTGGATCAGATACTCCTCACCCAGCAGGGAGGCCAGCTGTCCGCCGTTGTCGGAGAGCTGGATATTGGAAAGGGCGTCCTCATAGCTTTCCAGCCGCATGTATTTGATGATCTGGGAAATGCCGTCGCCGCGGCTCTGCGGTCTGCCGTTTTTCCAGTCGGGGGCGTACACGACTTTTTTCATGCGGGGCAGGAGCACGCTGTTGAAGTGTTCGCCCATATCGGCCAGGATATATTTGCGGGGAGGATCCTCCGTGCGGCGGTTGAGATCCACGACGGCGTGGCCGGTGGTGCCGGACCCGGCAAAGTAATCCAGAACGATATCCCCGGCGCTGGAGCCGATGATGAGGTTGTCCTCCACGGTGTACAGGCTTTTGGGATAATCGAAGGGATTCCCGGGGATGATCTGCTCCAGCAGGTTCGTGCCCTTGGACGAGGCGTCATATCGTTCTCCGAACCAGAGGGATTTGGGGGTCGCCTCCTCGTCCGCGAAATCATACTGATAGACGGCGTATCCGCCGCCCTTCACCGCTTTGCAGAACAGGGCGCCGTTTTTCACGCCGGCCGCGCAGCTCTTGTAGCCCCACCTCCACCGGTATTTTTCTCCCTTGCTGCTGAGGGGCAGGATAGCAGTATATCCGTCCGCCGCATAGCTGGCGATGACGCGGTCCAAAAAGAGGTCGTCAAAGCTGTCTGTCGCCGCGTCATAGATCTGCCGGTACAGGTCCTCGGGAATGACCAGCAGCTCGTCCTTTTCCTTGGAGTAGAAAAAGGGGAAATACATATAGGGCCGCTCTTCCCGGAATTTTCCGGTGCCGGTCCGCTTCAGCGGCAGCTCCCGCAGCGCAGCGCCGTCCTTGGATTTTGCGAATTTTTTGGCCAGCGCCTCCTCGGAGAGGACAAAGTTATTGGTGGCCGCCAGCGCTTTGTTCCGGGCATATATCAGCGTGTAATCGTGGGCTTGGGCGATAAAGCCCTGATCCCGCCCCTTGGGATTGGTCAATATGGCGATGTTTGAAATGGCGTTGCCGCTGCCGAATACCTGATCCATGCAGGTGTTGAGATACCGCATTTCATAATCGTCGATGGCGGCTTCGATCACGCCGGTCTCGCACATCAATTCCCGCCCTTCCGCCAGCCGGGATTCCATCAGCGAGAGCCAGCTGGAATGTTCATAGCCATTCTTATACAGGATCTTGCTGGCGTCCGTGTTGTATGGCGGGTCGATGTATGTCAGCTGGACGCGGCCGCGATAGCGCTCCAGCAGCAGGCGGAGCGCCTGATAGTTGTCCGAGTGCAGCAAAACGCCGCTGGTCTGGGCGTCCAGATCGCCGATGCTCTCCAGCAGAGCGTCCTTGAACGCGCCTGAAAAGTGGGCGGTATCCACCGGCAGGTTCTGGTTTTGCCGCAGAAATTCCACCGTGGGCGGGTCGCTCCAGCCCTCCGCCTCGTCAATGGCGTACATGGCGGTCCACTCCTGGATCTGCGCCGTGTTTTTGGCGATCTCCGGCCAAAAGTCCTCGCCGATCTTATCCAGGGTCACGCACCAATTGGTCTCCACCACGAATTTCTTTTTCAGCCACAGCTTTTTCTGGAAATCCTCGATCTGGGCGAGAAAGTCGATGATGACCGCTCCAACGCGCTTGATGGCCTTAAGCTTTGCAAGGTAGGTCTCAGCCCGGGTCTCGTCACTAGTATCCAGGTCCTCCAGATGCATGATCTCACTCTTGATGTATAGATCCAGCTCCCGGCTCAGGAAGCCTCGCAGATCCTTGTGGATAAAGTAGTCAAAGGTGTTTTTCGCCACATAGCCCTTCAGATGCTTTTCCAGCGGAGTGGTGATCTCTTTGCCCTTGCCGATGGGGATCGGAGTCAGCAGCGGATTCAGCTCTGCGCGGCGGAGAGAGAGCAGCCAATTGGTGATGGCCGCGTAATTTTCCTCCGTGTACCGCTTTTTCTTATCCGCTGGGATGTCATAGACAAAGCGGATGACGATCTCCCCCGCCGCCGCGTCATATTCAAAGGTCTTGAGGCCCGGATGGCGTTCTTCATCCTCCTGAAAGAGCATAAAGACCCGCTTGCTGTCCCTGCTCTCCTGATTGTTGTTCTGCTCGGTGGTGGCGTCCACCAGGCGGAAGTGGACGGTGATCCCGTCGAACACAAAGGTATAGTCCTTGAAGTTCTCACTGGTCTTGATATAGTACTGGTCCTGGTTCGCCCAGTACAGCTTGACCTCCTCTCCCTCGTAGGGGATGGCGTAAACGCCCTCCTTATAGCGGCGCTTGGAGATAAAGTCGCCGTCCTCATAATAACGGCTGAAAAAGGTGTACAGCGCGGAGTACACATCCGTTTCCAGAGCGGTGAGGTCCGCCCCCTCCGTCAGGGCCTTTTGAAGCGCGCGGTATTTCTGCCCTGTGGGCGCGGACTCGGGGAGCGCCTCCGCGGAAAGGCCCATGGCGGCGGCACTTTTTTCGATCTCCGCCATCTGTGCGCGGATCTTTTCCCTGCTGTCCTGGGCAAAGGGCGCAAGGGTCTCCCGCACCATCTGAGGCAGACGGTCGGTCAGAAATTTTTCGATTTCCGCCTTGCGGAGGTTCATGACACGGTAAATGCCAAAGTCTAGGTCGGATTTGTCCAGCTCAAATATTTGCTTCAGCAGCGCTGAAAAGCGATCCAGTCTCTCGTTCATAGTCAAACTCCTGTCGTTGATTTGGGATCGGCCAGCAGCGTTACCAGAGCGGCCCGGATATGGTCCCACTGCTCCGGATGCTCCCGGATCAGGTCGTAAATGTCCGCAGGGATCTCCCGCCTGTATTTGGCTGCCAGATCGAAAAGAGCGCCCCGCCGGTCCTCATCCGAAGGGAGGCGGCGCTCCAGGACCTCCGCCATTTTTTCCAGCGTGTCCCGCGGAGGAGGGGCGGACGTCAGCGTTTCATAAAAGTAGGGTTTCTTGATCCCCACGGCCGTATAGAAGTCGGTCTTTTGCATCCCGGCGTCGTCAATGGCTTTCACAAGGTACGCGCCGAACTCGGATATTTCCCGCTTCCGCTTTCCCATCCGCGGTCCTCCTCCCTTCATATAAGTATGTTTGTAAATATACTAACATACTTTATAAGTTTCCACAAGCGTTTTTCGGGAAAATGTCCCACAATAAAAAAGAGCGTCCCCTCACAGCGAGGGGACGCTTGCATGACGCAAAGGAGATTTTGGCTGTCCGCTTTGTCAGGCGCGGACAGTTTTGGTCCGCCGGCGCGCTCACAAATTCGGTTCCAGCGGCTGCACGGAATAGCGCAGATGCAGGGGAGCGTGAGGGTACTGCCGGTTGAAGGCGCGGATGACCCGCTCGCAGACCATGCAGCTGTTTTCATAATTGGACTGGGGCAGCATCAGCACGAACTGGGATACGCTGCACCGGCAACGGCCACGCGACCCGTTGGGTCGTGCAGGCCGTGCGGAAGGGAACGCCGCCCGCCACGGCGGAGGAAGAGGCCCCAGAGGAGACCGAGGCTCCAATGGGGGCCGGGATGGAGGCTCCGACAGAAGCGGGGACAGATATCCCGGTGGAGAACGGAGCAGAGATCCCGGCAGAGACAGTCCCAACAGAGACGGAGGCAGAGACCGGGGCAGAAGCTCCGGCGGCGTAAAGGCGTAAAGCAGCCTGGAACCGCATAAAAAAACACGGTGTATCTTGCGATACACCGTGTTTTTGCGTACAGAGGAGATTACTGGGCGTCCTTAATGGCGGCCTGGGCGGCAGCCAGACGGGCGATGGGCACGCGGAAGGGGGAGCAGGACACATAGTCCAGGCCGGTGCGGTGGCAGAACTCCACGGAGGAGGGATCGCCGCCGTGCTCGCCGCAGATGCCCAGGTGCAGGTCGGGATTGGTGGAGCGGCCCAGCTTGGCGGCCATGGCCACCAGCTTGCCAACGCCGGTCTGGTCCAGCTTGGCGAAGGGATCGCTCTCATAGATCTTCTTGTCGTAGTAAGCGCCCAGGAACTTGCCGGCATCGTCGCGGGAGAAGCCGAAGGTCATCTGGGTCAGGTCGTTGGTGCCGAAGGAGAAGAAGTCGGCTTCCTTGGCCACCTCGTCGGCGGTCAGGGCGGCGCGGGGGATCTCGATCATGGTGCCGACCTTATACTGCATGGAGGAACCGGCCTCCTTGATAATAGCGTCGGCGGTCTCCACGACCACGTTCTTGACGTACTTCAGCTCCTTGACCTCGCCCACCAGGGGGATCATGATCTCGGGGACCATGTTCCAGTCAGGATGCTTGGCCTGAACAGCCAGCGCGGCCTTGATGACGGCGCGGGTCTGCATGGCGGCGATCTCGGGATAGGTGACAGCCAGACGGCAGCCGCGGTGGCCCATCATGGGGTTGAATTCATGCAGGGAGGAGATGATGGCCTTGATGTCCTCAACGGACTTGCCCAGATCCTCGGCCAGCAGAGCGATATCGTGCTCCTCGGTGGGGACGAACTCGTGCAGGGGGGGATCCAGGAAGCGGATGGTGACGGGGCAGCCCTCCATGGCCTCATAGATGCCTTCAAAGTCGCCCTGCTGCATGGGCTCCAGCACGGCCAGAGCGGCGACGCGCTGCTCAACGGTATCGGAGCAGATCATGCGGCGGATAGCGCGGATGCGGTCGCCCTCGAAGAACATGTGCTCGGTGCGGCACAGGCCGATGCCCTGGGCGCCGAATTTGCGGGCCTGGGCGGCGTCGTGGGGCGTGTCGGCGTTGGTGCGGACCTGCAGGCGGCGATACTTGTCGGCCCAGCCCATGACCCGGCCGAACTCGCCGCCGATGGTGGCGTCCACGGTGGGGATGGCGCCGTCATAGATGTCGCCGGTGGAGCCGTTCAGGGAGATCCAGTCGCCCTCCACATAGGTCTTGCCGGCCAGCTCAAACTTCTTGTTCTCCTCGTCCATCTTGATATCGCCGCAGCCGGAGACGCAGCACTTGCCCATGCCGCGGGCCACGACGGCAGCATGAGAAGTCATGCCGCCGCGGACGGTCAGGATGCCTTGAGCGGCCTTCATGCCCTCAATGTCCTCGGGAGAGGTCTCCAAGCGGACCAGGACTACTTTCTCACCGCGGGCGGCCCACTCCTTGGCGTCCTCGGCGGAGAAAACGATCTTGCCGGAGGCGGCGCCGGGAGAAGCGCCCAAAGCCTTGCCGATAACGGCGGCCTGCTTCAAAGCCACGGGGTCGAACTGGGGATGCAGCAGGGTGTCCAGAGAGCGGGGCTCGATCATGGCCACGGCCTGCTTTTCAGAGATCTGCCCCTCATCCACCAGGTCGCAGGCGATCTTCAGAGCGGCGGCAGGGGTGCGCTTGCCGTTGCGGGTCTGCAGCATATAGAGCTTGCCGTGCTCCACAGTGAACTCCATATCCTGCATGTCGCGGTAGTGATCCTCCAGGGTCTTGCACACAGTCTCGAACTGGGCGAAGGCCTCGGGAAACTTTTCAGCCATCTCAGCGATGGGCATGGGGGTGCGAACACCGGCCACCACGTCCTCGCCCTGGGCGTTGGTCAAAAACTCGCCGAACAGCTTCTTCTCGCCGGTGGCGGGGTTGCGGGTAAAGGCCACGCCGGTGCCGCAGTCGTCGCCCATGTTGCCGAAAGCCATGGACTGGACGTTGACGGCGGTGCCCCAGGAATAGGGGATGTCGTTATCGCGGCGGTAAACGTTGGCACGGGGATTGTCCCAGGAGCGGAATACGGCCTTCACGGCGCCCATCAGCTGCTCCTTGGGGTCGGAGGGGAAGTCCTGGCCGATCTTGGACTTATACTCAGCCTTGAACTGGCCGGCCAGCTCCTTCAGGTCCTCGGCGGTCAGTTCCACGTCCTGGGTCACGCCGCGCTCTTCCTTCATCTTGTCGATGAGCTGCTCAAAGTACTTCTTGCCCACTTCCATGACCACGTCGGAGTACATCTGGATGAAGCGGCGATAGCAGTCCCAGGCCCAGCGGGGATTGCCAGACTTCTTGGCCAGCACGTCCACCACAGTCTCATTCAGTCCCAGGTTCAGAATGGTGTCCATCATGCCGGGCATGGAGGCCCGGGCGCCGGAGCGGACGGAGACCAGCAGAGGATTTTCCATGTCGCCGAACTTCTTGCCGGTGATGCTTTCCATCTTCTCGATGTACTCCATGATCTCGCCAAAAATTTCGTCGTTGATCTTCTGGCCGTCCTCATAATACTGGGTGCAGGCCTCGGTGGTGATGGTGAAGCCCTGGGGAACGGGCAGGCCAATGTTGGTCATCTCGGCCAGGTTGGCGCCCTTGCCGCCCAGCAGTTCGCGCATGTTGGCGTTGCCTTCGGTGAACAGGTAACAATACTTTTTGCTCATTTTCATTCCTCCGTATTTTTTGTCGCTGCCAAAAGGCAGAAAAGCTAACTAGTTTAAACGTTTGCACAAAGTGACGATAATATTATAATCGGAAGATATCAGGAAAACAATGCATAAATATGATAAGAAAAGGCTTCTGAATTCCGCCATTTCAACGAAATCATGGCAAATTTGTATAAAAATCAAACAGGGCCTTCCGAAGAAGGTCCTGTTTGCAGGTAAACGATTAAAATCTGAAGCCTATTTCGGAGCAGCCGCTGTTCGAATATCCTGCTTTTTCCAGTCAGTCAAAGCTGCTATTCGCCAAGGTATGTAGAGTGTTTTGACGATTCACGGACAAATCGTACGCAGGCACGCTTCAGCGGAGGTCCTGTCCCAGAATATATTTTTGCAGGGGCTTGTACAGCACCGCCGCCAAGACCAGGGCGATGAGGGTGTTGGGCAGCATGTAGGAGCCGTTGTAGACCAGGGAGTAGAGGGAGGGGCTGGAGAAGGTCCAGTTCAGGAATTCTGTGGGGGCCACGATCTTATAAATGGTGACGCCGCTGATATAGTGGACAATGAAGCGGCCGAAACAGCCCACCACAGTACCCACGAACAGGCCCCACTTTTTACCCTTGAACAGTCCAGCCAGGCCCAGAGGCGTGAAAGCCACCAGATAGTCCAGCAGCATGGACTGCCAGCCCCAGGCGTAGGCCCCATCGAAGATCAGCTGCAAAAGGCCGAACACGAAGCCAGCCATCAATCCGGAGCGCCAGCCCCAGCGGATGGCGAAAAAGAGGATGGGGAACATGGCGGGGGTTATGGAGCCGCCGTTGGGGGCCTCGGCCAGCTTCACATAGCTGAGGACCTGGGCCAGGGCCACCATGAGCGCGCCCTCGCACAGCATCCGGACCCGCAGGTGCGATTTGTTCTGCATAAAGATACCTCCTGAGCATCCGCGGCGGAGCGGAAGGCCTGCTGCCCGCCGGGGATCAAAAAATACCGCAAGCCACCGAACGGGCTTGCGGTATGGAAAAACGAGCGACGTGCTCACTTCCTACGCCGGCATTACCCGGATCAGGTTCAAGGGACCGGAGGCGGCGCCGCCTCTGCATCTCAGCCAGGAATCAGCTCCCAGCGCCCCTGTGTTCGATTGTCATGCGGTTCAAGTGCAATCATATGCAAAAAACAGGAAAATGTCAATAGAAAATCTGTATTTCTTTTTTGCCGTTTTTATGGTAAAATCGAAAAAAACCAGAAAGGAAGTGCCGCTATGAGCCTGTTCGGCCTGCCTGAGAGCGATCCTGCCGCCGTCCGGGTCCGGGAGGCGGCTGCCCGGGGGACGCTGTCCCACGCGCTGCTGCTGACAGGCGGCGGCGACCGCCTTGCCGCCGCCCGCTTTGCCGCCGCGGCCATGGAGTGCGAGGCGGAGGGGAAACGTCCCTGCGGGCAGTGCCCCGCCTGCCGGAAGGTACTGGCGGATATCCATCCCGACGTGGTGACGGTCCGGGATGAGCAGCATAAGAACATCGCCGTGGACGTGGTACGGGCGATCCGCGCGGACGCCTATATCCGGCCCAACGAGGGGCGGCGGAAGGTCTATCTCTTTCCGGACTGCGCCCTGCTGACGGAGCAGGACCAGAACGTCCTTTTGAAGATCGTGGAGGAGGGACCGCCCTACGCAGCGTTCCTCTTCTGCGCGGAAAACGGGGCGGCGGTATTGCAGACCCTGCGCTCCCGCTGTGTGGAGCTGAAGCTCCGTCCGGTGGAGGAGCCTGCCGGAGAGACCTCGGCGGCGGGCGAGGAGCTGTGCCGGGCCATCGGCAGCCGCCGGAGGGGCGCGGCGGCGGAGCTGGCGGCGCGGCTGGAGAAAAAACGCCTGGCCCGGGAGGACCTGTCCGCCATGCTGGACCGGGCCGGGGCGGCCTTTGCGTCGGCGCTGCTGCTGCTCTATGGACGGCCCCCGGAGGAAACGGACAGGGAAATAGCGCCATTTCTCGCGAAAAACTTGACAAAAAACCAAATCATGTCCACAATAGAAGTGCTGCGGAAGTATCAGGGCGAGTGTGTCTATAACGTAGGCCCCGGCCACGTGCTGGGCGCCCTGGCAGCGGAATTGGAGGGTATCCTTTGACAGAAGTAATCAGCGTCCGTTTTCGGGGCGGATGCAAGAATTATTATTTTGACCCCAAAGGGGTCCAGGTGAAGATGGGCGACCAGGTGATCGTGGAGACCGCCCAAGGCCCGGAATTTGCCACCTGCACCGAGGGCAACCACGAGGTGGAGGATTCTGCCATCGTCAAGCCCCTGTGCGCCATGCTGCGGATGGCCACCGACAATGACCGCCGTGCCGTGGAGCACAACAAGAAAAAAGAGAGCGAGGCCTTTGACATCTGCGAAAAAAAGATCGCGGAGCACGGTCTGGAGATGAAGCTGGTGAACGTTTCCGCCAGCTTCGACGGCAACAAGATCATCTTTTATTTCACCGCCGACGGCCGGGTCGATTTCCGGGAGCTGGTGCGGGACCTGGCCGGCGTGTTCCGAGCCAGGATCGAACTGCGGCAGATCGGTGTGCGGGACGAGGCCAAGATGATCGGGGGCTTGGGCATCTGCGGGCGGCCCTTCTGCTGCTCCCAGTTTTTGGACAGCTTCCTGCCCGTCTCTATCAAGATGGCCAAGACCCAGAATCTCAGCTTGAATCCCACCAAGATCTCCGGCACCTGCGGTCGGCTGATGTGCTGTTTGAAATACGAGCAGAACGCCTATGAGGACGCCGCCAAGCGGATGCCCAAGGCGGAGAGCTTTGTCCAGACTCCCGACGGTCCCGGCAACGTGAAAAGCGTGGATCTGCTGCGGGAGACGGTGAAGGTCAGCCTGGACAGCGCGCCGGAGCCGCTGAAGTGTTATCACAACTGCGAGATCTGTGTGCTGCGGAACGGCAAGGGCAGCCGGGAGGGCATCGAGATCCCGGAGCGCCCTGCCCGCTATGTGGAGGAGCTGGAGGAAGAGGAATTCATGGCTCCAGTGCTGGCTACGCCTTACTATCACATGGACGCCTACCTGGAGGACGCTCCGACCCGGGAGAGGATGGGCACCGAAGGGGGCGAAAAGCCCCGCCGCCGCCACCGGGGCGGACGCCGCCGGAGCGGAAAGGCCGCCGACGGGACCAAGCCGGAGCAGTCCAAGGGCGGCGAGGAGAAAAAGGGGCAGCAGAAGTCCCGGCCTTCAAAGCCCCAGGCCCCTAAGCAACAGGAGCCCAAGCAGCCCCGGCTGGAGGCCAAGGCCGAAGGTGGGGAGACCAAGCGCCGCCACCGGCCCCATCATCGCGGCGGACGCCGCCGGAACAAGGGCGGCGAGAGCGGCCCGAAGAGCGAATAAACGGCAGAGAGGCGCTGAGGGCCTGGAAATTCCTGATGTGAGCGTTTTTGGAAACAGAAGACTGCCCGCCGCCCGCGCCGCGGGCGGCGGGCAGTTCAGTAATGGCGACGATGGGGGAAAGGAGACCGGTCCATGGGAAAATTCAGCGGCGTGCTGCTGGCCAGCGATTTTGACAACACACTGATCTATACGGAGGAGGCCCTCCGCACCGGCGTTCCGGTGCCGCCGCTGTCGGCGGAGAACCGGGCGGCGCTGGAGTACTTTATGGCGGAGGGCGGGGCCTTCTCCATCGCTACGGGCCGTGCCCTGGCCGCCTTTATCCGATATGCGGACATGGTCCCCATGAACGCGCCCGGCGTGGTGTGCAATGGCGCGGGATTGTATGACTTTGCCGCCGGTGCCTATTTGGAGACCGCCATGCTGGACGATCCCGCCCGCCGGCGTGGCCAGGCGGTGCTGGACCGCTTTCTGCCCGTGGCGGTGGAGGCCTATCATATCGACAATGTGATCCACGCCGTCCGCCCCAATGAGATAACCCGCCGGCATGAACATCTGACAAAGGTGGGTGTGACGGAGGCCCCTTCTTTGCTGGATGTGCCCCTGCCGCTGGGCAAGCTGCTGTTCGAGGCAGATCACGCCGTGCTGGAAGCCGTGAGGGACTATTTGGCCGCCCAAGGCTGGGCGGAGGACTATGAGCTGATCTTCTCTCAGGACACCCTGTTGGAGATGACCGCTCGGGGCGCGGACAAGGGCGGCATGGTCCGCCGCCTTGCGGCGCGGCTGGGCATCTCCATGGATCATATGTACTGCGTGGGTGACGAGGCCAACGACTTGTCCATGCTGACCATCGCGGCGGAGGGCTTCGCCCCCGCCAACTGCGCGGAGGCGGTGCGCTCCAGCGGCGCCACCATCGTATCAGACGCCCGGGAAAGCGCCCTGGCGGACGTGGTCGCGATCCTGGACAGGCGGTATTAAGAACCCGTACCGATAGGCGCTGCACACCGCGGAAAAGCGTATAAAAAGGCCGGCCCTACAGGCCGGCTTCATTTTTTGGAGGGATAGGGGGTCTGCTGGTCGGTTCGTCCCAGCAGATAATCCACACTGACATGGTAAAAGTCCGCCAGGGCGCAGAGCACCTGGGGCGGCAGCATCCTCTGGCCGCTTTCGTAATAGGCGTAGGTCCGCTGGGAGACGCCGGCTACCTCGCCCATCTGTGCCTGGGTCAGATCGTGGTCCTCCCGCAGGTCCCGTATCCGCTGATACATCGTCATCACCTATGGTTAGGATACGATAGAACAAATCGTTCTATTAACTTTTTGAATAATTTGTTCTAAACTTGACACATCCACCGTTTTTGTGTTACTGTACTAGACGGATAGTACAAGAAAAAACGGGAGGTGTATTCCTTGAAGTGGCTCTTTTCAAATGACGCGCCTATCTATACCCAGCTGATCCAGCAGATCAAGGTGGGGATCGTTTCCGGCGCGTTCCCACCGGGGGAGCGGCTGCCGTCGGTGCGGGATCTGGCCACGGAGGCTGGGGTGAATCCCAACACTATGCAGCGGGCGCTGATGGAATTGGAACGGGACGGACTGGTGTATACCCAGCGGACCGCGGGCAGATTTGTGACGGAGGACAAGAACATGATCGAACAGGCGAAACGGAGCCTGGCGGAGCGCCATCTCAAGACGTTTTTGACGGCCATGCTCCGGCTGGGCTTCCAGCGGGAGGAGATCATTGACCTGCTGCGGCAGGAGTCGGGAGAGGAGGGTATGACACATGTCGATTCTGGAGTGTAAAGACCTTTGCAAGAATTACGGCCGTGTTCCGGCGCTGGATCAGGTGAGCTTCACTGTGGAGCCAGGCCGCATCGTGGGATTGCTGGGGCCCAACGGCAGCGGCAAGACGACTCTCATCAAACTGGCCAACGGCCTGCTGACTCCCAGCAGCGGCGAGATATTGGTGTGCGGCATGGCGCCGGGGAAGGAGTCCCACGCCTGCGTCAGCTACCTGCCGGAGCGGACGGCCATTCCCACCTGGATGTCCGCCAGACAGCTGCTGGACTTCTATGAGGATTTTTACGCCGATTTTCGCCGGGACGCGGCGGAGGAGATGCTGGCCCACCTGAATATCCAGGCAGGGCAGCGCATCAAGCAGATGAGCAAAGGGACCCGGGAAAAGGTGCAGCTCATCATGGTGATGAGCCGGGCGGCGAAGCTGTATCTGCTGGATGAGCCTATTGGCGGTGTGGACCCCGCCACACGGGATTACATCCTCTCCACCATCATCGGAAACTACAATCCGGAGGCGGCGGTGGTCATTTCGACCCATCTGATCTCCGATGTGGAGAAGGTGCTGGACGAGGTCATCTTCATCAACCAGGGCCGCATGGTGCTCCAGTCTTCCGTGGATCAGATCCGGGAGGAGAAGGGCATGAGCGTGGATGAGCTGTTCCGGGAGGTATTCAGATGCTGAGAAAATTGATGAAGCACGAGTTCCGTGCCACCGGGCGGATCATGCTGCCCTTGTATTTGATCCTGATCGTGACGTCCTTCGGCGCCAATCTGACCACCCGGGGCCTGCTGTCCACGGAATACCGCATCCTGGATGTGCTGGGCGTGCTGCTGGTGATGGCTTTCGCCATTGCCATTGTGGCGGTCTGTGTCATGAGCATGGTGGTCATGGTCCAGCGGTTCTATAAGAACCTGCTGCAGGACGAGGGCTATGTGATGATGACCCTGCCGGTGTCCGTGCATCAGCAGATCTGGAGCAAGCTGATCGTCTCCGCCGTGTGGTTCGCCGCCACGGTGCTGATGATCATTCTGGCCTGCTGCATCGTGGCC
This sequence comes from uncultured Dysosmobacter sp., assembly GCF_947631165.1. Lineage (GTDB taxonomy): Bacteria > Bacillota > Clostridia > Oscillospirales > Oscillospiraceae > Oscillibacter. The sequence continues at coordinate 46,661 of NZ_CANRKH010000001.1, read as the reverse complement.
TTCAACGTAGAGTTCGTTGATGAGTTCTTCCACTTCATAGGAGACATCTTCCGGGGGATTATGCGGGAGGACGCCTATTTCATCGCCAACGGCACTGCCTTCGCGGTGGAGGGGATCGTGCTGTGCTTCCTGGGCAGCTGCGCCATGTGCCTGCAATTTTACGCCGCTCTGGCGGTGGGCCACAGCTCTGCCAACCACAAGATGGTCTGGTCCGTGGGCATGTTCTTCCTCTTCCAGTTCGTGATACAGTTCCTGGGCTCCATGCTGGTGATCCTGGCGGATGGCACCGGGCTGGATGTTTTCCTGACAAACTTCCTGCCGCAGTTCAACGGCGTGGCCGCCATGCACGCGGTGCTGATCTTCTGCATCGTGCTGACGGTAATCTACGGCGCCATCTTCTACGCCGTCACCACGTTCTTCTTGAAAAAGCGCCTGAATCTGGAGTAAAATGTCCTTAACACCTGCACGGGCCGTGGGCGTGCCCCGGCTCGTGCATCCTGTTTTGGAGGAATGTATGCCCTTTTTGGAGACTGCGTTTGGAAAACTGCTGATGACCTTCGGCACCGCCATGGTGCCGGTGGTGGAGCTGCGGGGAGCTATCCCTGTGGGCGTCGCCGCGGGGCTGCCGCCCGCCGTGGCCTGTGTGGCGGCCATACTGGGAAACCTGCTGCCAGTACCCTTCATCATGCTGCTGGCCCGCCGCATCGCGGACTGGCTGCGGGGGACAGCCTTTTTTGGACCCAAGATCGACTGGCTGGAGCGCCGCGCCCACCTGAAGGGACGCATCGTGCGGAAATACCGCCTGCTGGGCCTGGTGATCCTGGTGGCCATCCCCCTGCCGGGGACCGGAGCATGGACCGGGGCCTTGGTGGCCTCGGTGCTGGACATCCGGATGCGCCACGCCATCCCCGCTATTTTCCTGGGGCTGGTGGTGGCCGGGATGCTCATCACATTTTTGACCATGGGATTGATCCGGCTGTTTTGACCGGAGAAGGAGCGTATCATGAAACGATCATTGACCATCTGCACGGCGCTGCTGTCGCTGTCCCTGCTGGCGGGCTGCGCCGTCACATCCCCCACGGACCCGAAGCTCCAGGAGGACTGGGACGACGCTGCGGACGAAGCGCAGGAGGACTTTTTGGAGGATATTCAGGACGCCCTGGAGGACGACGGGGAAAAGGCCCACCGCTGGAAGGTCCTGGACGCAGAGGGACAGGAGCTGTACACCGTCACAGACCCGGAGGCAGTGGCGGCGCTGGATGAAATGCTCAGTGACGATGGCTGGGGACGGCTGGAGAAGGAACCCGCCGATCCAGCTTACAGCTACGTTTACAGCCAGGAAAAGACCCTGCTGGCGGGCCAGGACCCGAACGCAGAGCGGGAGTACGAGGATCTGATGACCTTTACCGTCTTTGCCTCGGAGGACGCGCTGACCATGCAGATCCTGGGCGGACTGGAGGAGCTGTCGCTGATCCCTGGCATAGACTGGGAGGATGTGCTGACCTTTTCCGCTTCCATTCCAGCGGCGACGGCGGAGGCCCTGCGGGACCCCGCCCAATTTGCGGAATGACCGAGAGAAGAAAAGAGCGCCGGACGGCGCTCTTTTTTGATGCTTATTCGGCGGAAAAGACCTTGCGCCCGGCGCTCCACACCGTACGGACGGCGTTCCGCTGCCGCCGGTAGACGCACCGTTCCAGCCGCTCCGCCGCTGTCAGGGGACGGGGCTGAGGGAGCTGGCTGTCATCCAGCACGATAGCGTGGAGGGGATTTCCCGCCGCGAAGCCCGGCTGCTCGCCGAAGTACGACGCTCCGGCAGAGGTGGCCAGATACCAGCCCTCGGACACGGTGAGGAAGTCCGTCTGCCAATCGTCCAGGACCCGGCGGGCCTTGGAGGCCCGAATGGAGGCCGCCGTCACGTCGAACATGCTCAGATGGTCGCCTCCCGCGATGTCGCTGCCCAGGGCCACCTTGATCCCCTCGTTCAGCATGGCCCGGATGGGAGCCACACCGGAGCAGAGGTTCTGATTGGAGTCGGCACAGTGGACCACAGTGACGCCTGCGTCCCGGATGGCCCGCCGTTCCCGTTCGTCGCACCAGACGCAGTGGGCCATGACAGTGCGGCTGTTCCACATGCCGAATTTGGCATAGGTCTCCCAGTACTGGGGACAGTCTGGATGGAGCTGCCCCACCCAGTCCACCTCCGCCCGGTTTTCCGACAGGTGGGACTGCACCGGCAGATCCCGCTCAGCCGCCAGCTTTCCCAGGAAGGCCATCAGCTCATCAGTGCAGGAGGGGGTAAAGCGGGGGGTCAGGATGGGCTTGACATGCCGGAAGTCCCCACAGGCTTCCAGCCAGCGCAGCGTTTCTCGGATGGACACTTCCGTGGTCTCCTGCAGATTTTCGCCGCCGTTGCGGTCCATGTTCACCTTGCCCACATAACCGGTGACGCCCGCTTTTTCCAGCTCATCCATCAGGATGAGGGTCGCCTCGGTGTGGAGGGAGGAGAACATGCACACCCGGGTCGTGCCGTTTTCCACCAGCTCTCGGGCTAGCTGCCGGTAGACCGCCCGGGCGTAGTCCGGGTCGGCGAACCGGGCTTCGGTGGGAAAGGTATAGGTGTTCAGCCAGTCCAGCAGGGGCAGGTCCATGCCTGTGCCCAGCATGGGGTATTGGGGAGCATGGAGATGGAGGTCAGCGAAGGATTGGAGGATCAGGGCGTTGCCAAGATCCTCCACCGGGACGCCGGCGTACCGCTCCGGCAAGACGGGGAACACGCCGGAGATGACGCCGTCCTCAGCCACCAGATAGCCGTTTTCCGTAACATCCAGCCTGCCCAGGGCGGGGGCGGAGACAACGGTGCCCTTTAAGATCGTGATAGCCATACAAAACACCTCGACATAGTATTTCGACACAAAAGAAAAGGAGCGCCTGTCCGAACAGGGGTCCCCCGTCGGCCAGACACTCATAGCAGAGCCTTTGGCGGCTCCGTAGAAACTTTCGCGCCATATCAGCGAAACTATATGAGTCCTCTTGATTTGTATGCCGTTATTTACAAAATAGCACAGAATCCGGGAAAAGGCAAGATGATTTTATAACTTGCCGGGAAAACGCATGGGAAATAGGAAACTTCTGGCCTTTTGCCTATTTGGTGAAGAAGACAGTTTGCTATATATAGGAGCAATGGACGGCGCTATATATTGCTTATCTTCCGCTCGGAAAATAGCAAACTTTTTTTATGAGCTTATTGGACAAAGAGGCCGACTATTTCATGGAGCAACAATTCCATTTTGTTAGTCAATTTGACAAAGGAAAAAGTTATAAGCGTTAAAAAAAGTCTGAACGATAAAAGACTACACGAAATCATAGAGCAGGAAGCTGGTCTGCGCTCTGGCGCTGGAGGTTTGGCTGAAGAGAAAAGCAGATCCGAACGAAGCCGGCGGGTCTATAGGATGACGCGCCCGCTTTGATCCTTTGTCCCGGGCGGCGATGGCCGCCCGTTTTTTTCGCATCCGCACCTCTTTCGCCGCCGCTGCTTATACTGTCATACGGGCGGCGCTCCGCCCGAATCAGACAGAAGGCGTTGATGATATGCTTCGATCCTTACAGTGGGCGGCGCTGGGTACGGGATTTACCTTCCTGATGACGACCCTGGGCGCCGCCACGGTGTTTTTCTTTGCCGGGGAACCGAAGCCCCGGTTCCAAAAAGCCATGCTGGGCTTTGCCGCCGGGGTCATGACGGCGGCTTCCGTGTGGAGTTTGCTGCTGCCCGCCATCGACCAGGCGGCGGAGGAGGGGCGTTTTCCCGGCTGGCTGCCAGCGGCGGCGGGGATGCTGCTGGGCGTGGTGTTCCTGGCGGCGCTGGACGCCGTCCTGCCCTATCTGCGGCGCAGGGAGACCGACGATGCCTGGCGGCAGAACACCCTGCTGATGACAGCCATCACCCTACATAATGTGCCGGAGGGCATGGCGGTGGGGCTGGCCTTCGCCCTGGCCGCGTCTGGGGAGAATTTTGCCGGCGCGGCGGCGCTGGCCATGGGCATCGGAATCCAGAACTTCCCGGAGGGGGCCGCTATTGCCCTGCCCCTGCGGCAGGAGGGAAGCTCCCGGCGGCGGGCTTTTGCGGGGGGAATGCTGTCCGGTGTGGTGGAGCCGGTGTTCGGTATCCTGGTGGTGCTGATAGCAGGCTGGGCGCAGCCGCTGATGCCGTGGCTGCTGAGCTTTGCCGCCGGGGCCATGCTGTATGTGGTGGTAGAGGAGCTGGTGCCCCAGGCCCACAGCCGGGCGGGGACGTGCGGCTTCGTGGGGGGCTTCCTCATCATGATGGTGCTGGATGTGGCGCTGGGATAAGGGCGTCCAGGGAAAAATCAGATTCTTTCAAAAAAACCGACACGGTGTTTTTACGCCGTGCCGGTTTTTGTTATTCAGCCTTGGGCGGCTCGATCAGAGTGTAGTTCCCGGACCGGATCAGGTCCGCCAGCTCAAAGGTGTCGGCGGGCAGAGTGTCAGACAAAATGCCGCTGCGGGCGATATCCGGGGTCTGGTGGCAGTCGGACCCGGCGGTCTGGAGCAGGCCGAACTGCTCGGCATAGGCTTTTGCCCAGTCGTTGTGGCTCTCGTGCCGGGGATGGGCGTTGATGACCTCCACGCCGTCCAGATAGCAGGCAATGGCGGGGGTGCACTTCTTCCGGTAGGGGTGGGCCTGGATCAGCAGGGCACCGGCTTCCCGGGCCAGCTTGGAGAATTCCACTACGCTCATTTTCAGGTTGCGGGGCATGTCCCGCAGCAGCTCGTCCGGCCAGCCGTAAAGCAGGTAGTCGTTGTCGCATTCGTCAAAGCGCAGCTCCGCACCCTTGTAGACCCGGATGCCCAGCTCGCCGCAGGCGTCCTCCATGCGGTGGAAGCCGTCCAGGAACTTTTCCAGCAGGCCGTCGGTGCAGGTGAGGTCCAGATCCAGATACTTCACCGTGTCCCGGTTGTAGTGGTCAGTGACGGCGATGGCGTCATAGCCTGCCTCTTTGTATGCCTTTGCCAGCACGGGTGCCGTCAGGTGGCCGCATTTGCTGGTGTGAGTGGTGTGAAGATGTGTTTCGATCTTGTACATGCAAATCCGCTTCTTTCTGTTGGATATTAAACCCCAGTGAACAAAGGGCGGCGCGGGTTTTCGGGGCATCTTGAGCGGCTGACAGGTACGCCGCCCTTTGCTCACTGAGAATGTTCGCAAACGTTTTCAATAATATAGAGATACCACGAAAAACTCCCCGCTGTCAAGAGGACAGGGGGAGTTTGTTGCTTTTATGCCAGCAAAATGGGAAGCCCTGTGAGATAGCGCCGCAGCACGTCGAAAGCGTGGTTACTGGCGAGGTCCTGGATGCGGTCCCGGCGGCGTCCGCCCAGGTCCAGCGGGCGGCAGAAGGTGCCGTCCGGCGTGGACAGGCCGATGTAAACGATGCCCACGGCCACGCCCCGCTCATCGGGATCCGGTCCCGCCACGCCGGTGACGGACACGGCGATGTCCGCGCCGGTGATCCGGCGGGCGCCCTCCGCCATGGCCCAGGCAGTCTGTTCAGACACGGCACCGTATGTATCCAGCGTCTCCTGGGGCACGCCCAGTACCGCCGCTTTCACGCTGGTCCAGTAGCTGACCACACCGCCCCGGTAAACGGAGGAGACGCCGGGCAGGGCAGTGAGCCGCTCCGCGATCCGGCCGCCGGTGCAGCTCTCAGCGGTGGCCAGGGTCAATCCCCGCTCCTTCAGCAGCTTCACACAGGCGTTTTCCAGGCCGGGAACGTCCACACCGTACACATAGTTTCCCAGAAAATCAGTGACCTCCTTCACCACAGGGGCCAGCATGGCCTCCGCCGCTTCCTGGCTGGCGGCCTTGGCGGTGGCCCGGAGGCGTACCTCGCTGGGCTTGGCGTAGGTGGCCAGGGAGGGATTCTCCATATGGGACATCTTCTCCCGCATCAGCTCCTCCATGGGGCTTTCCCCCAGGCCAAAGGTCATAATGTCGTGGGAGACGATGATCTCGCTGGAAAGGCCCCGCAGATAGGGGAGGACATGGTTTTCCAGCATGGTCCGCATCTCAAAGGGCGGACCGGGCAGCATCAGCACATGGACGCCGCCTGCCTCAAAAGCGCAGCCTGGGGCAGTGCCAACAGGATTGTCGAACACAGTGCAGTTTTCTGGCAGCTCCGCTTGCTGGACATTGTTGGAGGGCATATTCATATGGACGTTTTTTTCAAAGAAGATCTTGAGACCGTCGAGGATGTCCTGATGCAGCACCAGGGGCCTGCCGAAGGCCTCGCAGATGGTCTGCTTGGTCAGATCGTCGTAGGTGGGACCGAGGCCGCCGGTGGTAATGATGATGTCCGCCCGCCGGCGGGCGATATCCAGCGCTTCTTTCAAGCGCAGGGGATTGTCCCCCACAACGGTGTGCCAAAAGACGTTGACGCCCACAGAGGACAGGGCCTGGGAGATATCCTGGGCGTTGGTGTTGGCGATGTTGCCCAGGAGCAGCTCGGTGCCTACGGCAATGATCTCAGCGGTGTGTGACATAGCGATACCCTCTTCTTTGAAATTAGGAGTTAGGAATGAGAAGTTAGAAATTTCGGCGTCCAGTTTTGCTGGACAGATTGGAACCATTCCGCAAAAGGCGGAATCCAACAATTCCTAATCCCTAACTCCTAATTCCTCATTTATTACGGCTTCACCCTGACCCAGCTCTCGCCTGCCAGGGCCTTTGCCACCAGAGCGTCCACGTCCAGAGCGGATTCCGCTTTCCGCACGTCCTCAATGTTGGGCCGGGTGCAGGGATGGCGGGGGGTAAACACCGTGCAGCAGTCCTCGTAGGGCAGGATGGAGGTGTCGTAGGTCCCGATCTCCCGGGCGATACGGATGATCTCCACCTTGTCCATACCGATGAGAGGCCGCAGAACGGGCATATCGGCGACGTCATCGGTGACGGCCAGGGCCATCATGGTCTGGCTGGCTACCTGACCCAGGGATTCGCCGGTGATGAGGGCCTTGGCCCCGGCCTTTTTCGCCACGGCCTGGGCCAGCCTCATCATAAACCGCCGCATGATGAGGGTGAAATACTCCTCCGGGCAGTTCTTGCGGATCTCCTCTTGGATCTCGGTGAAGGGGACGATGTGAACGATCATCCGGCCGCAGTAAGCCGTCAGCAGACGGGCCAGCTCCAGCACCTTGTCCTGAGCCTGCTGGGAGGTGTAGGGCGGGGAGACGAAGTGGACCATCTCCAGCTCCACGCCCCGGCGGGCCATCATCCAGGAGGACACAGGGCTGTCCAGTCCGCCGGACAGCAGGCTGACGGCGTGCCCTCCCATACCCACCGGCAGGCCGCCGGCGCCGGGCAGGGCGGGGGCATGGACGTAGGCGTACTTCTCCCGGATCTCTACGAACACCGTCAGCTCCGGATCGTGGACGTCCACCGCCACATGGGGAAACAGCTCAGCCAGATCGCCGCCCACGGCCTGGCTGAGCTGGATGGAGTTCATAGGGTACTGCTTGTCCGCCCGCTTGCTCTCCACCTTGAAGCTCTTTGCCCTGGCGAATTCGTCCGCCAGATAGGTCCTGGCGGTGTCCACAATGGCCTCCACTGTCTTTTCACAGGGGACGGCCCGGGCTACGGACACTACGCCGAACACCTGTCCTGCGGCCCTGTAAGCCGCCTCCATGTCGCAGTTGTCCGTAGTTGGCTCCACATAGATGGTGCTCTGGCGGATATACACCTGAAAGCTGCCGCAGCTTTTCAGTCGCCGCCGGACGTTGGACACCAGCTTGTCCTCAAAGGACCGGCGGTTCAGGCCCTTCAGCACCACTTCTCCCAGCTTCAGCAGCAGCATTTCATTGTTGTTTATCATGGGACGCTCCCTCCTATATGGTCGATGAACTTAAAAAATCGCAAACAATTTTTCTTGCGGGCTGCGCCCACCGCACGCAAAAAGCGTGCGGTTATTTGATTACCCCCGGTGGAAAAAGGGCAACACGCCTGCCAACGGCCAAGATCAACGCTGGCGGCGTCGTCCTAGGTGGGCTATCGCCCGGCAACGAGGATAACGCCGCCAGCCGCTCATGATGCCCCGAAAAACCGAGTTGCTCTTTGTCCACTGAGGGTATAAAAGCATGATAGCACATTTCCCGCCGAAGGGAAAGAGCATTTTCACAAAATCTTTCCTGGGCCGCCGGAAACGAAAATGGCATAAAAAGTATTGATTTTTGCCATGCAATGATGTATTTTGCAAGTGGATAAAACCTTGAAACCGTTGCACTGCAACGGTTTCAGCCGTTTTATAGAGAAAAGCTTAATGTGACATACAAGTGTAACAAAAATTACCAAAAATGCCGCTGCGGAGATTAGGCTGCCACCTTATTATCTACCTGCGGCGGCGGAGACTTTGAAAAACAAAAATGTGACACACAACTGTAACAAAAGAGGAGAGACAACTATGCAGGGATACATCGTCAACCGCCCTGACGAGGGCGCCATGGACCGCATTTTACAAAAAAATTTTCAAAATGCGGCGGGGGCTGTTCTTCGGCTGGCCTGGCAGGCCGGGCTGCTGCGGGATGAGATCCAGCGCCTGACCTGGGACCAGGTGGACCTGCCGGACCAGCTTCTGCTGCCGGACCGGACGGTGCCGCTGGCGCCGGAGCTGGCGGACTGGCTGGCGGCTCTGCGGGACAGCCGGGACGGCCGCTCAGAGACGGTAGTGCTGTCGGACCGGGACCGCCGTCCTCTGATGCCCCAGTCCATTTCCCGGCTGGCCCGGCGGGCGCTGGACGAGGAGGGCCAGACCGCCGTGCGCCTCATCGACCTGCGTCACGATTTTCTGCTGCGGCAGCTGGAGACCCACAACTGGCAGTATGTCTCCCGCGTCACCGGCGTGGAGGCAGCGGCCCTGAAGGTACATTTCGCGGCGTATTTAGAGGAAAAGACGGTTTCGACCCGGATTCGCCGGAAAGCTCCTGCCGAGATTGACGAATTTGCCCTCTGGAAGCTGCTGCGCTCGGAGCGGACGACCCCGGCGGGGGTCGCCCTGTGGCTCACGTGGCAGATGGGACTGCGGCTGGGGGAGATCGTGACTCTGACCTGGGAGCAGGTGGATGGCCGGTGTATTCGCCTGCCGGACCGGGAGGTCCCCCTCACCAGCGGCGTGGAGGCCATTTTCAGGGACCTGCGGGGCGAGGGACCAGCCAGCGGCCCGGCGCTCCGCGCGCCCCGCAGCGGCCGGGCCTATGAATGGACCCGCCTGTCCAAGCTGGTGCGGGCGGCGTTGGTGCGGGGCGGATTGGATGACCTGACCCTCCGGGACCTGCGGATGGACTGCCAGCTCCGTACCGGCGGCGAGAGCCAGATCCTGACACTTGCCCGGCGGTGCGGCTCCGTGACCCGCGCCCAGGTGGCGGAGCTGATGGGTGTGTCCAAGTCTGCGGCCTACGACCGCCTCCACCAGCTGGTTTGCCGGGGGAAGCTGACCCAGGTGGGGGCCAGGTATTACCTGCCGGAGGCCGTGGTGCCGCCGGAGCGCCACGAGGCGGCGGTGGTATCCTATCTGGAGCGGGAGGGCTTCGCCTACCGCCAGGATGTGGCTCGCCTTCTGGGCATCGATCCCCGCCAGTGCCGCTCGGTGCTGCGGCGGATGGTGGACAAGGGTCTGCTGACCCTGTGCCGCCAGCGCTACACGCTGCGGGAGGACGCGGTGGCGGCCTCGTCCGGCGGCGGCACATCTATGGTGTGACCCTTGAAAATGTTACAACTATTTTCACAAAAATACCACAAAAACACGCCGTTTATCAATCAAATTACAACCCGGCCAAATCAATAGACAAATCCCGCCGGGCCTGTTACATTGAGGGTGCGAAAGGCGAAAGAGAGGCCGGCCCCGGCATAGATACGGATATCTGGCTAGCCGCTGTATGTGCGCCGGAGACGGCGGACCGGACGGCTTTCGCAAAATCAAGGCGGCTCTTCACCGCCGAAAATCTAAAAGGAGGAAAAACCATGAAGAAGTTCCTTTCCCTGGTGCTGGCTCTGGTGATGACCATGTCTCTGGTCACCGTCAGCGCCGGCGCGAAGGAGTTCACGGACGACGACAAGCTTACTTATGAAGAAGCCGTCAACGTGGTCTCCGAGATTGGCGTTGTCGACGGTTATACCGACGGCAAGTTCAATCCCACCAACGTCCTGACTCGTCAGGCCGCCGCCAAGATCATCTGCAACATGATCCTTGGCCCCACCACCGCAGCTGAGCTGCACGCGGACACCGCCCCCTATAAGGACGTGCCCCTGACCAGCGAGTTCGCTGGCTACATTGCCTACTGCCAGAAGGAAGGCATCATCAGCGGTTATGCCGACGGCACCTTCCGTCCCGGCAACACCCTGACCAGCTATGCTTTCATGAAGATGCTGCTGGGCGCCCTGGGCTATGACGCCACCACCGAGCAGTACACCGGCCCCAACTGGTCCATCAACGTGGCCAAGAAGGCCATCAACATCGGCCTGACCGCCGGTCTGGAGAGCGAGTTCAACGGCGTTAAGGCCGTGACCCGTGAAGAGGCCTGCCTGTATGCCTTCAACACCCTGCAGGCCGACCTGGTCGAGTATGAGACCGTTGTCAGCACCGTCATCAACGGCGAGCGGGTCAACGTGGGCAGCACCATCGCCAAGGCCCAGCGCTGGAACAACTCCGCCACCAAGATCGAGAACATCAAGGAAGATGACTACATCCAGTTCGCCGAGCAGTACTTCACCAAGCTGAAGAAGCTGGACGACACCGACGACTTTATGCGTCCCGCCCACACCTGGACCTACAACAAGGCCGAGCTGGGCACCTATGTGGACAAGGATAAGCTGGTCGAGTCCTACACCTCCGGCGTTACCGGCCGCGACGTGTATGATCTGCTGAAGTCCGCCACCATCCGCGACAACGATCTGGAGTGCTGGATCGACGGCGCTGAGAACAAGGACATCACCAAGGACCTGCTGGTCCGCAAGAACGAGAGCGATCTGGAAGGCTCCGGCAACGGTGTTCTGACCGAAATCTATCTGGACACCGACGACGAGATCATCACCATCGTCTCCATCAACACCTATCTGGCCAAGGCTACCTCTTCTTACAATGAGAAGAAGGAGAGCGTCGCCCTGCGCGTCTTCGAGACCAGCGCCAACGGCACCAGTAAGGACGTGGATCTGGTGGACGTGCCCGCCATCGAGAACGTGGAGAAGGACGAGTACTATCTGGTCAACATGTCCGAGAAGAACAGCACGAAGCTGGAAGTCGTGGAGCTGTTCGACGTGGAGATCCTGTCTGATTCCACCGTTACTAAGTTCAGCCAGAAGAACGAGGACGATAGGGCCGAGGGCAAGCTGACCAAGCTGACCACCGGCGGCACCGAGTACAAGAACAACGAGAAGGCATATTATGACTTCAACAATGTTCTGGACCAGTACAACGACTCCCGCCTGACCGACATGACCTATAACGTGTTCCTGGATCAGTACGGCTACTTCATCGGCGTGGACCTGTTCGACGGCGTGAAGAACTATGTCTTCATCACCGGCTACGACATGAACAAGAGCAACCTGTCCATCAAGACCGCTGACGCCGCTGCCATCTTCACCGACGGCACCATGAAGGTCATCGAGGTCAACGTGCAGGACACCAACAAGAACATCGACAAGCTGGACGGCGTTAAGGACGATGGCCAGTCCGGCAACGAGCTGTTCGACCTGTGGACCTCTAACACTGTGGGCTGCATCAAGGCGGACAACACCGACGGCAACCGTCAGCTGAACCGCTGGTATACCTACACCGTGGACGACGGCGTGTACACCCTGAAGCCCGCTACCCGCATGATCGCCAGCGACCTCAAGGACATCAAGGGTGCCGAGGAAACCACCAACGATGACGGCACCAAGGATTACAAGGCCGTTATCAACTGCTCCAATGTCCGTCTGGACGGCACCACGGTCGATCATACTGGTACTACCCCTGAGGGCACTGTCACACATGAAGAGGGTGGCCGCGCCTATGGTGAGGACGCCTCCGTGTTCATCACCGTGGACGCTGATGACGTGAGCACCTCCAAAAATGGTGACCTCGATGCCATCACTGAGGTCACTGGCGTTTACACCGGCGTCCAGGATGTGGACATCGAGATGACCACCAAGGATCAGAAGGGCATTGCCCACAGCATCTACACCCTGTTCGACAGCGACAACTACATCATCGCCTCCATCATCCTGGGCGACGCCAACGGCGCTGTTGCCAACTACGCTTACGTTCTGTCCGGCGCCAAGAGCGAGGCCCGCATCGACGGCGTTTATTACTGGGAGTTCAAGGCCATCCTGGACGGCGAGGTCAAGACCCTGACTGTCAAGAGCGAATTCTCCGACACCATCCTGGATCTGGACAAGAACCACGTGCAGGAGCTGCGCTTCGACGGCGACTATGTGGTTGCCATTGACGACGTGGACGCCAAGGATATCTACACGGATAACTCCGAAAAGATTGATGACGAGCGCATCTACGACATTGGCCACGACAACGAGACGACGACCAACAAGAAGGGTGAGACTGTTCCCAAGTATCACGATGGCTGCACCTATGAGGACGGCAAGTGCGACTTCCTGAACACCCGTCTGACGGCTGTTGCTCCCGAAGAGGCTACGCCCGAAGTGATGAACGCAACCAGCAACTACATCTATCTGCAGGGCCGCACCATGTACACCAGCGATGACGACCAGGGCCTGACCTTCACCAAGGACGCCAAGGCTGTTGTGATTCAGGAGACCAACGGCGATTGGGACGAGGAGGAGTATGATTCCGTGTCCGCTGCCGTCGCCGCTCTGGATGATCCCTTCACCGACACCAAGGAGCTGGAGTTCGGCGGCCGCATCGTGGCCATCCTGAATTCCAACGGCGTTGCTGAGTGGGTCGTTATCATCAGCGATACCGAGGTCGAGACTGGCACCACCAAGCCCGTGGTTTCCAGCGGCGATCTGGATAAGATCGAGTATGCTGACAAGAAGCTGACTGTCACTCTGACTGAGGCTGCTGCGAAGGATACTGCTTACACTGTGACACTGTCTCAGGTCAACGGCGGCGAGATCGTGGAGCTGAACACCTATAAGATCACTGTTGATAAGGATGCTACGACTGGCGAGCTGGAGATCGGCGCGCTGGCCACTGGCAACCAGTACAAGCTGACCTGCGGTGATTACAGCACCCTGATTATTGCCTGATTTGATCCGCTGATCGAATCGCGCGATTCCTCATAACAAAAAGGCCCCCGGGCTTCGGCCCGGGGGCCTTTTCTTGCTCCTGCCCAGGCCGCAAAAAAAAAGACCGCCCCCGGCGGTCCCCCTTGACAAAACGCTGGATTGTGGTATCATAAAAACAGAAAGGGCCAGCCGATCAGCGGTTCAGCCCTGACGATGAGGATTTGTTAGGTAATAAACCCAAGAAACCGTCACTTGCCAGAGTGGCGGTTTCTGCTTTTTACGATGATCGTGACTGTGAAGGTCCCGATATGTAACGTAATACGCATGGCTTCACCTCCCCTCTGGGGTGGTGTGGCCAAACCGCCAACCGTAATGACTATGCCCTTTCCGGCCCCTCGCGGGGCATTTTTATCATAACAAAATCCACAGAAAATGTCAAATCCCGGAAAACCGCCATTCCCGCAAATCTCCATCCCTTGCCCCTTTTCGTGCAACGGCGGGCCGGGGCCGCCAGTGGTAGAAATCGAAAAAGGAGGTCCAATATGGGCAAAACTGCCAGTGGGAGGCCCAGGACTGGGTCCTGCGGGAGGACTTCAACGGGGACAATCATGCGGTGGAGGCGGCACTCACCGCCCTGGCGGAGCGGGATGCGGCGCTGGAGAGCCTCATTGGCCGCTGCGGCAACTGCAAGCTGTTTTTGGACACCTATGTGGCTGACGGCGCGGCCGAGTTAGACAAATCAGAAAAAATGCTTAAATTTTAGGCATCCGGGCCGTGACTGCCCATTGTTCCCGGCCCGCCGCCCCGGTAGGATAAGGGAGAACGGAGAGATCATGCTCGTCCCAGCAGGGCGGCATTCTGAAAGGCCCGTTCGGCGGAGCCTTCAAACAGGGCGCAGAGACGGGCGGCGTCAGCCAGCAGATCGTAGCGCATCCCGCTGTCCAGCCAGTCCAGGCTGCCTCCGATCAGGACGCACTTATAGTACCGGATCAGCAGCGTCTTGTCCTCGGGCCGGAGGTCCAGCCCCGCGGCGGCGTAGTCCACGTACTCCGTCACGGTGTACAGCGCGATCCGGTCCAGCGCGGACAGAAAGCTCTCCCGCTGGACGGAGCGGTAGATGTGCAGAATGGCTTTTTTGTAGGAGCAGCAGTATTGGATCACCAGCCGGATGCAGTCCTCCAGGGATTCGGACCGGGCGTGGTCCCGGATCAGCTCGTCGGCCCGCTCCTTCACGATCTGGCCCAGCAGGCTGGGGATGTCCTGAAAGTGGTAGTAGAAGGTGTTGCGGTTCACACCGCAGCGCTCCACCAGCTCCTTGACGGTGATCTTGTTCAGGGGCTTTTCTTCCAATAGCTGGCCCAGCGTGTCGGCCAGCAGGGCTTCTGTTCGGTTCATGATCGCTCCCCCATATGATGATGCTAATTGTATTTTTAATAATCTATTATAACTGATTTCCGGCCGCATATCAACAAGAAACGGAGGAACTTTCCATGTATTCTCGCATCCCCAAGCGGGCCGCAGCCCTGGCTCTGGCTCTGATAACAGCCGTCGCGCTGGTCCCCAGCGCCGCCGCCGTGGGTGACGGCGTGACGCCGACCTATGACGAGGCCTACTATGCCACCACGGATTACTACGGCAATCTGACGAAGGGCAGCGTGGTGAAGAGCTATACCCTGAACGGCGCGGATTCCCTGACGGATCATGGTACATATGACGAGGTGGTGAACCTCACCGACGGTACCGCTCCCGTGACCCGGGACGGGACCACGGAGTTCCGTTTCAGCGGAGGCAGCGCCCCCGCTCACTTCTATTTTGAGGGCAGGACGGCCCAGCCCTTCGCGGAGCTGCCCTGGACCATCGCCGTCTCCTATACCCTCAACGGCGTGGCTGCCCGGGCGGAGGACCTGGCGGGCAAGACCGGCGTGGTGGAGATCAAACTGGATATCCTGCCCAATGAGAGCGCCAGCGAGTATGCCCGCAACAACTATACCCTGGAGGCCGCCGCTATGTTCAACCAGGATGACATTCTGTCCCTGGAGGCCCCTGGCGCCCAGGTGCAGCTGATCGGCAACCTGCGGGCGGTGCTGTTCGTAGCCCTGCCCGGCGAGGAGCAGCACTTCACCATCCGGGTGGGCAGCGAGGACTTCTCCTTCGGCGGCATGACCTTTATGATGGTGCCTGCCACCCTGGCCCAGCTGGAGGAGATCGCCAAGCTGAGCCAGCGGAAGGACGATCTGGAGGAGGATTATAACAAGCTGTCTGGAAGCTTGGACACGCTGCTGGAATCCTTTTCGGAGCTGGGCGGCAGCCTGCGGGCTACCGCCGACGGTCTGGATGAGCTGAATCAGGCCCGGGACACCATCTCCAGCGGCAAGGACCAGATCTACGCCGACGGTGACAAGGTGCTGGAGGACCTGGAGCATCTGAACGGCTCTCTGAACACCCTGCCGGGTCATCTGGACGATGCTGACGACGCAGTGACGGAGGTGACCGGCTCCCTGTCTGATCTGACCGATGCCGCCGTAGGGCTGGAGGATGAGCTGGAGGATCTGGACGGCTGCCTGAAGGACCTGCAAAAGGACGTGCGGGACATCCGCAGCGGCACTGGCAGCATGCAGAGCAATCTGAAGAAGCTGGGCGAGGACCTGAAGCGGCTGCAGGCCAGCCTGGACGAGATCCGGGATACCCTGAAGCTGCTGGATATCCGCATCAACGGCGGTATCATCTCTGAGCTGCCGAAAGCGGTGCAGGAGAAGATCAAAGTCCAGGGCCAGCGGCTGGATGATGTGCTGACGCAGGTGCGGGGATTGGAGCAGGCTTTCGCTGCTGCGGCAGGGACGAATGACAAGGGAGAAGTCAACAGCACCGTTACGTATGAAAACTTCCAGATGGCGGCGATTTCCGCCAGTGGGCAAGATCCAACGGCTGTAAAGCGGCTGATCGCGGGCGGGGACACCATTGTGGCTGGCGTGAAGGCGGCGAATCCCAATGCGACTGATGCGGAGATACAGGCGGCGCTTGCGGCGAATCTTGGCGCCGAAAACACTGCGGGCTATTTCAAAGCAAAGCAGATGGAAGCAGTTATGCAGCAGGTCTATACCGCTGTCTGCGGCGGCGTAGATCAGCCCATGACCAAGGCGGACTTTTTCACAGCCATGCTGATGCTGAACGATATCAACGCCCTGCCAGCGGATCAGCAGACCCCGGAGAATATCGGCAGGATCCTGGCCGGGAAGAACACCTATGCCCAGACCGGCAAAATGCTTTCAGAATTGAACGGCGACCATGACCTCTCAAAGGTCACCGGCCTGCTGGAAAACCTCAGCAGCCTGCTGGAGCATTTGGGCAGCGGCGGTCTCACTGGCGACCTCAGCGAGCTGGTAGGCAAGACCGACACGACCCTGGGCCATCTGGACGGCACGGCGAACGTGGGCCGGGACCTCATCGATCGGGCCAACGACATCCTGGATGAGCTGGAGGATCTGGACGACACCATCAACGACCAGGTTCCCGGTCTGCGGGATACCCTGCGGGACACCAAGACCCTGGTAGGGGATATGGTGACCACCATCGACGATACCCACGGCTTTTTGACCTCCTTCCGCTCACTGATGAAGAAGTCCGGCAGCCAGTTGGACGAGGGGACCCGGAAAAGCCTGGAAAACCTGGCGGCGACCCTGCGTAAGACCGCCCGCAGCACCGATGCGGTGGGGGATGTGAAGGTGGCCAAGGACGCCGTGACCGGCATCATCGAGGACACTTGGCACGAGTACACCGGCGACGTCAACAACCTGCTGCTGATGGATGCCACCGCACAGGCCCAGTCTCTCACCTCCCCGGAAAATCCGGCGCCCACCAGCGTCCAGATCCTGATCCGCACTCAGGAGATCAAGGCGGAGGAGGCTGACACGGAGACCAGCGGGACCGCCCAGGCCCAAAGCACCACCTTCTGGGGCCGGGTGAGCCGGATGTTCCAGGATCTCTGGGATACCATCACCGGTATTTTCCATTAAAACAACAGCCCACCGCCCAGGCGAGGTTCGGCGGAAGACCCGCCTTATCCTTGGGCGCGCGTGTTTATTGACGGCTTTTCCGCCGTCCCGCGCAAAATCCTGAAAACGGAGTGTGTTCCCTGTGCTTGAAAAAATCGCCCATTGGCTGACCCGAAAGCCCAAGCTCGTGGCGCTGGCGGCCGTGCTGCTGATGATCCCGTCGGTCATCGGCTTTGCCGCGACGCGGGTCAATTACGATATCCTTTCCTATCTGCCTGCAGACCTGGAGTCCGTCCAGGGCGAGCGGCTGCTGGAGGAGCCATTCCACATGGCCGCCACCAGTATGCTCATCGTGGAGGGGATGCCCGCTGGCTATACCAACGACCTCATCAACGAGATCAAGAAAGTCCCCGGTGTCAGCAGCGCCGTGTGGCTGAGCAACATGGTGGGCATCCAGATCCCCACGGACATGATCCCCGCCAACTTCCGGGATATGTTCTTTTCCGGCGACGCCACCATGCTCATCATCCAATATGAAAAGGGCGGCGCCACCGACGAGACCATGGCCGCCATTGCCCAGATCCGCTCCATCTGCAATGAGCGGTGCTTTCTGGCGGGCTTTTCCGTGGTGATGAAGGACACCAAGGACCTGATGGACAGTGAGCTGCCTATCTTCGTGGGACTGGCGGTGGTGCTGGCGCTGGCCGCCATGCTCCTGACGCTGGAATCCACAGTACTCCCCTTCCTGTTCCTGGGGGGCATCGGCATCGCCATCCTCTATAACTTCGGCACCAATATTTTTCTGGGGGAGATATCCTATATCACCAAGGCCATTGCGGCCGTTTTGCAGCTGGGCGTGTCCATGGACTACTCCATCTTCCTCTACCACCGCTACGAAGAGGAACGGGCGAACTACGACGACAACCGGGACGCCATGGCCAAGGCCATCGTGGCGGCTTTCACCTCCCTCTCCGGCAGCAGCCTGACCACCATCGCTGGCTTCCTGGCCCTGTGCTCCATGCGGCTGACTCTGGGACGGGACATCGGCCTTGTGATGGCCAAGGGCGTGGTACTGGGCGTGGCCACGGTGGTGCTGATATTGCCGGCGCTGGTGCTGCTGTTCGACAAGCAGATCGAAAAGCACAAGCACAAAAGCCTGCTGCCCAGCTTTGACAGGGCCAATGCCACGATCCTCCACCACCGGAAGCTGTTTTTCGTCCTCTTTCTGCTGATGTTCATCCCGTCTATCTATGCCCAGAACCACGCGGAGATCTACTATAAGCTGGATGAATCCCTGCCGGAGAATCTGCCCTCCATCGTGTCCAACGAGAAGCTGAAGGACGAATTCGACATGGCGACCTCCCACTTCATCATCCTGCGGGACGATATCTCCGCCGCGGATATGAATACCCTGGAAAACGATATCCGGGATGTGGACGGCGTGACCTCTGTGGTCTCCTACCATGCCATGCTGGGCACCGGCATCCCGGATTTCTTTATTCCGGAGGCAGTGCGGGATATGCTGAAGCAGGGCGGCTATCAGATGATGATGGTGAACTCCAGCTATGCCACCGCCTCGGACCAGGTGGCGGAGCAGCTGGAGACCCTGAATGGCATCCTAAAGACCTATGACCCGAACGCCATGATCACCGGCGAGGGCGCCATGACCAACGACCTGATCGAGACCACCGCCGTGGACTTCAGCGTGGCCAACGATCTGTCCGTGGCGGCCATCTTCCTCATCGTGGCGGTGGTGTTTAAGTCCCTGTCGGTGCCGCTGGTGCTGGTGGCGGCCATCGAGCTGGCCATTTTCATGAACCAGGGGGCCTCCTACTTCACAGGAACCGCCGTGCCGTTCATCGCCCCCACCATCATCAGCTGCGTCCAGCTGGGCGCCACGGTGGACTATGCGATCCTGATGAGCACGCGCTTCCAGGAAGAGCTGCGGAAGGGAAAGGATCGGCTGGAGGCTATCCAGATCGCGGCTACCACCTCCGATTCTTCCATCATCACCAGCGCCTTGGTGCTGTTCTGTGCGACCCTGGGCGTGTCCTTCGCCTCCATTGATCTGATCGGCTCCATCTGCACCATGCTGGCCCGAGGCTCCCTGATCTCCGCCGTCATGAGCATGGTGGTGACGCCCTGTGTTCTGTGCGTCTGCGAGCCGCTGTTCAACAAGACCAGCCTCCACTGGCGCACGGTCCCGGAGAAAAAGCGAAAACTCCCTGTAAAGAAGCAGGAAAGCACTTCAGAGGAGCGGCCCCTGGCCGGCACAAAGAAGCAGTGAGGTCCTATTCACAACAAAAAAACCGCCCCCAAGCTATTGGGGACGGTTTTTTATGCGGGAAAAGGGAGGGACACGCCGCAGGAAGCATTCCGCGGCGGCGCGTCTTTGAGGTGGCGCGCTGCATTCTAAACGCGCCGCTCAAAAGAGGGGAAAAAGAAGCGTAAGTATTGCTGAGGGATATTTTAATGTCAGCCCATCATCAGATTGGGGACGAACATGGACAGGGGCTGGAAGAAGGTCACCAGCATCAGCACCAGCACCATCATGGCATAGAAGGGCAGGCAGGCCTTGGTGGCTTCCTCGATCTTGATGCGGCCGATGGAGCAGCCGGCGAACAGGGCGGCGCCCACGGGGGGCGTGCACAGGCCGATGGCCAGGTTCAGGATCAGCATGGCGCCGAACTGTACGGGAGCCATGCCCAGCTGGGTGGCCACAGGCAGCAGGATCGGGGTCAGGATCAGGATCAGGGGGCCCATATCCATGATGCAGCCCAGGACCAGGCACATCACATTGATGAGCAGCAGGATGACCACCTTATTGTCGGAGATGCCCAGCAGCAGGTTGGTGACCATGGTGGGGATCTTCAGATAGGCCAGCAGCCAGCCGAACATGGAAGCGGTGGAGATCAGTGCCATGACCATGGCAATGGTCCGCAGGGACTTCCGCAGGATATTGCCGAACTGGCGCAAGGGGATCTCACGGTAGACGAAGAAGGTGACGATGAAAGCGTACACCACGGCCACGGCGGCGGATTCGGTGGCGGTGAACCAGCCGAAGATGACGCCGCCCACGATGATGATGCAGGTCATCAGGCCCAGCAGGGCGTCCTTGGTGGCCTTCCAGATCTCCTTAGGAGACAGCATGCGGCCCTTGGGATAGTTGCGCTTGCGGGCGATGATGGCGGTCATGATCATCAGGGCCACGCCCAGCAGAATACCGGGGATCAGGCCGCCCATGAACAGCTGGCCGATGGACACGCCGCCGCCGGCCGCCATGGCGAACAGGATCATGTTGTGGGAGGGGGGGATCATCACGCCCTGGCAGGAGGAGGTCACCGTGACGGCCACGGAGAAGTCCTTGTCATAGCCGGAGTCGGTCATCATGGGGATCAGGATGGAGCCGATGGAGGAGGTGTCCGCCACGGCGGAGCCGGAGATGCCGCCGAAGAACATGGACGCCAGAATATTCACCTGGGCCAGGCCGCCCCGCATCCAGCCCACAAAGGCGTTGGCCAGGGTTATGAGCCGGCGGGAGATGCCGCCCTGGCCCATGATCTCACCGGCCAGGATGAAGAAGGGAATGGCCAGCAGCGAGAAGGACTGCACGCCGTTGACCATTCTCTGGAACAGCGTGGCCAGGGGAATGTTGAGGTACAGGGCCGTCAGCACGGAGGAGATGCCCAGAGTAAAGGAGATGGGCATCCGCATCATCAGCAGGATCACAAAGGAACCCAACATGATGGCAATGGCAATGGTGGTGTCAGGCATTGGTATCCTCCTCTCCGGCGCCGTTGGGATCGGCAAAGATCTTTTTCTCCTGTTTTGCGGCCACCAGGATGGCGTTCAGCAGCACCAGGGTCCCGGACAGGGGCAGGATGATATACAGCACGGCGCTGGGCAGCTTGGTGGCAGGCATGGTGGACAGCTTCGTCATGTTCATGATGACTGCGCCGAAATACACCATGGCGCCGCCGAAAGCGGCGATCAGGATGTGATTGACGGTCTCCAGTGCGCTGATGGCCTTTTCAGGCAGCTTGGCGGTGAACATCTCGATGCTGATGTGGATCTTTTCCAGCACGCCGATGGCCATGCCGATCAGACTGAACCAGACCAGCATCAGCGTGGCGACCTCCTGGGTCCAGGGAAAGCCCTGCTTGAAGATATAGCGCAGGATCACATCGATAAAGACGATGATGGTCAGGATCACCATGCAGATAATGGCAAACCATTCCAGGGCTTTGAATAACAGACGGCATAGTTTCCGCAAAAAGTCCATAAGGTCTCTCCTTTCGATCATTTATTGGATAAAGGGGGCGGCCTGTGGGCAGGCCGCCCCCTTGTTCACATGGATCAGCCCAGGGCCTGGACGCGCTCCACGATGGCCTTCTGCTCGTCATTCAGGAAGGAGTCATACATGGGGGCGACGGCATCCTGGAACGCCTTCAGCTCGTCCTCAGTCAGGGTCGTCAGGGTGCAGCCCTTTTCCAGAGCGATCTCGGCGTTCTTGGCCTCGGAGGCCTCCCAGGCGTCACGGTGCCAGACCTCGGCTTCCTTGGCGCAGTCGAAGATGATCTGCTGATCCTCGGCGGACAGCTTATCCATGGTCTGCTTGGAGGCCAGGATCATGTCAGGCATGTAGGAGTGGCCGTCATAGGTCCAGTAGGGAGCGACCTCCCAGAAGGACATCTCGATGTAAGAGGTCATGTTGTTCTCGGCGCCATCCACCACCTTGGTCTGGATGGAGGAATAGGTGTCGTTGAAGGGCAGGCCCACGCCGGCGGCGCCCAGGCAGTCCATCAGGGTCAGCATCAGCTCGGATTCAGACACGCGGATCTTCATGCCGGCCATGTCGGCGGGGGTGTGGATCTCCTTCTGAGAGTTGAAAAAGTTGCGGGAACCGGGATGCAGATAGGTGATGCCCACCAGGTTGTTGGCCTTGAAGGTCTCAAAGACCTCCTGGCCGATCTCGCCGTCCAGGACCTCGAACAGGTGGTCCACGCTGGTGTACTCATAGGGCATCTGCAGGGCGTTCATCAGAGGGGCGAACTCGGCGGAAGCGCCGGAGGACACACGGGTAAAGTCCAGGCCGCCGAACTGGCACTGCTCGATGGTGGAGCGCTCGTCGCCCAGCTCGCCGGCGAAGTGGCACTCAATGGTGATACGGCCGTTGGTCTTTTCGTTCACCAGATCGGCGAACATCTGGCAAGCCTGGCTGGTGATGTGCTCAGCGTTGTGGCTGTTGGCCAGACGCAGGACCATGGTCTCGGTGCTGGGGGCTGCAGGGGTCTCGGGAGTCTCGGTTTTGGTGTCGTCAGCGGGGGCGTCGGTCTTGGCGTCGCCGCCGCAGGCGGTGCAGAGAGCCAGCAGCACGCAGACTGCCAGCAAAGATGCAAGGAACTTCTTCATAATGCTCTTCCTCCATTAAAAAATTGGATTTTCATGAGGTCTGAATCCTTCTGCCCTTATTTTAACGAAGAAGGAAATGTGAAGAAACCGTAAACTCTTGCGGTTACTCTGTCTATTTTTTGACAGACATCAAAAACTTTGCTGCGATTTTGTGCAAAATAGACAGGGACGGGCTTTCAGCCCGTCCCTGCGGTCCTTGTTCTCGTTATTTTTCACGTCCTGCAGTTGAACGGTAGACAGATGGCGTGCAGCCTGTCGTCCGCTTAAAGACTTTGGCAAAATAATTGGGGTCCGAATATCCCACCGAGCGGCCCACCTCACTGACAGCCATCTCCGTGGATTGCAGCCGTCTTTTGGCCCGCTCGATCCGGTAAGCGGTGAAATAATCCAGAAATGTCTTGCCGGTGGCGGCCTTGACCTGGCGGGAGAAATAGAAGGGACTCATCCCCATGCCCTCCGCCGCGTCCTCCAGGGAGACGTCCTCTGTGTAGTGCTGCCGGATCCATACGTTCAGCGCCGTCTGAAAAGGGGACTCCTTCTGGTCTGGCTCCGGGAGCACGGCGAAAAATTTTTGCAGCGTCTCCCGCAGGCCCGTCTCCGTAACGGGCTTCAGCAGGTATTCCTCCGCCCCGGAGCGCAGAGCGCCCACGGCGTAATCAAACCGGTCGTAGGCCGTTAAAAACACCACATGGGTCTCCGGCTGCCGCCGCTTGATGACGTCTGCCGCTTCCAATCCATTTTTCACCGGCATTTCGATATCCATGAAAATAAGCTGAGGCTGCATCCGCTCTGATTTCAAAATGGCCTCGTTGCCGTCGGAGGCGGTCTCGATCAGGGCTCCGTCTCCCAGGAGCCCTCTCAGCCGGGAGGCCATGGCCTCCCGGCTCTTCGCTTCATCCTCCGCGATCAGGATCTTGATCATGGCTGCTTCCCCTCTCCGATGATGATCCGGGCGGTGGTCCCAATACCGGGGATGCTGAACACATCCAGCCGTCCGCCGCTCAGCTCCATCCGCTCCCGTATGTTATCCAGTCCCACGGACTTGTGCCGTGTTTTCACAGGGGGCCGGCTGCTGTCAAAGCCGCAGCCGTTGTCTGTGACGGTCAGCGTCACGCCCCGCCGCCCCTGCCAGGCCCGGACCCGGATGTGGCCGCCGCCTGGGCAGGACCGCAGCCCGTGGAGAATGGCGTTTTCCACCAGCGGCTGCAAAATGAACTTGGGGACGATCACATCTCCCAGCGCCGGGTCGGCGGTCACCTCCATGGTGATGCGGTCGCCGTACCGGGTCTCCTGCAGCTCGATGTAATCCTGCAAAAGCCGAAGCTCCCGCTCCAGAGGTACCAGCTTTTCGTCGCTCTCCAGCGAGTAGCGAAAGAAGCTGGACAGCCGCATGATCAAATTTTCCGACAGCGGCGCCTTCTCCTCCCGGGCCAGCGCTGCGATGGTGTTCAGGGTATTGAACAGAAAGTGTGGATTGATCTGGCTTTGGAGCTGGGCGAAGCGGCCCTCCTGGAGGCGGCGCTGCATCTGAACCGCCTCCACCTCCTTTTCCAGCAGGTGCTTTTCCATCTCGGCCTGTTTTTCCATGCTGTCGATGGTGCTGCGGATCTCCAGCTGCATCTGGTTGAAGGAGCGGGCCGTGCGGCCCAGCTCATCCATGCTCCGGATATCCAGCGGCGGCGCGTCATAGCAGCCGGTGCTGATGGCGTCCGCCGCGCGGCCCAGGTCCGTCAGGGGCTGAAGGATGCTCCGGGTAAACAGCAGCAGCGCCAGAACCGTCAGAATGGTCACCACCAGCAGGAATCCGGCAAACCGCTGGATGCTGTGGTCGTTGGCCGCGGCGATCTGATTCCACTGCTCGCCGCCCTGGACCATGCGGCCGTGGAGCAGGTCCCGAGTATATCCGTCGATATATGCCGCCTGGGTCTTTAGGGACAGATATTCATCAATGAGCAGATCCTGGTCGTTGATCTGCAGCAAAATCGCTTGGGAGTTCCGGTAATGCTCCATGGCATTGCAGATGGCCCGCTTCAAGGCATATTCCTCCGGCTGATCCATCTGCCAGTCGGGCCGCAGCTTTTCCAGGCAGCGGTCCGTGGCGGCGATGGCCTTTTGATAGCTGGCCTCTGCGTCCAGAATGGGGCGGATGTACGCCTCCAGACATACGTTCTCCGCTGAAAATGCGTCCATGAAGCCGGTGATATCAATGTATTCGTTCATAATGACGTCGGATTTTCGGCTGAAGGACTGTAATTGCAGCATGGCCGCCACCACCAAAAACCACAGGGCGGCCAGCAGCGTTCCCATCAGCAGCATGCACTTCAGCCTGATCGACATGCGGCACCACAGCTGTCTGATATGTTCCATATGGTAAGCTCCTATTGTTCGGATATGCAGAAAGGATTATCTGTATTATATAAAAAAACCGGAGCTGGCGCCGCTGTTTTTTTGCATAAAAGTTCGGCGGTTATTTTGGACATGTTGGAAAAACGCATGTTATTTCCCGGAACGGAGGGGAACAGAAGGGCAGCGCGGACCTGCCCGCGCTGCCGGCTCAGTTTCCTTAAACAGAAAAGCAGAAGAACTTTAGTTCCTCTGCTTTTCTGCTGCATGTCCCGCGGGGGCACTTTTTGCCTGCTGACTGAGGGCGGCTCATGGCGCATTCTCGTCAGGTCCCAGCCAGCGGGCCAGGGCTTCCAGCAGTCTGCCGATCTCAATGGGCTTGGATACATGGTCCACCATGCCTGCCTCCTTGGCCCGGCGGATATCGTCGGCAAAGGCGTCGGCGCTCATGGCCACGATGGGGATCTGCTGCAGGTCCTCCCGGTTCGGAATGGCCCGAATGGCCGTAGCGGCCTCATAGCCGTTTTTCCGGGGCATTTGGATGTCCATGAAGATCAGACTGTAATATCCGGCGGGCTTTTCTGCAGTCATCTCCACGGCCTCCTGGCCGTCATGGGCCATTTCCACCTGGAGGTTCACGGAGCTCAGCAGCTCCGCCGCGATCTCCCGGTTCAGCTCGTTGTCCTCTGCCAGCAGGACCCGGCGCCCGCCGTAATCCTGTTCCAGGAGCTGGTCGGTCTCCAGAGCCGCCGCATCCTGCGGCTCTGCCGCGTCCAGCGGCCTTGGCGCAGTATTTTGAAGGATCAGATAGAGCTGCACCGTGAATGTGGAACCGGCGCCCGGCTGGCTCTCCACTTTGATGGAGCCGTTCATCATCCGCACGATGTTGTTGGTGATGGCCATGCCCAGGCCGCTGCCCTCAATGTGCTGCTTGTCTGAATCCTGGGAGCGGCTGAACGGCTCAAAGATCCGATCCAAAAATGACTGCTCCATCCCCACGCCGGTATCCTTCACCACAAATTCATAGCAGCCCCAGCCCGAAATGACGGAAGGCTCCTCCCGGACGCTGAGAAAAATGGTGCCGCCCGCCGGCGTGAATTTCACCGAGTTGCCCAGAATATTGACCAGGGCCTGCCGCAGGCGCAGGGAATCACCGATCACGGCCGTGTGCGTCAGACAGGGGGCATCTGTCTGCAGCGTCTGTCCCTTTGCGGCGATCTGGGGATTCATGATCGTCACAACGTTCCTCAGCATTTCCGCCAGGTCAAAAGGCTGCTCTGCCAGGGACAGTTTCCCGCTTTCGATCTTGGACATGTCCAGCACATTGTTGATAAGGGCCAGGAGATGCTTGCTGGACACGGTGATCTTGTTCAGGCAGTCCAGCACGCGGTCCTTTTCATCGATGTGCATCACCGCCAGGGAGGTCATCCCCATGATGGCGTTCATGGGTGTGCGGATGTCGTGGGACATGTGGGTCAAAAAGTCGCTCTTGGCTCTGCTGGCGCTTTCGGCCATTTCCAGAGCCTCCTGCAGCGCCGCCTGGCTCTCTAATTCCCGGGTCTTCAACTCCGTTACGTCTTGCACCGCCAGCAGGACCATTTCCGCCAGGCCCCGCTCCCGGCGGATGCACAGGGCAGACACGTTTTCCCAGGTGCCATTTTCCTGGTTCGCCCGGTACTCGTATTGCAGGTAGGGAGTGTCCGCCTGCAGACTCTCCTGCAGAGCCTTCTGGTTCAGAAGTCTGCGCCCCCGTCCACCGACATTCTGCTGCGCGGCGCTCAGGTCATTCAGCAGCTGGCTGTATCTGCCCTGACGGGGCAGCCCCGGTGCCGCGCCCTTCAGATATTTATAGGTGTCCTTTTTCAGATCCACCACCAGGAATCGGTTGAACAGGTGGGTGACGCTGTTCACGATATCGGAGATATCCTGATTTTCCTGTTCCAGCTTTTTCCGCTTGCGGTGGTAGATCAGCATTTGGATCGCAAAGTACAGCAGGAGCACCGCCAGCACCGCCAGCAGGCGGATGCTCACAGTCTGGGCCGTTTTGGTCATTTCCGCGAACACCGACGCGGGGAAGGCCAGGATCAGGATCCAGTCGTTGTATTGCATGGGGAGGAAGACGGCGTTCCCGGCGGTGCTGCCGCCAGTGGTGTAGGCGACGTTGCAGACCTCACGGCCCTGAAATGCCTTCAGCACCTGTTGGTACGCGTTGGGGGAGACGCGGTCCCGCAGATTCTCCAGAAGGTTTTCCGCTTTTTCGCTTCCTCCGGCATAGATGACTGTGCCGTCCGGAGCGCAGATATAGCTTTGGGCGGTAACGTTAAAAAAGTTGGCGTTGATCAGGTTTTCCATACTGCTCTGCCGGTATACGCCGGTAAGAACACCCGCCGCCGCGCCGTCCTGGTAAATGGGTGCATAGAAGATGGCCAGCGTTTCGTGGGTTATGCGGGAGTTCTGGACGATGCACACGCCAGTGCCGCCCCGCATCCCCTGAATGAAGTAATCCCGGTCGGACACGTTGGCGGTCCCGGCTGTGGCGTTCATGCAGGTGCCCTCGGCGTTGGTGAACTCCACATAGTCAAAGCTGGACTGCTCCTCCAGAACGGCCAGCAGCTCCTGGGTCATCCCTTCCGCAGGCATGGATTGAGCCGCCAGATAGGCTATGGTGGAGATGTTGCTCTGGGCGCTGACCATCCGATCCTCCAGGTGCCTGGTGATCTGGTGGGCGGCGCCTTCCATATAGACGGCGTTCTGCCTCGTCACATGCTGATTGCTGGCGTACATAAAATAGGAGAAAGCCAATACGGTTACGACGCTCAGTATCAGCACACAGGTGACTTGGCCCAGTGAGGATATTCGCTGTTCCTTGATCCCGCGGCTTTTCGCTGCCTCCTTCATGTTTTGGTCCTTTCCGGCCCTTGCGCAAATTTCCGCTATTTCCCCGGGAAGCTGGCCGCTTGGACAGCCCCTGGCGGACGGATGGGCCTTTGTGTCCTCCGGTGGGACGAATGGCGGCATGGCCTGAACGCTTATGGAGCGCAGACCCACTCATGGTCAGCCGCAAATTTCGCGGCGACCTGTTCCCGCACAAACGCGTCCAATTCCTGATTGAAAAAGCTGTACGCGTCATGGTGCAGCAGGCGGTTCTCCTTGTGGATGACCCGGTAGCAGGTCCGTTCCGGCGGCGGCTGGATCAGGCGGTGGCAGTGTATACCGCCGGACAGGACCAGATTTCTGGCGACCGACGCGGACGCGATGGCCCAATAGGAGGAGCCAAGCAGGTATTGCCGGATCAGGGATGCTTTGTCTAAAATAATACGGGGATTGTACAAAAGACCAAACCAATATTGATGCCAGGACGCGTAATCGCTGCTCCAGTTGAAATACAGCTCCATGTTGGGTGCCAGCGTTTTCACATCCACATATTCGGGATAGCTGTCATCCTGGGCGGCGCACAGAAAATACATCGGCTCTGAAAAAAGCGCCGTGTTCAAAACGGCCTCGTCATCCATGCTGTGGCTGCTGAGGCTGATATCCACCGTTTGATTTGCCAGATGGCGGAAAATGCCCTCGATCTGAAGGGTCTTGATGGTCAGATGGAGATTGGGATGGGCGGAAAAGATCTGCCGGTAAAACGCCGGGAAGATATAGGCGCTGTAACTGTCCACACATCCCAGTGTGACGTACAGCTGCTCGTCCGTGGCCTTGAAATTGCAGGTCTCCAGGTAAACGTCCCGCCATTTTTCCGCGATGGGGATAAAGGCCTTGCCCCGGTCCGTGAGGGTCAGTGTGGTTTTTCCCTTGTTCCGCTCCATCAGGCGGCAGCCCAGTTCCTCCTCCATAGCCTTCAGGCGATGGCTCACCGTTGATTGGGACAGATACAGCAGCCCCGCCGTTTTGCTGATGTTCCGGCTGGCTGTGAGAGACAGAAAGACCTCCATATCCTGATAATCCATGGGTTCTCCTCCCCGACATATTTGCCGCTGCTGCGGCAAATATGAATTTTTCCGATATTATATCGTATATTTCGCTGTTTTTCAAGCCGCAAAAAGTGTGTTAATTTGGTGAAAACGGCGACACCTCCGCCGCCGGAACAAAAAGAGAAAGGAAGAAACTTATGGAAAACAGCAACGAAAGCAAAAAAGCCATGAGCCTTGGCAAAAAGTCGATCATCGGCCTGGTCGCCGGTCTGATCATCGGCGCGATCCTCTGTTTTGTCCCTGCCAGCACCTTCCGGGACTCCTTCCTGATAGGAACAGTTTTCAAGATCATTGGCACCGGATACCTGAACCTCATCAAAATGACCATCGTTCCCTTTGTGTTCGCGTCCCTGGTCATGGGCATTTCCTCGGCCACCGATGTGCGCCAGGTCGGGCGTATCGGTTCCAAGATCCTCATCATTTACATGGCCACAACGGTCGTCGCCTCTATTTTCGGCATCCTGGGCGGCATGATCCTCAAGCCCGGCGTGGGTGTCAATCTTGGCTCCTTTGATCTCAGCACGGAGTACAGCCAGGTGCAGACCTCCTTCGCTGACGTCGTCCTGGATTTCATCCCCACCAACGTTGTCGGCTCCTTTGCCGACGGCAAGATGATCCACATCGTGGTATTCGCGGTGTTCGTCGGCATTGCTATCAGCCTGATCGGGGAAAAAGCGGAGCCTGTGAAAAAGTTCAACGAGTCCCTGGCCAATGTGATGCTGAAGATCGTCAACATCGTCATGAGCTTGACGCCCTATGGCGTTTGCTGCCTGATGGCCTCCACCGTGGCTAACCTGGGCTTTGACATCATCGTGACCCTTGCCAAGTACTGCGCCAGCGAGATCTTCCTGTTCTTCCTGTTCGGCTTTGTGGTGTATGGTTTGATGTTCCGCATGATGACCGGCCAGAGCTTCTTCAAGCTGCTGAAGAAATACAGCAAGATCGCCCTGGTCCCCTTCTCCACCTCTTCCTCCAACGCCACCATCCCCTATTCCATCCAGTTCTGCCGCAGCGTGGGCGTGTCTGAAAAAGTCGCCGCCTTCTCCATCCCTCTGGGTGCCACGCTGAATATGGACGGCACCGCCATCATGCAGGGCATGACCTTCGTGTTCGTCTCCCAGCTGTATAACATTGAGCTGACGCTGCCGATGCTGGTCACCATCATCATCACCATCACCCTGGCTACCATTGGCTCTCCCGGCATGCCCGGCGTGGTCATGGTCACGCTGACCCTGGTGCTCCAGTCCGTCGGCTTCCCGCTGGAAGCCATCGCCATCATCGTGGCGATCGATAAGTTCCCCGATATGTTCAAGACGGTCCTGAACGTCCTTGGCGACGCCATCGACACCATTATCGTCGCCAAGAGTGAGGGTGAGTTTGACGCCGATGTCTTCAACGATCTGAAGCAGGGCGAAGTGACACTGTAAGAAAGCGAGGCCCAGACATGGAGATTCACAGTGAATTTTTGGATGCGCTGACGCCGTCCTCCATTCGCAGCATTACCGCGAAGATCCGCGATAAAGCCAGCGAGGGGATACAGGTGATCTCTTTCGCGGGCGGACTTCCCAGCAAGGAGTTCTTCCCCATTGAGGACATCCGGAAGATCAACGATCAGATCTTTGACGAGGAGGGCGGTGATTCTATCCAGTACGCCGCGTCCGACGGCTACGATCCTCTGCGCAAATACCTGGTGGAATTCATGAAGCGCTATCAGGTGACGGATATTGATTACAAAAACATTCTCATCACCAGCGGTGCGCAGCAGGGCCTTGCCTATCTGTCCAAGGGCCTGATCACGCCGGGCTCCGTGGTGGTGGTGGAAGGGACCTCCTATCCTGGGGCGCTGGATACGTTCCGCGCCTATGGCGCCAGCATCGTGGGCGTTGAGATGGACGGGGACGGCATGCGGATGGACCGGCTGGAGACCGTTCTGCGGGAAAATCAGGGAAAGGTCCCCTTCATCTATACCATCGCCGATTTCCAAAATCCCACCGGATGCAGCATGTCCCTGGAACGCCGGAAGCAGCTGGTGGAGCTGGCGGAGAAGTATGACACCTTCGTGGTGGAGGACGGGCCGTACAGCCTTATCTCCTTTAACGGAGAGGTGATGCCCGCCATCAAGAGCTTTGACCGGTACGGGCGGGTCATCTATTCCGGATCCACCTCCAAGACCATTGCGCCGGGACTGCGGATCGGCTGGCTCATCGCAGACCACGCGAGCATTCAAAAACTGGTCTATCTGAAGATGCGCGACGATCTCCAGGTGAACAACATTGCCCAGCGCCAGGTCTATCACTACATGAAGGACTGCGATTTTGACGGACATCTCCGCATGGTGACCGACGTTTACCGCCGCCGCCGCGATGTCATGGCTAAGGCCGTGAAGGAGAGCTTCCCCGCGGGGACCAAGCTCCTCCTTCCCGGCGGCGGTCTGTTCATGTGGGTCGAGCTTCCGGAAAAAGCCGATACGCTGGAGATGTTCGACTATGTGTTCCAAAAGAACATCGCCTATGTGCCGGGCGTGTTTTTCCGCCCGGATGGCAGCGGCAAAAACACGATGCGCCTGAATTTCTCCACGACCAGCGAAGAGACGATCCAAAAGAGCATCCCCATCCTGGGCGAAATGATCTGCCAATATCTTGAGACACACGCATAAAAACCGCACCCACCCTTCACAAATGTCCCCGCCAGCTTTTGGGCCGGACGGGGACATTTCTTCGTTTCCGGCCTAACAAAGCCGCTGATTGTGGGAATTTGACGGAAATTGGCCGATGAAAGTGCAACATTTCTGTGGATTGGCAAATGATTTTTATATGACATATGTGATATATTGATTACAAGGATCTGAAAGGTATGACCAATATTGACTGCGCGATTCATGAAACATACATGGCGCTTGCGTATGGAGAGGAAACGGCGCCTGCCGGCATGTGTGAAGAAGCCTGGCAGGCATTATCGATCTGCGGGATTGGCGGGCTTGCCCGCAAGGCGCGTTTTTGAATTTGAATCTCATAATGATCACAATCATCATAAACAGTAAGAGGGGAGTATGACGACATGGAAGCAAAGGTAGACGCAAAGACGGAACGGGTCAGGATCTGGGAGGAGCTGCTGAAGGTGGCCAAGCCGGATTCTAAATTCAGCTGGCAGTTCTCAGAGTTTATCTGCGATTATGAGGGCAGCGAGCAGGGGACCGCGCTGTTGACCGCCACCGAAATGTACAAAAACGCCAAGGTCATTTTCATCACGCCTGACAACAACCTGGAGACGCTGCGGGAACAGGCGTTTCGGGACAAGAAAACGGTGGTCATGACCAACTATGGCATAACCCGGGGCTTCTTCCTCATTGCGCCCGGTCAGATCCCGGAGGGGAAGGAGGAAGTGGCCTCTCTGCTGGACGGCGTTTCCCGCTATTGGAAGCACCAGACCTTGGCGCAGCTGAAGCAGTCTGTGGGCCACATCGACATGATGGTCACTGGCGCTTCCGCCATTACTCCCAGCGGCATCCGCTTCGGCAAGGGCCACGGGTACTTTGACCTGGAATGGGCCATGCTCTCCAGCAAGGGGATCGCGGACAACAGCACTGTTATCATCGGCGCCGGACACGACTGCCAGGTGGCTGACGTGCCTGTCACCGTGGAGGAGTATGACACTGCCATCGATTATATTGTCACGCCGACCCGCATCATTGAGACACGCCACGAGTTCCCCCGGCCCAGCAAGGGGATCATCTGGAGCCGCCTGGCTCCCGGGATGCGGGAGCAGATCCCGCCCGTTCAGGAGCTGTGGTGCGAAGTTCACTGCAAATGAGCAACGAAAGCCGACAGCCCCTGCTGGAGCTGCGGGGGATCACCAAGATATTCGGCGGCGTTCCGGCCAACGATTCCATTGACCTGACCCTGCACCGGGGAGAGGTGCTGGCCCTTTTGGGAGAGAACGGCGCCGGCAAGAGCACCTTGATGAATATCATATACGGAATCTACCGCCCCGACGCGGGACACATCCTGGTGAAGGGAACGGAGCGGAAGATCAGCTCGCCCAAGGATGCCATGGCCTGCGGCATCGGTATGGTGCATCAGCACTTTATGCTGATCGGCCGGTTCAGCGCTGTGGAGAATATCTGCCTCATCAGCGCCGGCGGAGCGCTGTCTCTGCTGGATCAGAAGAAGGTCCGGGATTCTCTGGAGGAATTGAAGGGGCGCTACGGAATCGAGGTGGACCTGGACTGCCCCGTAGAGCAGCTGAGCATCAGCATGCAGCAGAAGATCGAGATCCTGAAGCTGCTGTATACCGGCGCGGATATCCTGATCCTGGACGAGCCAACGGCGGTGCTGCTGCCCCAGGAGTGCGGGTCTCTGTTTGAGATCATCCGCCACATGACGGAGCAGGACAAGGGCGTGATCTTCATCAGCCACAAGCTGGATGAGGTGATGGAGATCAGTGGCCGGATCGATGTGCTCTCCCATGGCAGGGTCACTGGTCACGTCAACACCGCGGAGGCAGACAAGGACCTGATCGTGCGGATGATGTCCGGCGACAATGTGCCGGATATGAGCGGCTACATCAAAAAGGAGCCGCGCGGGGAGATCGCCCTGTCATGCGGCGGGCTGGAGGCCTTTGATGACCGCAGGGTCCAGACGCTGAACGGCGTGGAGCTGACTGTACACCGGGGAGAGATCGTCGGTGTGGCCGGCGTGGAGGGCAACGGGCAAAACGAACTGGCCGAGGTGCTGGCGGGCGTTCGCCGGGCCTCTGCGGGCCGCATCGAGGTGGACGGAAGGGAGATGGACCTTTCCGACCCCGCCGGGTTCATTGAGTGTGGGATCGGGTATATCCCCTCGGACCGGAACACGGTGGGCACGGTTCCGGATTTTCCGCTGTATGAGAACTGGCTGCTGCGAAACCGGAGCTATCCGCAAAAGCGGGGTCTCATCGATCTTCATGCCGTGCAGGAGCAGGCGTCCCAGGCCATGGCGGATTTCGACGTCCGCACTACCGGCTGTCTGGAGCGCAGTGCCAACCTCTCCGGCGGAAATCTGCAAAAATTTATTCTGGCTCGGGAGCTGAAAAATGATCCCAAGGTCCTGATCTGCTCCTACCCGACCAGAGGCCTGGATGTGAAGGCGGCCTGGTTCATCCGGAGCCAGCTCACAAAGGCCAAAGAGCGGGGGACCGGCGTGGTGCTGTTCTCCGGCGATCTGGACGAGCTGTTTGCCATCTCTGACCGCATCGTTGTGCTATACCGCGGCAAGGTGGTGGGCCAGCTGCGGCCGGAAAAGACCACGACCCAAGAGGTCATTTTGTTGATGATGGGGGGAAAGCCATGAGCGTTTTGACTGAGATGAGTGCGTCCTTTCAGAAAAGCGTGACCCATTATCGCGGCGCCAGCGGGATCCGGAAAGCGGCCATTCTGCTTTTGAGCGTAGTGGCTGCCATGCTGATCGGCTCTCTCCTGATCCTGGCGGTAGGCGCGGATCCTTTGGAGGCCTACTACTATATGCTGCTCCGGCCCCTTTCCTCCATCACCTCCATTGGCGAGGTAGCCATGTATTTTACACCGCTGCTGCTGGTGGGCCTGGGGGTGTCCGTCACCTTCCACGCAAAGCTCAGCAATTTGGGCGGCGAGGGACAGATGCTGTTTGGCGCGCTTGGCATGACCGTCGTGGGCGTGCCTCCCGTAGGCAGTTTTTTGGGGATATGGTCTCTGCCGGTCGGGATCCTGCTGGGCATTTTGATGGGCGCGCTCTGGGCGGCAGTGGCTGGCTTTTTTCGGGTCCGCTTCAATGCCAGTGAGATCGTGGTGACTCTGATGCTGAACTACATTGCGGAGCAGTTCATCAGCTACATCGTGTTTTATCCGCTGCGAAGCGGCGCGGAGCCGCAGTCCGCCAAGATCGCCTGTGCGCTGCCGAAAATATACCAGGGGTCCCGCATCAACTGGGGCGTTGTGGTCGCGCTGATATTGGCGGCAGTCTATGGCGTGATGATCCGCCGGACCAGATTTGGCTACCATCTCCGGGCGCTGGGCGGCAGTGAACGGGCGGCGGAGTACAGCGGCGTGCGGAAAAAACGCTACTATTTCCTAGCTATGCTCATCAGCGGCGCCTTTTGCGGGTTGGCCGGCGCCATCCAGATCAGCGGAAACACCATGCGGCTCATGGAGGGCGTTGCCGGTGACGTTGGCTTCAGCGGCATCGTAGTGGCCATGCTGGGCAGCATGAACCCTGTGGGCGTTGTGCTTGCGGCGCTGTTTATGGCCTTGCTGTCAGCGGGCTCTGTGACCATGCAGGTGAAAACCGGGATCCCGGCATCCTTCACCAGCGTGCTGGAGGCGCTGATCGTGCTGTTCATCCTGCTGGGCATGGCTGTCAGCGCGGCTCAGAGCAAACGAAAGAAGGTGAACACGGCCAGATGAGCGGGACGACGAGTTTTTTTTCTTCCGCCTTTTTGGCGGCCTTGTTTTCCTCCGGCGTTCGTCAGAGCATTCCCCTGATCTACGGATCCGTGGGGGATACCGTTTCTGAGCGGGCGGGCGTCATGGGGATCTCCTTGGAGGGAGAAATGCTTTTTGGCGCGTTTTTCTCCTACCTCTTTGCCTTGCGGACCGGCAGCCTCTGGACCGGCGTTTTGATGGGCGCCCTGTCGGGAATGCTCAGCAGTCTGATCGTGGCGGTCTGGTCGGTGCTTTTCCGGCAGGATCAGTCCATCATTGGCATCATGTTCAACATTTTGGCCATGGGCTTCACCAATTTCCTCAACCGGGCCATCTTCGGCACCTCCAATGCCAATATCAGCATTGAGACGTTTCAGCCCATCACCATTCCCGGACTTTCCAAGATCCCGCTGATCGGGGAGATATTCTTTCATCAGGACATATTGGCATACCTGTCCGTGGTGTTGGCGGCGGCGGTATTTTTCATGCTCCGCCGGACAAAGCTGGGCCTTCAGCTGGCAGCCGTGGGGGAAAATCCTCGGGCGGCGCAGGCCTCCGGAATTCAGGTATACCGCCTGCGGATCCTGGCCTACATGTTCTGCGGCTTTGCGGCGGGGATCGCCGGCGCGTCGCTGACTCTGGGCTCTGTGGGGACTTTTACGGAGTCCATTTCCGCCGGCCGGGGCTTTATCTGTCTGGCCATCGTGATCCTGTCCCGGTGGGATCCCCTGGCGGCTGTGGCGGCCAGCTTTGGATTCGGCTCTATCCAGGCGCTGCAGATCCGCCTGCAGGTCCAGGGCTCTGCTCTGCCTTATCAGGTGCTGGTGGCGCTGCCCTATCTCATCACGGTGCTGGTGCTGGTGCTGGCCGGACACAATATCCGTGCTCCCCGGGAGCTGGGCGTTCCCTTTGAAAAGGAGAGCCGATGACGATGTATCTTCCCTGCGGCAGCAGGAAGTAATATTTTCAGGAGGTATTGAAACAACTATGAAACGCATGTTTGCTCTTGCACTGACCTTGGCGCTGACCCTGAGTCTGACTGCCTGCGGCGGCACCAAAACCGAGACCGGCAGCAATGATGCCGATCCCGCCGAAACCAGCGGCGATGACCGTACTACGGTCACAAAGATTGCTGTGCTGCTGCCCGGCTCCATTACCGACGAGTCCTGGAACCAGACCGCTTACGAGGGCCTGATGCAGATCGAGGAAATGGGCTACGAGACCGCCTACACAGAGAATGTCGGCTCCAACGACATGGAGGCTGTATTCAGAAACTACTGCGAAGAGGGCTATGATTTCGTCATTGGCCATGGCGCCCAGTATGGCGACGCCTGCTGTCGTGTGGCGGAGGACTATCCCAGCGTAAACTTCTTTATTACCGGCAACGCGCCTGAGGATGTGGCCGCCGAGGAGCTGCCCGCCAACATCATGTTCGGCGACTACCGGGAGTGCGAGGGCGCCTATGTCTGCGGCGTCGTGGCCGCGCTGATGACCGAGAGCGGTAAGGTCGGCTATGTGGGCGGCGGAAACAACACGACCCAGCAGTCCGATAAGAACGCCTTTATCGAGGGCGTGGCCAGCGTGGATCCCAACGTGGAGGTCAAGACCGTGATCACCGGCACCTTCGACGACTCTGCTCTGGGTAAAGAGACCGCCATCGCCATGATGGAGGACGGCGTGGATGTGATCCTTCAGACCTGCGACCATACCGGCCTCGGCGTTTTGGAGGCGTGCAGTGAGAAGGGGATCTACTGCCTGGGTTACACCACTGACCAGTCGACCCTGGTATCCGACGGCTTGTGCCTGACCTCCATGCTCATCGACATTCCCTATATGATCTCCAATCAGATCGACCTCATCAAGGCCGGCGGCTATGGCGGACAGTCCTATCCCGGCCTGCATGACGGCGTGGTGAGCATGGCGCCCTTTAGTGATCAGGTACCCGCAGAGGTGGCGGAGCAGGTCAACGCCGTGGTGGATCAGATCAAGTCCGGAGACCTGACTATAACCCCCAATTACAGCGAGAACTGATCGAAAAACGCCAAGGCCCCGAACATATCCGTCAGAACGCCTTTCCCGCGGATCTCCCGGCGGAGGTGTCACTTTATGACAGCGGTCCAAGGCATCCCTTCGGCTTTTGGCGCTTTTAGGGGAGCGGCGATGCTAGTCATTTTATCAGCCCGAAAAGAGGACCGGCGCCCAGTTTGCCGGCCCTCTTTTTCGTTTACCGTCTGCTGGCCTGAAAATATTGGGCCGCCTGCCATGCCGCCTGGGAAGAGCGCCGCGGTCAGCTGTGTGTCTTTCCTTTTGGCGATGCATTTTGATCCGGTGTTTTGGCGGATTTTCCGTGCTTGCACCGCCGGGTTTGGCAGATCACGCTTGAGACTGGCAGGACCCCAATTGTTGTTGATTTTTTCCAACATTTCATGTATATTCATTCCTGACATCATTTAGGCGAGCCGCACCGGAAAAACCGTGAAACGGACGCTTGCGTTTCTGCCGTGTTTGGCGATGCGGGCTTTTTCTGGCGGCAGCCTTGCGCCTGCGACGGCCCGGCTCTGAAAAGCTTGGCGTATTGTTTTATTGGCTGCGGTACAAACTGCGAACATAATTGCTGAGAGGTGAGAACCATGCGTGACGATCAGGAGATGCTGGCCCGGCTGGGAGAGCTGCTGGCCATTGAGAGCGTGGCCGGCGTGAACTGCTCCGAGGAAGCTCCCTATGGCACCGGTCCTGCCGCGGCGCTGGACTATGTGCTGGGGCTGTGCGCCTCCCTGGGCTTCCGGACGAAAAACTGCGATGGTCAAGTGGGCTGGGCGGAGATCGGTGAGGGCAGCGAGATGGTGGGCGTTCTCTGCCACCTGGACGTGGTCCCTGCCGGCGAAGGCTGGGATCATGAACCCTACGCCTTGACGCTGACGGAGAATGGCCGGGCCTATGGCCGGGGCGTCATAGATGACAAGGGACCCGCCATGTGCTGCGTTTACGCCATGAAGGATATTTTGGA
The DNA here is from genome assembly GCF_947631165.1 of uncultured Dysosmobacter sp. Classification (GTDB taxonomy): domain Bacteria; phylum Bacillota; class Clostridia; order Oscillospirales; family Oscillospiraceae; genus Oscillibacter. The sequence goes on along the minus strand of NZ_CANRKH010000001.1, from coordinate 8,251 downwards.
TTCCGGGGTTTCGCTCAAACGCCGCATCCGGATCATTTTCGGCCTCAGCGAGGAGACCGGCAGCTGGGAGGACATGGCGTATTACGTCGAACACGAGGAAGCTCCCGTTTTCGGCATCACGCCCGACGCGGATTTCCCCGCCATCTATGGCGAAAAGGGCATTTTGACGGCGGAACTGCGGATGCCGCTGAAGAACAGCGGCCTGCTGGCCGCCTCCGGCGGCACCGCCGCCAATGTGGTACCGGCTCGTTGCTCTGTGACCTACGCTGGCGCAGACGGACAGCCGATCACGGTGCGGGCGGAGGGCAGGCCCGCCCACGGCAGCCTCCCTGAGGACGGCGTCAACGCCATTTCCGCGGTCATGGAGAAGCTGGCCGCGGTGCCGGAGCTGAACAGCCCCTTCGTGGATTTTTACCAGACTCACATCGGCTGGGACTATTACGGAGGGAAGATGGGCTGCGGCCTGGAGGACGGCAAGAGCGGCAGGCTGACCCTCAACGCGGGGGTCCTGACAGTGGACGGCGAGGACCTGCTTTTGAAACTGAACATCCGCGAACCGGTGACCTTCACCACTGAAGAGGTCATGGGACCTGTCCGGGCGGCGGCTGCCGCCTGGGGGATGACGGCGGTCCTGATCGAGGAGAATCCGCCCATCTATATGGACCGCGACGGTCCAGTCATCACCGCACTGCTGGAGGTGTACCGGGAGATGACCGGCGATCTGGAGAGCCAGCCCGCCGTGATCGGCGGCGGCACCTACGCCCGGGCGATGAACGGCATCGTGGCATTCGGCCCCATGCTGCCCGGCCGCGAGCTGACGGAGCACATGAACAACGAATACGCCCTGGTGGAGGACCTGTATCTGTGCAGGGCCATCTACCGCAGGGCGTTGGAAAAACTGGCGGGGGAGCTTTGATAAAAAATGGATCGCTGCGTGTTTGCTGCTGGAGGCATATATAAAATGTGTGTCGCTGGCAGGCGGACATTTGTACAAATACGCAATTGACATTCCTGCTTTAACGTGATAATGTAAAGCTACAATTGAAAAACGGCATAGGAAGTTCTTAGGGGAATGGCGAAAGCCTGCCGAAGGAGTAAAACTCTCAGGCGCCCGGAGACGGGCGGGGACTAAGGATGGATGTGGCTCTGGAGAAGCTCATTTTGAGTACCGAAGGTGCAAGGCGGTCTGGCCGCTGAATCTCTCAGGTAAAAGGACAGAGATGTGTTCCGCTGGCGGTCCGGCCGCCGGAGGAGGCTGCTGATTTGTCCGGGAGCCGCGTCATTCTGCGCGGCTCCCGTTTTTTGCCGTTTTCTGAAAGCGAGAGAGGAAGAAAGATCATGGGAATTTTTAACAGCATTGTATCGTTTATCTCCGGACCACTGAACGACTTCGCGTGGATGTACACCTTCCTGCCTTTTGCCATCCTGGGCGGTGCGTTTCTGACGGTCCGCAACGGCGGCATTCAGTTTACCCGCTTCGGCCATGCCATGAAAAACACGGTGGGCAAGATCTTTCAGAAGCAGGAGGCAGGCGAGGGAGCCGTGACGCCCCGGCAGGCGGTGACCACCGCCCTGTCCGCCACCGTGGGCACGGCAACATCGTGGGTACCTCTCAGGCCATCGCCCTGGGCGGCTACGGTGCGGTGTTCTGGCTGTGGCTGGCGGCCCTGGTGGGCATGATCACCAAATACTCTGAGATCGTGCTGGCCATCAAGTACCGGGAGCGGGACGACAAAGGCGATTGGGTCGGCGGTCCCATGTATTACATCTCCAAGGGCCTGGGCAAAAACTGGAAGTGGCTGGCGGTGCTGTTTGCCGTGTTTGCGACCCTGGCCTCCTTCGGCATCGGCAACATGTCTCAGGTCAACAGCATCACCGGCTCTGTTATCGGCGCTGTCACCGCCTTCACCGCCATCTCCGCTCAGACGGAGCTGATCTTGAAATGGGTCCTGGGCATCGGTCTGGCGGTGCTGATCGCCGTGATCCTGCTGGGCGGCATCAAGCGCATCGGCTCTGTGACGGAGATGCTGATCCCCTTCATGAGCATATTCTACATTCTTTTTACCCTGATCGTGGTGATCGTCAACATCGGCAGCCTGGGCGACGCCTTTGTCAAGATATTCAGCACCGCTTTCACGCCTCAGGCCATGTTCGGTGCCTCCACCGGCATCGTTCTGAAGCAGACCATCATCTGGGGCCTGCGGCGCAGCGCCTTTTCCAATGAGGCGGGCCTCGGCTCTGCGGCCATCGCTCATGCGGCAGCTGACACTAAAGGCCCCGTGCAGCAGGGTCTGTACGGCATCTTTGAGGTCTTTGCCGACACCATCGTCATCTGCACCCTGACTGCCATGACCATCATCGTCAGCGGCATCGACATCGGCTTCGGCACCAAGCCCGGCAGCGAGCTGATCACCGCCGCCCTGGCCACGGTATTCGGCGAGAAGTTCGCCGCCCTGTTTGTGGCTGTGGCCCTGATGCTCTTCGCCTTCTCCACAGTGCTGGGCTGGTCCCTGTACGGGACCCGCTGTGTCCAGTACCTCTTTGGCAGCAAGGGCGTTCGGGCCTTCCAGGTGATCTTCATCGTCGTGGTAGTGGTTGGCTGCGTGTCCCCCCTCAGCTTTGTGTGGGATGTGGCGGATACCTTCAACGGCCTGATGGCCATCCCCAACTTCATCGGCCTCTTCGCCCTGTCCGGCGTGGTGGCCGCCGAGACCAAGAAGTACTTCGGCGACAAGAGCAACCTGCAATGATGAAATGGAAAAGCGCCGCCCGCTTTCTGTGGGCGGCGCTTTTGCCTGCGCCGCTTTTCCCTGATAAGGACAAATGTGCGCTATGGAGAGATGGCTGATTTGTAAAAACATGCAATTGACATTCTTTCGGCGGGGTGTTAAGGTAATACTACAACTGAAGAACGGCATGTGAAGTTTTTAGGGAAATGGCGAAAGCCTGCCGAAGGAGTAAAACTCTCAGGCACCCGGAGTGGCCGGGTGGGGACTAAAGACGGATGTGGCTCTGGAGAAGCTCAATGACGAGTACCGAAGGTGCAAGGCGGCCTGGCCGCTGAATCTCTCAGGTAAAAGGACAGAGTAGAGAAGCGCGGGCGCTTTTGCGCGTGTGCTGTCTTGCTTTTCCAGAGCGGCTGTTGCCGCTCTTTTTATTTTCTGGAGGAGAGACTGCATCATGATCCAATCTATCGAAAACGCGCTGTATCCCATCGTATGCGACATCAACAACTATCTGTCCAGCTATATCCTGGTTTTTCTGCTGATCGCGGTGGGCCTGTGGTATTCCGTCAAGACCGGCTTCGTCCAGGTCCGCTGCTTCGGCGAGGGCATGCGGAGGGTTTTTGGCAACCTGTCCCTGCGGGGCGGCAGGCAGGAGAGCGGCATGAGCTCCTTCCAGGTGCTGGCCACCGCCATCGCCGCCCAGGTGGGTACCGGCAACATCGTGGGCGCTTCCGGCGCGATCCTCACCGGCGGCCCCGGCGCCATTTTCTGGATGTGGATCATCGCTTTCTTCGGCATGGCCACCATTTACGCGGAGGCGACCCTGGCCCTGGCGACCCGGAAAGTGGACGAGGACGGCACCATCCATGGCGGCCCTGTCTACTACATCACCACCGCCTTCAAGGGGGCCTTCGGCAAGTTTCTGGCGGGCTTCTTCGCTGTGGCCATCATTCTGGCCCTGGGCTTCATGGGCTGCATGGTGCAGTCCAACTCCATCGGCTCCACCTTTGAGACGGCCTTCGGCATCCCCGCGTGGATCGTGGGCGTGGTGCTGGTGGTCATCTGCGGCGTGATCTTCCTGGGCGGCGTACAGCGGCTGGCTGCTGTCACAGAGAAGATCGTGCCCGTCATGGCCGCCATCTTCCTGCTGGGCGGCCTGGTGGTGCTCGTCGCCCGGATCAAGTATGTGCCCGCCACCTTCGGCATGATCTTCAAGTATGCCTTCCAGCCCCAGGCCATCATTGGCGGCGGCTTTGGCTACGCCATCAAGACTGCCGTCAGCCAAGGCGCCAAGCGGGGATTGTTCTCCAACGAGGCCGGTATGGGCTCCACGCCCCACGCCCATGCTCAGGCCAATGTTGCCGATCCTCACGATCAGGGCGTGGTAGCCATGATCGGTGTGTTCATCGATACCTTTGTGGTGCTGACCCTCAACGCCCTGGTCATCATCTCCACTCTGTACACCAGCGACGGCATTCTGGCAGGCGGCTATACCGGTGCCGTCACGGAGACCATCGGCAAGGCCAATCTGGCCCAAACGGCCTTCGGCGTGGTGTTCGGCGAGAATTTTGGCGCCATCTTCGTGGCGGTGTGCCTGTTCTTCTTCGCCTTTTCTACGGTGCTGAGCTGGAATATGTTCGGCAAGATCAATGTCATTTATCTTTTTGGAAAGAAGGCCGCCAAGGTCTACTCCGCCATTGCGCTGGTGTTCATCTTCCTGGGGACCCTGATGAGCAACGACCTGGTGTGGGAGCTGACCGATATGTTCAACAACCTGATGGTCATCCCCAACGCCATCGCCCTGTTTGCCCTCACCGGCATCGTGACAAAGGTCGTGGGCAGACACAAGTCCCTCAAATAAAAGCTGTGAGCGCAAGCCGCCGCTCAGCCGGACGGCGGCTTTTTATAGTCGGCACAGTTGAAAAGAAGCACAAGCTCTTTTTCAACTGTGCTGACTATGTACGGTGGGAGGCGGGGCCGGAGCGCGAAGGCCCTGGCTGCCGTAGGGCAGGGTGAAGGCGGGGATTCCCTCCGCCGGGGGAGCCAGGGCGTACATGGGGAAGAAAAAGACCAGTCCCTCCGCCGTCAGATAATAGTTCTGGGCATTGAAAGAGCGGCGCAGGCTTTTGCGCCACCCTTCCCGGTACCGGGCCGCTCCCGCCTGCTCCCGCCGCTGGATCTCCGCAACGGCCAGCTCCCGCAGCCGCCGCTTCCAGGGACTGCGGGGCGGGAAAAAGTCTGCCAGCGGCACGGGATATCCCGCCGTCAGGTCCCAGGTGTCCCCACGGCGGGTCAGCAGGGGCGGCCCCGCCAGGGCGGGTTCCCGGGACTGGGTATACAGGCTCCAAAAGCCGCCCTCGTTGTAAGTCACCCGATAACCCAGCTCCGCCCGGAAGAAGGGGAGCGGGGAGCTGGCGGCCAGAGCGGCCCGGTATTCCGCCTCAGCCTGGGGCAGCAGACACCGCTCGCAGTAGCGGAGATAGGCCCGGCACTGGGCCTGATAGTAGCGGTGGATCCGGCGGGACACGGCGTCTGCCAGCGGCTCCGGCCGGGGCACCGAAACTGCCGCTGTCAGCACTGGAACGCCCTCCACCGTCCACTCCCGCTCCGCGGTGAATGGCTCTGTGTGTAACTCCGCCAGCGACACTCTCATGGGGCGCACTCCTCTCCATTCTTTGCCCCAGCCTATGCGGAGGGACAGGGCAAGGTGCGGCGGATATTCGCTGCGAAAATTTTGCCGGGAAGGGCCTTTACTTTCACGCACTGCAATGCTAAAATATAAATTATGCGGATAACAGGGCGGCGCGGAGCCGCAGCCTAGAAGGAGTGTTCAACATGGTCAAGATCGGCAAAAAAGAGAAGAACGACCAGCTTTACAAGGCTATCCTGCAGTTGAAGGACGAGCAGGAGTGCTATGACTTCTTCCAGGACCTGTGCACGGTTTCAGAGCTGCGGTCCATGGAGCAGCGGTTTGAGGTGGCCTCCCTGCTGGACGACGGCATGATCTACAACGAGATCCTGGAGCGCACCGGCGCCTCCAGCGCCACCATCAGCCGGGTGAACCGCTCCCTCAGCTATGGCACCGGTGCTTATGCCAAGCTATTTGAGCGGACCAAGGCCAAGAAGAAATGAGCAGCTACGACGCATTGGCCTCCAGTTATGACGGCCTGATGGCTGACGGCAGTTACCGGAAGCGGGCGGCTTTTTTGGAGCGGCTGTTTCAAAAAAGTGCCATCCCCGTCCGCACGGTGCTGGACCTGGCCTGCGGCACCGGTACCATCGCTTGTCTGCTGGCGGCGCGGGGCTATGAGGTGACCGCCACCGACGGCTCCGAGGAAATGCTGACTCAGGCGATGAGGAAAGCGGCGGCCCTTCCCGGGCGGCCGCCTTTGTTCGTGCATCAGGCCATGCCCCGCCTGCGGCTGCCTGAGCCGGTGGACGCGGCGGTATCGACCCTGGACTCCCTGAATTACCTGACCCGGGAGCGGGACATCCAGGAGACGTTCCGCCGGGTTTTCCGCTGGCTAAAGCCCGGAGGACTGTTTGTTTTTGACGTCAATTCCCCCTATAAGCTCCGGCGGATGGACGGGCAGATGTATATGGACGAGACGAAGGACAGCTTCTGTGTCTGGCGGACGTTTTTCTCTGAGAAGAGCCAGATCTGCACCTATCAGGTGGACCTCTTCCGCCAGCAGGTGGACGGCGCCTGGGAGCGGGACTTTGAGGAGCACCGCGAGCGGGCCTGGAGCGAGGAGCAGCTGCGGACGTTTTTGGCCGGCGCGGGCTTTGCGCGGATCACGGTGCGGGGTGATATGACCCGCCGGCCGCCCCGGAAGGACGAGGACCGCTGGATCGTGACGGCGGTGCGGCCCGGGCAGGCGTGACACGGAGAGCTGATTTCGATACGGGGCCCTGTGGACTGGGAACGGTGGAGCGTGCCGCCCGGTTTAGAGGCCTTGCGGCGGGATATAAAGGAGCGTTTGAAAATGAGCGATCAATTGGTGCGGGCCATCAGCAGAGATGGCTGCGTGAAGGCGGTGGCGGTATCGACCCGGCAGCTGACGGAGCGGGCGCGGCAGATTCACAAGACTCTGCCTGTGGCCACAGCGGCCCTGGGCCGGGCCTTGGCGGCGGTGTCCATGATGGGCAACGCACTGAAAGGCGACGGTGCCAGTGTGACGCTGCAGATCAAGGGCGGCGGCCCGCTGGGGACCGTTCTGGCAGTGTCGGACAACCAGGGCAATGTCCGCGGCACCGTGGACCAGCCCCAGGTGGACCTGCCTCTGCGGCCGGACGGCAAGCTGGACGTGGGCGCCGCTGTGGGCTGCGACGGGACCCTGACTGTGATCCGGGACCTGAACATGAAAGAGCCCTATGTGGGCAGCGTGGGATTGCTGGGCGGTGAGATCGCCGAGGACCTGGCGGCGTATTTCGTGGAATCCGAGCAGATCCCCACGGCCTGCGGCTTGGGTGTGCTGGTGGACCGGGATCAGAGCGTGCTGGCGGCAGGCGGCTATCTCATCCAGCTGCTGCCGGGGGCCGGCGAGGACGTCATCGCCAAGCTGGAGGGCGGCATCATGGCCGCCGGGTCCGTGACAGGTCTGCTGACGGAGGATGACGGCGCAGAGTCTCTGCTGCGGAGGGTCATGTCGGATTTTGACCTGGAGATCCTGGAGAGCAGCCCCATCGAATACCGCTGCTATTGCAGCCGGGAGCGGATGGAGCGTGCGCTGGTGAGCCTGGGCCCCGACGAACTGCGGGCCATTATCGACCAGCAGGGCGGCGCGGAGCTGTGCTGCCAGTTCTGCGATAATGTGCAGCGATTCACCGAGGAGGACCTGGAAAAACTGTTGGCGGGCATGACGAAAAAAAGTTGAATTTTTTGCGATTTTGGGTTGACAGATGGGCGCCTTTTGCGTATAATAACTTTTGCCGTCTGACGAGTGCGGCAGCTTGGGAGCATAGCTCAGCTGGTTAGAGCACCTGCCTTACAAGCAGGGGGTCACTGGTTCGAGTCCAGTTGTTCCCACCAAAGTTATATGGCCCGGTAGTTCAGTTGGTTAGAACGCTAGCCTGTCACGCTAGAGGTCGACGGTTCGAGCCCGTTCCGGGTCGCCATCTCCCACGAGATGGGCAGCCATCTCGTGGGTCCCTTCAGGGGTTGCGATTCCCCGGCCGCGCCTTCCGGCGGGTCGAAAGATTTGCCCAGATAGCTCAGTTGGTAGAGCAGTGGACTGAAAATCCACGTGTCGCTGGTTCGATTCCGGCTCTGGGCACCACCTGCGGGCATAGCTCATCTGGTAGAGCGCCACCTTGCCAAGGTGGAGGTAGCGAGTTCGAGCCTCGTTGCCCGCTCCAGATCGATGCCCACACGAAAGTGTGGGCATCGAAATCTCAAATAAATGTGGACTTTTTTTGGTGGTGCGCATATAATATAGATGTCCCCGATGGTGACATAGCCAAGTGGTAAGGCAAGGGTCTGCAAAACCCTGATTCCCCGGTTCAAATCCGGGTGTCACCTCCAT